>JAKSMX010000002.1 GCA_024400305.1 Bacteroidales bacterium | reverse complement strand
CAACAGGTACTGCAGAACTCACCGCCGACATCAGCGACCAGAGCGACGGACTCCCGGTGATTTCGGGCGCCGCGTCGGACAGGAAATATACGTCAGACGTGACAGGCTATTCGGCCAGACTGCTGAACAAGTGCGCCTTGGTGAAGTTCGATGTCCAGAACTACGACGGCGAAGGCATGGTGAGCATCACCGGCATGAACAACAAGGTGACGGTGGATTTAGGCGGCAGGAGTTTCAGCTATATCGCAGATGAAACCAATAACGGCAAGATAACCCTCAACCACAAATCAGGCAGCGAGTACTGGGCGATACTTCTCCCGCAGGGTGCAGTGTCTGGTGGCACAGCTTCGTTTTCTGGTGGTTGGAGCGGCGAATTCGGCGAAGTGCCCGAGATAGAATGCAATGCATTTCTGACCAATGCGATAAAGGTCAATCTTACATCAGCGGTGACTACTGGTGATGTTGAAAATATTACTGCTGAAAGCGCAGATGTCAAATACAGTATCGAACCCAACGCTGTTTCACAGGCCACCGAGCATGGCGTTGTGTACAGCACAAGCGAAAACCCGGACCTGGATCATGGCACCGTGGTTCCATACACCGCGCCATGCAAGGGAGAAAACTACACCGTTGCGCTTACAGGCCTTACTGCCAATACGAAATACTATGCCCGCGCTTATGCCAAATATGCACCGGCAAAAGACGGCAACGAAGTTATCGTTTACGGTGAACAGAAAGATTTCACAACACAGACCATCGCTCCAACCGCACCCGTAGGCGCACTTCCGCGCTTGTTCACCGTAAGTGCTGGAGAAGACATGGAGGATGGTACTGAAGATGATGTGAAAGTCTGGTTCTCACAAGGCAACCTGCAATATGTGAAGTCAAGCAGTACATGGCAGTTCGCCGCCAACCAGTACGAGACCGTGGAAAGTGATGGTCAGGATGTCGGCGAGGACTATGAATACCAAGACATCGTGGGCTTGTTCGGCTGGGGTACAAGCGGATGGAACAATGGAAACATTTACTACCAGCCATACAACACCCATTACATGGGGGATTATGAATATGAAGAAGATGAAGAAGAGATAGACCCGGAAGATCCAGGAAATCCATATCAGAACGTCGGTTTAGGTTATGGCCCGATAAAAGATGGTCACGGTGGCTTCAATCTCACAAATAACTACGAATATGAATTCGCCGAGGCCGACTGGGGCGTGCATAACGCCATCGCCAACGGCGGCAACGAAGCTGGGATATGGCGCACGCTGAGCGGGGATGAGTGGTATTACCTATGTGATATAGATGGTGATCATGAAGCCCGCAGGGGCAAGTACAAGAAAAATGTTATGGTCAACGGAGTGAGAGGTTTTTTGATAGCCCCTGACGACTGGAATCTTGAGAACTACCCACTTCAATCTGAGTACAATGGAACATCTGATCCGTTGACTTGGGAAGCAGCCGAGGACGCCGGTCTCGTGTTCCTCCCTGCCGCTGGCCAACGCGGCGTAGGCAATTATGTTTGGAGTGTTAACGAAATCGGCCTCTACTGGTCTTCATCGACAGCAGGTGATGAGAGAGATTCGCGAAGAGCGAGAAATTTATTCTTCTATGATACTGGTTCAACAGGCGTAGGCGATATGTTCGGTTTCAATGGAGCCGCTGTGCGCCTCGTGTCAGATTGTACTGACGCCCGCTGAAAATTTTTGAAAAGCGGAAAGAAAGGGCTGAATTCCACGAAGGGGTTCAGCCCTTTTCCGTTGCCTTTGTTTTTCCTGCAAAGCCGTGCGACGACGAACATGAGAAAAATCTTTTGTAAATTCTCTTTTTAAAACATCATAAAACAGTTCCCCCGGTCAAAGTTTTTTCAAAAAAACATGAATGTACAGCTTGACATGTGACCGAATAAATCAGAATAAAGTATGGTGTCTGTTGATGTCAACGACCTTGTCAATAAGTACGCTTCCGACACAGGGAGTTTATTTTCCTGATATTGCATCACGTCCGTTATTAATTTGTAATTTTGTCCCCGTCAGCCGAAACGGAGCATGGCTCTGCTGGGGAGCAACCATGCGAGGGATAGGCTGGCGCAAGAGGATTTTCTTCCTTGTGGGTCAGCTGCCTGTCCGTGTCCGGGCTGCCCGCAGGGCAGTACCTCAATAACCGGGTACACGGCACGTGTGCCCGGCATCTACCCGGCATATCGAAAAAAATCCTCGCGGAATCTGCGTCTGTATGCTGGACTTTTATTATTTTTGCAGCCTGAAAAAATAATATCGTTATGAAGTACCCGATCGGAACCCAGACGTTCAGCACCATCATCGAAAACGGGATGGTATATGTCGATAAGACCGCCCTTGTTTACGACCTCGCGCAGAAACATATATGCTTCCTGTGCCGTCCGCGCAGGTTCGGAAAATCATTGCTGATATCAACGCTTGAAAGCTATTTCAAGGGCGAGAGGGAGCTTTTCAAAGGCCTGAAGATTGATGAATTGGAGAAGGACTGGGTGCAATACCCGGTGTTCAGGATAGATTTCTCCAAAGGCAATTTCAAGAACCCTGATTACATCTCTAATGTCATGAGAAATTATCTTGACAAATGGGAGGAGGAATACGGTGTCAGCAAAAAATATGAAGAGATTGGCATCCGTTTTGCGAATGTCATCGCGGCGGCGCACGCGAAGACCGGACGGAAGGTCGTCGTCCTCGTTGACGAATACGACAAGCCGATGCTCGACGTGCTGATGGAGCCTGAAGAGCAGCTCAACCGCGATGCGCTGAAGGAGATATACAGCACCTTCAAAGAAACCGACGAGCATCTCCGCTTCGTGCTACTCACAGGCGTGACGAAGTTCTCGCAGGTGAGCGTCTTTAGCGGCTTCAACCAGCCGGAGGACATCAGCATGAACCCGAAGTTCGATGCGCTTTGCGGCATAACGAAGGATGAACTTGTTGAATATTTCGATTCTGAGATAGCGGTGATGGCGAGAAAACACGGCTGCACGAAAGACGAGATGTATGTGCTGCTCAAGAAACAGTACGATGGCTACCATTTCTCCGAGGGAGCGTGGGACGAAGAGTCGTCGAAAGAGGTGATGCTCGACATCTTCAACCCGTACAGCGTGCTGAATGCGCTGAACGTCAGGAAAATAGATGACTACTGGTTCGCATCCGGCACTCCGACGTACCTGATGAAGCTGCTTGACCGCAACAGGACGAACATTCAGGAGATATTGAGCAAGCAGTACGCGAAGAAATATTTCATGGACTACAAGGCCGACACCGAAGACCCGCTGGCGATGATATACCAGAGCGGCTACCTCACGATAAAAGGCTATGACGGGAGGAAGGGGCTTTACAAATTGGACTTCCCTAACAACGAGGTGCAGAACGGCTTCGTTGACCTGCTCGTCAACGACTACCTCAAAGACAGCCACGGCGGTACGAATTGCTTGGTCATGGATATCAACGATATGCTCGACGAATGCCGCCTCGACGACATGCGCGACGCGTTGACCGGCTTCTTCGGCAGCATCCCTTACAACGCAAACTATCAGGAACGCGTGTGGAGTTACGAGAGCCACTATCATTACACGTTATATCTGATATTCAGACTTTTATCCTGCTATACGACTTTAACTGAAAAAGAAAATTCAAGAGGTCGCGCCGACATCATCGTGGAGGCGAACGATTACGTCTATATCTTCGAGTTCAAGCTTGACGGCACCGCCGCCGAAGCGTTGAAGCAGATTGATGACAAAGGCTACGCCGAGCCTTACGCCGCCGATCCGAGGAAACTGTTCCGCATCGGAGTGAGTTTCTCGAGCGAGAAGAAGAATATCGTCGAGTGGAAGGCGGTTTAGTGGAAAGTTTATAAAGTCATAAAGTAGAAAGTGGCTGGCGCATGATGGGGTTGCTTCCTCGTGTGCCAGCTTCTCTCATCTCTCATCTCTCATCTCTCTGAGGAACTTCATCAGCAGTCTGACGTGTATTCCTGTCGCGCCGGCGGGTTTGTAATATTCCGCCTTGTCGAGGAACGCCGTGCCTGCGATGTCGAAGTGCAGCCATGGGTAGTCGGTGAAGTGTTCGAGGAACTTGCCTGCTGTGATGGCGCCGCCGAACCTGCCGCCGACGTTTTTCAGGTCGGCGAGGTCCGACTTCACCATGTCGCCGTATTCCTCAAACATCGGGAATCTCACGAGACGTTCATAGACGCGTTCGCCGATGTCTTCAAGTTTTTTGCATATCTCATCGGAGTCCTTGCCCATCACCACGGTGGCGTATGGCCCGATGGAATACGATGCCGCACCTGTCAGGGTGGCGAAGTCAAGCACCATCATCGGGTCGAACTTCTTTGCGTAGGCGAGGGCGTCGGCGAGGATGAGGCGTCCTTCGGCGTCGGTGTTCAGCACCTCGACAGTAGTGCCGTCGAACATCGTGATGATGTCGCCGGTGACATGTGCGTTGCCGTCGAGACGGTTGTCGGTGGCCGGAACGAGGGCGATGACGTGGACCGGGAGCTTCGCCTTGGCAGCGGCATAGACGGCGGCAGCCACGGTGGCGGCACCCGCCATGTCGTGTTTCATGTCGTTCATGAACTGCGCGGTCTTGAGGTTATAGCCGCCGGTGTCGAACACTATGCCCTTGCCGACCAATACTACAGGCTTCTCGTTGACAGGGTTTTCGGGTTTCCATTCCAAAATAGTGAACGTCGGGTCGTCGGTGCTTCCTGCGTTGACGGCGAGAAGACCGCCCATCTTGAGTGCCTCGATCTTCTTCTTGTTGAGCACTTCGGCATGTCCGCCAACTTCACGCACCTTCGTACTGATGATGTCGGCGAGGTCTTCGGCGTTGAGATGGTTCACCGGCTCGTTGACGAGGTCGCGGGCGAACAAGGTGGCCTCGATGGTGACGTTCATCTTCTCGACACAGTCCTCACAAGCCGTGCCTTCCATCAGCCAGACGGTCTTCAAGGTGTTCGCCTTGGCATCGGTCTTGTATTTCTTGAACTCATAGTTCGCCAGCATGATGCCTTCCGCCGTCCCCATCTTGGCACAGCGTTTCGCGCCGATGTCCTGAATGAGGACTTCTTCGTATTTGTTTTTGTTCAATAACTTACAGATGGCGGAACCCTTGCGGCGGCATTGCTCCATGAAATCCCTCTCCTCAACGTCGGCGGCGACGAAGAAAATCACAAAAAGCTCCGTGTATCTGTCGATGACGACGGACTTGTCCTTCGAGTCCTCGTATGATTTCCTAATATACTCCGCCTCTTCGGGACGGAGACCTATCTTGTCAATATTCTCAATTCCGTCGAGGATGAAAACCTTCGCCTTGACGTTGTCGTCGTTTCTGAATTTTAATGTTGTTGTCATATTTTTTTAACACAAATTTTAACACAAGTTTTTAACACAAGTTGCACGAGTTTTTTGTTCCACTCTCAACACTCCACTCTCAACACTCCACTCTCAACACTCCACTCAAATCTCCGTTTCCAGCACTTTCATTATCACGTCGGTGGCGCCGATTTTTTTTGCCACGTAGTCGTTGCAGACTTTTGATGCATCCTTATAGAAACCTTCGTCGGCGATGAATCTGTCGAAGACGCTGTCAAGCTCATTCTGGTTGTTGATGACGAAGGCGCCTTTCAGTTCCACGAGGTCAACGGCTTCCTCGAAGTCGTGGTATTTCGGGCCGAAGACGACAGGCACGCCGAAGACGATTGCTTCCTGGATGTTATGGATTCCGTCGTAGAAACCGGCTCCGATGTAGGCGAACCGTGCGTAGCGGTAAATCTTGGAAAGCATCCCTATCGTGTTGATGACCAATACTTTCGATTTTACGTCGGGATTCAGTTCCGTGTAAAGCTGATAGTCTTTGAGATGTGACTCGATTTGTCTGATATGTGAATCGGAGATGTCGTGCGGCACCATGATGAAGCAATAGTCGTCGGGCATTTTTTCGATGAAAGGACAGAGAAGGCGTTCGTCTGAAGGCCAGCTGCTTCCCGCGATGATGCATTTCCTGTCTCCGATGAACTTCTCCACATCAGGATAACGCTGCGCTTTCTGTGCGATTGAATAGACGCGGTCGAAACGCGTGTCGCCGGTCACCGTGACATTCTCGATGCCGATGGAGTTCAGCAGGTTTGCCGTCTCATCGTTTTGGGCGAAATAATATTTCACGTCACGGAGTCCGTTTCTGAACCATCTGCCCCAAGGCTTGAAGAAATACTGGCCAGGACGGAGTATCACAGAGATATAGAACAACGGGATGTTGTTGTCTCTCAACACTTTTATGTAATTAAACCAGAATTCATATTTCACGAAGAAAGCGGCTTTCAGTTTGAAGTTCGCCGCGAGTCGGCGTGCGTTGTCGATGGTGTCGGTCGGCATGTAGGCGATTTTGTCGGCTAAAGGGAATTTCTTTTTCACTTCATAGCCGGAAGGCGAGAAGAAGGTGAGCAGGATTTTGTATTGCGGATAGTTTTCCTTCAGTCTTTCGATTACCGGCAGACCCTGTTCGAACTCGCCGAGTGATGACACGTGCATCCATACCCATTGGTCGTCAGGATTGTCCTGTTTCAACGTATCCCACTGGTTTTTGCGGCCGTCGCGCCAGAACCTGGCCTTCTTGTTTCCAAAAGCAGCGGCGGCATGAATCAGGCCGCTGTATGTTTTCACGATCAAAGAATAAAAAACTCTCATTTCAAAACTAAACTCCTTATCACCTAAATCACCTCAAATTCCTAACCACCTCAAACTCCTAATAATAATAGTAGTCGGCTGGTGCGCGTTTGTAAGTAGGAATATAGATGGCGAATCTGATTCCGTAATATCTGTCAAGGTATTTGCCATTGTCGCCCTGCATGAGATGGAAGTCCCAATCGCGTTGCGGGGCTGTGTGAGCCTGCGTGAACTCGAACGACACCGAGAAGTTGAGCACGCGGGTGCTGCTTAGGAAGAGATAGCCTATTTCGCCGGAATAGGCGAATCCGCCGCGTTTGCGGTCGTAGCCGTAGAGATAGTCGCCGTTGAGTGCCGGCGGTGGCGAGGCGTAGGAGCCGAACTCTGTCCTGAGCCGGTTGAAGAGGTAGCCGAGTCCGCCTTTGATGAAGATACCGCTGTTAGGGTTGGGTTTCTTGAAGGCGAAGACTTTCCCGGCGCAGAGCTGGAAATGTGCGCCTCTCTCGAACAAGGCGTAGCTGCCGTATATGCCGTCGCCGGTGATGATCTCGCCGTTCACGTCGAGAATCTCTCCGAAGAGGTCTTCGCGGCTGATCTTGACGCTGTTTCCCGAAATGAAGTTGCCGTTGAATCCGAAGAGCCAGTTCTTGCCGGTCTTGTAATAGACACCGCCGCCCACGGAGTTGTTATGGTTGTACAGCACCTTGGTGTCGGCACCCGGCCAATGGTGGGCGTACGTCACCTGAAACATCCATGTGCCGATGCATTCGTTTTTGATGTCCCTGTATTTGTTGTTCCTCGACGCGCCGTATGTGTTGAGCCTGCTCAAATCCTCCTGAGCGACAGCACACACCGTCGTTAAAAGCATGATAACTAAAAGTATTTTGGCTCTCATTTCCTTTAAAAATTATTCTGCAAAGATAAAGAATTTCAAAAAGCACTTTTTTATTTTTTTAAAAAATTAACGCATTTGAAGAATTATTAGTATTTTTGCACGCTAAAATATATCACAATGAAAAAAGATACATCGAAGAAAATCAGAACAGCTGCTTTTTTGGCGGTTTTAGTGGCGATCACAACATTCGTTTCATGCAAGAAAGATAAAGACAAAGTCGTGATTATCACGCCTGATGTCCCGGAGGATGTGATTCCTGTCGAAGTTCAGGATTCAATCACGAAATACATGAACATTTACGAAGGCACCACGCCGCCGCATCTCAACGGGCAGTTCGTGTCGGCACCTCACATGCTCATCTGCGCTTCATACGACCATTCGGAGGACTCGACAATTTACTACGACAGATACATCGCTTTCGTTTATTCCGAGGAGAACGGACTGGATTTCTACGGGAAGCAGTGGGATGACAGCATCGTCAACCCGCAGGGCGGCTACGGCGCATATTATGAGGAGCATGTCAGCAAGGTGAAGATCACGGGCACAGGCGACAACTTCAGTTGTTACTACGAAACCGAAGGCTACCCGGACGGCATGTATGCGAAACAATCAACGATTTTCAGCGGCAATTGGGATGAGAAAGTCGGCATCATCGACTTCAAGGTGGCCGTCATCCTTGTCGAGACGAGCGGCAACCCCAATCTTGAACCGGAAGGAGCGTTCAGGGTGCTTGGCGACAGCGATGGAGTGGCAGAGATCAACAACTGGATGGGAAAGTCGTCTGAATCAGGAAGTTGCGACAGCAGCGACGCTTTCAACATGTTCAGAAAGAAGAAATAAATGTCTGACGAGATTATAATTTCGCAATCGATTTTACGAAATGGAATAAAGCTGCTTCACCGGCGGCGCGCCGGTGAAGTGGCGCATCTGGCCCTCATGGTCAACGCCGGGATGCGCGATGAACGACCCGACGAGAACGGACTGGCGCATTTCATCGAGCATTTGGTGTTCAAAGGCACAAAGCGGCGCAAGGCATATCACATCCTGAGCTGCCTCGAAAACGTGGGCGGCGACCTCAACGCCTACACCACCAAGGAGGAGACCTGCATCCACGCCTCCTTCCTGAAAGAACATCTCGGCAAGGCGATGGATCTCTTCGCCGATGTCATTTTCAGCAGCACCTTCCCGGAAAACGAGATGGAGAAAGAGAAGGAAGTCATCCTCGACGAGATAAACTCCTACCGCGACACACCCGCCGACGAGATCTTCGATGAGTTCGAGAACCTCCTCTACAGAGGACACCAACTCGGACGTAACATCCTCGGCACCGTCGACTTGGTGAGCGGATACAGTCGCGACGACATAGTGCGTTTCCATAAGTCGCACTACGCCCCCGACCGCATGGTACTCGCCTGCATCGGCGACATCTCCTTCGAGGATTTCAAATGCATGGCGGAGAAATTTTTCGCCGACTGCGAAGGCGAAGCCGTGCCTTTCGGGAGAGTGCCGTTCACGCCGTTGCCGGCGAAGACACAGATAGAGGAACGCACCAGCCATCTCACACACGTCATCATAGGCGGACTCGCATACCCATATAACGACGAACGTAAGCTGAAACTCATTCTCTTGAACAACATCCTCGGCGGACCTGGCATGAACACACGCCTCGGCCTCAACATACGCGAGAAATACGGTTTCGCATACACCATCGAATCACAGTACAACGCATATTCCGACACGGGCAACTACACCATCTACATGGGCGTTGACCCGCATTCACAGGAGAAATCAATAGAATTGGTATTCAAGGAATTAAACAAACTGATGACAAAGAGACTCGGCACATTGCAGCTGTCAAACGCAAAGAAGCAACTCATCGGGCAGGTGGCGTTGAGTAACGAGTCGGGCATGAACGACCTCTTGGGCATGATACGCGCCGGATTCTTCGAAGAACACATTGAGACGCTGCCGGAGACGATAGCGAAACTCGAAAAAATCACCGCCGCGGAGCTTATAGATGTCGCCAACGAAATCTTCCGAAGAGACGACGCGAGCCTGTTGGTTTACCAAGGACAGGAAGAATAAAGAAAACGTGGGCGAACAAGCTGTTTACCACCCTTTCGGTTTGGAAATCATGTTTCTTAATCCGAGCAACATGGTGAAAATCACGAAGAAAATATCGTAGAACGTGACGAAGACAAGACCGAGTTTCTTCTCTCCGAGTTGTCTGGCGGAGAGGAAATACACCGTGAACATGCTTCCGTAGTGCAGCAGCATGAAAGCACCTATTATTATATAATAGTAGTAATCCCATGTTGCAATGTCGAAGGCATGAGGCAGGCAGAACAATGCAATCAGTGAGGCGTAATAGAAAAGACGACTTGCCAAGAGCGTCCCCAATATCCTGTTTGTCAGCGGTTTGTACATGTTTGCGGTGGAGTAGTGGCGGCGTTTCTGACGAATCCAGTTACCGAAAGAGTGCTTCGGCTCCGACTCGATCCTGCTTTTCGGGTCGATGAAGATACGGGTGTTTCTCTTGTTCGCCACCTGACTGATGAAGATGTCGTCGTCGCCTGAAGGGATGTTGTAATGTGAGGTGAATCCTTTGTTTTTGTAAAATGTCTCGCGGCGGTACGAGAGGTTTCTTCCGACGCCCATGTAAGGTTTCTTGCCGAGTGCCATCGAAAGGTATTGCATCGCAGTGTAGAGAGTGTCGAAACGTATCAGCTTGTTCAGCAATCCTTTACGTCTGAAATACGGACCGTATCCGAGAACGACTTCCGTCCCGTTACGGTATGCGCCGGCCATGTTGCGGATCCACTGGTCATCGTTCGGCATGCAGTCGGCGTCGGTGAGGAGCAGCAGGTTGTTCTTCGCGGATTTGATCCCCACGCTGAGCGGGAATTTTTTCCCGTGGAAGAAATTCAGGCTCTGTGTCAGCGACACGATGTTCACCTCGGGATGCTGTATTGCAAGCTCCTTGAGATATTCGGTCGTCTCGTCAACAGAGCAGTCGTTCACTATAACCAATTCAAAATCAGGATAGTCCTGCGAAAGAATTTTTGGCACGAGGTCAACGAGATATTCATAGGAGTCGCGGGCGCATACGATGACGGAGACAGGCTCATAACTCGCCACGCCTTTGCTTTCGTATTTGTTTTTCTTGAAAAAAGCGATATGGCTGAAAAGCCCCCAGATGTACGCCATCTGAATCGCCCACGTCAGGATGAAAATGCCTAAAATAATGATGCTCAATATGTTATTGCTGAAAAGCATATCGTTAAAAATTTTAAAATTACGCTGCAAAGATAGTGTTTTTTTTGTTTCAGAGGTTTTAAAAGTTTCAGAGGGTTTCAGGATGAAACTTTGAAACTATTGAAACGATTAAAAACTTTTTTCCTTTTCCCCCTTTCCATTCAAAAACTTTCTTACCTTTGCACAAAATTTTTCGATGAAGTACGAATTGGTAAAAAACGATACGAAAAGCAATGCGCGAGCCGGCATTCTGACCACCGATCATGGCGAAATCGAGACTCCGATTTTCATGCCTGTCGGGACGGTCGGGAGCGTTAAAGCCACGCATGTCAGGGACTTGGAAGATGAAATCAAGGCGCAGATTATCCTTGGAAACACCTACCATCTGTATCTTCGTCCCGGTCTCGACGTGCTTCACGAATGCGGCGGCCTGCATCAGTTCAACGGCTGGCATCACCCGATACTCACCGACAGCGGCGGCTTCCAGGTCTTCTCTCTGACCGACATCCGGAAGATGAAGGAGGAGGGCGTGGAGTTTCGTTCGCACATCGACGGCTCGAAGCATCTGTTCACGCCGGAGCGAGTGATGGACATCGAGCGCACCATCGGCGCCGACATCATGATGGCGTTCGACGAATGCGCCCCCGGCACTTCAGAATACAAATACGCAAAGGAAGCGATGGGCCGCACGCACCGCTGGCTCGACAGATGCCTGAAACGTTTCAACGAGACGGAGCCGCAATACGGTTATCATCAGTCGCTTTTCCCTATAGTTCAGGGATGCACCTTCAGAGACCTGCGCGAACAGTCGGCGGAGTTCATCGCCTCGAAGAACGCCGACGGCAACGCCATCGGCGGCCTCGCGGTAGGCGAACCGACGGAAGTGATGTACGAGATGATTGAGGTGGTGAACGCCATCCTGCCGAAGGACAGACCACGTTACCTCATGGGCGTCGGCACGCCCGCCAATATCATAGAGGCAATTTCGCGCGGCGTTGATATGTTCGACTGCGTCATGCCCACGCGCAACGGACGCAACGGGATGCTCTTCACATCCGAAGGCATCATAAACATCAAGAACGAACGCTGGAAATACGACTTCTCGCCGCTCGACGAAAACGGCACGACTTATGTTGACCGCCACTACTCAAAGGCGTATCTGCGGCATCTCATCATCTCAAAGGAGATACTCGGCCCGATGATAGCGACCGTGCACAATCTCGGCTTCTATCTCTGGATCGCCAGGACGGCGAGAAGACATATCATCGAAGGCGACTTCACCGAATGGCGCGACATGATCCTGCCAAAGGTCACAAACAGAATATCTTAACGAAAAACGACAACGGTGACATGACGAAACTTGACTGGTATATTTTCAAAAAATACATTGGCACGTTCTTCTTTGCCATCAGCCTGCTCATTGTCGTCGTGATAGTGTTCGACGTGGCCGAGAATGTCGGCGATTTCATCACCAACCACGCAACCTTGAAGGAGGTGGTGTTCAACTTCTACCTTCCGTTCATCCCTTATTTCATCAACCTGTTCATTTTCCTTTTCACCTTCATATCTGTCATTTTTTTCACTTCAAAGATGGCGGGGCACACCGAAATCATCGCAATCCTGAGCAGCGGCGTGAGTTTTTGGCGGCTGCTTAAACCTTATATGGTGGCGGCCCTGCTGCTTGCCGTGACGTCGTTCTATCTCGGCAACTTCCTCATTCCGAGGACGGACAGGATCAGAAGGGATTTCAAAAACAAATACATCACCGTGCTCGCCCGCAGCGCGGGGGTGAACATCCATGCGCAGATAAGTCCCGACACCTACGTCTATGTCGCCAACTATGACGTGAGAAATTATACGGGATACAAATTCACCATGGAAAAGTTTGACAATCACACCTTGACGTATAAAATCATGGCCGACAGGATCAAATACGACACCTTGAACGCCAACTGGAACATCGTTAATTACGTGGAGCATTTCATCGAGCCGGAGGAGTATCTCGTGAGAGGCAAGTCGAAAGACACCACGATAATGCTGCGCCCCACCGACTTGTACAACGTCTTCGAGGATTTCGAGGAGATGAATCTCGTCGAGCTGAAAAATTATATCAACTATCAGAAGATGAAAGGTGCGGATAACGTCCTGACATATGAGATAGAGATGCACAAAAGGTTGGCGTCGCCGGCGGCCATCATCATCCTTACTGTCATCGGGATGGCGGTGTCGTGCCGTAAGACGCGAGGCGGGATGGGACTCAGCCTCGGCATCGGGATAACAATCACGTTTGCGTACATCATCTTCATCGAGTTCTCGAGGGTTTTCGCGATGTCTGGAGGCATGTCACCCGCACTTGCCGGATGGCTGCCGAACATCATTTTCTCGCTATTCGGAATTTATTTTGTAATAAAAGCACCTAAATAATTAAATATCATGCATATAGCCATAGCTGGAAATATCGGTTCCGGAAAGACCACACTGACACGCCTGCTGGCGAAACACTTTGGATGGAAACCTCATTTCGAGGAGGTTGACAACAATCCGTATCTCGAAAGTTTCTACGACGACATGCAACGCTGGTCGTTCAACCTCCAGATCTATTTCCTCAACAACAGACTGCGTCAGGTCCTCGACATCAGGCAGAGCGGGCAGGATGTCATTCAGGACAGGACGATATACGAGGATGCATACATCTTCGCGGCGAACCTCTACGACATGGGTCTCATGGAGACGCGCGACTATGAGAGTTACCAGTCGCTTTTCGAACTGATGACCTCGTTCATCCAGGCCCCCGACCTCCTTATATATTTGAGGGCGAGCGTCCCGACACTCGTCAGGCAGATCCAGAAACGCAACCGCGACTACGAACAGTCAATACGACTCGACTATCTCAAGGCGTTGAACAAACGTTATGAAAACTGGATCTCGACTTATAATAAAGGCAAGCTTCTCATCATTGAAAGTGACAATATCGAGCTTGAGAACCCGGAGGATTTAAGTACAGTTATTGATAACATCAACGCTTCGTTGAACGGATTATTTTGATTATGAATATTTTAGGAATAATACCAGCACGTTACGGCTCCACTCGTTTTGAAGGCAAGCCTCTCGCTCTCATCAATGGCAGGATGATGATTCAGAGGGTTTACGAGCAGTCGAAAAAGGCCAGCCGACTTTCTGATGTCGTTGTCGCCACCGACGACGAGCGTATCTTCGACGCCGTGACCGGATTCGGCGGCAAGGCTGTCATGACATCATCGAGTCATAAAAGCGGAACGGACAGATGTCGTGAAGTCGTCGAGAAAATCGGCTCCGGCTTTGATGCCGTGATTAACATCCAAGGCGATGAGCCATACATCAATCCGTTGCAAATCAATCAGATCGCCGAGCTGATTTCCGATGAGGACACACAAATTGCATCGCTTTGCAAGCCGATTCGCGACCTTGACGAACTGTTGAGCCACAATGCGGTGAAGGTCGTCATCGACAAAAACGGCAAGGCGTTGTATTTCAGCAGATACACCATACCTTTCCAGAGAAACGAAAGCGACACCGCCAAATGGATGAGTTTGAGGACTTATTACAGACATGTCGGTATTTATGCCTACAAGTCGTCGGTTCTCAAAGAGATCTCGGCGCTTCCGCAGTCAGGGCTGGAGCTGGCGGAGTCGCTGGAGCAGCTGAGATGGCTTGAAAACGGCTATTCCGTGAGGATGGGAGTGACAGAATTTGAAAGTTATTCTGTTGACGTGCCTGACGACATCAAAAAGATCGAGTCGGTTTTTAAAAATTGTTGATAAAAATTTTTCTTTGACATCGCCGGATATTTCAGAAATGTGTAATTTTGCGGCGATGCAAAAATAATGTGTTAAATTTTTTTGTAATGATGAACACTTTGATAATTAAATGTTTAGCCGAACTCATGCGTAGTCGCGAATGCGTGATTATCCCTGAATTCGGTGCTTTTATCTCCAAAGACCGCCCGGCGCGTCTCGATTATGCCGTGCATCGCCTCACGCCTCCGTCAAAGGAATTTGTGTTTAACACGCAGCTCGTTTCCGATGACGATGTCTTCGCAAATTATCTTAGTGAAAGACAACATGTTACATATCAGGAAGCCGTTTCGCTGCTGCATGATTTCGCGATGCAGTGTCTCGCAAAACTTGAAGTTGACAAGGAACTGAATCTTGAAGGAATAGGAACACTCTATTATATTGACAGTCAGAATATTGCATTTGCTGCCGATGCGGATGTGAACTTCAATGGCGATGCATTCGGTCTCGCTGTATTTACGGCTCAGCCGATTTACAGAAGCGAGACATACCAAGTGCTGCAGATGAGTATTGAAGAAAAGCAGAAGGCGAAAAACACCCCGATGACTGTTGTCGCTGAAGTTGAAGAATCAGTGCCTCACAAGCTTACGCGTTCCAACTACAAGTGGTACCGTGCGGCTGCTTATTCGACGCTCGTGGCGACGGCCATGGTGGTTCTCGGCTGGGGTGCGGACAGAAATGACTCCAAATTGGCTTCATGGAATCCGTTGTTCTATTCTTCACCTAATGAGTTTGTAGTCAAACATTTAAGTGAGAAATTCAATGCCCGTGAGACTTTCGCCGTTGACGGACTTGATGCCGTTGATGTCAAAGTGCCGGTCTTTGAATTCAATCCGGAACTTACATTGAGAAAGGTTGAAGTCGAAAAGCCAAAGACCATCGGGAATGAAAAATATTACAGCATAATCGGAGCGTCGCTGAACAATGCGGAAGACGCGGAGAGATGTGCTGAAAAGTTCAGGAAATCGGGTTTTGTGAATGCGCAGGTGCTGCCGGAGAAAAGCGGCAAATATCGTGTCGAATATGAAGCCGTTGCCGGAAAGGAAGCTGCGATAGAACGCCTTGAAGTCATAAAGAATACGGTTAACGAGTCGGCTTGGCTCCTGATAAAAAAGTAAGAACGTGGGAAAGAAAAACAAACTCGAACGTTTTGCCGAATGCAAGACATTTCCGAATCTGTTTGAATACTCTTTTGAACGCATTCGTGACGAGAAATTCCCGCTAAAGGGGAAATGGCGTGAGTTCTTTGGCAACGACAATCCGATAATCCTCGAACTCGGCTGCGGAAAAGGCGAATATACCGTCGGCCTCGCCAAGGTTCACCCTGAAAACAACTACATCGGCGTTGATATCAAAGGCGCCAGAATGTGGGTCGGAATCAAACAAGGGATCGAGGAAGGACTGAAAAACGTCGCTTTCGTGCGTACGCGCATCGAGTTGATAGAGAATTTCTTCGACAAGGACGAAATCTCTGAAATATGGATCACTTTCCCTGACCCTCAGATACTTAAGGCCCGCAAACGTCTCACCGCGATGCCGTATGTCGAGAGATACCGCACGTTTCTGAGACATGACGGCTATGTGAATCTCAAGACCGACAGCGACATTCTTTATGAATACACCTGCGGTCTCATCAAGGAAAATAATTTCCCGATAGTTCACAATTATAACGACTTGTACGCCAACGACGATGATTTGGAGGTGAAGTCAATCCGCACTTACTACGAAGGTATCTGGCTGAATCAGGGATTGACAATCAAATACTTGAAGTATCAGATTAATAAACAATAACAATTCTCTCGTCTCTCATCTTTTAGCTAATCATTCCCGACCTCTTTCAGCATCGGGACGAATTTGCACTCTCCGAACTCTTCTCTTTTCAGGGTTCCGTCTTCCTGTTTGGTGAGGCGGAGCATGCGCTGTTTCAAGGCATCGTCCTCGTCGTTGAGCGGTATTACCATGATGCCGCCGGTTTTCAGTTGGTCAACGAGGTTTTGTGGGATTTCCGGCGCCGCCGCAGTGATTATCACGCGGTCGAAAGGCGCGAATGTCGGAAGCCCTTTGTTGCCGTCGCCGAGAAATGTTTTTATGTGATAATGCAGTTCTGCCAGCAGTGGCTTTGTTTTGTTGTAAAGGTTACGCTGCCGTTCGATCGTGAACACTTTTGCGCCCATCTGCGCCAGCACGCACGCCTGATAGCCGGAGCCGGTGCCTATCTCAAGCACTTTCAAGCCTTTCGTCACCATCAGAATCTGACTCTGCATGGCCACGGTGAAAGGCTGCGAGATTGTCTGCCCCGAACCAATCGGGAACGGTCTGTCCTGATATGCAAACTCTACAAACGAAGATTCAAGGAAAACGTGTCGCGGCACCTCGCCTATGGCCTTTAATACGTTCACATCACTAATGCCCTTATCCTTAAGCACTTGCACTAAATTCTGGCGCATTCCCTTATGACGATAATTATCTTCCTGCATGTTGAAATTTTATGTTGCGAAAATACAAAAAATTCCTAAATTTGCAAAAATTTTGAACATGTTAAAAATAGGAGTTTTGGGCGCAGGTCATCTTGGAAAGATCCACATCAACTGCCTCAAACAAATTGAGAAATACCAACTCGTCGGATTCTTCGATCAGGATTCTGATACGGCTGCCAAAGTTGCCGCCAATATGGGAGTGAAGAATTATGAATCTATTGATGAACTTATTGATTCTGTGGATGTCGTGGATATTGTGACACCGACAATCGCCCATTTTGCCTGTGCTTCGAAAGCCATTGCCAAAGGCAAGAATGTATTCATTGAGAAACCGATTGTGGCGACTGTTGAAGAAGCCAACGAACTTGTCAAACTCGCGAAAAAAGCGAATGTAAAGGTTCAAGTCGGTCATGTCGAACGTTTCAATCCGGCATTTATCGCCGCTGAACGTTATATCAACGATCCGTTATTCATTGAGGCTCACAGGCTTGCGATGTTTAATCCTCGTGGATGCGATGTCCCGGTTGTGCTCGACCTCACTGTTCATGACATCGACATCCTTCTCACAATTGTCAAGTCGAAGATAAAGTCAATCGGAGCAAGCGGCGTCTCGATTGTAAGTCCGACACCGGACATCACGACGGCGAGGATCGAATTTGAAAACGGAGCCGTGGCGAATCTCACGACAAGCCGTATCTCGTTGAAAAACATGAGGAAATTCCGGATTTTCCAGAAAGACGCCTACATCACGATGGATTTCTTGGAGAAAAAAGCCGATGTCGTAAAGATTGAAGACGTGAACGGAGTCCCGGGACCGTTCGACATGACGATTGACATTCCGGGCGGAATAAGCAAGAAAATATCCGTCGAAGAATTGCAAATCAATCAGATAAACGCCATCAAGACCGAACTTGAACGTTTCCACGATGCCATCGTGAATGACACCGAGCCGCCTGTGACAATCGAAGACGGCGTTGAAGTGCTGAAGACAGCATATATGATTCTTGATGAAATAGGCAAACATCAGGAATCGCTTCAAAAACATTTAAGTTAGGCAATATTTTTTATCATTGCACGTTTGCAGTATCAAAAAAGTGTTATAATCTTTTCGGAAATGAAGAAATTACATGGTTTGTTCCTAATCGGGATTATTGTCGTGTCTTTCATGTCATGCACAAGATTCAAAGGAAATCAGGAAGTTCCTGCGTATATGTGCATAAAGTCCTGGGATTTTGCAACCGACTACACACGAGAAGGCGCGGCAACCGAAGCCATCACCGATGCGTGGATCTATGTTGACGGCAACGTCCACGGCTGCTACGAAATCCGTCCGAAATTTTCTCTTGTGGAAAATCCATTGACCCACGAAGTTGATACTGTATTTGACGAATCCGTCATGATACCGGTCTTAAGCGAAGGCAAACACGACGTGATTTTATATCCTGGGGTGAAACTTAACGGAATAGCTTCCACGAGAATCCAATATCCATTTTATAAACCATTCAAAATCAATGATTACGAATTTGTCCCCGGGAAAATTGACACCATCAGCCCGTCAACGGAATATTACGATATTGACGAGGGTTTCTTTCATTTCAAGGTTATGGAGGATTTCGAGAGCCCGCAGCTGAAATTCACCAAGACGAGCAACAGTGATACCACAATTGTCAAGGCCAGCCGCTTCACCGACCCGAATGCGTGGACTGGCGACCTGGCGCATTCTGTCTATTCCGGCCATGTGTGGCTTGGCGATTCTACAAGGTATTTCTGCGTCGCGACCGACCCGATTTATGGATTGCCGAATCAGGGGAATTATATCCTGCTTGAGATTGATTACAAATGTGATGTCGAATTTGAAGTCGGTCTTTTCGCAAAAACCAAGAATGGAATAGAGACATTTGAAATTCTATATCTCAGACCTGCGAATGAGTGGAAAAAGGCCTACGTCAACATTGGTCCGACTGTCACAAACAACCAAGGTGCTTCATATTTCAAGCTGTTCTTGGCCGGTTCCATCCTGGATGGCGAGACGGCGGACTTTTATTTCGACAACATAAAGCTGATTTATCGTGATTAAAAAGATAAATAAGAAAAAACAGACATTCAAATATGTGATGTGGGATTGGATCGCGTCGGTCGTGACGTGGTTTCTGTTTTTCTGTTATCGCAAAAGCACTGAATTGCCTGATTTTTTAGACAGGTTTGATGTTGTTTATGATGACCTGAACTTCTGGATCGGCATCATCTTCATCCCGATAGGATGGGTCTTCCTTTATCTTCTCGCCGGTTCGTACCGTAAGGTTTATTTCAAATCACGTGTCAGCGAGTTGGGTGAGACCTTGTTGGTGACGCTCGTCGGCACCGTGATACTTTTCTTCGCAACGATTCTTAACGACACAATTGTCACTTACAAGACGTATTACTCGTCGTTTCTGGTGCTTTATTTCCTGCAGTTTATCATAAGTTACTGTGGAAGGCTGACCATAACCACAATTACGGCAAGACAGATCCATAATAAGAAAATCGGTTATAACACGTTGATTATCGGTAGTAACGGCAATGCGTGCGACATTTATAAAGAGATTGAAAATCAGGAACTTTCATCCGGAAGTGTCATCGTCGGCTTCGTGAATGTCTATGACAAGAGCATTTACAAACTTGAAAAATATGTTCCGCGTCTCGGCTATTACAAAGATGTGGCGCAGATTATCAAAGACTATGATATTGAGGAGGTTATAATAGCCATCGAGCGTTCGGAGACTGAAACTATCGACAAGATTCTTGTCGCGTTGGAACTCACCAACGCCACTGTGAAGATCATACCGATAATGCAGGATCTGGTTTTCGGAACCGTCAAGCAGGAGGGGATCTGGCATGCCCCGCTGATAGAGATTTCACCGGAGCCGATGCCGGTGTGGCAGTCGGTGGCGAAACGCGCCTTTGACATCATTGCTTCAATATTGGTGATAATAATTCTGTCGCCGGTCTATCTCTTCACCGCAATTATGGTGAAGCGTTCGTCGCCGGGTCCTGTTTTCTATCGTCAGGAAAGAATCGGGAAACATGGCCGTCCGTTTAATATGTTGAAATTCAGAAGTATGTATGTCAATGCGGAGGATATGGGACCGCAGCTTTCAACAGACGACGACCCGCGAATCACCAAATGGGGTCGGTTCATGCGTAAGGTCAGGCTTGATGAGATTCCACAGTTTTTCACCGTCCTCGGCGGGAAGATGTCAATCGTGGGCTACAGGCCGGAACGCCAGTTCTATATCGATCAGATTGTCCAGAAAGCACCGCATTACAGGATGCTTCTGAAGATTAAACCGGGAATCACGAGCTGGGGCGAAGTGAAATACGGTTACGCCTCAACGGTCGATGAAATGGTGGAACGTCTGAAATACGACATTCTTTACATTGAAAACATGAACCTCGCGGTTGACATCAAGATATTGATTTACACGATGTTGATTGTCGTGCAGGGCCGCGGGAAATGATTTTTCGATTTGCCCAATTTCTCTTTCGCGTATGCCAGATTGATGTTAAGTTCTTTTTCGCCTGATGATGGCATGTCGAACATCGCGTCATTGAGAATCGCTTCAAGTATTGAACGCAGTCCGCGTGCGCCGAGTTTGAACTCAATGCTTTTGTCAACGATGAAATCAAGGACTTCTTCGTTGATAATCAGTTTGATGTCGTCCATCGCAAACAATTTCGTGAATTGTTTGGTGATGGCGTTCTTCGGTTCGGTGAGGATACGTTTCAATGTCTGTCTGTCCAAAGGATTCAGATATGTGAGTATCGGGAAACGTCCGATGATTTCCGGTATGAGACCGAATTTCTTCAGGTCTGAAGGAGCGATATATTGCAGGAGGTTATCGCGGTCTATTTGTTCTTTGAGGTCGGAGCCGTAGCCTATCGCGTTGGTTCCCACTCTGTTGGCGATAATCTTGTCGATTCCGTCGAATGCGCCGCCGGCGATGAACAGGATGTTTTTGGTGTTGACCTGGATCATCTTCTGTTCGGGGTGTTTCCGTCCGCCTTGTGGCGGGACGTTCACCACGGTGCCTTCAAGGAGTTTGAGCATGGCTTGTTGGACACCTTCTCCAGAGACGTCGCGGGTGATGCTTGGGTTGTCGCCTTTTCTTGCGATCTTGTCGATTTCGTCGATGAAGACGATGCCTTTTTCAGCGGCGGCGACGTCGTAATCGGCGGCCTGCAGCAGCTTGACGAGGATGTTTTCCACGTCTTCGCCCACATAACCGGCCTCGGTCAGCACTGTGGCGTCGGCGATGGCGAACGGCACGTTGAGCATACGGGCTATCGTCTTGGCCAGCAGTGTCTTGCCGGTTCCGGTCTCGCCGACGAGAACGACATTCGATTTCTCAATCTCAACGTCGTTTTTGTCGTCAGCTTGGTTCAGGCGTTTGTAATGATTATATACCGCCACTGCTAAAACACGTTTCGCATTGTCTTGCCCGATGACGTATTGGTCAAGGAAATTCTTGATTTCCAATGGTTTCATCAGTTTGAAGTCGGGAGTTGAAGTCTTCTTGCGGTGATTTTCCTCTTCATGGAGCATCAAGTGTGCGCGGTTCACACATTCATCGCAGACGAATCCGTCCAGTCCTGTTATCAGAATATTCACCATGCTCTCCGGCCTTCCGCACAGCGAGCAATGGTTTTCCGGTCTTTTTGCCATGTTTTTAATGGTTTTGAGAGTTGAATTTCGAGAGTTGAGCTGAAAGTAACTTCACTCTCAACTCTTAAAACTCAACACTTAAGAAAATTATTTTTTTGAAAGCACTTCGTCAATCATCCCGTATTCCTTGGCTTCCGCCGAAGTCATCCAGTAGTCGCGGTCGGAGTCGGCCCACACCTTGTCGAAAGGCTGTCCTGAATGTGTGGCGATGATGTCGTAGAGTTCTTTCTTGAGTTTCTGTATCTCTCTTGCCGTGATTTCGATGTCAGAAGCCTGTCCCTGCATCCCGCCCATCGGCTGGTGGATCATGATGCGTGAGTGCTTGAGGGCCGAGCGTTTGCCGGCCGCGCCTGCGCATAGGAGGACGGCCGCCATCGACGCCGCCATGCCGGTGCAGATAGTCGCGACGTCAGGCTGGACGAACTGCATGGTGTCGTAGATGCCGAGTCCCGCATAGACCGAGCCGCCGGGTGAGTTGAGGTAAATCTGAATGTCGCGTTTCGGGTCTGACGACTCCAGGAACAGCAGCTGGGCCTGGATGATGTTCGCCACGTAATCGTCAATCTGGTCGCCGAGGAATATGATGCGGTCCATCATAAGACGTGAGAAGACATCCATCTGGGCGACGTTGAGCTGACGTTCCTCAATGATAGTGGGGGAGATGTAGCTCGTGACATTGTTGGCGTATTTTTCAAGACCTAATCCGTTGATGCCCATGTGCTTGGTGGCATACTTGTAGAATTCGTTGTTGGTGTTCATAATGTTGTTTGTTTAGACGAATATAGAGACGTCACACAGTGGCGCCTCTACATCCTTTGTTTAATTAACTGATTATTTTTCTTCTGTTGTCTCGGCTGCCGGCATTTCAGGCATCTCCGGCATGACTGCCTTCATGAAGCCTTCGTAGTCTGTCTCGACGGTGTTGACCTTCATGTTGTTTTTGAAGAACGCCGTGAATTTCTGATCTGCAACCTGGTTGTAGATTGTCTCACGCTGTTTCTCGTCTTTCAAGACAGAGTCGATGATTCCGTTGAGGCGGCCTTTCATCTCATCGTCCATGCCCGACATGTCAAGGTGCCCGAAATACATCTTGGTGACAAATTCTCTGATCTCCTCTTCTTTAAGAACGAGTTCAGGGTTCGCCTTCGCAATGGATTCTTCGATGAGCTGCCATCTGAATGACTTTGAATATGTGTTGTCGTAGTCCT
Source organism: Bacteroidales bacterium (assembly GCA_024400305.1). Taxonomy (GTDB): domain Bacteria; phylum Bacteroidota; class Bacteroidia; order Bacteroidales; family F082; genus Limimorpha. The sequence goes on along the minus strand of JAKSMX010000002.1, from coordinate 154,286 downwards.
TTTCTGCGTCTTCGGCTGTGATTTTGCCTTCGCTGTTGGCGACGATCCAGCGTTTCAGGAATGCGTCAGGCATGTCGAACTTGATCTCGCTCACGAGCTTGTCGATGGCGAGGTTGTAGAACATCCTGTCGGCTTCGATGACGTATTGTTTCTCCATCTCACCGGCGACTTCCTTGCGGAATGTCTCGATGTCTTTGATGTCCTTGCCGGGGAAGAAATTCTTGAAGAATTCCTCGTTGAGTTCCGCGACGGTGCCGTCTTCGGCCTTGTTGTTTTCCTGGATGCGCGTCACCGTGGCGTCGATTTCTTTTTCCGAAGCCTTGATGTTGTAGTAATCCATGCTGATTTCAGCGAGGTTGACTTTCACTTCCGGCTTGAGACCCGCCTCGAAGTAGAATGTCATCGTCTCCTGAGTCTCTGGATCCGCAGGCTGTTCTTTTTCCGGGTCTGAAAGCGGATAACCCATGAGGTCGAGATCGTTGTCTTTGATATGCTGGTTAAGAGCTTCAGAGACCTTCTGGTTGAGTTTGTCGAAAGTGACCGCCGCGCCGTACATTTTCTGAATCATCCCGAACGGGACCTTACCCTGACGGAAGCCTGGAACTGAAGCCTTGCGTTGGTAATCTTTCAATGCTTTTGTGACTTCGCCTGCGTAGTCTGCTTTCTCTATCTCAATTTGAATCGTGGCGAGAAGGTCGCCCTTTGCTGTCTGTGTTGTCTTCATTTCTGTAATATGTTGATTATTAGTGCGGATGAAGGGACTCGAACCCATACTTCTTACGAAACCAGATCCTAAGTCTGGCGCGGCTACCAATTACGCCACATCCGCAGTTCAGCCTATTTTTTGAGCGTGCAAAATTACAAAATTTTTTTGCAGGAATCACAAATATTTTAAAAAAATATGTCGATTGAATTTCAGGCCGATTAAAATATTTCATATTTTTGCAGCTTTATTTGAGATATGAATGGTAAGCTGCTGAAATCGTTGCTGATGGTATTGATGATTACTTGTACGTCAATTGATTATGTGAAATCACAATCAATTGTTGGTGCATACGGAAATCATGCAGGTTCACATGGCGCATTGCTGAATCCGTCGTCATTGACCACATCTGGCGTCTATGCGGATTTCGGCTTGAATCTCGGTCTTTCTGCTTACAACAATTATTTCCATGTTCCCTCTGCTGACGCTTTCAAGTCTGTTTTCGACAAATCATTTAAGATGTCTTATACAAAGATTATCAATGGTTTTCCGCGAGTTTTTGACTTGGATTTCAATTACGGAAGCAGCAAACGTGCAACAGCGAATGTCGGTGCCGACGCCGTGGTTTTAAGCGGGATGTATAATTTCAGGGGCAGACATGCTGTCGGCTTTTTCGCACGGACACGCGCTAACGTGGATGTTCATAAATTCCCGAGTGAGATACTTGAGGTTTGTATGGTCGGTTTTGACCACAACTACAGAATAAATGATGGTGATCCGGCTGACACTACAGTGTATTACACCCAATATGCCCGCAATTATTCAGGAAAAAATGTAAACGTCGGCATCATGGCTTGGTCGGAGTTCGGCCTGTCATATTCCACTGTCGTTTTTAACAGATTCAGACATCGTGTTGACCTCGGAGTGAATGCGAAAGTGGCCATGTCTGTCGGGGCTGTCGCATTGTCTTCCAAGAAGTTGGACTATCATCTTGAACTCGGTGACAGTATCGGAATGAATGATTCCGTTTGGTTTTTTGACCGTATGACAGGTGGTATGGCCTATTCGTTGCCTTTAGGTTACGACACGTATTTCACTGTGGATGGAGATTTCAATGATGACTTGATTAAAAATCGCATTGCAGGATTCGGCGGAGGCATAGATGTCGGAGTGACATATACGCGTTTGAGGAATTCCAGGGCGGAGGGCAGGCTTAAAAGGAACTGTGAAATAAGCCCTGTTGATTATATTTGGAGACTTGGCTTTTCCGTCATCGATCTTGGTGCGGTGTATTTCGGCAATGACGCCGAAGTGTCGGAATATGACACCAAAAATGCAGAACTCAACACGGAGAGATTCAATGATGTCAATACCGTCCATGAATTTATGGACGTTGTAAATGAAGCGTTTGACTCGGAAATTGAACGAAAAGGGTTCTGGATGGGGCTGCCGACATCATTGAGCCTTCAGTTTGATTACAGTTTTAACAGGCATTTCTTTGTGAATGCAGTCGTAATCCAGCCGGTTGCAATTACAAAATATCATGTCATGCGGGATGCGCAGATGCTTTTGTCGCCCCGTTTCGAGTCGCAGTGGTTTGATGTCACGATGCCTGTGACTGTCGTGAATTACAATCGTCTGCTTCTCGGAGCGTCTTTCCGTGCGGCATTCCTGACAGTCGGGACGCAGAACCTGTTGAATCTCATCGGTGTAGGCGAACTTTACGGTCTCGATCTGTATGTCTCATTGAAATTCAATTTCAATAAGGGAAAATGTCTGACGGACCGGTACGAAGACTGTCTCAAACCCTATCATGTTTCGAAAAAACACGGCAGATAAATCATTTTTTCACGTTTAATGCATCGCGTAATGCGTTGCCCATGAGCATGAAAGCGAGCACCAAAAGCATGATTGCGATGCCCGGAAGTATCGCTAAATACGCGTCGTTCAAGATGATATATGCGTAGTTTTCTTTAATCATCGAGCCCCACGACGGCATCGGGGGCTGGACGCCTATGCCGAGGAAACTAAGTCCCGCCTCAAGCAATATCGCAGTGGCGAAGTTCGCGGCGGAGATGACGATAATCGGGTTTATCACGTTCGGGATTATATGCCTGATGATGATCCTCGCGTTCCTGAATCCCAAGGCGCGGCCGGCTTCGACAAAAGTCGTCTCCCTGATGGAAAGTATCTGGCCGCGCGTCACACGCGCCACCTCAACCCACATCGTGAGGCCGACGGCGATGAAAACCTGAACGATGCCTTTGCCTAACGCAAATGTTATCGCTATGACAATCAATAAGGTGGGAAGTGACCATACCACATTGATGAACCACATCACCACATCGTCAACGCGACCGCGGAAAAAACCGCCGACACCGCCGATGAACAAACCGATGACCACGCTGAGGATGACGGCGATGAAACCGACAGAAAGACTTATCCTTGTGCCGAGAAGCAATCGACTCAAGAAATCGCGCCCGAACTGGTCGGTGCCGAGAAGATAACGTTTGTGGACGACGAAATCAAGAACTGACACGGTCTGGGATGTGTTTCGGTTTGATGACTCAAATGCTTTATTGTCAATCGTTTCTGTCTTGACTTCGCCGGAATGTTCGGGATTGAAAATGTAAACGGTCGTCGTCTTTTCATCGATTTTCAGTGAGTCGAACGGAATCTGACGATACGGACTCGGCTGGCCGCTGACGAGTTTCTTCCAGAATCCGGACTTTTCGACATTGATTGGCTTCGGGACAAGCAAAATGTCAACTTCAAATCCGGGCTTCTGCGTGCTTATTTCGAGAATCTGAGTGTTCGCGTCGGGTGTGTCGTCTGGGATTATGTAATATGCAAATATCGCCACTAAAGTGCATAATATAATGAAAATCAATGAAATCATGCCGGTTGCATTTTTCTTGTAACGCTGCCACGCAATCTGCGACGGAGATAGAAATTTCTTGTTTTTCATCGTGAAAATTTATTGGGCAAAGATATTTATTTTTGTCTTACATTTGCATTTTCATTTACATAAAATTATGGACAACTTAAAAACGATCATAGAAAACGCATGGGACGACCGTTCTTTGCTTGAGAAAAGCGAGACATGCGAGGCGGTTCGCGAAGCGGTTCGTCTCCTCGACTGCGGACAGCTTCGTATCGCCGAAAAGATTGAAGGACAATGGTTTGTGAACGAATGGCTCAAGAAAGCCGTCATCATGTTTTTCCCGATTAACAAGATGGAAGTGAGCAAAAGCGGCATCTTTGAATATCACGACAAGATTGCCCTGAAGGACGGTTTCGAGCGTTTTGGCGTGCGCGTGGTGCCACCGGCGACGGTGCGTTACGGTGCTTTTATTAATAAAGGTGTGGTTTTGATGCCGTCGTACGTCAACATCGGCGCGTTTGTCGATAGCGGCACGATGGTTGACACCTGGGCCACCGTCGGCTCATGCGCACAGATCGGGAGGAACGTACATTTGAGCGGCGGCGTCGGCGTCGGCGGAGTGCTGGAGCCGGTGCAGGCCGCACCCGTCATCATCGAAGACAACTGCTTCATCGGCTCGCGCTGCATCGTCGTCGAAGGCGTCAGGATTGAAGAGGAGGCAGTGCTCGGCGCAAACACCGTCATCACGCAATCGACGAGAATAATCGATGTCACGGGAGACGAGCCCGTCGAATACAGAGGCTTCGTCCCGGCCCGCTCGGTGGTCGTACCAGGCTCATACACAAAGCATTTCCCCGCCGGCGACTTTCAGGTGGCGTGCGCTTTGATAATAAAGAAAAGGAACGAGTCAACGGACAAAAAAACATCTCTCAACGAGGCGTTAAGAGATGTTCAGGTTTGAGGGTAGAAGGTGGGATTCGAACCCACGACCCACGGAACCACAATCCGGTACTCTAACCAGCTGAGCTACATCTACCATCGGGTTTGCGGGTGCAAAAGTACAACAAATTTCAATACGCGCAACTTTTTTTTGAAAATTTTTTTCGTTGGTGAAAACACTTTCAAACTTTACAAACTTTATGAACTTTATAACTAAAAAATAGTTATTTTTGCAAAAATTTTTGGAATGGGTAGAATAATGGCAATTGATTATGGCAGAAAGCGTTGCGGTGTCGCTGTGACAGACCCGTTGCGTATTGTCGCCAACGGCCTGACCAACGTGCCGGCACATGAACTGATGGCCTTTATACAGAACTACGTCAAGACTGAACAGGTCGATATTATCGTCGTCGGTGAGCCGAAAGACATGAAAAACAACGCCTCGGAGTCGGCAAAGTACATCGAACCTTTCGTTAAACAGCTTAGAAAAAATTTCCCGGACATTGAAATAAAACGCTACGACGAGCGTTTCACCTCCGTGATCGCACATCAGGCGATGATAGATGCCGGACTCAGCAGGAAACAACGTCAGAACAAGGAACTCGTTGACACCATCAGCGCGACGTTGATCCTGCAATCGTTCATGGAGTTCAATCAAAACCTGAATCGAAAAACGCTGACGGATTTCTAATTGAGTACGAAAGTCTCTCATGCTTTACAAACTTTATAACTTTATAACTTTATAACTTTATAACTTTACAAACTTTTAACTAAAATGATCTTACCAGTAGTAGCATACGGCCATTCGGTTTTGAAACGTGTGGCTGAAGATATTGAAGAAAACACGCCTGAAATTCAGAAACTTATCGCCGACATGTTCGAGACGATGTATCACTCCGAGGGTGTCGGTCTCGCGGCTCCGCAGGTGAACAGGTCGATTCGGCTTTTCGTCATCGACTGCGACCCGTTCAAGGAAAAATATCCCGATGGTGCCGGTGTCAAGAAGGTATTCATAAATGCCGAAATCATCGAGCTTTCCGGCGAACCGTGGATATTCAAGGAAGGCTGCCTCAGCCTGCCTGAAATGGGCGAAGACGTGGAACGCCCAAGCACAGTGAAAATCAATTACTTGGATGAGAATTTCGTGGAACATGAAGACACATTCTCCGGAATCGTGGCACGCGTCATCCAGCATGAATACGATCATCTCGAAGGCAAAGTATATGTTGACCGCCTCAGCCCGATGCGCAAGATGCTGCTTAAGAATAAGTTGCGTAACATTTCGGAAGGTCGCGTGGAAGTTGATTACAAGATGATTTTCCCGAATAAGAGGAAGGGGAGAGGATAGTTGGTTAAGAGATTAGGGTTAAGAGAGGAAAGTTGAGATAGGAGAGAAGCCTGATGCAAAAGACTTTATAAACTTTACAAACTTTATAAACTTTCGAACTTTACAAACTATATGAATAGAATTACACCTTTATTAATTGTGGCGGTTTCCATGATGCTTTTAAGCTGCGGAAATGAAAATCTGTCGGACAGAATCGCTAAACTTGAGAAACAGGCTTTCTCTACGGAAAGTGCGGTGAATCCTGAAATCGCGGAGCAACTCGTTGACGTTTATTGCGATTTCGCGACGCAAAATCCGGAAAACCAACAGTCTGCTGAATATCTTTTCAAAGCCGTGGATGTCTCGATGAATTTCGACAACCCGGTCAAGACTTTCGATATTATCGACCGTCTCGTGCAGGAGTACCCTGATTATGAGAAGACCCCGATGGCGGTGTTCGTGAAAGGTTTCATCTATGAGACACGTTACAACAACATCGAACAGGCCAAGGCCGCATACGAGAAGTATCTCGAACTTTACCCTGAAGGCGAAATGGCCGCTGACTGCCGCGCCTCCATCGAAAACCTCGGTCTCACGCCTGAGGAACTCGTGAAGAAATTCGAGGCGATGGAGGAGTGAGGAAAGAAAAGGAATTTCAAAAGCCGAAAAATCCGTAAAGGCTTAAATATGTTTGAATTCCTTGTTGTATTCCTCGATGAAATTCAGCACGTCGTCTTTTCCGAGGCCGATTTCCGATGATGTCACATACATCGTCGGAAGTTCGTCCCATTCTTCGAGAAGCTGCGTCTTGTAGGCTTCGATATTGTCAATCAGTTGGTTTTTCTTCAGCTTGTCGGCTTTCGTGAAGATTATCACGAAAGGGACTTGGTTCTCGCCGAGTTTCGCCATGAACTCCAAGTCGATTTTCTGCGGCTTGATGCGGCTGTCAACCAGAACGAAGGTCGCAATAAGGTTCTGGCGTCCCATGATGTAACTGTCGAGCATCTTCTGCCACATCTCGCGGTCTTTCTGCGAGCGTTTCGCAAATCCGTATCCCGGAAGGTCAACAAGATACCACTCATTGTTGATAAGGAAGTGGTTGATCGTTATCGTCTTGCCCGGTGTCGCCGACACCTTCGCCAGCTTCCCGTTGTTCGTCAGCATATTGATCAATGAGGATTTTCCCACGTTGGAACGTCCGATGAAAGCGTATTCCGGCTTGTCCGCCGCCGGCAGCTTGTCGATTTTCGTGTTGCTTTGCAGAAAAGTTGCAGTCTTTATTACCATGAAATTATTTTTTGCAAAAATAAGAAATTTCTTTTCATAAAAGCCCGAAAAAATATTTGTTGATAACTTTGTCGTTGTAAATGCCAGTGTTTGTTGGTGTTTACAGCGGTGTTACTAAAATGTTGATAACTTTTTGTCAGAAAAAATTAAAAAAGTGGGTTAATGTGGGAAAAAATGTAGTATTTTTACAACTTGAAAAATTGAATGAAAAATGATTTATCCGATAGGCGAATATGGTTGTAAATTAGACGCAAAGGGTCGTCTTCTGCTGCCGAGCAGTTTCAAGGAACAGCTCGGAACGGCGTTGGACGACGGTTTTGTGTTGCGTCCGGGGCTGTATGAGCCGTGTCTCGACATGTTCGGGATGGACGACTGGCGCAAGCTCCAGGAACGTCTCGGAAAGATGAACTCATTCAAGAAGGAGACGCTGATAATACAGCGCAGGATAAATGCGGGCGCGCGTCTCGTGAAGATTGACGGCAGCGGGCGTCTCCAGATTCCGAAGGATCTTCTGGAGAAATGCGGCATGGTGAAGGATGTGGTGATCTCATCGCTGACCGACAGGATGCAGATCTGGGGACAGGAACAGCTCGAAAAGAGCAACGCGGAGGTTTCCGACGAGGACTTCATGAAGATGGTTGACGAGAACCTCGGAAACGTCGATTTTAATGTATAACAAAACAAATATAAAGATATGTATCATAATCCGGTGATGTTGGAAGAATGCATGGACGGGCTGAAAATCAACCCGGACGGACTGTATGTTGACGTCACTTTCGGCGGCGGCGGCCATTCGCGCCGTATTCTGGAGCAGCTCGACGGCGGCCATCTCTACGCCTTCGACCAGGACGCCGACGCCGCGAGAAACGCTTTTGACGACCCGCGTTTCACGTTCATCCCGCAGAATTTCAGGTATATGAAAAACTTCGTGCAGCTTCATGCCCGTTCTAAGGTTGACGGCATCCTCGCCGACCTCGGCGTGTCATCGTATCAGTTCGACACGCCGGAGAAGGGTTTCTCCACGCGTTTCGAGGGTCGGTTGGACATGCGCATGAATCAGAAATCACCCGTTGACGCGGCCGGAGTCGTGAACAGCTACGAAGTCGGCTCGCTGGCAAGCGTGTTCTCGCGTTACGGCGAACTGAAGAATGCCTTGGCACTGGCTCGCGACATCGATGCGGCGCGTTCGGTGAAACCGCTTGAGACAACGACAGACCTGAAGGAAGCGGTCGCTTCTCACCTTCAGAAAGGTGCTGAAAATAAGATGCTTGCGCAGATTTTCCAGGCGTTGAGGATAGAAGTGAACAAGGAGATGGAAGTGCTTGAGGCTTTCCTCTCGCAGTGCGCCGACGTGCTGAAACCGGGCGGACGCATTGTGGTGATGTCGTACCATTCGCTCGAAGACCGCCTCGTGAAAAACTTCATGAAAAGCGGGAACGCAAACGGCGAGGTGGAGAAGGATTTCTTCGGAAACCAAATTACACCTTATAAATTAATAACGCACAAACCGATTGTGCCGACAGACGCGGAAATCGCCGTCAACAGCAGGGCGAGAAGCGCAAAGCTCAGGATAGCGGAAAGGAGGACGGAATGAGTAACGATGAACTTCCGATAAAAGAAGAAAAACAGACTCTTCCGGAAGAGCAGACAATGAAACTTCCGAAAAAGAGAAACACGTCGTTCCTGCCTGACTTTATTGGCGGCGACCTGTTCAAAAAGAAGACTGTCACCAAGCAACTGCCATTCATCATTTACATAGTGGCGTTGTCAATGATCTATATAACAAACACTTACGTCGCGGAAGACGTGAACAGCGAGCTTATGAAACAGAACCGCGTGCTTGAGAGCAAACACGTGGAATATATCTACAACAAATCTGAAATCACCAAGCTCACGAAACAGACGCAGCTCGCAAAACAATTGAAATACAAGGGGATAAAGGAGTCTGTCGAACCATTGAAAAAAATAACAATAGATGTAAGTCAAAATAATAATTAAAGAAAAAAGATTATGAAGAAAATGGAATCAAAAGACGAAACTATGGGGCGCGTATATCTGATTTACGTTGCCATGTTGCTATTCGGCCTCGCAATAGTGGGCCGGATTATTTACATTCAGGTCGCCGAGCGTGAGGAATTGCTTGAATATGCGGAAAAATTCGGCACCAGAGTCATCAGGACGGAAGGCATCAGAGGTAATATTTTTTCAAAAAATAATACTATCATTGCCACCTCGATACCGGTCTATGACATTCATTTCGATCCTGTAGCCATCGCTGATTCGGTTTATGAAAAGAATGTCAAAGCCCTGGCCGACAGCCTGTCAAAAATGTTTAAGGACTATTCCAAGTCGCAGTATGTCAGTAAGTTGAATAAGGCGAGAGACAATAACAAACGTTACGTGAAAATTGCGAGGAAACTCAAGAAAGACGATTACGAGCGTCTGCGTTCCTTCCCGATCTTCAATCAGCGGTACAACGGCTTGATTGTGGAGAAGCAGTATGTCAGGGAGCGTCCGTATGGCGACATCGCGATGAGAACCGTCGGCTATGTCATTCAGGATTCCGTCAATCCGATCAAGGTCGGGCTTGAAGGCGCATACGACACCTGCCTCGTCGGAAAGAACGGCCTTCAGATGCAGAGGCGCGTGAACGGCGGGCGCTTCATCAACGTGCCGGCTTCCATCAATGTGCTGCCCGAAAACGGAAAGGACATCTACACGTCCATCGACATCGAGATGCAGGACCTCGCTGAGGAGTCGTTGCGTCGTTGCCTCGCCGACAACAAGGCTGCGAAAGGCTGCGTGATAATGATGGATGTCGAGACGGGTTTCATAGAGGTGATGGCTTCCTTGAAATACAATGAGAAAAAAGACAGATACGAGGAGTCGTATAATTTCGCCATTGCCGAGAACGTCGAGCCCGGCTCCACTTTCAAGGCAATCACCATGACGGCGTTATTAGAGAATGACCCGGATTTTGACATAGAAAGGGTTTTGGATCTCGGAACGGCGGCGAGGATGAAGTTCCATAACCGCTTCATGACCGACTCGCATGTCGTCGCCAACGGCAAGCCGACGGTCAAGCAGGCTTTCTGGGAGTCGTCGAACATCGCGTTCGGATTTCTCACGACGGAGGCTTTCGGCGACAAACCGCAGGCGTTCATCGACCAGATCAGGAAGACGAAAATCAACGAACCGCTGAACCTCGATCTGAAAGGCGAAGGGAAACCGTATATCAAAGGCACTGACAGCAAATATTGGTCAAAGGTTTCATTGCCTTGGATGTCAATAGGTTATGAACTGACTGTGACACCGATAACGCTTCTGACATATTATAACGCCATCGCCAACAACGGCAGGATGATGAAACCCCAGTTCGTGAGGGAAATCCGTCGCGGCAACGAGGTCGTGAGGAAATTCGACCCTGTCGTCATCAACGAGAGCATCGCTTCGGAGCGTACAATCAAGACGTTGCAGACATTGTTGCGCGGCGTGGTGGAGCACGGTACGGCGAAAGTGATGAACGACTGCTCGTTTCCGGTGGCGGGAAAGACCGGAACCGCACAAATCTCCGGCGGAAAAGAAGGCTATAACAAGAAAGACTATACGGCCTCGTTCGTCGGGTATTTCCCGGCCGACAAGCCGAAATACACATGCATCGTGGTGGTATGCAACCCCTCGGCAGGGAAATATTACGGCGCATCGGTGTCAGCGCCGGTCTTCAAGGAAATATCCGAAAAAGTCTATGCCACCGAACTCGGCATCACCGATGAGACATGCAGCTTCGACGCCAACTGCGACAAATACACCAAGGCATCGCAGGTCTATTACCATGATGTCAACGAATATTGCAAGATGGCAGGAGTGCGGATGGTTGACAGCGAACTCGGTTCTGAATGGGTGAAGGTGAAACCTTCGAGCAACGGAGGTGTGGTGATTGAAAATGTTGAAAATGAACAGAATATCGTTCCCGAACTGACCGGCATGAACGTGACCGATGCCGTATATCTCATCGAAAACATGGGCTGGAAAGCCGATTTCAACGGCTGCGGAATAGTGAAGAAACAGTCGGTGGAGGCAGGGACGGAATTGGAGAAAGGTAAGACGATAACATTTGTTTTGAAATAGTTTTTGTCATGAAGATAAACGAAATATTAAGGAATTGCGATGTGGTGAAGACTGTCGGGACGACTGACTGTGAAGTCACCATGCTCGCTTTTGATTCGAGGAAATGCGTGAAAGGCAGCATGTTCTTCGCGGTTCGCGGCACTCAGGTTGACGGTCACGACTATATCTCCAAGGCGATTGAGAACGGTGCCGTGACGGTTGTGTGTGAACAGCTTCCGGAGATGTACGCCGCTGACGTTACATACGTCGTGGTCGGGAACAGCGCAAAGGCTCTTGGATATGCCGCTTCTGAATATTTCGGGAATCCTTCTTCAAAGCTGCGTCTCGTCGGCGTCACCGGAACCAACGGAAAAACGACAATAGCGACGTTGCTTTACAGGCTCTTCACCGATGCCGGATATGCCTGCGGACTTCTTTCCACAATAGAAAACATCATCGACGGAAAAGTCATACCGTCAACTCATACAACTGGCGACCAGCTGGAACTCAATGAGTTGCTTGCAAAGATGGTCGATGCCGGATGCGAATACGCCTTCATGGAGGTCAGCTCGCATGCCGTTGATCAGGACAGAATCGCCGGACTTGTGTTCGAGGGCGGAATCTTCACGAATCTGACTCACGACCATCTTGATTATCACAAGACCGTCGCCGCCTACCGCGATGCAAAAAAGAAATTCTTCGACAACCTTCCGGCAACGGCTTTCGCTCTCACCAATCTCGATGACAGGAACGGGATGGTGATGCTTCAGAACACGAAAGCAAGAAAAAAGACGTATTCGCTGCTGCATGACTCCGACTTCAAGGCCGTCGTCCTTGAAAGCTGTTTCGACGGAATGAAATTGAGAATCAACGGGAAAGAATTGTTCACGCTTCTTGTCGGACGATTCAACGCATCGAACATCCTTGCGATTTACGGAGCGGCGTCGTTGCTTGGGATGAAGGAAGACGAGCTGCTCTGCGGGGTCAGCAAGCTGCACAGCGCGGCGGGTCGTTTTCAGATGGTGTATTCGAAATCAGGTGTCATTGGCATCGTTGATTACGCTCACACGCCAGACGCTTTGAAAAACGTTCTTGACACAATAAACGAGATTCGCACTCATAATGAGACACTTATAACCGTCGCCGGTGCCGGCGGAAACCGCGATGCGGCGAAACGCCCGGAGATGGCCGCCGCCGCCGTGACAAGGTCCGAAAGACTTATAATCACAAGCGACAACCCGCGATTCGAGAATCCGGAAGACATCATCGCGCAGATGAAAGCCGGCGTGAACGGCGCGTTTTATAATAAGGTGCTGTGTATCACCGACCGCCGCGAGGCAATACGTACAGCCGTCGCTCTCGCCAAGAAAGGTGATATCATCCTCGTCGCCGGAAAAGGCCATGAGAATTATCAGGATGTGAAAGGCGTGAAGTACCATTTTGATGACAGAGAAGAACTTGAAAATGCTTTTAACGAAAAATAAGGGGGACGGAAAATGTTGTATTATCTCTTTGATTTTCTTGATGAAAGGTTGAATTTCCCTGGTGCCGGAATGTTCAATTATGTCACATTCCGCGCCATCGTCGCCATAATCATCGCACTCGTCGTGTCAATATGGCTCGGAAAGGTTTTCATCAATTACATGAAAAAGCATAACATCTCTGAAACCCAGCGTGATGCGAAGATTGACCCGTTCAACGTCAACAAGAAAGGCGTCCCGACGATGGGCGGCATCGTAATCATCGCGTCAATATTGATCCCATGCCTCCTCATCGGGAAACTGCATAACGTATATATGATTCTTATGCTTGTCACGACTGTCATCCTTGGCGGAATCGGCTTTGCCGACGACTACATCAAGACGGTCAAGAAAAACAAGGACGGCATCAAGGGTTGGTACAAAATTTTCGGTCAGGTGGCACTCGGTCTCATCGTCGGACTTACGCTTCGTTTTAGCCCGCAAGTCGTTATGAATGAAAGTGTTGTGAAGAAAATTGAAAACAACAAGGAAATCGTGGTGAAGTCACCGGGCGTGAAGTCAACGAGAACGACGATACCGTTTCTGAAGAACAACAACCTGAACTACGCTGACATTTTCAGTTTTCTTGGCGAGCCTTACAAATATTACGCCGGTTGGATTTTCTTCGTTGCGCTGACCGTCTTCGTAGTGGCGGCTGTTTCAAATGGCTCGAACCTCAACGACGGCATGGACGGCATGGCGGCCGGGAACTCGGCTATCATCGGACTTGGCATCGGCATCTTGGCGTATCTTTCGAGTAACGCCATGCTCTCCGGGTATTTGAATATTATGTATATCCCTGGCAGTGAAGAAGTTGTGATTTTCCTTGCAGCGTTCATCGGTGCTTTGATAGGTTTCCTTTGGTACAACTCGTTCCCGGCGCAGGTCTTCATGGGCGACACCGGAAGTCTCACCATCGGCGGCATCATCGCTGTTTCGGCGATAATCATTCATAAGGAACTGCTGCTCCCGGTGATGTGCGGCATCTTCCTTCTTGAAAGCGTATCTGTCATAGGACAACGGATGTTTTATGTCTCAGGAAAACGCAAAGGCGTGCATCGCCGCATCTGGAAACGCACTCCTATCCACGACCATTTCCGCACCTCAATGGACCAGGTTCTGAAATTGGATCCTACGAGCAGCGTGATTTACAAAGGCAAAGGCGACCTGCTTCATGAAATGAAAATCACGGTCAGATTCTGGATCGTGACGATAATTCTTGTGGCTGTCGCTATTTTAACATTGAAAATAAGATAATTATAAAAAACAATATTTAAATTTTAAGAAAATGACTTTAGAACAACTTGCAAAACAGGGTAGAAGAACAGAGACTTTTACGACGGCTGCCACTATTAGCAGCAACATTTTCCAGGCTCGCAAGGCGAATCTGCGCGACAGTTTCATTGACTGCGAACATATCAAACACAGAAATGAGGTCGTCGAAATGAGAAACGGCGTGAGCTTTATTGACGATTCGGGCGCGAAAAGCATCACCGCCACGTATTTCACTTTGAGCGACATCACGGCTCCGACAATATGGCTGACCATCGGCGGATGTGATGATTATGAGGAACTTATCCCGGTCGTGCGTCAATGCGTGGTGGCGATTGTGTGTATCGGCAATGACTGCGAAAACGTCAGCAAGTCATTCGGCGGCGTGGTCCGCGGCGGCGTAAGAAATGCCGGGAACATGGAAGAAGCGATGAAAATCGTTGAGTCCATGACGGTTTCAGGCCAGAATGTCATCTTCTCGCCGGCTGCGAAGTCTGTTGAGATGAACGACGATGTTCTCGCCTCCGAATTCGTGAAATATGCAAGAAACAATTGATAATCAATAAAAACAATAAAAAGATGAAGGAAAAAATCAAAAAATTGGTTCAAGGGGACAAGGTCATCTGGGTCATGGTGATCTTTCTCATGCTGATCTCGATGCTCGCTGTCTATAGCGCGTCGGAGTCGTATGCAAACAACAGGTATCACGGCAGCAACGCTTTTGTGTTGTTGAAACACTCGATTCTCTTGGTGTTGGGCTTTGTTTTCATGGTTCTCGCCTCATGTGTCAAATACAGAAAATATTCATGGATTCTGACGTTATTGTGTTGGATTTCAATACCGTTGCTTGCTTATACGCTTTTCTTCGGGCAGAATCTCAACCATGCTTCGCGCGTCATAGGCATCGGCGGCCTGACGTTCCAGACCAGCGACTTGGCGAAAATCGCGCTCGTGGGCTATCTCGCCAAAGTGCTGGCCATCGGCCACGACGAGCTCATCACGTTCAAGGTGGTGGCCTGGAGGGTGATGCTTCCGGTGACCGTCGTGGTCGGACTTATTTTCCCGGAGAATTTCTCGACGGCGGCGATGCTGTTCGTGGTCTGCCTCGTGATGATGTTCATAAGCAGGTTGGATATGAAATACATTCTGGGGTTTCTCGGAATCGTGGTCGTTGCAGGTGGCCTTTTCATATCTGTCGGCCTGATGATTTCAAAGTCAAATCCTGACGCTGACAACAGAATCACGACGTGGGTGAACAGGTTTGACAGGTTTTTCTCTGACGAGGAAGAGATTGACAGTGACGCGAATTTCCAGGTCAAACAGGCGGAGATCGCCATTGCCGGCGGCGGCGCTTTCGGGAAGTCACCCGGAAAAAGCACCCAACGTAACGTGTTGCCTCATCCGTATTCCGACTTCATCTATGCGATAATCATTGAGGAGTACGGGCTTGTCGGCGGCATTGCGGTGCTGTTGATTTACATGATTCTTCTGTATCGTGCGATGCGTGTGGTGAAAAAAGCGCATCCGTTCGGTGGCTTGCTCTGCATCGGTCTTGCGTTCAGCATTGTCATGCAGGCGATGATAAACATGGGTGTCGCGGTCGGACTTTTGCCTGTGACGGGACAGCCGTTGCCGTTCGTGAGCATGGGCGGTACTTCGTTGTTGTTCACGGGAATGGCTTTGGGAATAATAATAAGTGTAACGAAAGATATAAACAAGAATGATGAAAGAGAAGCGGAACTTGAAGTCGCCGAGGCTGATAGTTAGCGGCGGCGGCACGGGAGGCCATGTCTTCCCGGCCATTGCGATTGCGGACGCATTCAAAAGACGTCATCCTGATGCCGAGATACTTTTCGTCGGGGCAAAGGGCAGGATGGAGATGGAACGCGTGCCTAAGGCTGGTTATCCTATTGAAGGACTGTGGATCAGCGGTTTCAAGCGTGAGCTGTCACTCGACAACTTCAGTTTCCCCTTCAAACTGATAAGCAGCCTCTGCAAAGCAAGGAAAATCCTGAAAAGATTCAAACCAGATGCCGTCGTCGGTGTCGGCGGATTCGCCAGCGGGCCGACGATGCGAAAGGCAACGGCCTTGGGGATACCTGTGGTAATACAGGAACAGAATTCGTTTCCGGGTGTCACAAACAAAATCGTGGCGCCGAAAGCCGCCAGAATATGCGTCGCGTATGAAAAGATGGACAGATGGTTCCCGAAAGACAAGATCGTCTTGACCGGCAACCCGTTGAGAAACAATATCGTTTCTGACGAGAACCTTAAAGAGGAAGGCGCACGTTTCTTCGGTCTCGACCCGCAGAAGCCGATAATCCTGCTCGTGGGCGGAAGCCAAGGCGCACTCGGAATCAACAAAGGTGTTTCCGCACAACTTGGCATGTTCAATGGAAATGATTATCAGATGATTTGGCAGACAGGTAAGTTCTATATCGACCGTGCGGAGGATGAAATCGGGATGTACGGCCTTTCTGCAAGGGTGAAAACGATGGTGTTCATAGAGAGAATGGATCTCGCTTACGCCGCCGCCGACATCGTGATCTCAAGAGCCGGTGCCATGTCAATCTCCGAGCTTTCATTGGTGAAGAAACCTGTCGTTTTCGTGCCGCTCCCCACAGCAGCCGAAGACCATCAGACGAAAAACGCGCAGAGTTTGGTCGATGCTGATGCGGCTGTGATGGTGAAAAACGACAAGACGGAAACAGAACTTTTGCCTGTCGTTTTCGATTTGCTTAAAAACAAAGAAAAAATGTCCGCCATGTCGAAAAATATTTCTAAATTTGCAAGGCCGAACGCAGCCGAAGATATTGTGAATGAAATAGATAAAGTTTTGGGAATTGTGTAGTAAAAAATGATGAATAACGGTCGAATAGTGTATTTTTTAGGGATCGGCGGCATCGGGATGAGTGCCCTCGCCCGCTATTTCAAGGCTCAAGGCTTTGAAGTGGCAGGTTATGACCGTACCTGTTCTCAGCTGACGCAGAATCTTGAAAATGAAGGAATTAAGATACATTATGTGGATGATTCCTCGTTGATTCCTGAAAACGTCGAATTTGTGGTCCTGACACCTGCAATTCCTGCTAACCTACAGGAACTCAATGTTTTAAGAAGTAGAAATGTGAAAATCGTCAAAAGAGCCGAGGTCTTGGGGATGTTGTCACGCCGTTGCAGGACACTCGCGGTGGCGGGGACGCACGGCAAGACGACGACAACCGCTCTGGTGACGCATATCATGTTGACCGCAAAAAAGAAAATTTCAGCGTTCATAGGCGGGATTTCGCGTAATATCAGCAGCAATGTGGTCATCGGCGACGCTGACGACGACTTTGTTGTGGCGGAAGCCGACGAGTTCGACCATTCGTTCCTGCAACTTTCGCCTTTCGCAAGCATCATCACTTCGATAGATGCCGACCATCTTGACATTTACGGTGATTATCAGCATCTTGTGGAAAGTTTCAATGAGTTCGCAGATAAGAATTCTGATGACGGAATAGTCATTTACCATGAAAACCTTCCGGTAAAAACCGCGAAGAAACATCTTACATACGGTTTGGGAAATGCTGATTTCGTGGCTCGTAATATTCAGATTGTCAACGGCTTGACGGAATTTGAAATAATGACTTCCTGTGAATGCGGATTCGGTCTTTGCGGCGAACGGTTTGTTATGCCGCTTTATGGGAATCATAACGTCCAAAACGCTCTCGCAGCTGTTCTGATCTGCGCTTTTTTGGGTGTCGATACCGCCACCTTGAAAGAGGCGTTACTGACTTTCAAAGGCGTGCAACGTCGTTTCGACATCCGCATCAGAGATGAAAAACACGTTTATGTCGATGATTACGCACATCATCCTGAAGAGATAAAAGCTGCTCTGACGGCGGCACGCAAAGTGTTCCCTGACAGAGAGTTGACGGTTGTGTTCCAGCCGCATCTCTTCACCAGAACCCGTGACTTCATGGATGGCTTTGCGGAAAGCCTGTCAATAGCCGACAGAGTGATTCTGCTTGACATCTATCCGGCGAGGGAACTGCCGATAGAAGGTGTCACTTCGTCTGCTCTTCTCAATAAAATCACTTCGAGAGACAAGATGCTCTGCACAAAGGAGAATCTCGTTTCTACAGTGAAAACCATTGATCCGGAATTGGTTATGACGATGGGTGCCGGAGATGTTGACCGTTTTGTGCCGGTTTTTGAAAAGTTGTTCACCAAACAGATTGCTTAGATCATGAAGAATTTTTTGAAAATATCAGTCTGGGTCTTGACGGTCGGCGCGATTGTCACCGGTTGGGTGTTCACTCACAAGGAGCATATCGAGCATCCGCTTAAGGACGTGATGCTGACGCTTGACCGTGAGAGCGAAGTCGGTTTCATCAACTATAGTGAGGTCTATCACGACATCATGAGTATCTGCGATACGGCGACCAACACCGATGTTACAATGATTCCTGTTGATTCGGTGAGAAACTATCTGAACACAATTCCGTGGGCGACTTTCACTGAGGCAGATATTTCTCTTGATGAGATTTTGGTGGTGAACATCGTTGAATGTCAGCCGGTTATGCGCATCTATAACAAACTTGGCAAGTCAGTTTATCTTGATGCGGATGGAAATATCTATCCGGTTAACAGTCAATATGTTCCGCATCTGATAATTGGAAGCGGCTACGCTGATTTCCCTGCTGTGACAAAGACATCATCGAGCATTTATGATGAAAAATACAAGAATACCGATCTTCCGGAATTTTTCTCGGTAATGATGAGTGTCATAAATAATTCATATACAAACTGTTGCGTCAAGCAGGTCTATCTTGCGAAAAACAGGAATTATGAATTGACAATGAATAATGTGGATCTGGAGGTCGTCCTCGGTGATGGCGAAAATACGGATCTGAAACTGCACAACCTTCAGTGCTTTTTTGAGCAGATGCAAGGTAATCCTGACCTCGGTAATTATTGCAAGGTCAATTTTAATTTTGAAAATCAAGTTGTGTGTACTAAAAATACAGTAAAATGAGTAATCCTGCTTATATAGTAGGCCTTGACATTGGCACTACGAAAATTGCCTGTTTTGTGGGCGAAAAGGTTGAGAATGGAAAAATCGTGATCCGTGGCTACGGCAAGACAGAGTCAACGGGTGTTAAACGCGGCATGGTGTTTAACATCGACGAAACTGTTGACGCCATCAAACGCGCTGTCAGTCAGGCGTCCGAGCAGTCGAACGTCGAAATTCGCACGGTGAATGTCGGCATCGCCGGACATCACATCAAGAGTCTCAAGCACCGCGGCGTTTTGATGCGCGAAAATTCTGATGTTGAAATCAACGACGCTGAAATCGAAAAACTACGTCAGGATGTGTTCAAGTTGAGCATGACACCTGGCGAGGAGATTATCGATGTCATCCCGCAGGAATATATCGTTGATGACGAGCCGGGAATCCGCCATCCGAAGGGGATGCTCGGAAGCAAGCTCGAAGCCAACTTCCATGTCATCATCGGGCAGGTGTCGGCGGCGAGAAACATCTTGACATGTATCAACCGTGCAGGTTTGGAGATGGAAAACATGATTCTGGAGCCGATAGCTTCGGCGGAGGCCGTTCTCGGTGACGATGAAAAGGAAGCGGGTGTGGCTCTCGTCGATATCGGCGGCGGCACGACCGACATCGCCATTTTCTATGACGACATCATTTACCACACGGCGGTCATTCCGTTTGGCGGCAATGTCATCACTGAAGACATCAGACAGGGTTGCTCGATTATCAAGAAACACGCGGAGGAAATCAAGGTGAAGTTCGGCTCGGCGGTGGCAAGCGAGAACCGTGACGACGAGGTCGTCTCAATCCCTGGCATCCGCGGACGCGACCCGAAAGAGATTTCTTTCAAGACATTGGCAAGTATCATCCAAGCTCGCCTTGATGAGATTTTTGATTTGGTAAATGTTGAAATTCAAAGAGTTAATAGTCAACATAAGCTTATTGCAGGCATAGTGTTGACAGGTGGCGGCGCCATGATGAAACACATCCAGCAGCTCGCAGCCTTCAAGACGGGTCTTGACGTGAGGATCGGTTATCCGAACGAATATCTCGCCAACGAGACATCGGAGGAATTGGCAAGCCCGATGTATTCAACAGGCGTAGGCCTCGTCATCGAAGGTGTCAAACGTTATGAGATGGCCGTGAAGAAAAATGCATGTACGGCAAGCGGCAACGACCAGAAGAAGTCTGATGAACCGGAAGTCACGGTAAAGAAAGCCGTTGAAGAGGAGAAGAAAAGCAGGTTCTTCTCGGATTTCAAAGAGAGACTGATTACCAGTTTCTCGAAAAATCTTTTCAAAGATGATGAAATTGACAAGGATTAATAAGAAAACAAAAAAGATATGACAGATATTGTAAGATTTGATGCGCCTGATGCCAAGCCAAACATTATCAAGGTGATGGGTGTCGGAGGCGGCGGCAGCAATGCCGTGACGCACATGTTCACCGACGGCATTACAGGTGTTGATTTCATTCTCTGCAACACTGACAACCAAGCGTTGCAGAAGAGTCCGGTGGAGAACAAACTTCACATCGGCGAGCATTCCCTTGGAGCCGGCAACGTCCCTGCGGTGGGTCGTCAGGCGGCAGAGGAGACGGAAGACGAGATCCGTGAGGTGCTCGGTGCTGACACCAAGATGTTGTTTGTCACCGCTGGTATGGGCGGCGGCACCGGTACGGGAGCCGCTCCGGTTGTCGCAAGGATTTCACGCGAACTCGGCATCCTGACGGTCGGCATAGTGACGCTTCCTTTCAGCTTCGAGGGCAAACGCCGTCAGCAACAGGCGGAAGAAGGTATCGCCGAACTCCGTAAGAACGTCGATGCTTTGATTGTCATCAGCAATGACAAACTCCGTGAGGAATACGGCAACATGAAACTCACCGAAGCGTTCAAGAAAGCCGACGATGTGTTGAAAATCGCAGCCAAAGGCATTGCGGAAATCATCACCGTCACGGGCTACGTCAACGTTGACTTTGAAGATGTCAATAAGGTGATGCGTGAAAGCGGCAAGGCCATCATGGGTTCCGGCTATGCGGACGGCGAAAACAGAGCCTTGCGCGCCGTCGAAGAGGCTGTCAGTTCACCGCTTCTCGATGATTCTGACATCACCGGTGCGAAGAACATTCTTGCCTACATCACATCGGGAAAAGAAGAGGTTTCTCTCGATGAGGTCACGGAAATAATTGAATATGTTCAAGATGCAACTGGAAATGTCTCTGAGGTCATCTGGGGCAACGGCGAAGATATGAGCCTTGAAAATGGCATCCGTGTCACGTTAATCGCCACGGGTTTCGAAATGGAGAAGGCCAAGGAAGAGCCCGTCGTTCATACTTGTGCCGAGAACGTGTTGAAATCAACACCTAAACAAGAGCCGCAACCTGAACAGAAAGCTGCACCGAAACAAGAAAAGGAAACGGTGGATTTGGAAAAGGAAGAAGAACAGATTCGTGTCATCATAAAACATGACGAGCCTGAACAGCCAAAGCCTGCGACCGAAAAGACCGAACAACAGCCGGCAAAGAAGACACATACTCTTTATGATATTGAACCTGAACCTGTTGAGGAAAAGAAAGAAGATACTGAAGAAGACAACGGCGGCTATACCGTGAGAAGAATCACCAACGAACATCAACCTGAAATTCATCGCGCACAGGAGTCCGCCACGCCTTCAATCAGAAGATATGACAATCCGTTCGTCAATGATGATGATGATATTGACGTCCCTTCTGTGAAAAACATGGCTTCAACGTCAACGGCGGTGGAGGTTAAGCCAGTGCAGAAGAAACAGATTGACCTCAGGGAAGAACTCCGCCGCAAGCGTCTTGTTGACCTCGGAATGAGCTTCAAGACCCAGCAGGGATTGGAAAACATGGAGAACGTGCCGGCATACGCCCGACTCGGACTTGATATTAACAGCAAGGATTCAGAGAAACTTTCTCATGTATCTGTTAATAAAACCACGGGACTCAGCGAAGATAATACCTACATCCATGTTGATTTGGATTGATCTATAAAATGATATGATGAAAATGCCGAGGATATTTGCATTTTTTGCAACGGTCATGATGCTTTCTTTCGGGAGAGTTGCGGCGCAGGAGATGTACCTCGGCAAGTTCGATATAGAAGACAATCCGTCGTTTCATGGGAAAACAATGGAACTCTCGGTGAGCTTCCGCGCCGTTTGCAACGAAAACACAGCTGCGAAATATGTGGTGACTGCTACGAAAGGTGGTAATTCTACCTCGTGGCGGTCATTCCCTGTCGTGCCTGATTTCTCAATGAAGTTCGTCATCCCGTGCGACATTTTTGAAGGTGGGGTTGTAAAATGCTACGCATACAATCCGAAACTTGAAATGCTGACAATCGACAGCCTGACGTATGATGTTGATTTTGTTGAGTTTCCGTCGTTTGTGCCTGATGTTGGTCTGCCAAGATATCCATTTGTGATGGAATATCTGCCGGAACTTGACAACATTGGTGATCTTAAGATTCTTTTCTCAAAAAAAGAAAAAAGTATCGTCTTTTCTGATGTGAAAAACAATATTCTCACAAGGCCTCTGACGATGCTGCTTTTAGGATATTGTGATGGTCAATATATTGAAAATCAATCGTCTGAATGGAAAAAGAAATCATTTGAAAAAAGCGATGATTTGATTTCGGCTTTTTTTGAAAACGAAAATGAATTTGCATCGACGAGGATGAAAATGACGTTTTTCAAAGGAAGCCCCGATGTCAGGGTTGAATTGAAAACGGAATTCAAAAAGGATGTCAAAATCGAAAGGCTTGCGATGATGCTGCCTTTCAGAAACGGCGAGTTTGAGCTTTACGACGATTACATGCGAGTTGTGAGAGATTCGCTCCGCAAAGACGAATATTATCTTGATAAAGAAGGTTTTTCATTGAAAATCAATGAGAAACAGTTGAATCTGTATCATCCGGAGAAATTGTCATCAATGCAACTTGATTTGAAAAAGAAATTGCTCTTTTTGAATTTGGATTACGAGAAAGACCATCCTTTCGTGCATTTTCCGTTTGATGACGACACTTCTGATTATTTTGCTGACAAGTCGATGCGCGAGGTTGAAAAAGGTGATGCCGTTAAGGCATCTTTCATCTTAAGCATGACACAAACTGTTGATTTGCCGCGAATCATGCCGGTTTGGGACGGTTATGAATCCGCAGTTATCTTCACTGAACATGCTGACTGGACGGATATTCGCACCCATCGTGCCGTGTGTTTCGGAAGCGAGGACGTCAGCTGCGCCGACAGTGCGGTCGGTGGCTTCGTTTATTACGGCATCCCCGTGACAAAAAGCGTGTTTTACTGCAATCCCGACAGCGTCAGAAATATCGTGAAAAACTCCGAATTTCCCGGTCTTCATTCGACAATAACGACGGATTCTTTGTTCTTTGATTTTCTTAAACAATTGAAAGACAAAGGTTTCGACATTTGTTTACACACTCCTGAACAATACACGACGACGGCTTCAAATCTGTCGGAGGCTCTTGGTTTCATGAAGGAAAACTTCGGTTCGCCATCGTGGATTGATCACGGATACAACAATTCATCGGAACACAATCGTGAAAATATCGTCTGCGACGGGCTTGACAAGTCGTCACCTTATTATATATGTGATCTTTGGCGCGAAAACGGCGTGAAATATCCATGGAATGCGGCGTATGAGGAGTTGAAACCTTTTGATAACTATCTGTTTGACAACTGTTTGCAGAGGCCGTACCCGTTTTTCAGCGATGCGTTTCCGAAGCCGAGGGTGATGCGTCTGCCTGACGAACCGGATTTCCTGCTTTGGTCAACGGAATACACGACGGAGCCGGGCGATTCGTGGAGTTATTTTTACAATACGGAAAGGCTGATGAAGGTTGTCGAAAGCCGCTCGGTTCTCATCCTGCACACCTATCCGGCGTGGGTCGAGACATTCCGCGGCTTTTGGGACATGGAAGACGGGAAAGCGGTCGCAAAACCTGATTTCAATCAGGCTCTCGAACGGATTGCAAGACTTCGTGACGAGAAACTGATGCTCCCGACCACAATTGACAAGTATATGTCTTATCAGGAACAACTTCAAAATATTGACTATCATTATGATAATGACGGAAATGTCGTTTTGAAAAACAATAATCCAAATGCTTTGAAAGGACTTTCTCTCATCTCAAAATCCGAGATGAGAATCGAAGACAAAAAATATGAAACACGGATTTCCAAAGGAGAATATGTCATCTTTTTTGACTTGGATCCCGATGAGGAGGCCGTAATTAGAGTGGAGAGTAGAGATAAAGTAAAATAATCATCATAAAATGAAGAGACTTGCAATATTTGTTTCCGGCGGCGGCACCAATTTGCAGCAGATCGCCGAATATTTCGCTCCGAATCCGGAGGTGAAAATCGTTTGTGTCGTAAGCAACAACAAGGATGCTTTCGCCAATGTCAGGGCGAAGAACCTCGGCATCCCGTTGGTCATGCTCAATTCAAAGGCGAAAATTCATGACCTTGAACTGCAAAGCCGATACGAAGTGTCAAAGACTTTTGATTTCCAAGATGTTGCGTTTTCGGAATATCTTAAATCGCTTGAGGTTGACTTGATTGTCCTCGCTGGTTTCCTCTGGTTGATTCCTCGGCATCTGCTTGATGCTTTTGACGGGAAAATCATAAACATTCATCCGGCATTGCTGCCGAAATACGGCGGGAAAGGCTTCTACGGTCATCATGTCCATGAGGCTGTCGTGGCGCATCACGAAAAAGAGTCGGGCATCACAATACATTACGTGAATGAACGTTACGACAGCGGAGATGTCATTTTCCAGAAATCCGTGACGCTTTCGGAAACCGACACCGCCGATGATGTAGCGGCGAAGATTCACGTTTTGGAAAAGGATTATTTCCCGGCTGTCATTGATGAATTGCTGAAAAGTTTGTAAAGTTTATAAAGTTTAATTTTAATATTTAAAAAGATGAAAAAAGTATTTTTTACAGCAATGTTATTGCTTATCGCATTGATTTCCAATGCACAGGTTGACAAGATTGTCGGCGAATGGCGCACTGTTGATGACAAGACGGGCGAGACGAAAGGTGTCGTTTCAATTTATTTTGACGATGCCACAAATTCCTATTGCGGGAAAACCATCCACTGCTACAAGGACGGCAAGGAGATTTTCGACCCTCAGTTTGTAGGACTTGTGATTATCAAGGACATGAAAGACGAAAAAGGCACTCTCAAGGGTGGCACCGTGTATGATCCTGAAAGTCAGAAGACTTATTACGCAAAGATTTCTTATAACAAGAAAGACAACACCATCACGTTGCGCGGCTCGCTCGACAAGGCCGGAATGCTTGGCAGGTCGCAGACGTGGGTTAGGTGAGTGGAGTTTGTGATTTGTCCTGAAATGTGTTTGTGTAAGAGGGGCAAATGTCAGGACAAATCATCATTTTATAATTGCTAATATTTTTTCGATAAGCTCTCCGGTTAATGATATCAGAGGAGTTATCTCTTCTTCTGTGGCGTTGTATGTGCAGTTGTAGTCACTTTGCTCCCTCATGGTCTGAAGTCGTGAATAAAGTGTGCCGTATTTCTTTTCAAGAATGCCTGTTTTGATATAATGCTGATGCAACATAATCACTGCGCCTTGATGTGTTCCAACAATATGTCCGTTGCTTATCAGCAATGCACTGACCGCATGAAATGCTGCATAATACATCCGGTTGGCGATGTTGTCCCACAGTCCTGCTTGACGCAAGATTTCAATTTCAGCGAAAGTTTTCCTTGCTTTCTCGGTTTCCAAACCAATAACAATTTTTCTTTCTTCATCACTCAAGCTCATACCAATGCAATTTTATCACGTTCCACATTTTTGAAAAATGGCAAAAACGACATTCTGTCCCATTCGTCTTTTGAATAGGTGTGTACGCTGAAATATTGTCCTAAGTCAAAGCCCAATTCCATCAAAGGATATGCTATTTTTTCATAATCGTCATTTTGTTTAGGACGATTGAGTAGCAGGAGCAGATCCCAATCGGAATTTTCGTTATAATCACCACGGGCACGTGAACCATAAAGATATAGCCGGGCTTCAGGTGGAAGAATTTTCTCACCCGATTCACGCAATATGTTTATGATTTCGATATAATCCATGCCAAAAATATTTCTGCAAAATTACATAAATTTCAACAAAAAAATGCTTTTAAGAAAAATTTCAGTGATTTATTGTATTTGGCGGTGTGTGTTTCCCTGATTTATGTTGATTCTGATTGAGTTTAATTTTTGTGAGAACGTCTTGTTCCGGCGAGCTGTGATTATATTATAGCGGGTTTGCATTGCTAACAATGGCTCGGCGTCTATGTCCAAAGCCGTGCTGATGAGCAATGCCATCTCGGTATTCAATGCTCTTTTGCCATTCAAAACCTCATTAAGTTGAGTGTATGACACTCCGATTTGCATTGCCAATGCACGTTGCGAAATACCGCGATATTCTATTTCATCCTTGATGATTTCACCGGGATGAGTGGGGATGAAGGGCTCAAGTTTATTTGCTTCCATGGTATTTGTCTTGTTTCGGCGCGAAGGTATAAAGATTAAAATAAATATTCACAAATTTGTGAATATTTTGCAAAAAAAAATCAAAGCGTGTCATTGACACGCTTTGATTCAAAACGTGATGTTTGTTTTTACAATTCTTCTCTAAATCTACCATTTCCTTGGTATTCCCAATTGAAATAGTACTTTCCAGCTACAATATATTTATAATGTGCAGCTTTTCCGTATTCTGATTTTCCATAGTATGGATTATTAGTCCATCTATATCTATATCCGTTGATTATTATTTCATCGGTTTCATCATCGTATTCAGCATTTATGGTTTTTTTGATAGTAAGTGTTCCAGATCCTTGTTTTAATTCGTAAACAGCAACATTGTAGATAGCACCGCAACCGATGGTTAATTCATCTTTTTGTTGTTGTGTTGAATAAGCATTGTCTGAATTAGATGCAGCATAAGCTGTAGAAATCAGCATTCCAAATGCCATGACAGCTGTAAATAAAACATAATATATTTTTTTCATTTTAATTTTCGCCGGTTATATCCCATTTGGCTCTTCGGTTTTTCTTGTAAATGATTTTGTTTGAGTGTGACATGTACCCCAAAAGTTTTTTATCTAACTTTTGAAGTGTATGTCACAGATAACTTTTGTTTTTACAATCCATTTTTTAGTATTCATATCCTGATGGACAGGTTGAATTCCATCCCTGTCTAAATCCTTCTTGGAAATCAGGATCATTCATTACTGCACAAGATGTCATAAAGGACATTGTGATGATTGTAACAATTGTAAGAATTAATAATCTCTTTCTTTTCATTTTTTCTTTTCGCCGGTTATATCCCATCGGCCCATCGGTTTTTTTGTAAATGATTTTGTTTAAGTGTGACATGTACCCAAAAGTATTTCGTCTAACTTTCGAGGATTCATATCATTGACGTTTGTCTTCGTTTTTTAAACAGTTTTACTGCATAAGAACATTAATTGAACACCGAACTCGGAACATAGATATTTACATAGTGATACTTCGAGTTATACCAAAAACGCATATTATAGCCGTCTTTTCCGGTATATTCCGCTAAATCATATTTTTTGCCTGTTTTTGTAATTGAAAATGCAATCTGATAATTAGCCTTATTTACCCAAACATATCCATACCCCTCACAAGTTTGAGTATCGACATCACAATATGGTACATTTTCTCTAAACAGCATCCAATCATCATCAGCTTTGATTTGAGAACATTCAGATTTTACATCCTGCTTTGGTGTGGTAAATGAAGACAACGTTGCTACGACAGTCGTAAAAGCGAAAATCATAGAAATTGTTAACAAAAATTTTTTGTTTTTCATTTTAAATTTTGCCGGTTATATCCCATCGGCTCATCGGTTTTTTTGTAAATGATTTAAATTTTTTTCGTGCCGAAGGTCTCATTGTGATGTGCACACAAAAAAAGCGTGGCACTTTTTCGCCTTCATTGGTTATTCTGAGGTCTTGGACTACCTAATCTACCCAATTACAACGAGTAAAGCCCACGCCTGTTGGCGGGAGCGCCGTTGCTTTACTCTGGGTAGATTAACTGAAAGTGTCCAAGTTTCAGAATAACCAGTGCAAGCTACTTCGCTTTTCCTTATTCTATGATGTGCATACCGCTTAATGCGTCTATCTCATAGGCAAAATGTTTGGTTAATAATCAGTTTGTTATTTTTTTTTACTTCAGCAGTTTCACCTTCAGCGTCTCAATCATATCGACGGTCATCTTGTCGAGGTCGTACTTCGGATTCCAGCCCCACTCGTTGCGGGCGCAGCTGTCGTCCATCTTGTTCGGCCATGAGTCGGCGATGGCCTGGCGGATCGGGTCGAACTTGTACTCCATCTCGAACTTCGGATAGTACTTCTTGATTGCGTTGTAGATGATCTCCGGGTCGAAGCTCATCGACGTGACGTTGAATGAGTTACGGTGTACGAGCTTTTTAGGGTCGGCCTCCATGATGTTGACCATCGCGTCGAGGGCATCGGGCATGTACATCATGTCCATGAACGTTCCTTTAGCGATAGGGCAGATGAACTTCTCGCCTTTGACGGCTGAATAATAGATCTCGACTGCGTAGTCTGTCGTGCCGCCGCCCGGCAGTGTGAGGTTTGAAATGAGGCCTGGGAAACGGACGGAACGTGTGTCAACGCCGAAACGCGTGAAATAATAGTCGCTCAACAGTTCGCCTGTCACCTTCGTCACGCCGTAAATCGTGTTAGGACGCTGGATTGTGTCCTGGGGCGTGTTGTCGCGCGGTGTCGATGCGCCGAAAGCGCCGATTGACGACGGCGTGAACATTGCGCAGCCGAAGAGACGTGCCACCTCAAGGCAGTTTACCAAGCTGCCGATGCCGACGTTCCAGCCGAGCATCGGGTTCTTCTCGGCTGTCGCCGAAAGGATCGCCGCGAGGTTGTAGATGGTGTCGATGTCATATTTCTTCACTACTTCAGCAATCTGCATTATCTGTGTCGAGTCGATGCGCTCGAACGGGCCGTTCTCGACAATCTCACCTGTCAAAGGGCGAAGGTCGCTGGCTACTACATTCTGGTTGCCGTAGATGCCGCGGAGCTTCTTTACCAATTCTGTTCCGATCTGACCGCCGGAACCAACGATTAATATCTTTTTCATTATTTAATTCTATTGATATGCAATCTCTACTGATATGCAATCTCTACGAGATTGTAGAGGGTTCAAATTATTTTATTACACCTAATTCTTTACCAATTTTGCAGAATGCTGCGATGCACTTGTCGAGATGTTCTTTCTCGTGTGCTGCCGAGATCTGGACGCGGATACGAGCCTGGCCTTTCGGGACGACAGGGTAGTAGAAGCCTGTCACGAAGATGCCTTCTTCCTGCATCTTGGCGGCGAACTTCTGTGAAAGCGGTGCGTCGTAGAGCATGACAGCGCAGATGGCTGACTCCGACGGCTTGCAGTCAAAGCCGGCTGCGAGCATCTGTTTGATGAAGTAGTCGGTGTTCGCGTGGAGCTTGTCCTGAAGCTCGTTGGTCTCGGTCATCATCTCGAACATGCGGATGCCTGCCGCCACGAGGCCCGGTGCCATTGAGTTGGAGAAGAGGTACGGACGCGAGCGCTGGCGGAGCATGTCGATGATTTCCTTACGACCTGTCGTGAAGCCGCCCATCGCGCCGCCGAACGCCTTGCCGAGGGTGCCGGTGAGGATTTCGATCTTGCCGCGGAGGTTGTATCGCTCTGTCACGCCACGGCCTGTCTTGCCGACGACACCTGCCGAGTGGCTTTCGTCAACCATGACCATCGCGTCGTATTTCTGTGCGAGTTCGTATATCTTGTCGAGAGGGCAGACGTTGCCGTCCATCGAGAACACGCCGTCGGTGACGATGAGGCGGAAGCGGCATTTCTGTGCGTCCTGGAGCTGTTTTTCGAGGTCGGCCATGTCGGCGTTGGCGTAGCGGAAACGCTGTGCCTTGCAGAGACGGACTCCGTCGATGATGGAGGCGTGGTTCAAAGAGTCGCTGATGATGGCGTCATCGGCGCCGAGCAACGGCTCGAACACGCCGCCGTTTGCGTCGAAGCAAGCTGCATATAAGATGGTATCTTCAGTGCCGAAGAACTCGGCGATCTTCTGTTCGAGTTTCTTGTGCAGGTCCTGGCAACCGCAGATGAAACGCACCGAGGCCATGCCGAAGCCGCGCTCGTCCATGCCTTTCTTCGCTGCTGCGATGAGTTCCGGGTTGTTGCCCAAACCGAGGTAGTTGTTCGCGCAGAAGTTCAAGCATTTCTTGCCTTTCACAAGGATTTCGGCACCCTGCGGGCTTTCGATGATACGTTCATTCTTGTACAGTCCATCGGCTTCAATTTGAGCCAATTCCTGCTGTAGGTACTTTTGGAAATTTGTGTACATGATATTTATTTTTTAAAATAATTCTTGGGCGCAAAAATACAAAATCCGTTGGAAAAATGTATCGGTTTTCTTTAATTTATTTTGAGGACTTAAACTATCGGGGAAATGTGTGATTATCCGGCAAACAACAGTTGGTGCAAGCACCATTTTCTTTTGTGAGCTTTCCTGTTTTAACAAAATGCAGATGCATCATTGCCAGCATTCCCGAGTGAGAATGAGACATCAATCCCTTGGAAATCAATGTTGAAGAAGCTGCATAATACAAAGCATAGTACAACCTGTTTGCGGCAAGATTATACTGTCTGTATCTGCACATTGGAGACCTTGTTGTTTTTCAATATGAAAAAAAGCCGGTATTACGCCGGCTTTTTCATTCTGATATTTTTTGATACGAATTACTTCATGAATCTTGTTTTGATGATCTGACCGCCGTCGATCAACTCGACGAAATAGTTGCCTGAAGTAAGTCCGGAAACATTCAGTTTGCCGTTGGCTGAAACGGTCTCACTCATGACCAGACGACCCATGGCATCGTAAACGTTGGCGACGCATTCGTTTTCGAGATTCACGAAACTGACTTCGTTGACAGCTGGGTTAGGATAGGTGCTTACGTATTCGGCCATTGTGTTTTCCTCAACATCATCATCAAGGCTCAGTGATGTGTGGAAGCGGCAGAAAAGGTAGTCGGCGAAAGTCTCCTCGTGCTCGTAGTGTCCGATGGCGACGAGCTTTCCGTCGGGCTGCATGGCGAGGTCGGTGATGCAGCTTGACTTGGTGCCGCCGAACGAGAAGTACGTGAAGCCTTGGTCGCCGAACTCCAGGTTCAATGAGCCGTCGGGGTTGAAGCCCGTGATGAGGACGTCCTTCAATTCGTCCCAGAAGTAGCCGCCGATGAAGACCTGTCCGTCTTCGGCGACAGCGATCTCACAGCAGTAGTGGTAGGAATCTTCTTGGTACTGGACTTTTGTCACGCCATCGTTGCCAAAGCTCTCGTCGAATGAGCCGTCCTCGTTGAATTTTGCGAGGAAGAGTTCGTAGTTCGGGCCGTCGCCCGGATCTTCAACGTAGATTTCGGACTGTCCGCCGACGAGCAGTTTTCCGTCGGGAAGGACCTCGGCATCCTGGATGACATCGATGACCTCGCTGACGCTGAACTCCAGAACACCGTTTTCGCCGAAAGTGGTGACGAGGTTGCCGTTGGTGTCAACACAGACGATCTTGCTGTCGTAGGGCGATCCCCAGTATTCGTCAGGAGTGACACGCCAGCCGCAGAGGTATATGCGTCCGTCAGGAGCGATGCAGACACTCTCACCGACTGACATTGAAAGGTAGCCCAGGTGGTCGTGCGACTCGTTGATGAACATGCCGTTGTCACCGAAGGAAGTGTCAAGCTGTCCGTCAGGCATGAAACGAAGGATGCATGATGAGTAATCGCCTTCGCCGTATTCGCCGCCGACAACGATTTTGCCGTCAGGCTGCACCGCCATTGACCTGACGACCAACGTCCAACCGGCTTGTTTGTTGAATGTGACGTAGCCGTTGGTGCCGAATGATGTCACAGGGTTGCCGTTCGAGTCGAGCTTCATCAGGAACATGTTGCCGCCTTCGCTGCCGCTGTAAGTATAAGCCAGGATGAGCAGGTTGTCGTCCTCGACAATCTTCGAGTCGAAAGAGAAGAAACTCTTGTTCAACGGAGACATGCGGAGGCAGCCATTGTCGCCGTATGAAGTGTCGAGTGTGCCGTCAGGGTTGTGGCGCATGATTAAAATATCCGACTTTCCGTAATCCTCGCCGAACTGTGTGTAGGTGACGATTTTGCCGTCCGACTGAAGTGACACAGAGCCTTTTCCGGTCATGAAAACGCTGAGGTTGTTCAATTCCTGAGTGGTGAAGCCCCATTCTCCGAAAGTCTGGTCGAAGCCGCCGGGGATGTCTTGTGCGTTTGCGAAGCTGAAAGTAATCAGCATCAATGAGATAAGTAATAATTTTTTCATAAATAGAACATTTAATTAATTAGTATTTTTAAATTTTTTCTGTAAACAAATTCTTTATTTTCAAGTTGCAAAGGTATCAATAATTTCTTAATGCGGCATCAAAATTTTATTTTTTTTTGAATTTGGCAATTCGCCAGCAATGAAATCCAAGCAAAACGATCTTTCAAGGCAGAGCGACCGGTTGTTTCCCACGTCATTTTTTCGAATCAGGAAGCGCATTAATTAATAAGGTGTAAACATTTTTACAAAACACGTTGCGTAAAGGCAGAAAAAAATCGGTGCTTAAAAAATGTTGAAAATTAATTCATTGGAAATGTTTTTCGTATGAAAATAATTCGTACTTTTGCAACTCAAAATTTTCAAAAAGGAAATAGTGTAATAAAACACATAAACTAATTAAAAATTAAATGGATACATTAAGTTACAAAACAGTTAGCGTCAACAAGGAACATGCCAACAAGAAGTGGTATGTCGTTGATGCTGAAGGACAAGTTCTGGGCCGCATGGCATCAGAAATTGCTCAGGTTTTAAGAGGAAAGAGGAAGGCATGCTATACTCCCCACAGTGATTGTGGCGATAATGTCATCGTAATCAATGCCGAAAAAGTAGTCCTCACCGGCAACAAAATGGACAAGAAGGTTTACGTACACTACACAGGTTATCCTGGTGGTCAGCGCGTGAGAACCGTAAAGGATCTTCTCGAAAAGAAACCTGTATTCGTCATCCAACACGCAGTGAAAGGCATGCTCCCGAAGACACGCCTTGGCAATGCCATCTTCCGTAATCTTTACGTTTATGAAGGACCGAATCACAAGCATGAGGCCCAGCAACCACAAGTATTAACAATTAAGAAATAAGCAAAATGGAAGTAATCAACGCGTTAGGTAGAAGAAAGACAGCCGTCGCCCGTATTTACATGAAAGCTGGCAACGGCACCATTACGGTTAACAAACGTGACTACAAGGTCTATTTCCCGACAAGCATCCTGCATTACGTGGTTGAACAGCCATTGATGCTCACAGACAACCTTGGGAAATATGACATCAAGGTCAACCTCAACGGCGGCGGCATCAACGGTCAGGCGGAAGCCCTCCGTCTCGCAATCGCCCGTGCACTCTGCAAAATCAACAACGACGAGTATCGTCCGATTCTCAAGGCCAAAGGTCTGATGCGTCGTGACCCACGTATGGTCGAACGTAAGAAACCAGGTCAGCCAGGTGCACGTAAGAAATTCCAGTTCAGTAAACGTTAGTCTATCAAAAGGAAAAGAAATCATGACACAAGCAACATTCGAAGAATTATTAGATGCTGGTTGCCACTTCGGTCACCTCAGAAGAAAATGGAATCCGAACATGGCGCCGTACATCTTCATGGAACGTAACGGTATCCATATCATCGACCTGTACAAGACCCAGGCCAAGATCGACGAGGCGGCACAGGCACTTCAGCAGATGGCAAGAGCAGGAAAGAAAGTCCTTTTCGTAGCTACAAAGAAACAGGCTAAAGACATCGTCTCCGAACTCGTTTCAAGAGTCAACATGCCATTCGTGACAGAACGCTGGCCAGGCGGCATGCTCACAAACTTCACCACTATCCGCAAGGCGGTGCGTAAGATGACCAGCCTCCAGAAACTGATGACAAGCTCACAGTACAGTAACCTGTCGAAGCGCGAACGCCTCCAGGTCGAGCGCGAACTTGAGAAGCTCCAGAAGAACCTCGGTTCCATCGCTGACCTCAACCGCCTCCCGAGCGCAGTGTTCGTCGTTGACGTCATCAAGGAACATATCGCAGTGGCAGAAGCGAGAAAACTCAACATCCCAACCTTCGCCATCGTCGATACGAACTCAAATCCTAACCTCATCGACCACCCGATCCCGGCAAACGACGACGCTTCAAAGTCAATCGCACTCATCGTCAGCAAGATGGTCGAAGCCATTGAGGAAGGCATGAACGAACGCAAGAACAACATGAAGGATTCTGACGCAATCGAAGAAGAAGCTGAAGAGGAAATGTTGGACAACACAGTCGAAGAGGAAGAAAAGGAAGAGGAGAAACGCCCTCGCCGTCCTCGCAAAGCTGTCAATAAGAGAAACTAATTATTAACAAAGAAAAAAACACGGACAATGAATATTACTGCAGCTCAAGTCAATGAACTCAGACAGATGACAGGCGCGGGAATGATGGACTGCAAGAAAGCACTCGTTGAATGCAATGGCGACAAAGAGGCAGCCATCGACTTCCTCCGCAAGAAAGGCCAGAAAATCGCCGAGAAACGCGCCGACCGCGAAGCAGCTGAAGGTGTCGTCATTTCAGCCACAACAGCCGACCACACATACGGCGCAGTCATCATGCTCAACTGCGAGACAGACTTCGTGGGTTCAAACGCTGACTTCGTTGGCGCAGCAAAGAGCTTCCTCAATGCAGCCATCGAAAACAAGATCAAGAACCTCGACGAACTCAAGGCTTTCACCATGAACGGCCGCACAGTCAACGACCTCGTCACCGACCTCACAGCCAAGACCGGTGAGAAGACAGAACTCAAACATCTCGAAGTCATCGAAGCTCCTTACGTTGCAAACTACAACCATCAGGGCAACCGCCTCGCCACCATAGTCGGCTTCAACAAGGCCTTTGAAGGTATCGAAGAGACAGCTCACGAAGTTGCAATGCACACAGCAGCAATGTCACCGATCGCCGTTGACGAGAACGACGTCCCGGCAGAGACAAAGGCCCGCGAGTACGAAGTGGCAGTCGAAAAGACGAAACAGGAACAGGCCGCCAAAGCCGTTGACGTCGCACTGAAGAAAGCCGGCATCAACCCTGCACACGTCGATTCAGACGCTCACATCGACTCCAACATGGCAAAAGGCTGGATTACAGAGGAACAGGCAAAACAGGCACGCGAAATCAGAACGAGAGTCACTGAAGAAGCACTCGCCAACATGAAACAGGCAATGGTTGAGAACATCGCCAAAGGTCGCGTGGCAAAATTCTTCAAGGAGAACTGCCTCCTTGACCAGATGTCTCTCATCGACGGCACAATCACAGTGCGCCAGTTCATCCAGAAGGCCGACAAGGAAGCCACAGTCACAGCTTTCAAGAGAGTCCAACTCGGATAAGAGACTTTAGTCTTTAGTTTTTAGACTTTAGTTTTTAGTGTTATAGCTAAAAGCTAAAGTCTATTTTTTTGATAATGAGTTGGCTAATGAATTTAGCATTTTGCTTATTTCTGCAATCAAAATTTTGGTTTTTGAAGTTTTGTAACTATCAATATAATTGAGTTTTTCACAAACTTCTATCTGAGTTTCAAGTTCCCACAATGAGCCTCGAGATATTGATAAAAATTGAATAAATTCTTTATCAGAATTACGTCCTGACCCTTCCGCAATATTAGATGGAATTGATACAAGCCCGTCTCATCTGATCTGATAACGAATATAATTCTTCTTTAGGCAGTAATTTCACCAGAGAATAAACCTCCACTACCAAATCCATAGCCTTATGCCATACTATAAGTTGTTTGTAATCACTTGATTTCATATTTTTAGTTTTTGAATTTATTAAAATCAGTTGTTAGCCTTCAGTTTCATCAGCATCTGATAACTAAAGACTAACAACTAAAGACTAAAGACTATTTGCGAGACCACGTCGTCCCCTCTTTTCCGTCTTTCAGAACGATGTCAAGGGCGGCGAGCTTGTCGCGGATGAGGTCGGATGTCGCCCAGTCTTTCTTCGCGCGGGCTTCCTTCCTGATGTCGATGATGGTGTTCATCAGACCGTCAACGATGCCGTTGTCGTCATTGCCGCCGTCAGCCTTCACGAGACCGAGAATGTCAAACACGAATGTCTGTATGAGCTTCTTCAAAAGGTCAAGTTCAGCCGGATTAATCTTCGAGTGACCGTCCTTGACGGAATTGATGATGCGGGCTGCCTCGAAGAGGTTCGCTATCACGATTGGACTGTTGAAATCGTCGTTCATCGCATCGTAGCACGCATCCATAATCTTCTGAACGCCAAGGTCTTCCGCTCCGTCAGTGGCCGAAAGTCTTTCGAGGAGATCAACGGCTTCCATGAGACGTTTGTAGCCTTTCTCGGCGGCCTGAAGCGCCTCGTTGGAGAAATCGACGGTGCTACGGTACTGCGCCTGAAGGATGAAGAAACGTATCGTCATCGGGCTGTAAGGCTGTGCAAGCATCTCCTCGCCTTTCGCGTTCTTGTGGCTTCCGGCGAAGAACTCCGGCAGTGTGATGAAGTTGCCGAGCGACTTGCCCATCTTCTGTCCCGCTATGGTAATCATGTTGTTATGCATCCAGTAGCGCACCGGCGCCTTGCCGTTGGCGGCCATCGACTGCGCTATCTCCGACTCGTGGTGCGGGAACATGAGATCCATGCCGCCGCCGTGGATGTCGAACTCCTCGCCGAGGTATTTGCAGCCCATCGCCGAGCATTCCATGTGCCAGCCCGGGAAGCCGTCGCTCCACGGCGAAGGCCAGCGCATGATGTGTTTCGGCTCGGCCTTCTTCCACAGGGCGAAGTCAATCTGGTTGTGCTTCTCGCTCTGTCCGGCGAGTTCGCGCGTGTTGTTGAGCATCTCCTCGATGTTTCTTCCCGAAAGGATGCCGTAATGATATTTCTCGCTGTATTTCTTGATGTCAAAATAAACCGAACCATTCTCAACGTAAGCAAAACCAGCATCTAAAATCTTCTGTATCATGGCAATCTGCTCGATGATATGGCCGGAGGCGTGAGGTTCGATTGAAGGACGGAGAACATTGAGCCTGTCCATCGCCTGATGGTATCTGACGGTGTAATACTGGGCCACTTCCATCGGTTCGAGGTCTTCGAGGCGGGCTTTCTTCGCGATTTTGTCCTCGCCTTCATCGGCGTCATGTTCGAGATGCCCGACATCGGTGATGTTGCGGACGTAGCGGACTTTATATCCGAGATGTTTCAAGTATCTGAAAACCAGATCGAAAGTTATTGCCGGACGGGCGTGACCGAGATGTGCGTCGCCATAGACGGTCGGGCCGCAGACGTACATTCCCACATGACCTTCGTGAATCGGGCGGAACGGCTCCTTAATTCTCTTCAAGCTATTGTAAATATATAATGCGTTTTCCATTTTTGAAAAATTTTTGCAAAGATAACATTTATTTTCCAATTAAACGGAAAATCACCTCATTTTTATAATCATATTATTTGAAAAATTACGTAAATTTGCGGCTTGAAATCCCTTTCATCACCAAGATGATGACAAGTGCGGGGAACATAATGGAAAAACTTAAAGTAACGTTTTATAGATCAACAAGATGAGTCATGCAATAGATTTAATTTGCGGTTGGATTTGGAGTCCGGCATTGGTCATTTTATGCCTCATAACAGGCTTGTATTTTTCGTTCGGGTTGCGTTTTGTGCAGATAAGGCGTCTGAAAACGATGGTGCGTCTGCTTTTCTCATCCGAGAACAAGAACAAAAAAGACGGCGTTACGTCGTTTCAGGCTTTCGCCATGGCCTTGTCGGGGCGAGTCGGCACGGGCAACATCATGGGAGTGGCCACCGCCATCGGGTTCGGCGGGCCGGGCGCGATAGTGTGGATGTGGATCGTGGCGTTCTTCGGGGCTTCCACTGCATTCGCGGAATCGACATTGGCACAGGTCTTCAAAAGCGAGCACGACGGGCAGTTCCGTGGCGGTCCGGCCTATTACATCGAGAAAGGACTCCACTCCAAAGTGTTCGCCACGGTTTTCGCCGTCGCCGCCGTCATCGGACTCGGCTTCCTGTCGCCACAAATACAATCAAACGGGATTGCGACATCATTTCACAACACGTTCGGAGTTGAAAAGTGGATTGTAGGTGTCGTATTGGCAGTGCTTTTGGCGCTGATAATCATCGGCGGCGTGAAGCGAATCGCCAAGATTGCGGAGATCGTGACACCTTTCATGGCGATAGGATACATAACACTCTCGATAGTGATTTTGATCGTCAACGCTTCCGAAGTGCCGGCGGCATTTTCAAACATGATAAGAAGCGCCTTCGGGTTCAACGAGGCGTTCGCAGGCATCATGGGCTGGACCATCTCCATGGGCGTGAAACGCGGGCTGTACTCCAACGAGGCAGGACAAGGCTCGGGCGCCATCGTCTCTGCTTCCGCAAACGTGTCACACCCAGTGAAACAAGGTCTCGTCCAGGCGTTTTCGGTATATATCGACACCCTGATGGTCTGCACGGCAACAGCCGTCATGATCTTGGCATGCCAGACCTACAACGTCATCGACCCGCAGGGCAACATCATTTTCCACTCCCCCACCGCCGGACTCGGCGAGCCGGATGTGTCGTACACCACATCGGCCGTCGCCACACTGACAGGTGACTACGCCGCAGGAATCGTCATTTCGATAGCGCTGCTGTTCTTCGCATTCACGACAGTGCTGGCGTATTACTACAATTCCGAAACCAACATCTCATATCTGTTTCGCAAAGGCAGACATGAACATCTCGTAATCAACATCTTCCGCGCAGTCATCATCATCATGGTGTTCTTAGGCACCGTCATTGAAGCCGGCACCATCTGGAACCTCGCCGACATCGGCGTCGGCATGATGGCATGGATAAACATCATTGCGATACTGCTGCTGTCACCAATCGTGTTCCGCTGCCTCCGTTCCTACGAAAAGCAAGAGAAAGAAGGCAAAGAGCCTGTTTTTGACCCTGATGATTTGAACATCAAGAACGCCGACTTCTGGAAACATAAAAAATAAAAATAAAATGAAAGAGACTCTTTTGAAAATCTGGAAATTTTTCTCCGGCAACCTGATTTGGGCTGTCATCGCGATGATCGCCCTCGGAATCGCATTCGGGACATTCGTGCCGCTGTGGTTTGTCAGAATCTTTACGACATTTAATGCGATATTCTCGTCGCTCCTCAGCTTCACGGTGCCGCTGCTCATCCTGGCGCTTGTCACAGTCGCCATCGCCGACACCGGCAACGGAGCCGGCAAGATGCTGGTAATCACCGTTTCGCTGGCATACGTATCGACCGTCCTCGCCGGGATGTTCACGTATGGCGTGAGCGACATTGTCTTCCCGAAATTAGTCACGATGAAAGCCGGAGCTGGCGGCACGATGGAAGGAGTCATCCCTGCCGAAGACCTCGCGCCGTATTTCACATTCGCCTTCCCGCCGATAATGGACACGATGTCGGCCCTGCTGCTCAGCTTCATGTTCGGCCTGGCGATATTGAAATTCAGTATGCCCGTGATAAAAGGCTTAGTCAACGAGCTTCGCGACGTCGTGATGATGATAATAACAAAGGTTGTGCTTCCACTTCTGCCTTTTTACATCTTCGGGATGTTCATGAAAATGCAGGTCTCGGGCGAGATGAAAATGGTGACGCACGTATATATAAAGGTGATTGTCGTCATGGTGATTCTCTTCATCGTGGTGCTTCTCGCGCAGTATGTCATCGCCGGCCTCGTGAGCCACAGAAATCCATTTAAGTTATTGAAGACCATGTTCCCGGCGTTGATAACAGCACTCGCATCATCGTCGTCAGCGGCGACACTCCCGGTGACGCTGCGTTGCGCCGAGAAAATGGGTGCGCGCAAAAACGTCGTCAACTTCGTCATCCCGATGTGCGCCAACATTCACCTTAGCGGCGCCGCTGTCAGGACGGTGGCGATTACCGTCGCCACGATGTTGATGTTCGACATGCCATATACCACAATGCAGTATCTCGGATTCATCATGATATTCTCCATAACCGTGCTGGCCGCGCCGGGCATACCGGGCGGTGTCATCATGGCCGCCGTCGGAATGATTGAGGTGATGCTCGGTTTCAACACCGACATGATCGCCATCACGGTCACGCTGAGCATCGCGCTCGACAGCCTCGGGACAGCCGTCAACGTGTGCGGCGACGGAGCCCTGATGATGATCGTGGATGCCTGGACGAAAGAGAAAGACAGCGGCAAACCAATTGAAGTTATCTGAAAACTCCTTGCTTCGTCAATGCGCCACCCAGATTGAGATTCGCTGTCAAACAGGTCATGGATTCGGTTGTGCGGAAACTGCGTGCCGTTTATCAGCACGTTGCCGATATTGCCGGGGAAACGCTCTGTCTCCTCAACCTCCTTGCCCTGGCGGTCATCGAAGCCAAAAAAAAGGCCTCACCATTAAGTGAGGCCTTCTCTTGAATTGTCTATCTCCTCTCCACTCGGGCGGAGATGCACGTAACGCTGCCGCACGCACCTGGACAGGCGCTGCCTTCAGCAACGTATTCTGTGATGCAGCTTACGGTTATTTTTTGAAGTCAACCGATACCTTGTAGAATTTGTTCTCTTCTATGCCTTCGTTGAAAGTCACCAATCTTGTTTTATTATGATAAAAAAGTTTCAATTCAGTAACAGTAGTAGTCGGAACAAGCATAACGTACGCCTCATTATTGTTGAGGGTGAACGTTCCGGTTTTTCCATCTTTGTAGCTGCCCACGAATGAGCCATTGAAATTCACCGTCATTTTGTCGTAAATGCCGCTCACTGTCACCGGATCATCATTGTCTTTCGTGAAATTGAATTGCACCAGAGCAACCTTGCTCTCCATTGACACAATTCCTGAAATCGTGACTTTGCCAGTTTCATTTACCACTTCTTTCAAATTGCCATCGCCGTAGCCGATGTGGAATTTTTCTAATTCATCAAGTTTACCGCTTTGTCCAGAAAAAACGACGGTCGCACTCGTCGCATTCGACCATGGTTCAGTTTCAACAGTATATTGGAAACCTTCAACAGTATTTTGGGGATTCCAATCGATTGAATTGCAATTGCCGAGGTAGAAGAATCCGAACTCCTGCCCGTCGGCCACGCCAGTCAAATCAACTTTGCCGCTGAAATTAGCTGTGGCTTGGCCGGTGTCACTTTGTTCTATATCAAGGCATCCGATGCACTTGCTGCCGTTGCCCACGTAGAGCCTGTCGCCGCTGCTCCATGCTATGCCGCCAGTTTCACTGATGTCCGTCTTGCTGCCCGAACCAACCGTGACGGTCATCCTGACGGTGTTTGTCTCCGGCATCACAGCCGGCATTTCATCTTTCCTGCACTGCGTCATAAGAAGCAGCGCAGCCACAATCATAAGTAATACCTTTTTCATTTTCCCTCGGTTTTTAAATTTTTGATTTCTTGAATCTCTTGATTCCAGCGTAGCACATGCCCGACGCGGCGAGTATCAGAAGTCCGCCGCCAACGGGTGCATTTTGAAAACCATCCCCCCATGAGGCTTCGCCACTTGCATTTACGGTTCCATTTTCTTCAGTTCTGCTGTCTCCTCCCTCGTTCCAGGTAGAGAAGAAGTTGTCATTCTGCCCGTAAGCATCCGCCCCGGACACCGTCAGCGCCAGCAGCACCGCCGCCAGCGCAATCCTGATCTTTTTTGTTTTCATTTTTTTTAAACATTTAAAAATTCCACATTAATTTATTTATACGACAGGGGCTTCAAGGTCTTGAAACCCCTTGAAGCCCTTAAATTTCAGATACCAGAAAACATTAAAATCCCCAGACTTGCGGTCAGCGATATTAAACAAATAAAAGTAAATTATTTATTTACAGCTATTTACAAAACAGGGGGTAATTCGTAAACACCCTGACGCATTTTGACACATCAGAGCCTCATTGTTACAATATTTCGCAAGTGCATTTTTCATTTCAGCGGAAAAAATACGGATTTTTTCAATACGGTGAGAGGTTTTTTTGAAAAATTTCGGAGGGGTTTCAGAGGTTTCATTGTGAAACCATGAAACTATTGAAACCATGAAACATGGAATTTTTTGAAAAAAGAAAACCTTCAAAAACGATTTTTTCTTAATTTTGCGGCATGAAAAACATCAGGAATTTTTGCATTATAGCGCACATCGACCACGGTAAAAGCACCTTGGCGGACAGATTGATTGAGATGACTAACACTTTGACAAAGAAAGAGTTAGTGGATCAGGTTTTGGATGACATGGATTTGGAGCGCGAGCGCGGCATCACCATCAAGAGCCATGCCATCCAGATGAAATACGAGCACGAAGGAGAGGTTTACACACTAAATCTTATTGACACCCCTGGCCACGTTGACTTCAGCTACGAGGTGTCGCGTTCAATTGCGGCGTGCGAGGGCGCGTTGCTCGTTGTTGACGCCTCACAAGGCATTCAGGCCCAGACCATCAGCAACCTTTACATGGCAATCGACCACAACCTCGAGGTGATTCCTGTCATTAATAAAATCGACATGGACAGCGCGAACCCGGAGAAAGTCGAAGACCAGATTATTGACCTGATCGGCTGCGACAAGGAAGACATCCTGCGTTGCTCGGCCCGCACCGGATTAGGCGTGCCGGAGATTCTCGAAGCCATAGTGAAACGCATTCCCGCCCCGAAAGGCGATCCCAAAGCGCCGCTCCAGGCACTCATCTTCGACTCCGTATTCAATTCATACAGAGGCATTATCGCCTATTTCAGGATAATGAACGGCACGATTCATACCAATGAACTGGTGAAGTTTTTCGCGACCGAGAAAGAGTACAACGCCGATGAGATCGGGGTGCTTCAGATGAAACAGGTGGCGCAGCC
Organism: Bacteroidales bacterium; assembly: GCA_024400305.1. Lineage (GTDB taxonomy): Bacteria > Bacteroidota > Bacteroidia > Bacteroidales > F082 > Limimorpha. Next base: position 111,150 of record JAKSMX010000002.1, on the reverse strand, counting down.
GGAGCTTTCTGCCGGCAACGTGGGCTATATCATTTCCGGTATCAAGACATCAAAAGAAGTGAAGGTCGGCGACACGATCACGACGGTCGCGACTCCGTGCGACAAGCCGATTGCCGGTTTCGAGAACGTGAAGCCCATGGTATTCGCGGGCGTTTACCCCGTCGATGCCGATGATTATGAAGAGCTTCGGAGTTCTTTGGAGAAACTGCAACTCAACGATGCGTCGCTGGTGTGGGAGCCGGAGTCGTCGATGGCGCTCGGCTTCGGGTTCCGCTGCGGATTCCTCGGGCTGCTCCACATGGAGATCATCCAGGAACGCCTCGACCGCGAGTTCAACATGGACGTGATCACCACAGTGCCGAACGTTTCGTTCAAGGCTTACCTCACCGACGGCAGCATTGTCGATGTCCACAACCCGAGCGGGATGCCGGAGACCACCAAACTCGACCATATCGACGAGCCGTATATCCTGGCTCAAATCATATCTCAAAACGAATACGTCGGCTCCATCATGACGCTCTGCATCGACCGCCGCGGCATACTGAAGAACCAGGTCTACCTCACCACCGACCGCGTGGAACTCACCTTCGAGATGCCTCTGAGCGAAATCGTGTTCGACTTCTATGACAAACTCAAATCAATATCAAGAGGTTACGCCTCGTTCGACTATCACGTCTGCGGTTACAAGCCGTCGAAGCTCGTGAAATTGGACATCATGCTCAACGGCGACACCGTCGATGCCCTTTCAACGTTGATTTACGTTGACCACGCCTACTCTTTCGGACGCCGCATGTGCGAGAAGCTCAAGGAGTTGATTCCGAGACAGCAGTTCGACATCGCGATTCAGGCGGCCATCGGCGCAAAGATCATCGCCCGCGAGACAGTGCGACAAGTCAGGAAGGACGTCACCGCAAAATGTTACGGCGGCGATATTTCGCGTAAGCGCAAACTGCTTGAGAAACAGAAAGAAGGAAAGAAGAGAATGCGTCAGATCGGCAACGTCGAGGTGCCGCAGTCGGCGTTTCTGGCGGTGCTGAAACTGGATTAATGCATTTTTTTGCATAAGTTGGAAACTGGGAAAAATTATTCGTCAGACAAACCTCTGAATGTGGAAATATATGTATCTTTGCCGAAAATTAAAAACAAAGAAAATTATGACGACATACAACATTACAATCAACGAACGCACGGCATTCGGCAGAGACCTGATACAGCGTCTGAGCGCGATGCCAGAAATAAAGTTTGAAAAAGCTGCTTTGACAGAATCAGCTGGAAATGAGGAAATGATTGCACGAATGAAAAAAGCCGCGCGTAATGCGAAGAAAATCGTAGCATCCAGCCCTAAGACATATTCTGCGAAAGAATTGATGGAAATATTATGATACGATTTGTTCCGACATCTGATTTTCAAAAAAGTTTCAAGAGACTTTGCAAGAAATACAATTCTCTGAAAACTGATTTTGGGAAGTTGGCGATTTCACTAGAGGAGAACCCTGACCAAGGCATAGAGCTGGGCAATGGTTTCCGCAAGATAAGGTTGGCAATAACATCAAAAGGCAAAGGCAAGAGCGGCGGCGCACGTGTCATCACACTCAATCAGATTTTCTCTCACAAAGATGGATTCATCATACTTGTTGATATATACGACAAAAGCGAAATCTCAAATATGACCTTGGCGCAAATCCGAAAAGCTTTTATGTCACTTGAACAATAACTATTGTGAACTTATTATGCACTTTAGTACGTCTTAAATCTGCTTTCATAATATTTTCAAAGCATAAAGCAGCCTTTATTTATTGAGCATCATCACTTTAAACGTCGGATTTTCTTCCATTGTCGTAAATGTTATCACCTTTTTAACATTCGGCTGGAGGTCGAAGAAATTGTCGGAGAACACGCCGTTTTCGTCAGAACTTTCAACATAAACGTCTTTGACCAAGGTGTTTGATGTAAATTCGAGAGTCGCGATTCCATTTTCAATTTTAACTTCAGGAACGAGTTCGACTTTTTCAAGTTTCAAATCTTTCGGATATGCGAGGTATTGAATCTTTTCAGAAATAACATTTTCATTTTCAACAAGTTGCATGTCAATATAAGTCGCTGTCTTATCAAAATTCTTTGCAAATTCATTCACGTCAAGCGAAAGATGAACGCAACCGTTTTCAGGAATTATCACATTTTCAGTATGAGTTTTTACAATATTTCCAGAAAAATCTTTGACATTCAAAACCAACTCGCCATTGATTTCACGATACAAATCGGAAGTTGCATAGACCGTGAAGTTGCCATCGACAGTCGGAAGCACACCTATTAATATAGGTGCGTACAGATTTTTCAATTTCCAATGAAATGCCTTCTTGTTTCCGTAATAATCTATTGAAGACCAACTAATTACAGGCCAGGCATCGTTGAGTTGCCAATAAAGCGTTCCCATACAGACCGGCTTCGCCGCACGGTGCGCCTCAATTGCGAGACCCATCCCCCACGCCTGCGATAGTTGGCTGTAATAAACCAACCGAGCAATATTATTATCAGTTGCCGGGTACGTATCATTGAAAATATATTTCGCTATATGCTTATCAATCAGATATTTACCTCTTGCGTGTTTCTGATGTGCGTCGAGAACATCCCATTCGAGTTCAGGCGAAATCTTCTTCAAAGTCGAGAGGCTCGGATATGCCTGATAGCCGTACTCGCTGTTGAAACGCGCCACCTTTTCAAGATAGACCTCGTAAGGATACTCGCCCCACCACACGCCCCAATAATGGCTGTCGCCTTCGGTCAGGCTCCGCTGATGACCCCAGCCGTATTTCGGCGAACTTGGGAAATATGGAATTGTACTATCATAATAATCAACAACTTGACTCAAAATATCCTCAAACAAAGTGTCCATTCCGTGACGCATTTCGAGATAGTCTTCATCGCTCCAATTCATCGATGACTGCCAGCCCCAATCGTAATATCCGTTGCTGACCTCGTTGTTGCCGCACCACATCACTAACGACGGATGATTCTGATAATGAACCACTTGTTGAATGGCTTCTTCTTTCGCATTGTTCAAAAAATCATCAGAATAAGGATAAGTCGAGCCGGCGTACATGAAATCCTCCCAGACCATGATGCCGAGGCTGTCGCAGGCGTCAAAGAAGAAATCCGGCGGATAAATTCCTCCGCCCCAGACACGCAGCATGTTGAAATGCGAGTTTTTGCATTCAGCCAACAGCTTGATTGTCTTATCTTTAGTCATCCACGACACCATCATCTCCTCAGGAATGTAGTTTGCGCCTTTCGCGAAAACGTCCTTCCCGTTGATTCTGAAAAACATAGAGGCGCCAATGTTGTCAGGCTCCTGAATCAATTCGACCTTGCGGATGCCTGTTCTCACAATGACAGGATCCGTGGCGACAACACTGTTCGCATCGCCGACGCTGATTTTGAACGTCATAATGTTTTGCGCGCCGATTTCGTTAGGCCACCATAACTTCGGATTTTCGATTTTGAATTTGGAAACAATCTCGTTTTCACCAGGTTTTATTGGTGTTTCCGCAAAACCGATTTGAGTGTCGCCGTATTCCACAAACAACGAAGCCTCACGTTCGACATCGCTTTCGATGACAACCCTCACTTTCATTTCAGCTTGATTATCAACAATATTTTCGGTCAAAACGGAGGCCGAGACGATTTTCATGTTTGACCAGGCCTGAAGCGAGACATCTTTCCAGATGCCGATGTCGAGATAACGCGGTGCCCAGTCCCAGCCGTTCTGATAGCCGCATTTACGCATCACGGCGTACTTCTCCGGAAAACGCAACGGATAAGTTAAAATCAAGCTATCGCGTTCTTTATCAAAAGGATAGAAACGGATTTCAAGTTCGTTGTCTTTCTTTTTAAGAAGATTTTTAACATCTTTTGAATACCGCATGAACATGTTGTCGGAGTGCAGAATCTTCTCGCCGTTGAGCCACACGTCGGCGTATGTGTCGAGACCGTCGAAAACGAGGTCAATGTTGTCTTTTTCAAATATTTTTTCATCGACATTGAAATTCAACGAATAATCCCAGTTACGTTGCGGGATCCACTGCAAATCCTGCTCGACTTTTCCAAGATACGGATGCGGAATGAGTCCGGCGGCGAACAAGTCAGTCTGAACGACCGACGGCACATCTACTTGTAAATCAATGTTTAACGTATCGGTCTTCAAGTTCCAGCCTTTGTTCAGACTTTGAGTTGCGGTGTTTGAAAACTTCACGCACGACATCATCAGCAATGTCAATGCAACAACCAATATTTTAGAGAGATTTTTCATGTTCAATCTTTTGTTATTTCGACAAATTCCTTGATTTTCTGTAAGTTAGAAACCTTCCACGTCATTCCGGCACCTGTGTTGTCAACCTGATTCGGATACAATTCAGCGTGATAGTTTTCCACGACGGTTGTCAGTGAAGCGTGGCAGTTTCTTACGCCGGTTTTGGCAATTATCTCCTTGATATTGTTGAGGTTGACGCCGCCGCCAGCCATGATGTTGATTTTTTCGCCGAAACGTTTCTGGAACTCGGCTATCATTTCTATTCCGGCAAAAGCGTTTGGTTTTCCGCCGGAAGTCAGAACTTTGTCGAAACCGAGTTCAATCAACGTTTCCATTGCCTCCATCGGATTTTTGCAGGCGTCGATGGCTCGGTGGAAAGTGAAGTTCATGCCTTCGCCCGCCGCCATCATCTTCTTGATTGCCGGAACATCAAGTTCGCCGTTTTTATCGAGTGCGCCGATGACAACTCCTTCATAACCAAGACTTTTTGTCATTTTTATATCTTCGCACATAGTGTCTATTTCATCATCATTGTAGATATAATTACCCGGACGGCAACGAATCAAGACACGGACATCAAAGTTTTTTGATTTTTCAACGATTTTCGACACCTTAAGCAAAGTGCCGTATGACGGGGTGACGCCGCCAACTTCGAGCGCCTCGCAAAGCTCGGCGCACTGCGCACCGCCTTCCATAGCGTTACGCACTGACTGACAACTATTTGTGCAAACTTCAAAACGAATCATAATAAAAGCAGATTTTATTTTTTACCGCAAATCCAACAGATTAAACACGGATTTTTTCGCGGATAATTTTTTGCAAAATTAATAAAATCCGCGAATCTTCACGCAAACTGAAGAAATTTTAAAATTTTGAGATAAGCATTGAAATAAATGAGACAATCGTCCCGAAATTCAAGAAACAAATTCCGCCGACCACTACAATTCCGGCACCCGTCAATGTGAAACTCAAAAACGAATTGAGTTCGTATTCTTTACGCGACAACTTCTCCCACAAGCTCAAAGCCAGTTCAGCCTTGCTCGGCCCTGGCAGCAAATCGAGTTGTCTTTTCACATCCTTCATAAAAACATCGCCATCTTCGATTTTCGGTGCGATGTCCGTCAGATGTCTGGTTATCTCTTTATCTAATTTAAACATTTTCATTACTTTACATTTTTTGTGAATTGATTTTGTCAGGCCGATGTCCAGTCACAGCATGTCGTTTTTCAACAGCGATTTCAGATGTTTCCTCGCCCTGAAAAGATGCGACATTATCGTGCTCTGCGGCATTTCCAAGATTTTCGAGATCTCTTTTGTTGATTTTTCTTCAAGATAATAAAGCAAAACCGCAGATTTCTCCCATGTGGAAAGTTTGTCAATCGCCGCATACAGTTTGTCGTTCAAAAACGATATGTCAGCTGAATATTCAGATGTAAATCTTTCATTATCAATGTTTTCATCAACAGTTTCAGTGTTTTTACTCCAATAAGATTTCCGGGAATCAAGATAGGTGTTGTATGCAATTTTGAAAATCCAGGTTGAGAACTTCGATTTTTCGTCAAATGTGGAGACTTTTATCCATGCCTTGAGCATTGCATCCTGTGCGATGTCGTCGGCAGTCATTCGGTCGCCGTGGCAAAGCACAATCAGAAACCGCCGCAACGATTCCTGATTGCTTTCAAGATATGATATGAATTGCTCTTTCGACATTACTTCCCGGTCAGCTTTCTTTCTTCGGCTTCAATCTCTTTTGCAAGATAACTCTTTGATATAAAAAATGTTATGACAAAAGCAACTCCGACAGCGACCAGAACGCCACCACTGACATACATGACATTTCTCAAATCAATTTCAGTAATTGACAATAATGCGACAACAATCAGACCGAGTCCTATAAGCGAGCAAATAAGTCCCGCCTTCAAATTCTTGATGATTGTGAGTTTCAAAGTTTTCTTCTTGTTATTGAAAGCACCGACAATTTCAGAAACATTGACGTTTTCCGTTCCACCTTTTTGAATGGCTTCGTGTAAGATTTCAGCCTGTTTGTCAATCTTGTGCTTTTTTCTATTTGACTCAAAAATTATTTCAATAATTGCAGCACCAAAAACCCCAACGAAAAAAATTATGCCCAAAATATCTTCACCATAAAGGGTGGCAATACTTAACAAATTGATTAACAATGTATTCATGATAATTTAAATTTAATTTAACAATAATTTAATTACAAATCTTCAGAATTCTTTCGATTTCGGACATTAGACGACTGCGATTTGCAAAATATTGCAGATTAAATAAAAAATCGCAGATTCCGCAGATTTCAAGCAGATACAATCAAAAAACCTGCGTTAAATCAGCGAAATCTGCGAGACAATAAAAATTGCAATCTACAATTCAAACTTCGGAATCGGCAGCAGCTTGAACAGGTTCATTCTGTGTTTCCTGTCGATTAACTCTTTGGTTTTCAGGTCATCGCAAACGCCGGTGCGGATATATTTATCGAGAACGGCGTAAGTGAAACCGAGGTTATCCTCATCGGTTTTTCCGCAGAGGCCGTCGGACGGAGCTTTCTCAACGAGTTCGCTTGGCAGCCCGAGTTCGTGTCCTATCGCCTTGACCTCCTGCACGGTAAGACCGCCGAGAGGGGCGAAATCGCCGGCAGCATCGCCGTAACGCGTCGAATAGCCGACCCAGTCTTCGGAAAGGTTGCATGTGTTCGCCACACGTCCGTTCACCGACTGCGAGACGGCATAGACTGCCGTCATCCTCAACCTCGGCGGAAGATTCGTAACAGTCTGACGCTCAACGTTTTTATCAATAGTTCCAAGTTGTTTCGTCACTTCGTCAAGCATCGCATCGTAAGCACCTTTTATATTAATGCAGACATGTTTGATTCCAAGATGATTGATGAGTTTCTTGCTGTCGTCGATGTCAGGCTGAACGCCGTTTGGCATCGTCACGCCGATAACACGTTCAACACCAAGAGCTTCCGCACACAACGCAGCAACGACGCTGCTGTCTTTTCCGCCAGAGACACCGAGAACAGCGGTGCAGCCAGGACCGTTTTGCTCGAACCAGTCGCGAATCCATTGCACGACTGCGTCCTTCACTTTTTTCGCATCAAAATTTTCCATTCCAGATATTTTTATGATTATTATTATCAGTTATTTATGCTGCAAAATTAGTAAAAAATATTTATTTTTGCAGCCTAAAATTTTTATCGTGATTTATCCGAATGATTTTGAAAACAAGATTGGCTTCAGAGCCGTAAGAGAGAGACTCAACGATTTGTGTATCAGCGAGATGGGCAAGGAACGTGTCGAAAAGATGAAGTTCATGACCGACATCGACGAGATTGAGACGTGGCTGAAACTGATTGAGGATTTCGAGGTTTTGCTCCGCGACGGCATCCCGTTTCCGGTCCGCGACTACAACGACCTGCGCGAGGAGTTCAAGCATCTCGCCATCGATGGCACCGTCATAAGCCTCGAAAACATCTTTGCGTTGAAACCGACGCTCTCGGCATTGTTTTATGTCTTCAAATTCTTCAACTCGGAATCATCCGATAAAGTGCCGCATCTGAAAGCCTTGGCGGAAGGCATATCCATTGACAATCATATCTTTACAGAGATAGACCGCATCATTGACGACAAAGGCGAGATTCCTGACAACGCTTCATCCGACCTTTTGGAGATTCGCCGTGACATGCGTCGCAAGCAGAGTTCCATCGATCACAGGATGCACAAGATCCTCAACGACGCGAAGAACGCCGGCTGGACCGACAGCACCGCCGAGATGACGATACGCGACGGACGCCTCGTGATTCCAGTGAAAGCCGCCGACAAACGGTCGCTCCGCGGTTTCATCCACGACGAGTCGGCTACAGGCCAGACAGTTTACATCGAGCCAGCCGAAATCTTCGATACCAACAACGAAATCAGAGAGTTGGAATATGCCGAACGCCGTGAGATCAACAAGATACTGCTTGCTTTCACGAAGATTTTAAGACCGCAGATTCCGAATTTGATTCAGGCATGGCGGCTTCTCGGCCTCATCGATTTCATCCGTGCGAAGGCATTGCTCTGCCACGAATACAACTGCATCATCCCCGAAGTCGCTGACGAACCGATGTTTGAGTGGCATGAAGCACGGCATCCGTTGCTTGAGCAGAAACTCAAATCACAGGGAAAGCAGATCACGCCTTTGGATCTGAAACTCGGACAGTTTGAAGAAAATAAAACAACAAACAACGAAGTGCCTGTAAGGCACTATTTGAATAACCGGGTACATGGAGGCGTAGCCGACATGTGCCCGGCAGCAGAGAACAGCCGAATCCTCGTCATCTCTGGACCTAATGCCGGCGGTAAGTCGGTGTGTCTCAAGACGATAGGACTTATCCAGTATATGCTTCAATGCGGACTTGCAGTGCCGATGAAAATCGATTCGAGATGCGGCATCTTCCACGACATGTTCATTGACATCGGCGACGAGCAATCGCTTGAGAATGACTTGAGTACGTACAGCTCGCATCTTCTCAACATGAAGAACCTGCTTCAGCACGGCAACGAGCGGTCATTGTTCCTGATTGACGAGTTCGGGACAGGCACTGAGCCGCAGCTCGGCGGTGCCATCGCGGAAGCCATCTTATTGAAAATGAATGAAAAAAAATCATTCGGCGTTGTAACGACACACTACGCAAACCTTAAACTTCTCGCCGACAACAACCCCGGAATCGTGAACGGCGCAATGTTGTTCGACACGAGATTCCTGCAGCCGCTTTACGTGATGATGATCGGCAAACCGGGCAGCTCGTTTGCTTTTGAAATCGCCAAAAACATCGGTTTTCCGGAAGAAATCTTAGAAAGCGCGGCGGAAATTTCCGGCAAGGAACATCTTGATTTCGAGAAACAACTTCAGCAGCTTGAGGTCGAAAAGAAAGAGGTCAGAAAGAAACAATACGAGCTTGATGTTGCGGAAAAGCTTCTTGATGAAGTGGTTACAAAATACAAGGGGCTTCTTTTTGAAATTGAGAAAAAGAAAAACCAGCTTTTGAAGGAAGCCAACAAAGAGGCGCAGTCGCTCATCGACAAGGCTAACGCGAAGATCGAGAAAACGATTCGTGAGATAAAGGAGGCGCAGGCGGAAAAGGAACGCACCAAAGAACTTCGCAACGACCTCAAGGAGATGAAGCAGAACCTCGAAAACGACGCGAAAGAGATCTCAAAGAAACTGAAAGTTGAAGAAAAAGAAACCGAGAAAGAAGTTTTGAAAGTCGGCGACATGGTGTGTATCAACGAGTTGGAAGTCGTCGGCGAGCTTCTGGCGTTGACCGACACCGATGTCACAATACAATTCGGCGAGGTGCGACTTCGTACAACCGTTGACAAATTGCGGAAAATCAGCAAGGCGACGGCACGGAAAGCGGCGCACAATCCATCGTTCCTGAAGAAAAACATCATGAACGACATCAGCGAGAAAGCCGAGAAATTCAACCTCACCCTTGACGTCCGCGGACAACGCGGCGAGGAGGCCGTTGATAATGTGGCGAAATACATCGACGATGCCAATCTGTTGAGCATCAAAGAAATAAGTGTCCTTCACGGAAAAGGAAACGGCATTTTGAGAAAGATGATCAGGGAATATTTGAGCCATCAGAGCTGCGTGCAGAGTTTCAACGACGCGAGCCTTGAAACCGGCGGCGCGGGGATTACAAGGGTGACGCTGAAATAGGCATGAAAAAAATTCCATTTTTTTCGGCGCAAATTACTAATAATTATTAAATATTGGTATGTTTCTTTCAAAAAAAAGCAGCTGTTATTTACAGACAGCTGCTTTAAAATTCACAAATAATTCAAAATCAATTGGTTTTCAAACCGATTGCCAATGTCGAAAAACTAAAAAACAAACATCTTCTGAATTTCTCCAACCATGTCGGTCTTCTCCCAGGCGAAGAACTCGACGTTTTTGTAATTCTTGCCGTTTTCCACGAAAGTGTTTTCATCCTTATAACCGACTTCGACCTTTGCGGTGAAAGGGTCACGGCCGAAGTGTCCGTATGACGCAGTCGCTTCAAAGATTGGATTTTTCAGGCCGAAGCGTTTCACGATGGCGTAAGGGCGAAGGTCGAACAAAGTCTTGAGTCTCTCGGCAATTTCCGCATCGTTCAACATGTTGCCGTTTGCGTCTTTCACATGAGCCGTGCCGTATGTATTCACGTAGAAACCAACAGGTTGCGCTACGCCGATGGCGTATGCAATCTGCACGAGAGCCTCATCACAGATATTGGCCGCCACGATATTTTTTGCGATATGACGTGCCGCGTATGCCGCCGAGCGGTCAACTTTGGAAGAGTCCTTGCCCGAGAACGCGCCGCCGCCGTGTGCGCCGCGACCGCCGTAAGTGTCAACGATGATCTTACGTCCGGTGAGGCCGGTGTCGCCGTGAGGCCCGCCAATGACGAATTTGCCAGTCGGGTTGACGAAGAGTTTCATGTCGGCCTTGAAGAGATTCCTGACCTTTTGAGGCAGAAGCCTTTTCACCCTCGGAATGAGAATCGTGCGCACGTCATGCTCGATTTTCTGAATCATGGCGGCATCGTCGTCCATGAACTCGTCGTGCTGTGTCGAAATGACGATTGTGTCGATACGGATCGGTTTCCAGCCGGAAGCGTATTCCACCGTCACCTGCGATTTCGCGTCGGGGCGGAGATATTTCATCTGACGGCCTTCGCGCCTGATTTTCGCAAGCTCCATCAGGAGTATATGCGACAAGACAATTGTAAGTGGCATATAATCAGGAGTTTCCTTACATGCATAACCAAACATCATGCCTTGGTCGCCGGCACCTTGGTCTTCAAGACTTTGGCGTTCGACACCGCGGTTGATGTCCTGCGACTGCCCGTGAATGGCCGACAACACGCCGCACGACTTGCTGTCGAACTGATATTCAGCTTTTGTGTAACCGATTTTCTCAATGACGCGACGTGCCGTGTCCTGAATGTCAACGTAAGCGTCAGTCTTGACCTCGCCCGCAACGACCGTCAAACCCGTCGTCACCAATGTCTCGCAAGCTACTTTCGATTCCGGATCCTGACGGAGCATCTCATCGAGGACTGCGTCCGAAATCTGATCGGCCACCTTGTCGGGATGACCTTCTGATACCGATTCTGAAGTGAAGTAATAACCCATAATATTTTAGTATAAAGTTGAAAGTTAAAAAGTTACAAAGTTTTTAACGTCAACAAGTTAATAAATATGGAGTATTTGTGATTGTAAAAAAGAAACTGTTTTAGCATTTTTTCTTGTGGTTGCAATCAATCAAATCTTTCCACGAAAATTCCGGCTGCAAAGATACAACAATTTCCATGCAGAAGGGCAATTTCGCGAAAATTTTTTTCAAACGTAAATTTAATTTAATTTGCGTGGCTTATGTGTCATTTCAGCGTGAGTGCCTGGAAGCATTCCTCGATGCTTGCGTCGGCGCGGTGCATCACGTTCATCTTGATGTTTTCGATTCTGTCGTTAGCCACGACAACACCTTCATTAATAATGATGATTTCCGGACACATCGCCTCCACTTCCTGCATGATGTGAGTTGAAAGCAGCACCGTCTTCTCTTTTCCGAGTTCGGTGATAAGTGCGCGGATTTCAACGAGTTGGTTCGGGTCGAGGCCTGAGGTCGGCTCATCGAGGATAAGCACCGACGGGTTGTGCATCATCGCCTGGGCGAGACCGACGCGCTGGCGGTAGCCTTTCGACAGCGCCCCGATTTTCTTGCGCATCTCCACGGTCAGACCGGTTTTCTCAATCATTTCGTCGATGCGTTTCTTGGCTTCACCACCCGTAATATGATGAATGCCGGCGACAAACTCCAAATACTCGCGGACGTACATATCCAAGTACAGCGGGTTATGTTCCGGAAGGTAGCCGACGCAACGGCGCACCTCCATCGGGTTGTCGAGGACGTCGTGGCCTTCAACGGTGACAGTGCCCTCGGTCGGCGGGATGAAGCATGTGATGATCTTCATCAACGTGGATTTTCCGGCTCCGTTCGGGCCGAGGAGACCGACGATGCGGCCTTTTTCTATATCAAGGTTTACGCCGTTCAGCGCGAGCTGCCGGTCGTATTTTTTCGTTACGTGACTGACTTTTATCGACATACAATTACATCTCCTTCAAATAATCATTAACTTGAGCTTTTAAAGGCGGTAAATCCTCAGTAATCACCTGCCAAAGAATATTTTTATTGATTTGATAATAGTCATGAACAATTACATGACGCATTTTCTCAATAAAGCTCCATTGAACTTCAGAGTGTTTTGCTTTAAATTCCAAAGATAATCTATAAGTTGCTTCGCCAACAATTTGTATATTGTACGTTGTGGCATGAAGGCGCATTGAATCTGCCAAAAACTGTTCTTTGTTAATATTTTTGGTATAGTCCTCTGTTTTTTCTATCGCTTGAATAATATGTTCCAGGCGGTCTTTATCTCTAAGCGGCTCTCTCATACACTAAAATTTTATCCTTATTTGCGGTTTTGGCAGCGAATGGAAACAAATCGCCATCAACGACCAAATCCACTGGTCGTTTCAAAAGATTTTCAAGTTCGCATATCATTCCGAAAAAAGACAACCCCATTTTTGTTCCAGGAATGAATGTTATGATTATATCAACATCGCTGTCTGGCCGTTCTTCATCGCGCGAGAATGAGCCGAAGACCCATGCTTTCTCCACAGGTTTCGTCTTGAAATACTCACATATTATTTCCTTAACTTTCGCGTCCATTCTTCGAATTTGATTTTGCAAAGATACAGTTTTTATTTAATCAGGACGTTTTTGTTTTCTAAAAATTTTGGCGTATAGGTTGAATTGCGGGATGAAATCGTCGTGAATGTCTTTGTCTGTTATATCTGCCGGCGATTCAAGATCTGAAATTAGACTGTATGAACAAATAAATGTCTGGAGTGCGGGTAGTGCATGGCGAGGAGAAACGGCAAGAGTGACGGTGTCCGGCTCTACAAATATGGCGTGCGGACGCCAGTTCAAGTCTGGCAACGGCCTCTCGACAGGCCGGATATGGAGTGAATACCAGAATTCAATTCAGACCGTCGCGGGGATGGCGCGGGATATAAAGCTGGACATAACCCAAACAAAAATAATTTTACTGTGATTGGATTTGTATTGAAATAATGCTTAATTTTGCCAGATATTTAAAAATGGGAAATGGCATGTTCCGTTGGGTTGAAATGTGTGCTCGTTTGAAAGACAACGAGGGTGTTTGTATTTTTAAACAATTGAATATCAATTAAATCAATTTCAAAATAAAATAACATGGCAAAGAAAATTAGAATTGGAATTAACGGCTTGGGACGTATCGGCAGATTGGTTCTGCGAGCCGCACAAAAAAGAGACGACATCGAGATTGTTTACATGAATGGCACATGTCCTGTTGATTATCAGGCTTATATGCTGAAATATGACACCATGCACGGTCAGTTTGACGGAACAATTGACTTCAATCTCGAAAAAAGCACATTGATTATCAACGGCAAGGAGATCCCCACAAGCGTCAGCCGCGACCCTGTCGGATTGAAATGGGGCGAGTATGGCGCGGATTACGTTATCGATTCGACGGGTAAGTTCCTGACAAAGGAAGCTGTCCAGCCGCACCTTGAGAGCGGCGCAAAGTACGTTATCATGGCTGGCCCTTCAAAAGACGACACTCCGATGTTCGTGTGCGGCGTCAATGACAAGACATACGTAAAAGGCACACGTGTCGTTTCAAACGCATCATGCACCACCAACTGCCTCGCACCTATTGCCAAGGTCATCAACGACAACTGGGGAATCGTCGAGGGCTTGATGACAACCGTGCATTCAACTACGGCGACACAGAAACCTATTGACGGTCACTCACTTAAGGACTGGCGTGGCGGTCGTGCCGCAGCCGGCAACATCATCCCGTCGTCAACAGGCGCGGCAAAGGCTGTCGGAAAAGTCATTCCAGAACTGAACAAGAAACTCACAGGCATGTCGCTGCGCGTCCCTACATTGGATGTCTCTGTTGTTGACCTCACCTGCAAACTCGCGAAACCTGCGACGTACGATGAAATCTGTGCAGCAATGAAAGCGGCCTCTGAAGGCGAGATGAAGGGAATCCTCGGCTACACTGAGGACGCTGTCGTTTCTTCCGACTTCCTCGGCGACACTCGCACTTCCATCTTTGACGCCAAAGCAGGCATCGCATTGGACGACACTTTCGTGAAAGTCGTTTCATGGTACGACAACGAAATTGGTTATTCAAACAAACTCCTCGACCTCATCAGGACAATGGCCGAGATTAACGGAGATATTTAAAAAATATTGAATGCAAATACGATACAAAGCGTGATGTGACTGTGTCACGCTTTGTTTTCGTGTGCAGAATAAAACTTTGTTTTGAAAAATGAACCCCGATATTGTGAATATTTTGCCTGACACTTATTCCGCTGAGGAGAAGACGGAGCTGGAACGTCAGTTCCAGACGCTGCTGCGATGTTGGAAAGGCCGCAAGGATGAAGAGGACGTGGCGAAAGTGACGGAGGCCTACATGCTTGCCGCGAATGCGCACAAGGATGCGCGCCGCAAGTCGGGCGAGCCTTATATGTACCATCCGCTTGCCGTGGCGACAATCATAGCCGGCGAGATGGGGATGGGCATGACGTCTATCATCTGCGCCTTGCTGCATGATGTAGTCGAAGATACGGAATACACCCTCGACGACATGCGTAGAATCTTCGGCGACAAGGTCGCGCAAATCGTTGACGGAGTAACGAAACTCACCGACGATGAAGTCGGTGAGAACGTTAAGAGCCTGCAAGCCGAGACTTTCCGCAAGGTGATAATGAGCATGTCGGATGAGATCCGCATCATTTTGGTGAAACTCGCCGACCGTCTTCATAACATGCGCACCCTCGGCTCGATGCCGCATCACAAACAGCTCAAAATAGCTTCCGAAACGACACAGATATATGCGCCGATGGCGTATCGTCTCGGACTTTACAAGGTCAAGACGGAACTCGATGACCTTTGCCTGAAATATATCAATCCGCAGATTTTCAATTCGATAAAAACACAACTCGAAGGAATCAGGGAGCGCAAGCTCAAGGAACTGAAGGATTTCGTGGAGCCGGTCAAGGATTACCTGAAAAAACGCGGCATCAATGTCACCGCGATGGCGATTGAGCGTAATGTGAGTGCCGTCTGGGAAAGAATGGCGAAATTCGGAATGTCGATTGATGAGGTTTACGATGTCTATGTGGTGAGAATCATCATTGACTGCGAGCGCGAGGAGGAGAAAATGCGCTGCTGGGAGACATTCGCAGCCTTCACGTCTTTCTATTATCCTGACTCGAAGAAGATGCGCGACTGGGTGTCGTTCCCTAAGACGAACGGATACGAGTCGATACACGCTGTCTTCATGAGCAAGGAAGGCAACTGGATTGAAACCCAGATACGCACGGAGCGCATGAACGAGATCGCGGAACATGGGTTTTCGGCATACTGGAAGTTCCGCGACCCCGACACCAAGGAGGAAAGCGGCCTCGACCTGTGGATGAGCGTCGTGAAGAATCTCGTCAGCCACGAGGACCCGGACAAGAATTCGGCGCTTGAATTTATCGACAATTTCAAACTTGATCTTTTCAACGATGAGATATTCGTGTTCACGCCTAAGGGCGACAAGATGACGTTCCCGAAAGGCTCGACGGTGTTGGATTTCGCCTACGCCGTCCACTCCGAGATTGGAAATCATTGCGTAGGCGCAAATGTCAACAAGAAACTTGCCAGCCTGAACACGGAACTCAAGATGGGCGACCAGATAGAGGTCATCACATCGCAATTCGTTGCTCCTCAAGAGGATTGGTTCGACTACATAGCCACGTCAATCGCAAAAAGCCGCCTCAAGGAGGGCATCAAAGATTATCGCAAGACGTTCAAGGCCCAAGGCAAGCCGATGCTTGAAGACATGTTCCGCAAGGCGAAGGTGGAGTTCAGTATGCAGAACAAGAACCTTATGGTCGAGAAACTGCACCTCATGGGACGCACAGACCTTTACTATTATGTCGCAATAGGGAAAATCGGCCAGCAGGATGTCGAAAATGTGTTCAAAAACAACGACTCCAAAGTTGACACCTGGTTGAAGTACATGACATTTGGCCTTGTCAAGTCGTCTTCGCAGAAGAAAAACGCTGAAAACAACGATGCGGAAAACTCTGCTGACAAGGGATATGTCGTCGCGCAATGCTGCAAGCCGATTCCAGGCGACGACGTCGTGGCGATAAAACTCCCCGGCGAACCAATCCATATCCACCGTCCCGACTGCCCCGAGGCAATGAAATTGATGTCGCGTTTCGGCAAGAATATCGTGAAGGCAAGTTGGGAACTCGGAGATGATTTCGCTTATTTGGCGACAATTAAACTCACGTGTATCAATAAGATAGGCTTGGGAGTGAGCATCTTTGATGTCATCAGCAAAGATGAAAAACTCGACATCAGAGAGATTAACATGAAGAGCGAAGGCGCGATTGTAATCGCTAAAATCACGCTGATGGTGACAAATGTCCAAACCCTTAATAATCTTATTGATAAGCTGAAAAAAATCGAAATAGTCAATAAAGTGGAAAGAATTGTCGAAAAATAATAATGAATTTGCATTTGTTTGATTAATTTTTGTAATTTTGGCGACGCTAAAAAGAAACGTTTTGCTTGTGTAAGTCGTTATGAATGAAGCCGAAGACAATATCCTCGAGAAAGTGAAAAATATTTTCACGGAATATTTGCAGCGTCATGATTTCCGCAAGACTCCTGAAAGGTTCATGATTCTGGAGGAAATTTATAATATTGACGGTCATTTTGACATTGATTCGCTTTACACGCAGATGAAAAACAAGAAGTTCCGCGTGAGTAAGGCGACATTGTACAACACAATCGAGCTTCTGATGGACTGCAATTTGGTGACGAAACATCAGTTCGGACAGAACCGCGCGCAGTTTGAAAGGTCGTACAAATTCAAACAACATGACCATTTTGTTGACATCGTGACAGGCGACGTGTTCGAGTACTGCGACCCGCGCATCATGGAGATTCAGAAGTCGGTTGAAGATATGTTCGATGTTGACATCGCCTATCATTCATTGACGTTTTATGGCACAAAGAAACGTCACAAAAGAAAGCGTATTAATTCAAAAGAAAAATTAAATTACTGACAATCAATTTTTTATAGAAATGGCAAAATTAGATTTGCTTTTGGGCTTACAATGGGGAGACGAAGGGAAAGGCAAAGTCGTCGATGCGTTGACACCCAGTTATGACATTGTGTGCCGATTCCAAGGCGGTCCGAATGCAGGGCATACTATTGAGTTTGACGGGAAGAAATTCGTGCTTCACACCATTCCTTCCGGAATATTTAATGATAAGTGTATCAATGTGATAGGCAACGGCGCAATCGTTGATGCAAAGATTTTCAAGGATGAGGTCGATGGCCTGACAGCCGCCGGCGTTGATGTGGTTGACAGACTTCTCATCTCGTCACGTACTCATCTCATCGTCCCGACGCACCGCGCCCTCGACGCCGCAAACGAAAAGGCTCTCGGCAAGATGAAAATCGGTTCGACATTGAAAGGAATCGGCCCGACTTACACCGACAAGACAGCCCGCCGCGGCCTTCGTGTCGGTGACATCATGTCGCCGGATTTCAAGAGCCGTTACGAAAATCTCAAATCGCGTCATCTTCAGGAAATCGGAAATCTCGGCTTCGACATCGACACTCTGACGCTCGATGGAATGTCTTTCGCTGAATACGAGAAAGTGTGGTTTGACGCCATCGACTTTATGAAGAAATTCAAAGTCGTTGAAAGTGAATATTATATCAATCAGGCTCTTGATGAAGGCAAGAGGATTCTCGCAGAAGGCGCTCAAGGTTCGATGCTTGATGTTGACTTCGGAAGCTATCCTTTCGTCACATCGTCATCGACTATGGCGGCGGGTGTCTGCTCGGGTCTCGGTGTCGCCCCGTCAAGAGTAGGAAAGGTGTTCGGAATTTTCAAGGCTTACTGCACACGCGTCGGGACAGGCCCGTTCCCGACGGAATTGTTCGATGAGATGGGTGAGCAGCTTCGCAGAAACGGTCACGAGTTTGGTGCGACGACAGGCCGCCCGCGTCGTACAGGATGGCTCGACATCCCGGCTCTCAAATACGCCTGCATGATGAGCGGCGTCACCGACCTCATGATGATGAAGTCGGATGTGATGAACGATGTCAAGGAGATTAAAGTCTGTGTCGGCTACGAATACAATGGCAAAGTCATTGACTACCTGCCGTTTGACGCTTGCACAGAGACGATGAAACCTGTGTATGAGACGCTTCCGGGCTGGAACAGCGAAATCGACAGCAATATACCCGAAAAACTCGAAGAATACATTAAGTATATTGAGATGAAAGTCGGCGTGCCGGTGAAATTCGTGTCGTATTCACCTGACAGAAACGCCAATATTTACAGGTAATCAGGTCATTAGGTAATTAGTGGAAAAGGTGAAAGTGGAGGCGGCTTGAATAACCGTCTCCATTTATATAAATAATAGAAATCATGAGAAACATTACAAAAATCATCACATTAATTGTCGCGGTCTTATTCGCGGCGTCATGTTCAAAGGAATCACATTTCATTTCTGACGAATCGCAACGTGTTGACGTTCAACGTGATTTGCAGGAAAAGATGGCTGCTATGCCGAATGGGGATCTGTTCTCCATTTTCGATGATGACCTTGACGGGAAAGAGCGCGAGGCGTTGGAATTCATGTACGCCTACATGCCGTCGTGCGATGTCACGGATTACAGCGGCGATTTCTTCCGCAGGAATATAAACGCTTCATTCACGGCGAAGGAAGAGATGCCGTGGGGTGCGCAAGTGCCTGAACGTGAGTTCAATCACTTCGTGGTGCCAGTCAGGATTAACAATGAAAACCTTGATGACTCACGGTTTGTGTTTTATGAGGAGTTGAAAGACAGAGTGAAAAACCTCTCGATGTATGACGCGGTTTTGGAGGTGAATCACTGGTGTCATGAGAAGGCGAATTACAAAGGCTCTGATTCAAGGACGAGTTCGCCGTTGGCGACGGTGAAGACTTCATGGGGACGCTGCGGTGAGGAATCGACGTTTCTGGTGGCGGCCTTGCGCTCGGTGTGCATTCCGGCAAGGCAGGTTTACACGCCGCGATGGGCGCATTGCGACGACAACCATGCCTGGGTCGAGGCTTGGGTTGACGGTGAGTGGCATTTTCTCGGCGCCTGCGAACCGGAGCCGGTGCTGGATTTGGGTTGGTTCAATGCTCCCGCGTCACGCTGCCTGCTGCTGCACACAAGGGTGTTCGGGAGATATTACGGCCCGGAGGAAGTAATTGAGAGAACGGCGAATCATACGGAGATAAATGTCGTTTATAATTATGCCGAGACAGCGAAGTTGAATGTTAAAGTTATTGATAATGAAGGAAATACAGCTGCTGATGCAAGAGTCGATTTCAAGATTTACAACTATGCCGAGTTCTGCACCGTGGCTTCAAAGACAACTGACGAAAAAGGCGAAACATGGATGACCGCCGGTCTCGGAACCATGATGATTTACGCTTCGAAAGATGGGAAATTTGGTTATGAAGTCGTGAAAATCGGCGATGTTGATGACGTGACAATCACAATCAGACAGGCGGAGAACGTCGAGTTTGAGGAGGCTTTCGACATCGTCCCTCCTGCGGAGAAAGCCCGGATTCCGGAAGTCTCAAAGGAAATGCGCGATGAGAACAACAGTCGTGGCGCATTCGAGGATTCAATCAGAAACGCTTATATCGCAAAGTGCGTCGAAGCTCAGAATGAAGGTGACTATGACAAGGAAATCATGGCGAAGACCTGGGGCAATTATCAGACAATCAAAGATTTCGTTGATTATG
The DNA here is from genome assembly GCA_024400305.1 of Bacteroidales bacterium. Lineage (GTDB taxonomy): Bacteria > Bacteroidota > Bacteroidia > Bacteroidales > F082 > Limimorpha. Next base: position 90,869 of record JAKSMX010000002.1, on the reverse strand, counting down.
CGAAAGCTCATGGAAACGAACAATACGCTTGGGATTTATTGAAAGTAATCTCCGATAAGGACTTGCGTGACGTTTCGCTTGATGTCTTGAAAGACAATTTCGACCGACGTGTGCTGATTACGGATAATTGCGGTCTGACGGATGAGATGTTCAACGAATATGTATATAGCCCGCGCGTTTCAAATGAGATGATTCGTCCATATAAACAACAGTTTGCTTCGATGAATTTCAGCCGTGAAAATCCCGAGGCTATAATTCGCTGGGTGAAGGGAAATATCAATGTGAATGACGAACTGAATGTCCGCAGCATTCCGATGCTTCCGACAGGAGTGTTGAAGTCGCACATCGCCGACTCGCATTCACGCGACATCTTCTTTGTGGCGGTGGCTCGCAGCGCAGGAATCCCGTCGAGGATTGACCCTGTCACGGGAAAAGTGCAATATTTTAAAGATCAATGGATTGATGTTGATTTTGATGTGAAAGAAGAACAACCGACAGCCGAAAAAGGCGTGCTTGTGATTGATTATACGCCGACGCAGAATATGCCGGATCCGAGATATTATTCACATTTCACGATTAAGAAATTCAATGGGAACACTTTCGATTTGTTGGCTTACGACGACAAAGACCCCGGCATGGATGTCGGAATGCTGTATTCGCAGCTTATGTCTGACGGCGGCATTGAACTCGATCCCGGTTATTATGTGATGATTTCCGGCACGCGTCTCGCCGACGGCAGCGTGTTAAACCACAACGTCTTCTTCAACATTGAAAGTGGGAAAATTACTGAAGTTGAACTCGTGATGCGCGAGCCTGTTGACGGTGTCCGGATTATCGGCAGTTTCAATTCCGAAAACCGTTTCATGCCTGCTGACGCTCAAGAAGATAAGAGCCTGCTTCAAATCGCTGGACGCAGTTTCTACGTCCTCGGTCTTCTTGACGGCGGCAGCGAGCCGACCACGCACGCCATGCAGGACATCTCGATTTTGAAAGACAAATTCGAGGAGTGGGGCGGAAGCGTGATTTTTGTTTTTCAGGATGAAGAAAGTTTTAATAACTTCAAGTTGAAGAGTTTCAACGAATTGCCATCAAATATCACTTTCGGAATTGAAAACGGGACGATGCTTTCGGAAGCCGTTTCAAACATGAAATTTCAAAACAGGAGTCTCCCGATTTTCCTCATCGCCAACTCAAACAACGAGGTCGTGTTTGTGCTTCAAGGCTACACCATCGGTTTGGGCGAACAGATTGTGAAGGTGCTTGGGAAGATCTAATTGTCGAGTAATTTCCCTAAATCCCACTGGAGGAATTCTTCAACTGGTATCCCGCCGGAGCCGACGATGACGGAGTTTTTTGGAGAGAATTTCTCTCTGAATGCAGTTAATCCGTTGCTGGTTGTTCTTTTCCCGCTTTTCACTTCAATGGCGACCAGTCTTCCGCGACGTGAAAGGATAAAATCGACCTCGTCTGACTTCTCGCGCCAATAATAAACCTTGTAATCACATTGATCGGACAATCCAACAAGATACGCCCCGACCGCGGATTCAGTCCATCGTCCCCAACGGGTTGGATTTGTGCGTTCCTCCACGTAACCATGTCCGTTATAGACGCTGAGTAACGCTTGGTTGTAAACCTGATATTTAGGTATTGAATTGTATTTTCTGGAATTGTCATTTGCATATTTTTGCAGGCCTTTGATTAGGTGGCATTCGGATAGGATTTCAAGATAACCTGCTAATGTTGTCACATTTCCGGCGTCGTCAAGCTGCCCTAACATCTTGTTGAGTGACAATAATTCTCCCGAATAACTGCATCCAAGTTCGAAAAGCTGACGGAGCAGGGCAGGCTTGTAAACAGTCGCAGTCATCAAAGCGTCTTTTGCTATGGCAGGTTCAGCAATGGAATCGATGATGTATTGCTTCCAACGCGACTCATTGCCAATCATATAAGCGCATCCCGGATAACCCCCGAAATAAATGTATTGATTGATGTCCCAGCCGAAGGCTTCGTGCATCTCTTTGAAAGTCCAATGTCCCATCCGAATCATCTCAAAACGTCCGGCGAGCGATTCTGTCAATCCTTTTTTTAGTAACAGCCGCGAAGAACCAAGAAGTACAACCTTGATGTTCAATTTGTTGGAACTGTCCTGATCCCACTCCTTCTTTACGATTTCACTCCAATTGGAAATTTTCTGGATTTCATCAATGACGAGAAGATACTCATTCAAATTGTTTGCGGTCATATTTGACCTCGCAGTTTCCCATTGCTCTGAAATCCACCCCATATTGGACGCTGCAATGCTGTCGGCTGTGCAGGAATAATACGGAATGTCGATGGATTCTATAACTTGATTAATCAAAGTTGATTTCCCAATTTGTCTCGGACCTGCAATTACTTGGATGAAATGCCTGTCTTCTTTAATGCGAGATGTTATTGTTTTGAACTGATTTCGTTGATACATAGACTGTTATCTTAAATTCGTTGCAAAGATAAATAAAATTCTCAAATCATTGAGAAAAAATTCTCAAATCATTGAGAAAAAATTCTCAAATCATTGAGAAAAAATTCAAATCTGCTTAAATAAATGGTTTGCAATATGTTATGGCCGTTGATATGTTCGCAAAATGTATTGAATGAAATAAAAAAATTGAGGCTGACACCATGAAAACCTTCATGTGTCAGCCTCAATTTTTCTCAAAACTTCATTTTAATCTACAACTTCCTCGAAATTTCTTTCTCCTGGTATCCTTCGATGATGTCACCGACCTTGATGTCGTTGAAGTTGTCGATGTTAAGGCCGCATTCGAATCCTGCGCTGACCTCCTTGACATCGTCTTTGAAACGTTTCAGTGAGCCGAGTGCGCCGGTGTGAACCACGATGCCGTCGCGGATGACACGCACTTTCGTCTGGCGGTTGACCTTGCCGTCGAGGACCATGCAGCCGGCGATGTTTCCGACCTTGCTGATGTGGAACACCTCGCGGATCTCGATGTTGCATGTGACAACCTCCTGGATTTCAGGGGCGAGCATGCCTTCGATGGCCGACTTGATTTCCTCGATTGCGGTGTAGATGATGGAGTAAAGACGAATGTCGATCTGCTCGCGTTCGGCGATTTTACGCGCCTGCATCGTCGGACGGACGTTGAAGCCCACGATGACGGCGTTGGACGCTGACGCCAACATGATGTCCGCCTCGCTGATGGCGCCGACCGACTTGTGGATGATGTTCACCTGCACTTCTTCGGTTGAGAGCTTCAGCAATGAGTCGGACAGAGCTTCGACGGATCCGTCAACGTCGGCCTTGACGATGATGTTGAGTTCCTTAAAGTCACCGATGGCGATGCGGCGGCCGATTTCGTCCAAGGTGATATGTTTCTGTGTGCGGATGCCCTGTTCGCGTTGCAATTGCAGACGGCGGCTCGCGATGGTCTTCACTTCGCGTTCGTCAGTCATGACGTTGAAGTTGTCGCCGGCTTGAGGTGCGCCGTTGAGACCTAACAACAACAATGGTGTTGAAGGACCAGCTTCCTTAAGTGTCTGGTTCCGTTCGTTGAACATCGCCTTGACCTTACCGTATGTCGTTCCTGCGAGAACCATGTCGCCGACACGCAATGTGCCTTCCTGAACCAACACTTTCGCGACATAGCCGCGGCCTTTGTCGAGAGCTGACTCGATGACGGAGCCTTTGGCGAGACGGTTGGGGTTGCCTTTGAGGTCGAGCATCTCGGCTTCGAGAAGAACCTTCTCGAGAAGCTCATCGACACCGATGCCCTGCTTCGCTGATATCTCCTGTGATTGTACTTTGCCGCCCCATTCCTCGACGAGGATGTTCATGTCGGCGAGTTGTCTGTAGATCTTCTGCGGGTCGGCTGTCGGCTTGTCTATCTTGTTGATGGCAAAGACGATAGGCACGTTAGCGGCGTGGGCGTGGTTGATGGCTTCGATGGTCTGAGGCATCACGTTGTCATCAGCGGCGATGACGATGATGGCGACGTCGGTGATTTTGGCGCCACGTGCACGCATTGCGGTGAAAGCTTCGTGACCGGGGGTGTCGAGGAATGTCACCTTCTTGCCCGACGTGGTCCTCACCTCGTATGCGCCGATGTGCTGTGTGATGCCGCCGGCCTCGCCTGCAACGACGTTGGTGCTTCTGATGTAGTCGAGGAGTTTGGTCTTGCCGTGGTCCACGTGACCCATGACGGTGACGACCGGTGCTCTCGGGACGAGGTCTTCAGGGTTGTCAGGCTCGTCGTTCTCAGCAAGGGCCTCCTGGACATCGATGCTGGTGAACTCGACGCTGAAACCGAATTCTTCGGCCACGACCTGCAGAATCTCCGCATCAAGACGCTGGTTGATGGAGACGAACATGCCGAGGCTCATGCACGTGGCTATGACCTTTGTCACGGGGATGTTCATCATCGTGGCCAATTCGTTGGCGGTGACGAACTCCGTGACCTTGAGGACTTTCTTTTCCTCCATTTCGTGCATTCTTTCCTCCTCAAGCTCGTTCTGGATGTTATGACGTTTCTCGCGGCGGTGCTTGGATGTCTTCGACTTGCCGAGCGGACTCAAGCGCGCCAGAGTCTCTTTGATTTGGTTCTTGATTTCCTCGTCGGTGAGTTCCGTCTTTTCTTCGATTATCGGCTGTTTGCCTCTCTTGAGGCGGTCTTTGCCGCGGTTGTCATTGCCCGGCTTGTTCTGGTTGCCGTTCTGACCTTGCTGTTTGCCGCCCTGACCTTGCTGCTGCTTGCTTTGTTGTTTGCCTTGCTGCTTGCCGCCTTTCTTCTTTTCCTGATTTGCGATCTCGTTCGGATCGACAGGGCTGTTGCCTATGCGTTTGCGTTTTTTCTTCTTGTCTTTGGAAGTCTTCTCGTCACCTGCTGCCTCAGACGTCTTGCCTTTCGGCTTGCGTTCGGATGGAAGTTCAATCTTGCCGAGGATGTTCGGACCTTCAAGTTTCTTCACCTTTGTCGGGATGAAGTTGACAGGGTTGTCGGTGTTTGCCGCCTGTGCAGCAATGGCTTTCTGGTCGGCTTGTGAAGGTTTTTGCTGTGGCTGGACTGGTTTCGTTTGCTGTTGAGCTTGTTTCGCTTGAGGTTGGGCAGGCTTCTGCTGCGCTGGCTTCTGTTGCTTCTGTGGCTGAGCGGGCTTCTGCTGGCGGTTCTCATTCTTTTTGCCTTCGTTTTTGGGCTGTCCGTTGCCTTTTTCACTATTGGCTTTTTTTGCATCAGGAAGCTCGATTTTCCCGACCACGTTAAGTTTTACGGCATCTTGTGCCGCTTCTGAGACAGGCTTCTCAACTTTAGGCTCTACCTCGACTTTCTCTTCGATCTTGACCTCTTCCACGATCTTTTTCTTCTCTTCGGCAACGGTCTCTTTCACTGTTTTCTCAACTGGTTCTTCGATGGTCTCCTTTGCTGGTTCAACCACCGGGGTCTTCGGCTCTGCGGGCTGTTCCTTGGCAGGCTCTTTGACATCCGCCAAAGCTTCTTCCTTTGCAGGGACATTCGCTTCGTCTGCCGGGATGGAGTTGGTCTTTATAGTAATGACTTTCTCTTCCTTTTCTTCAACGGCTGCAGGTCTGTCCTTCTCCCCAACGGTGATGGTCTTACCCTTGAAAATCAGGTTGTTGAGTTGGTCGGCGTTTTTCTTCACTTCTTTTTCGCCTTGATATTCCTTCACGACCAAGGCATATTGCTCCGCTGTGAGTTTCGTGTTAGGTGACGGGTCTATGTTCTGGCCTTTCTTTGCAAGGAATTCCACAATAGTCGATGCACCTACGTTAAACTCGCGTGCGGCTTTTGATAATCTGATGGTTTTTTCTTCGGACATAGAAATTTCTTTTTGGTGATATTTTTTTCGCCTCTTATATTTTTTTTGATATTATGGAATTAATTCTCATCTTCAGCAAATTCAGCTTCGAGAATCTTGAACACGTCTTCTACTGTCTCAATCTCGAGGTCGGCGCGTGTGGCGACTTCCTCAGGCGTGTATGCGAGTACGTTCTTTGCCGTGTCGCAACCCATCTTCTTGAGAGCTTCGATGACCCATTCGTCAATCTCATCCTTGAACTCCATGAGGTCAACGTCGTCTTCCATGTCAACTTCATCGGAGTTTCTGTAAACGTCGATGTCGTAGCCTGTAAGTCTTCCGGCGAGTTTGATGTTGTAACCGCCCTTGCCGATGGCGAGGCTGACCTGGTCGTTCTCCATATATACCTCTGCGAGCTTCTTGGCTTCATGGATCACGATTGAGGAGATTTTTGCGGGACTCAGCGCTCTGGTGATGAACAGGTCAGGCTTGCTTGTGAAGTTGATGACGTCGATGTTCTCGTTGCGCAGCTCCCTCACGATGCCGTGGATACGCGAACCCTTCATTCCGACGCATGCGCCGACAGGGTCGATTCTGTCGTCATACGATTCGACGGCGATCTTGGCTCTCTGTCCCGGCTCACGCACGATCTTGCGGATGGTGATGAGACCGTCGCACACTTCTGGGACTTCTTGTTCGAAGAGCCGTTGCAGGAAAATCTCCGATGTCCTTGACAATGTGATGACAGGTGAGCCGTTTTTGTTCTCGACGGTCTTGACGATGGCGCGGATGCCGTCGCCTTTCTTGTAGATGTCGGCTGGAATCTGCTCGGCTTTGGGGAGAACAAGCTCTATGCCTTCTTCGTCAACGACGATGATCTCCTTGCGCCATGATTGTGAAACCTCTGCATTGATGATCTCACCGACTTTGTCCTTGTATTTAAGATATATGTTCTCCTTCTCGTACTCTTGTATCTTGGTCTGGAGGTTCTGGCGGATTGCCAGGATCTCACGACGGCCGAACTCATGGTAGTTGACGATTTCAGTCACTTCGTCACCGACTTCAAAGTCAGGCTCGATCTTGATGGCGTCGGAATAGGCGATTTCTGCGAGGTCATCCTCAACCTCGCCGTCTTCAACGACTGTGCGGGTGTGATATATCTCAAGGTCGCCCTTGTCGATGTTGACGATGATGTCGAAAAACTCATCGCTGCCGTATTTCTTGGCTAACATCGCCTTGAACACGTCACTCAGGATGCGCATCATGGCTTCGCGGTCAATGTTCTTGAATTCCTTGAATTCCGAGAAGGTGTCGATTAAATTATTCAATGTATCCATCTTTTTAGAATTTTATGTATGGTCTTATTTCTTTTATTTTTTCTGCCAGAATTGTCTCGTTGTCATGATATATGATCTTTGTCAGCTTGCCGTATTTCTTCGGCTCCGCCTCCTGCACCTCGACTTCATTTTCGTTGAAGCTGATGAGTCTGTACATCTTTTTCACGCCGTCGTCTTTTGTGATGAAGACATTGCCGCCGATGTACTTGCCGTACTGCCTCATGACCAAAAGCGGCTCGTCGATGCCTGCCGACGACACGTTCAACTCGAAGTCTTCAACGTCCCTGTCGAGATGCTCCTCGATGAAACGACTCAATTCAACGCAGTCGTCTATCGTCACCGCAGTGTCTGAATCGATGAAAAGTTCAATCACGTTGTCGTTGCCAACGGTCACGTTGACGACATAGCGGTCTGTGTCTTTCAAGGCCTCCCCGGCCAAACTGATGATTTTTTCTTTAGCTATCATGTTACCTTATAATAAAAAAACCCACTACTCCTGTAGCAGGTCTTCTCGAATTTATGATGTTGTCGAGCAAGGATTCGAACCTTGACAGGCAGAACCAAAATCTGCAGTGCTGCCATTACACCACTCGACATCATTCCGTCAAAAAGCGCTGCAAAAGTACTAATTTTTTTGATATGCAATGTTTTTTTGTGAAAATTTTTTAAGAAATGTAATAATTTCAAAAAATATGCATTTGTCTTTGAAAAAACATTACCTTTGCAAATTCTATATTCGGCATGAATACGGGATTTTTTTGATTTATAAACATACAAACTTTATAAACTAAAACAATGGGTTTCAAAAAGTTAAACAACATCGTGGCGTGGGGCGTCTTCTTGATCGCCACCATCGTCTATTTCCTCACCATGGAGCCGACAGTGAGTTGGTGGGATTGTGGCGAGTACATTTCAACAGCATTCAAGTTGCAGGTGGGGCATCCGCCAGGAGCGCCTTTGTTCCAGTTAATCGGACGTTTCTTCAGTCTTTTCGCATTCGGTGATGTCACGAAAGTGGCAATGATGATCAATGTGATGTCTTGCCTGTGCAGCAGTTTCACGATTCTGTTCTTGTATTGGACAATCTCGATGCTCGCGCAGAAAATCTGGATGAAGGACGGCGAGAAGTCACCGAGAAACAATCAGATCGGTGTCATCGCCGCCGCTGCTGTCGGTGCGTTGGCTTACACATTCACCGATTCGTTCTGGTTCAACGCCGTGGAAGGCGAGGTTTATGCGATGTCGTCGTTCCTGACGGCGATCACGTTCTGGGCGATTTTGAAATGGGAACAGGCCGCCGACACCGAGAGGCACTGGCGCTGGATTCTTTTCATCGCGTATATAATAGGTCTGTCAATAGGCGTTCACCTCTTGAATTTGCTGGCTATTCCGGCAATCGTGTATGTCGTCTATTTCAAGAAATACAAGTTCTCGTGGAAGGGGTTCTTCTGGTCGGGCGTCATCGCAGTGGCGCTCGTCGGATTCATCCAGGTGCTTCTCATTCCGGCAATCGTGTCTTTGGCGGGTAAATTCGAGCTGTTCTTCGTGAACACCATCGGGCTTCCTTTCAACTTCGGCACGATATTCTATTTCCTGCTGCTCGCCGCGCTGATTGTCTGGGGCTTGTGGATTACAGCCAAGAACAACCGTGTCGTCCTGAACACCGCGATACTTTGCTTCATGTTCATCGTGATTGGATATTCTTCGTTTTTCATGCTGACAATCCGCGCCAATGCGAATACACCTATTAATGAGAATGAGCCGAAAGATGCCATCTCGATGCTTTCTTACCTGAAACGTGAGCAATACGGCAGCTGGCCGTTGATTTACGGACAATATTATACGGCAAAATATTACGATGTGACCGAAGGGTCGCCTGTCTATAAGAAGGACAAGACGAAAGGAAAATATGTCGAGATAGCCAAAAACCCCGGCGAACCTGTGTATGACGACAACGTCAAGACTTTGTTCCCGCGCATGTGGAACGGATCGAGGTCGCAGTACAAGAACACTTACGAGCGTTACATCGACAAGTCGAAGATGCGTGTCACGACGCAGATGACGCCCAACGGCACGCGTGAACGTGTCCTCATCCCGACATTCGGACAGAATTTGAAATTCTTCGTTGACTATCAATGCGGATGGATGTTCTGGCGTTACTTCATGTGGAACTTCGTCGGCCGTCAGAACGACACCGAAGGGCAGGGCGAGATTGAAAACGGCAACTGGGTGTGCGGCATCGACTTTATCGACAACGCGCGGCTCGGACGTCAGGATAATTTGCCGAGAAGCATGCAGAACGCGGCTCACACCGAATATTATTTCCTGCCTCTGATCCTTGGTCTCGTCGGCTTGTTTTTCCAGATAAAACGCGACCCGAAGAACTGCTGGATAGTGTTCCTTCTTTTCTTCATGACGGGTCTCGCCATCATCATGTACCTCAACCAGACTCCTTATCAGCCGCGTGAACGTGACTATTCATACGCCGGCGCTTTCTACGCCTTCGCGATATGGATCGGATTCGGTGTCCTCGGACTTGTCGAACTCGCACGGAAAGCTGTCAGGAATCAGAAAATCGCGACAGTGGCCGTGTCGATATTGTGTCTCGGCCTGCCGGTTCTGATGGCGGCGCAGGGCTGGGAGGGACATAACCGTTCCGGAAAGACTTCGGCTCTCGACTGGGGCAAGAACTATCTCACGGAACTTCCTGAAAACGCTGTGATCTTCACCCGCGGCGACAACGACACCTTCCCGCTCTGGTACGTCCAGGAGGTCGAAGGCTACCGCACCGATGTCCGCGTCTGCAACTTCATGCTTTCATCAGGCTATTGGTATGTACATCAGATGGGCCGTAAGATATATGAATCGGAGAGACTTCCGCTTTCATTGACACCGGCTCAATACGACAACGGTGTCAACGAGCAGATTCTCATACAGGAAGTGTTTGAAGGCCCGGTCGAGCTTAAGGACGTGATTGATTTCGTGAGAAGCGACAACCCCCGCACCAAAGGCACCGACATGGCCGGAAACAAGGTCAATTATTTCCCGACAAGGAAATTGAAAATCACTGTGGATAAGGAGAAAGTCATTGCCAACGGCATCGTGCCGGAGAGCATGAAGGACCAGATCGTCGATGAGATTGTCTGGACAATTCCGTCAAGCACACGCACCATCGTAAAAAACGAACTCATGCTTCTCGACTTCATGGCCACCAATGATTGGGAGAGAGTAGTGTATTTCACGAGTTTGAGCGACATCGCCGATGTCCTCGGCATTGACAAATACCTGCATCAGGAAGGCCCTTCGCATCGTTTCATGCCGGTTCCGGCCACCAATTATTATAAAGGTGTCGGCGGCGTTTATGTCGATGGCTCATACGACCTTCTCGTCAACAACTCCCGTTGGGGTAATCTCAACGATCCGAAAGTCACAGTTGATCCGGAAAGTTCGCGTAACATATTGTATGTCAAGCAGGCATACATGCGTCTCGCACAGGCTCTCGTCAGCCAGAATGATTTCGACAAGGCTGTGGAAGTGCTCGACAAGTGCCTGTATTTCTTCCCGGATGAAAAAATTCCGTTCGACATCTACATGGCATATTATCCTGAAATCTATTATTCAGCCGGTGCGATGGAGAAAGGTGATGACATGGTCGGGAAACTTCTCGCAAATTCAAAGGATAACCTTCGCTATTACAAGTCTTTGGACTCAAAATATGTCGAATATTACAAGGAGGAAATCCGTGATGAGCTGAGAATCATCAACCAGTTGCTGGATGCCGTCAGGAAGGCGAAACGCGATGAACTTAAAGAAAACATCACACAGGTTCTTGATGATGAAATCAACTTTTTCCTGGAGTATCTTTAGTTGATTAAAGGCAAGTGAAAAATTGGCGCATGAGGAATTATCTTCTCGTGCGCCAGTTGTTTTCCTCTCTTATCTCTTAATTTATCTCTTGACGTTCCTCTTTCCGTCGGCGACTTTGAATTTTCCGTTGAATGACATCACCATGATCACAATTCCGGCGATGAGGAACGGGATACTGAGCCATTGACCCATGTCAAGTATCATCGAGTTTTCAAACTCGACCTGGGGCTGCTTGATGAATTCTATAATTATTCTGGAACCGAAAATCATCACCAGGAAAAAGCTGAAAAAGAAGCCCGGATATTCGTTGACGGTGTTTTTCTTGAAGAAAAGACGGAGAAGTATCACGAAGACGATGATGCAGACCAGCGCTTCGTATATTTGTGTCGGGTGACATGCCGGAATTGCGTCGATTGGCGTTCCCGGCGTCCATTCGCGCACGAATTTGAACCCCCACGGGAGTGTGGTCGCGTCACCGTAAATCTCCGAGTTCATGAGATTCCCGGTGCGTATCAATGCACCGCCTATCGCGACGCAGATGACAAGCCGGTCGAGGACCCACAGATACGGTTTCCCGAGTTTCCTGGAATAGATATACATGCCTATGAGTATTCCGATGGCTCCGCCGTGACTGGCGAGGCCGCCTTCCCATACGGCGAGGAACTTTATCGGATTGGCGAAATAATACGTGGGTTCATAGAAGAGGCAATGTCCAAGACGTGCGCCTACAATGGTGAAAACCAACATGTACATGAGAATCTTGTCGGCCCATTCCTCGCCGAGACCTTCTTTCTTGAAGATTCTTTTTATCAGATAATAACCGACGATGAATACCATCGCCCAAAGCAGTCCGTACCACGCCACCGGATGCCCGCCAAGCAACGGGAACTTCTCCGGGAAGACGAAGATGTACGGGTTGACATCCCAAACTATGTAACCTAAACTCATGATTTTTATTTGTTTGATGTAATCTTAAATAACATAACGTTACTGTCCGCTTAATAGTATAAACTAAATTGTCTTAACCCAGTTTTCGATGAAATCGTTGATTCTATCTTCGTTGTCTTTGAATTTCTCCCTCATGTTTACGTCAGGCACGGCGACTTTGTCTAATTGGAAAGCCGACTGCTTGCACCAGTTGAAATAACCAAGTCGTCCGAGGTGGTTGCAAAGATATTCCTGTTCTGTCTGGCCCGGAGTCGGGACGAGATACGCATTCCTGTTGAGCCTGACGAGATCCATCAAAGAAGAATAGCCGCCGCGGCAGATGATGTTTTCCGAACTTTTGACGAGTTCCACGAAAAGTTCGTCATCGACGTGGTTGAACATCGAGACGTTGTCGGGAATGTTTCTCGGGAAATCGTGAGTGTCGGGCTTTGCCCTGAGTATCAGCACTTTGTCGTTGATTTTTGCAGCTTGTTTCAAAACGATGTCTTCGAGCATCGAGCGTTGCGGCTCCGGACCCGACAGAATCACTAAATATTTGGTGTCTCTTTCGTCATCTTCTTGATTGCCAGAGCTGAAACGACTCAATAAACCAATGTATGAGGTTCTGATTTTCATCTGCGCCGGGTGTGAGAGTCTGCCAGAAAGCGACAACTTGTAATCGACGTCGGGAATCCACAGCTCGTCATATTCCTTAATGAAGCTGTTGTTGAACATATTAATAATAGGTGTCGCAAAACGCCATCTTTGCGGGATCTGTATGTGCAATTGGTGCGTAATGAAGACGGAATGCACAAGGTCGCTCCAGCATCCGAACCTGTTGTCTGAAATGAGAGCGTCGATGTTGTAGTTTTTAACGATTGACTCAACAGTCTGATGGTCTCTGCGGAAATCTCTCAATGCTTCTGGGAGTGACGATAACATTTTGATAACTTGAGAGTTGCCGCGGCTGTATGTCGGTCTGAATCCGGGAAACTTTATGAAATCGGCCTCTGGAAATTCTTTTTGCAGAAACGCCAGCGGCTCGTTGTCGGCTGCTACAATGACCTTGTGACCTTGTTCCGACAATGCTCTAATTATTGGTACACAGCGTGTTGCGTGACCAAGCCCCCAATCCAGCGGACATATCAATATGTTTTTATTCAAGTGATTATATTTTTTGCAAAAGTAATAAATTATTTGATAGCAATGTTTTTGAGACGATTTTTTGTTAGTCATTTTCAATTGTTAATAAAATTGTTATTTCATTGAGAAACAATGTTCTGAAAACTTGAAATATGTTTTTTGAATTGTTAATAAAAATTTACATAAAAATTAGTTAAAAAATTGGTAATCAATGTGTTGTGATTTGAAAATGTTTTGTATCTTTGCCGCATGGAAATGCAGAAATTATATGAGATTGCGCTCACATTGGTTCCTGGTGTCGGTGATGTCAACGGCAAGAAGTTGGTGGCGTATTGCGGCGGAGCGGAGGCGGTTTTTTGTGAAAGCAGGAAGTCGCTGATGAAAATCACCGGCATAGGTGAGAATACTGTCAACAATATCGTTTCGCAGAAGACCCTGCTTTACGCGGAGAATGAGATGCGCTTCATCGAGAAAAACGGTGTGAGGCCGCTGTTTTATCTCGATTCTGATTATCCGAAGCGGCTGCAGCACTGCCACGACAGCCCTATGATGCTGTATTACAAAGGCAACGCTGACCTTAATGCTCAAAAGGTGATTGGAATTGTCGGCACGAGGAATGTTACGGAATATGGCAGATTTGTCATAGATAAAATTGTCGGGGAGTTTTCCTCTGATAATATCCTGATAATAAGCGGTTTGGCCTATGGCGTTGATACCATTGCCCACAGATCCGCATTGAAATATGACCTTGCTACCGTGGGCGTGCTGGGACACGGTTTGCAAATTATATATCCGGCTGAGAATTATAAACTTGCACATAACATGCTTGAGAAAGGAGGTGTTTTAACGGAGTTCTTGAGTGGCACGAAACCTGACAGGGAAAATTTCCCGAAACGGAACAGAATTGTTGCGGGAATGATTGATTGCCTTATCGTTGTGGAAAGCGCCTTGAAGGGAGGAGCCATGATAACCGCTGAAATCGCAAATTCATACGACAGGGAGGTGTTCGCGGTTCCTGGCAGGATTGGTGACGCCTTTAGCGAGGGATGCAATAATCTTGTGAAGACGAACAAGGCGAATATTTTGCTTTCGGCGGCTGATTTGAGATACATCATGCGCTGGGATCATGACCCAAAGGTCGTCCCAAAACAAATGCGGTTGTTCAGGGATTTCAGCGATGACGAGAAGAAAGTCATGGATGTCTTCGGCGACGATAAAGTGGTTCATATTGACCAGGTCATAGTAGGAACGGAATTGTCACCCACGAAGATAGCGTCAATACTGCTCTCTTTGGAGTTTGACGGCGTCGTGACGGCTCTCCCGGGAAAACGTTATCAAATTTGTGACGGCGTAAGATAAAAATCTGTACTTTTGCATCCGAAAATGAATGCAATATGTCAATCGGAAGAGTAATAAAGTCAACAGGAAGCTGGTATGATGTCCAAGATGGCGAAGGCAATGTGTTTCAATGCCGTTTGAGAGGTAAGATACGCCTTGATGGCATACGCACGACAAATCCCTTGGCTGTCGGTGACAACGTGAACTTTGAGAAGGAACACGACAAGGAAACTTGCGTGATTGATAAGATATTACCACGTAATAACGTGATAATCAGAAAGTCAGTGAATCTTTCCAAAGAGTCGCATGTCATAGCCGCAAATATCGATCTTGCAATTCTTGTCGCTACAATAGCACAACCGAGAACGTCAACGGGATTCATCGATAGGTTCGCTGTGACAGCGGAGGCTTACCATATTCCGGTCGTGATAGTTTTCAACAAATGCGACATTTACGACGACGAACAGAACGCCGCTGCCGATGAACTTGTTAAAGTGTATAACGGAATTGGTTACGAGTCGTTCCTCGTCTCCGCCAAGACGGGATGTAACTGCGACAGATTGAAGGCGTTGATGAAAGACAAGGTATGCATGTTCTCCGGACATTCTGGCGTTGGGAAGTCGGCACTCGTGAATCATCTCGACCCGAATTTGAATGTCAGGGTCGGGGAGATCTCCGATGTCCATGAGAAAGGGAAACACACGACGACGTACGCGCAGATGTTTCATCTTGAGTTCGGAAGTTATATCATCGATACCCCCGGAATCAAGGAATTCGGTCTGTTTGACCTTGAAAAAGAAACACTTGCGCAGCGTTTCCCGGAAATGCGTGCGCTGATGCACGAATGCAGATTCAATAATTGCACTCATCTTCACGAACCTCATTGCGCCATTAAAGACGCCGTCGAGAAAAACATCATCGCGGATTGGAGATATGCGAATTATTGCAACATGATGGATGATGAATGATGTCTGAATGGCGATGGACGGATTGATGTCAAATATGGAAATGAGCTGAGAATGAGGAATGTTGTGCTCTCCATACTCGTGTTGCTGTCGTCCGCTGTTTCGGCTCAGCATGATTCTTGTGTCGTGCTTACACGCATAAATCTGGAAGGCAACAAGGTGACAAAACCTTCAGTTGTTTACAGGGAGCTTCTTGTCAAAATCGGCGACACGATTGGCGAGTCGTATTTCAATGAATTGATGAAGGAAAGCCGGGAGAATGTCCTTAACACATCGGCTTTTAATTTCGTTGATTTCGTTGTCGAAGATGATCCTGACGTGCCGAATGGTAAGGTGCTTACAGTCAAGATGGTGGAACGATGGTATGTGTGGCCTGCACCTTATTTGCGATATGCAGACCGAAATCTGATGTCGTGGTTTAAAGGTGGTGACGCGTCACGGATGAGTTATGGCTTTAACATCGAATGCAGGAACTTATGGGGATTGCTTCACAAACTGAATCTGACAATGATATTTGGCTATAACCAGAAATATTCGTTGACATACGATGTGCCGTATCTTACTGACAAACAGAATTTTGGACTTGAAGCAAGTATCGGATATACGAGAGACAAGGAAGTGGCGTATGCGACACTTGAGGATAAGGTTTATTATTACAAAGCTGATGAAGGCTGTCCTCATGAAGCATTCTATGCCTACGTGAAACCGTATTTCAGGTTTGGATGTAGGAACAGATTGTCCCTAACAGTTCAATATGACGACAGATTGTTCGGTGATACGTTGGTTTCACTGAATCCGTCACTCGGATATGACGGCGGAAGTCGTTTCCGGTATTTTACTTTGTCAGCTGTTTTTAAGAATGACTTTCGTGATGACCACAACTATCCTCTTGATGGCCATTATCTTGAAATTGAGGCAACGAAAATCGGAACGGGTGTCTTCAGTAACGAGCCGGATGTTTTTTATGGAAAGTTCACGGCAGATTGGTACACCCGTATATACAAACGGTTTTATTGGGCGTCGAACATAACCGCGAAGTTGTCCTCAAACATTGATGTTCCGTATTTCCTGAAAAAAGGACTTGGATACGGCAACGATTATGTCAGGACTTTGGACCTCTATGTCGTTGATGCCATGAATTTTGCGGTTTTCAAGAATAATCTGAAGTTTGCCATCTTAAGGCCTTTGACAAAAAACATTCCGTCCATAAATGACGAGCGGTTTGGCAAAATACATCTTGCATTATACGCAAATCTGTTCTTCGATTTCGCGCGTACATGGAATGTTGATGTTGCGACAGAAACGACGTCCCGACTCGCAAACGAATGGATTTTCGGCACAGGTGCCGGCATCGATTTCGTGACTTATTATGATAAGGTGTTGCGCCTTGAATATGGTTTCAATGGCCTCGGTGAAAGCGGATTTTTCATTCATTTTGTCGCACCGATTTAAAGGAAAATAAACGACATTACACAATTTATAAGCCAATGTTGTCGTTAATGCTTAAATTTTGAAAATTTTTATCATTACGTGTAAAAATTTGTGTAAATTTGTCAGTTTGTTATTGTCACGTGAACTCGTTGACAATCAATGTAAAAGTTTTAGGGAACGAATGAAAAATAAAGGAAAAACTGGTTTGATCGTCGCCGTTGTGCTGTTTTGTGGATTTGTTTTCGCATCAAATGGTGCTGATGCACAGGTGATTGAAGTCGGCTTGACAGGAGGGTTGTCATCATATTATGGCGACATAAACCCAATAAAGCCGTTTAATGAACCAAGAGTCGGTTTTGGAGGGCTTGTGAGGTATTATCAGGGCTCGCGTTGGGCTTTCCGTTTTTCGTATTTGAACAGAATGGTAAAGGCAACCGATGAAAAAGTCAACATCTATCCTGAAAGGAAACGCGCCTTTAAGTGCGACATAAACGATTTCGCTTTGTTGACCGAATTCAATTTTTTGGATTTCATCACGGGAAGTAAAAGAAGCAACATCTCACCTTATCTGTTTGCAGGTGTATCGTTCGTTTTGTTTAATCCCAAGTCATTGGATGATAAGGAATTATGCAATATTCTGACAGACGTTGATGATTACGATGGTCATGTTGACGGGACTGACAAATATAACAGATACACAATGGCGGTTCCGTTCGGTTTCGGCGTGAAATACAGTGCGGGCAAGAGAATATGCCTGGCTGCCGAATGGAGGGTTGACTGGACATGGACTGACTGGATTGACGATTGCAAAGGGTATTACCCGTTGTGGGAGAGTGGCGATGAATGGGCTAACTACGCTGACCCATCCGGAAACGTGGCTATCGACGGAGAAAATAAGATAAAATATTTACAAAGAGGCGATTCTGTGAAATACGATTTCCTCAGCTTCTTGAGTGTCACGGTTTCTTTTAAATTCAACCTCCCGAGAAGTAAGAAGTGTGATGTCGGATTAGGCAGAAAAGCATATATATATTATTGATATACAATGGAAAGCTTGAAGGATAAGATAGATTTTACGCGCTTGCCGAAACATATTGCCATAATAATGGATGGCAATGGCAGATGGGCGAAAGAACAAGGAAAAATGCGTGTGTTCGGACATCAGCACGGTGTTGATACCGTCAGACGTGTCACTGAAGCCTGCGCGGAACTCGGAGTTGAGTATCTTACACTTTATGCCTTCTCAACCGAGAACTGGAACCGCTCGTCATTGGAAGTGGATGCATTGATGACAATCTTGACACAGGCTTTGAAAACCGAGCTTAAGACATTGAACGACAATAATATCCGCCTTGCGGCAATTGGTGATCTGAACCGCTTGCCGAAATCACAGTACGATGCACTGAAGTATTCCATCAATGATACCAAGGACAATACCAGAATGACGTTGACACTCTGCCTGAGCTATTCTGGACGATGGGAGATAACCGATGCAGTGAAAAAAATCGCCTCGAAGGTCAAAGACGGCACACTCGCAATTGAACAGATCAACGAGGAATGCGTAAGCAATAACCTTGCAACTGCTCAAATGCCTGACCCTGAACTGCTTATACGTACCAGCGGAGAGGAACGAATCAGTAATTATCTGCTTTGGCAGATTGCATATTCTGAATTATATTTCACCAAAAAATATTGGCCTGAATTTTCAAAAGAAGACCTCTACGAAGCTATCGTGAACTATCAGAACCGTGAAAGAAGATTCGGAAAGACAAGCGAACAACTAAAGAAATAAAATGATGACATTTTTGAAAAGATTTAAGATATATAGAATGTTTGCATGCCTGGCATTGTTGTTGACAGGATGCGTTTTGAATGCACAGATACAGGTCGGGAACGACATGTCGGACATTGACTATTCGCTCCCGCGTGAATATGAAATAGGTGGTGTCACAGTCACCGGCGCGAAATATGTTGATCCTGTGGTCATTGTTATGCTTTCGGGACTTGAAGTCGGACAGACCATCAAGGTGCCGGGAGACAAAATAACAAAGGCAATCCAAAAACTTTGGGATCAGGGTCTTTTTGAGGACATTCAAATCACCAGCACGCAGAAAGTCGGCGGGAAAATATTTCTTAACATCGCTCTGTCGGAAAGACCCAGAATAAGCAAGTTTTCTCTAAAAGGTGTGAAAAAGAGTGAGGCCGAGGAACTCAGAAAGAAAATAAATCTTACAAGAGGCGATGTCGCAACCGAACATACGTATAACAAGACACGCCGGATCGTAACTGATTATTTTGCCGACAAGGGCTTCCTGAACACGCAGGTTGACATTGTCGCTGTGAACGATACTACCCGTGAGAATTATGTCAATCTTATGATCACAATTGACAAAAAACACAAGGTCAAGATTGGCGTTATCGATGTTGAAGGCAATCAGGTTCTGACTGATAATCAAGTGCGTGCCGCAATGAAGGAGACCAAGGAGAGAGGTAAATTCGACCCGTTGCGCCCGCTCGGAGCCACCGTCGCCAATACAATTTGGGATGTCGTTACCTTGAAACCGCACAAGGCGGAGGAGGAATTGTTCAACTATTTCGCTGATAACTACAAGTTCAGGATTTTCAAGTCGTCGAAGTTCGATGAGTCGAATTTTGAAGATGACAAACATAAAATCATCGCCAAATATAATTCCAAAGGTTATCGCGATGCCAGAATCGTCAGTGATTCCGTCTATGTCATTGATGATAGAAATCTCGGTGTCAAACTTGTGATTGATGAAGGCGACAAATATTATTTCGGAGATATTTCATGGGTCGGCAATACAAAATACGATACGGCCGTCCTCAACAGGGTTCTCGGCATAAGACGCGGCGATGTGTATAATCAGGAGCTTCTTGAGAAAAACCTGACATACAGTGAGGAAGGCTTGGATGTCAGTTCGTTATATATGGATGACGGTTATTTGTTCTTCCGTATCGAGCCGGTCGAAGTGAACGTTGACGGCGACACCATCGACCTTGAAATCCGCATGAGTGAGGGTGAACAGGCGACAATCAAACGTGTCAAGATCAAAGGGAACACAAAAACCAACGACCACGTCATCATCCGTGAGCTTTATACGAAACCGGGGCAGCTCTTCAGCCGCTCCGACGTCTTCAGGACAATGCGAGAACTTGCCGCCCTTCAGTATTTCAACGCAGAGACACTCAACCCTATAACGGAACCGGACCCGGCTGATGGAACGGTTGACATCGTGTATAATGTAGAAGAAACATCATCTGACCAGATTGAGCTTTCGGCAGGCTGGGGCTACAACCGACTAATGTTGTCGTTGGGATTGACACTCAACAACTTCTCTTTCAAGAAGATTTTCAAAAAAGATGCATGGCGGCCGATTCCAAGCGGCGACGGACAAAGACTCTCGTTCAGAATCCAAACTTACGGAACGAACTATATCTATTATGGTGCTTCGTTTACAGAACCGTGGCTCGGAGGAAAGAGACCTAACTCGCTGACAGGCTCGATTTTTCACTCAAAATATACCAACGGCTACGCCAAGTCAAGGGAAGAATACGGATTTTTCAGCCAGACAGGTGTTTCTGTAGGTCTTGGCCAGAGGATGAAATGGCCTGATGACTATTTCACGATTTACAACGGCGTGAATGTGATTCGTTACCATCTGAATAATTATTCAAATGTGTTCAATTTCGGAACCGGTTCGGGCAACTTCAACATAATCGGATATAATGTCACGATAGGCCGCAACTCTGTCAGCCAGCCTATTTATCCGCGCTATGGCTCCGAATTTATTCTTTCGTTGGAACTCACTCCTCCGTATTCGCTTATAAATGGCAGAAACTACGAGAAGGAATTTCCTGGAGACGAGAACCTCAGGGTTCGTCAGGATGCTATGTATCAATGGGTTGAGTTCCATAAGTGGAAATTCAAAATGGCGTTCTATACCGAGCTTTATGAGAAACTGGTCTTGATGACAAGAGTTCGTTTCGGGTATCTTGGTTATTATAATGATAAGGTCGGTGCCACGCCGTTCCAGCGTTTCTATCTCGGCGGCGACGGACTCTCCAGTTCGACAAACCTCGACGGACGTGAAATCATCGGCATGAGAGGTTATAGCAACGAGTCGCTGACTCCTGTAGATGGCAACAACATCAATGGAGGCACGGTGTTTACAAAATATACGATGGAGATTCGTTATCCGTTGACACTCAATCCGCAGGCCACCATTTTCGCCCTCGGCTTCGTGGAAGCTGGTAACTGCTGGGCCGACAAGAAGACCTTCAATCCGTTCGATGTGTATCGTTCGGCTGGTTTGGGTATCAGGATTTATCTCCCGATGTTCGGTATGCTCGGCCTCGACTGGGGCTACGGATTCGACGACGTGCCTGGCTCGTCAAACGCATCAGGAAGCCAGTTCCACTTCTCAATAGGTGGGTCGCTTGATTAATAGAATTGATAATTATTTTAAAGAATTAAATATTAGTTGGTATGAAGACTACAAAATCGTTATTGTTAATGGCCGTGTTGCTTTTTTGGAGCATAAACCATTCAAACGCTCAGGGAAACCAGAAATTTGCTTTCGTCGATTCTGATTATATTCTGCAAAACATCCCGGAATACGGCGATGCTCAAGAACAAATCAATCAGCTTTCGGCAAAATGGGAAAATGAAATCAAGACGTTACGCACAAAACTCGAAGAGCTGAAACGTGACTATCAGACTGAATCGGTGCTTCTGACCGATGAGCAGAAAAGGAAAAAAGAAGAACAGATTTCCACCAAGGAACAGGAAATTGTCAATCTTCAAATGCAATATTTCGGACCGGAGGGACAGCTTTTCACCAAGAGAATTGAATTGATACAGCCAATACAGGAGAAAATCTATAACGCAATAAATCAATTGGCTCTGCTCAAGAACTACGCTTTCGTTTTCGACAAGGCATCAGGTACCACCATTCTTTTCTGTAATGAGAAGAATGACATCAGCGACGAGGTTCTTGACGAAATCGGCAACGTGATGCAGACCGTCAGAAAAGAAGACCGCAAACGTTCGTCCGGTGCTGGAGGACAGCGTCCTGCATCAAATCCTGGTGGACAGAAAAAATAATTTATCAGGTGTCGGATTTTTTTATATCTTTGCAGCAAATTTGAAGTTAAATTTAAAATAAATAAATATGAAAAAGTTTTCTAAAGTATTATGCGTGTTAGCATTAGCATTTGGAGTCAGCTATGCAGCAAACGCCCAGTCAGTTAAAATCGCTTACGTCGATTCGTCGGTCATCACTGAAATCATGCCGGAAAGAGCAAAAATCGAACAGGATCTTCAGGCTTATTACACAGAGCTTCAAGCTCAGCTTCAGACAATGGCAAATGAGTATCAGACAAAAATGAAAGAGTACGAAGCTAACGCTGCAACAATGTCAAACATTCTTCGTCAGTCAAAAGAAAAGGAAATCGTTGATTTACAGGGAAGAATTCAAGAATTTCAGGCAAACGCAGAATCAGCATTTGATGAAAAGAGAATCGAACTTTTGACACCGGTCATTGAGAAGGTTCAGAATGCTGTCAACGCTGTCGGTAAGGAAAAAGGTTATACGTACATCTTCGACAAGTCAGTCGGCGCCATCGTTTACATCGGAGCAGATGCCATTGACATCACAGCTGACGTGAAGGCAAAACTCGGCCTTTAATTAGTTAAGAGATAAGAGTGTAGAGATAAGAGAGCGCGAAGCGACAGTGGCCGTTTCGCGCTCTCTTATCTCTTAACACTCCACTCTTAACACTCCTCTCTTAACTAAAACTTCACTTTCGCAAATCTTAACGCTTTGGTCACCAAGCTGCAAAGCGGTTTGTGGTCGTCTCTGTTTTTGAGATTGATGTATAACCCTAACTTCTTGTAAATCGGGATTTTGAATGTCTCAACGAACTCGATCAGTGCGCCGTCGGGATCTTCGACGTAGGTGAAATGCCCGTTCGCATCGCCCATGTTGAAGTCCTCGCCGCCGTCGCATACGAAGTCATGGCCGAGTGACAACGCCGCCTCGTGTATCTTGCTCATGTTACGGATGTCGAAACATAGATGGATGAACCCCGGATCGCCCCACCAACGACCTTCGAGGGTCTTCTTGCATGGCTTTTCAAGATTCTGTATCAATTCAATGTGGGAGCTTCCCATGACAGCGCTCAACGACCCGGTGAATGGTTTTGAACGGACAAGCTCCACACGACGCATTTTGCAATTCCCGCCGGGGACATTGCCGAAATCATCGAATGTCCGTGTCTCGTCAAAAGCAACTACGTCATAATCAAGAAGTTTTGTGTAGAAATCAATTGATTTGTCCATATCGGAAACGCCCATTACGGCACCGTTGACACCGCCGGTGTATTTGTCAACATTGATGAAACAGTAGTCGTCATGCTCGATTTCAAAAATGTTTCCCCATGGGTCTTTCATGTAAAAATGTTCCAGTCCCAACGGCGAGACGTTGACTTCGCTGAGCATTTCGATTCCTTTGGCTTTCAGTTCATTGTAGGCGCGTTTCACGTCTTTCGCCTTGACTTTCGCGATGTTGATGCCGTAGTCGCCGAGTTGCAGCGGCTCGTTCGGATAAACGACCTTGCGGCCTTGGGGCTGCCATATTTCAAAGCCGCCTCCGCCTCTCTGTGCGATGGCGAGGATGGCGTGGCGCGGCTGCGGCTTTCCGCCGGTATAAGGAAGCATCCTCTCCGCAACTCCTTCTGCATCAACTATTTTCAACTCAATGTTAAGGTTCTGATTGTACCATTTCCATGCAGTCATCAGGTCTTCGACCCCGATTCCGATCTGCTGGATTCCGCAAATTACTTTTTCTTTCATTTTTTAGGTGTTTTTAGGTGTTTTTAGGTGTTTAAGGTGTTTAAGGTGTTTCGGGTTTTTAAGGAGTTTCAGATACCTAATTACCTTAAATTCCTGATTTATTACGTTGGTGATATGTTTTTCGCGATTTTATAATAAAGCCACGGCATATACCTATTAATATACGCCATCAGGATTTCGCTTTTGCCTATCAGCTGCCTGTGCTTCTCCTTTTTGATGGCTTTCACCGCTTTGGCGGCTGCTTTGTCAACATCCATGCCTTTCGCTTGACCTTCATCCATCTTTGAATATTTTTTGCCGTTCCCAAGCAATGCGCTTTTGCTGATCGGCGTGTTGATTCTTCCAGGAATCAAAAAAGTGACATTAATATTTTGATATTCAAGGTCTAACGATTCGAAAAAACCGAATAACGCATGTTTTGAAGAGCAATATGATGTCCTCAACGGGAAGCCGAAAAGTCCGGCCAATGAAGTCGTCACGGCGATGTTGACGTGTTCCGAGGCGAGAATTTCGTCTTTGAATCTCTTGATGAGATAGACATGGCTCCAATAATTAACCTGCATTATCTTCTCGTCGGTGGCGAAATCGGTGTCAAATCCGCGGCTTCGTTGCGAAATGCCGGCGTTCAAGACGAATAAATCAACATTAAAATCAATATTCTTGATTGTTTCCGCTAATTTGTCAATTGACTGAAAATCAGAGAAATCGCTTTTGTGATGAAATATTTTTACGCCTTCTTTCTCGCAAATCTCCTTCGTTTCCAGAAGACGTTGTTCGTTCTGCCCGGTCAGGAACAGGTTGCAGCCTTCTTTGGCGAGTTGTTTCGCAATCGCCGCCCCGATTCCCGAACTTGCTCCTGTTATCAATGCGTTCTTGTTGAAAAGTCGTATCATATATGGTGTTTTTTTCAAAATGCAAAAGTAGAAAAGTTTTTTAAAAGTAATTGCGTTTATTGTAAATATTTTTACTAATTTTGCCCGTTTAAAAATCATTAACGAAATAACATCATAAAATGGAAATTTTTGAAAGGATAAAACATGATTCAGGTGGTCCGATCGGGCAGTATATGGACCGCATTCACGGGTATTTTGCGTTCCCGCGACTTGAAGGCGAACTCGGGCCGCACATGCGTTTCAACGGCGTTGACGTTTTGTGCTGGAGCCTGAACAATTATCTCGGCCTCGCCAATCATCCGGAAGTCAGGAAAGTGGATGCCGAGGCTGCGGCACGCTGGGGTCTGGCGTATCCGATGGGTGCCAGGATGATGAGCGGAAACACACGTCTGCACGAGCAGCTTGAACGCGAACTCGCTGATTTTGAACACAAAGAGGACGCTTACGAATTTAATTTCGGCTATCAGGGAATCGTTTCGACTATCGATGCGCTTTGCACCCGTCATGATGTCATCGTCTTCGATGCCGAGGCGCACGCATGTCTTATCGACGGAAAACGTCTTCACATGGGACAGTCGTTCCATTTCAGGCACAACGACATCGCAAGTTGCGAGAAGGCTTTGCAGAAAGCGACCGAGATCACAAAGAAGACCGGCGGCGGAATACTTCTCATAACGGAAGGCGTTTTCGGCATGACCGGCGCGCTCGGCATTCTCGATAAGATTGTCGAACTCAAGAAGAAATATCAGTTCAGGATTCTCATCGACGACGCTCACGGCTTCGGCTGTATGGGTCCGACGGGACGCGGCACATCCGAGCATTTCGGCGTGATGGACGAAATCGACCTTTACATCGGCGCATACGCAAAGTCAATGGCAATCATCGGCGGATTTGTTGCCGGGCCGAAGTATATCATTGATTATCTGCGTTATAACATGCGCTCGCAGATGTATGCGAAGTCGCTCCCGATGCCGATAGTGGAAGGCTGCCTGAAACGTCTGGAGATTATCCGCAGCGCGGAAGGCGACGAGCTCCGCAAGAAACTGTGGACGGTGACGCGCACTTTGCAGAACGGTTTCCGCGAACTCGGCTTCAACATCGGGCCGGCGGAGGCTTGTGTCACCCCGATTTTCCTGCCAGGAAACACAGAACAGGCGGCGCAGATCGCACTCGACCTCCGTACAAACTACAAGATTTTCTGTTCAATCGTGACGTACCCGGTCATCCCGCAGGGCATGATCATCTTCAGAATCATCCCGACGGCGGCGCATTCGCTCGAAGACGTCCATTATACACTGAACGCTTTCAAGGAGATAAAGGAAAAACTCGAAAGGGGAGAATACGACGGCAAGGAAATGCCCGACATGGCGATTCTTTAGTCTGCAAAGTTGAAAGACATAAATTTAGAAAGGGCGTGGGGCGGCAGAAAAATCCTGTCACTTCACGTTCTTCCTGTTGAAAAAAATATTCCAATTTTTATGATTGTATAAAAAAAACATTGTATATTTGCGGGAATTTATAATTCTTGCGCTTATGATGGTAATTAAGGAGATCGCTGTTTATACTAACATCCTGAATTGCAGGATAAAAAAGTATTTCGCCGATATTTTGAACAAAAACAACATTAATCTGACGCCGGAGCAGTTTCTAGTGATGGATTGGCTCTGGAAGGAACAGGCAATTTCGCAGCAGAGGATTGCCGAGGTCATTCAAAAAGACAAAAATTCGGTTACGAAATTCATTGATTCTCTTGAGAAAAAGAATTTGGTTTTCCGCACCGTAGATGAGGTTGACCGCAGAATCAACAAGATTGCGCTTACCCAGGAGGGCGCCGATATGGAACTTGCAACCACCGAAGTGGCGATAGATTTCATGAATGACGTGGTTAAAGGCATTGATGAAAATGACCTGAAGACGTTTGTGAAGGTGTCGCTGCAAATGAAAGATAATTTAGAGAAAAACGAGAAGAAGAGTTAAGAGAGGAACGAGAAGAGTTAAGAGAAAAAAACTTGTGCAACTCGTGTTAAAAAACTTGTGCAACCTGTGTTATAAACTAATAAAATGAAACGAAATTACATCCTGTTTTTTTGCATGTTTTTGATTCAAAGCATGATGTCTGCCCAATATGCGCCGGCTGGTGACAGTTTGAAGACGCGTTGGGCGGCGGAGGTTTCGCCTGAAAACGCCTTGCCGGAATATCCTCGTCCGATGATGGAACGCTCGGAATGGCTGAACCTCAATGGTTTGTGGAATTATGCGATCCGTCCGTGCGGCGAACATCAGATTGAAAATTTTGACGGGAAGATTTTAGTCCCGTTTTGCATCGAGTCGTCGCTTTCGGGTGTCCAGAAATATGTTGGGAAAGACAATGAGCTTTGGTATCAGCGTGATTTTGAAGTGCCGTCATCGTGGAACGGACGCCGCGTCCTTCTTCATTTCGGTGCCGTTGACTGGAAAGGCGACATCTGGGTGAATGACGTGAAAGTCGGCTCACACACTGGCGGTTACACTCCGTTTACGATTGACATCACGCAGGCTTTGAAGAAGAAAAGCAACAATCTCGTGGTGCGTGTCTGGGACCCGACTGACGAAGGCGAGCAGCCGACCGGAAAGCAACACGTAAAACCTCACGGAATATGGTACACGCCGGTCACTGGAATCTGGCAGACGGTGTGGATGGAACCTGTCAACAACAACTATATCAAGGATTTAAAGACCGTTCCAGACATTGACAGTCACATTGTAAAAGTGGATGCTGAAATCGCTTCGCTTTGTGACGATGATATGATTGAAGTCGTTGTTTATGAAAAATCAGCGTCAAGGGAGACTTTTGTTGCGTCGGCGAAATCGATAAACGGCGAGGCCGTTGAGGTTGAAATGCCGGAAGACGCACGTCTGTGGTCGCCCGACGACCCGTATCTCTATTCGATGAAAGTGAAGCTCTACAAAGGCGGCAAGGTCGTCGATGAGGTTGAAAGCTATTTCGCGATGCGCAAGTTCAGCACGGCGAAGGATGAGAACGGAATCGTGCGTCTGCAACTCAACAACGAGCCGGTTTTCATGTTCGGCCCGCTCGACCAGGGTTGGTGGTGCGACGGACTTTACACCGCCCCGACAGACGAGGCGTTGGCGTTTGACATTCAGAAAACCAAAGACTTCGGTTTCAATATGATAAGAAAACACGTGAAAGTGGAGCCTGCACGCTGGTACTATCACTGCGACCGTCTCGGAATGATTGTCTGGCAGGACATGCCGAGTGGCGGCCGCGGACCCGGATGGGTCACAACGCGTTATTTCGACGGGCCGATGAGCAAACGCACGCCGGAATCGGAAGCCACTTATAAAAAGGAATGGAAGGAAATCATTGATTATCTGTATTCTGCGCCTTGTATCGGAGTGTGGGTGCCGTTCAACGAGTCGTGGGGACAGTTCAACACACCTGAGATTGTGAATTGGACGAAGGTGTACGACCCGTCGCGTCTTGTCAACCCGGCTTCCGGCGGCAACCACTATCCTGTCGGCGACATCCTTGATTTACATAATTATCCGGAGCCGAAACTGTATTTCTACGATGCCTGTCGCGTCACCGTCCTCGGTGAATATGGCGGAATCGGAAGGAAAGTCGAAGGCCACACGTGGGTGCCGTCGCAAGGCTGGGGATACGTAGAATACGACACCGAGGAGAAAGTCACCGATACCTATATCGAATATGCTGAAATGCTGATTAAGTTGATAGAAAGAGGATTCTCCGCCGCGGTTTACACACAGACCACCGACTGCGAGGTCGAACTCAACGGCCTGATGACTTACGACAGGGAAGTCATCAAACTCAACGAACAGAGAATCAGAGAGATAAATCAGAAGGTGATTAGGAGTTTGAGGTAGTCAGGAGTTTGATTCCTTAAACATCTTAAATTCCTCAAACACCTGAACAACTAAAAAAAAGCTCACCAAAAGTGAGCTTTTTTCCCGTTTAAAATGCACTAAGAATAATTAGTCTTCTACGATAGCGTCGTTAGGACATGCACCGGCGCATGTGCCGCATGAAACACATGTGTCAGGGTCAATTGAATAGATGCTACCTTCTGAAATTGCTCCAACTGGGCACTCGTCAATGCAAGTACCGCAAGCAACGCATTTGTCTGTGATTTTGTAAGCCATAATACTTTTTTTTATTAGTTAAAAATTTTTGCAAAGATATATCTTTGAATGATACGTAAAACAGTTTTTCTTAATTTAGAATAAATTTAAATAAAAATATTGATATTCATCATAATTGACAGTGTTTATGTCATGAAAAATAAATTTGCGACAAACACCTTTTCATATTGAAATTAACCGTACCTTTGCACGGAATTTTATGGGCGACCATATTCGGTTGAATTATCTATAACAAATTATAAAAGAACAAATTAAATTCAATTTCTTATGGCTAACAGAACAAAAGTTGTAGAACTTGAACACGTTGTCATCCGTTTTGCGGGTGACTCTGGTGACGGTATGCAGCTGACCGGAAACCTCTTTTCCGATTCGACAGCTCTGGCAGGCAATGACTTCGCCACTTTCCCGGATTATCCGGGGGAAATCCGTCCACCACAAGGAACTGTGTCTGGCGTATCTGGATTCCAGGTGCATTTCGGACACAAACCAGTCCACACAACAGGCGACCTCTGCGATGTACTCGTCGCGATGAACCCTGCTTCTATCAAGGCAAACATGCGTTGGCTCAAACCTGGTACGACAATCATCTTCGACATCGACTCGTTGAATGACAAGGCTTTGGAGAAAGCTGGCTACACATCAGACCCTACACAAGACGATACCCTCAGCCAGTACAAACTCGTCAAGGCTCCGATCACATCATTGACACTCGAGGCTTTGAAAGACTTCGGCTGGGACCGCAAGGCCATGCTCAAATCGAAGAATATGTTCGCACTCGGCATCGTGATGTACCTCTTCAACCGTGACATCACTGTGCTCAATGCATATTTCAACAATAAATTCAAGAACAAACCGGATGTCATCAAGGCTAACCAGGAAGTCGTCGCGGCAGGTTACAGCTACGCCGACGCAATGGAGATTTTCGCCAACACTTACCGCATCGAACCGGCTGACCTTCAGAAAGGCAAATACCGTGACATCACGGGTAACGTGGCGGCGGCATGGGGCTTGATGGCTGCTTCGGAACGTTCCGGACGCCAGCTCTTCTGCGGCTCGTATCCTATAACTCCTGCAACAGACATCCTCGCCGAACTCACGAAGTACAAGAACCTGAAAGTCAAGGCTTATCAGGCTGAAGACGAGATCGCGGGCATCACATCATCACTCGGCGCCGCATTCGCCGGCTGCCTCGCAGTCACCACGACATCAGGCCCAGGACTCTCACTTAAGTCAGAAGCCCTCGGCCTCGCGGTCATGACAGAGCTTCCGCTCGTCCTCATCGACGTTCAGCGCGGCGGCCCTTCGACAGGTCTCCCGACAAAGGCCGAACAGAGCGACCTCATGCAGGCTCTCTACGGACGTAACGGCGACGCTCCTCTTATCGTCATCGCGGCACGCAGCTCCGCGGACTGTTTCTACACAGCATACGAGGCCTGCAAGCTCGCAATGGAACACATGACTCCTGTCATCATGCTGTCAGACGGCTCACTTGGCAACGGTTCGGAGATATTCCGCATCCCGAGAGTGGCCGACCTCCCGGCTATCGTTCCTCCTATCGCAAAAGCAAACGACCCTGAATATCAGCCATATAGACGTAACGAGGAGACACTCGCACGTCAGTGGGCATTGCCTGGGACAGAAGGTCTCCGCCACCGCATCGGCGGTCTTGAGAAAGCCGACGGCCTCGGCAACCTCACCACAGAGCCTAAGAACCACGAGCGCATGACTTACCTCCGCGAGGAGAAAGTAAACCGCGTGGCCAACTACATCGCTGAACAGGAAATCACCGGCGACCCGAACGCTGACCTTCTCGTCGTCAGCTGGGGCGGCACTTACGGCGTTGTCCTCTCGGTCGTCGAAAAGATGATCGAAGAAGGCAAGTCGGTGGCTCACGCACACTTCCGCCACATCATGCCATTGCCGAAGAACACTCACGAAGTCCTTTCGGGACATAAGAAAATCGTCGTCGTCGAGAACAACAGAGGCCAGTTCGCGAACTACCTCAGAGAGAAACAGCCTGACTTCAGATACGAACAGTACAACAAAGTCCAGGGTCTCCCATTCCTCACGGCGGAATTGGAAGATAAGTTTAATGACCTTTTAAAATAATGAATACCATGGAAAACACAAATATCGATAATCAGGTTATTAATCTTACAAAAGAAGATTTCGTAAGCGACCAGATAGTGAAATGGTGCCCCGGCTGCGGCGACCACGCTATCCTCAAGGCAGTTGAAGACGTTTTCCCGAAACTCGGCAGAAGAAAAGAAGACATCGTCGTCGTCTCGGGTATCGGCTGCTCATCACGTTTCCCATATTACATGAACACATACGGATTCCACAGCATCCACGGCCGCGCCTGCGCCATCGCAACGGGCGTGAAGCTCGCCAATCCGAAACTTTCAGTGTGGATTGTCACTGGCGACGGCGACTGCACCGCCATCGGTGGCAACCACTTCATCCACGCTGTCCGCCGTAATATGGACATGAACCTCCTACTTTTCAACAACCGTATCTACGGCATGACAAAAGGACAGTTCTCACCTTGCACATTCCGCGGCACGGTCACGAAGACCTCACCGCAGGGAACATACGAAGACCCGTTCAACGTCGGCGCACTTGTCATCGGCGCAGGCGGCCAGTTCTTCGCCCGCGGCGTTGACATCAACACGAAAGACCTCATCGAGACCTGCACAGCCGCCAAGAACCACGACGGCATGTCGGTCGTCGAGATCTTCCAGAACTGCATGATCTTCTCAAACGGTGTCCACGCCAACATCACGGCACCGGATGTCCGTGACGACATGCAGGTGAAGTGCATTGACGGCCAGCCTCTTATCTTCGGAAAGAACCGCGACAAAGGTATCCGCCTTAACGGAAACAGCCTCGAAGTCGTCACAATCGGCGAGAACGGCATCACCGAAAAGGACATCCTCGTTCACGACGCAAAGGAGAAGAGCACCGGCATCCACATGATGCTCGCACAGATGATGCCGCCTCAATATCCTGTGGCAATGGGCGTCATCCGCAACGTCGAGGCTCCGACATACGACGACTGCCTCACCGACGTCATCGCCAACGAATCGGCGAAAGCCAAGATTCAGACCGTTGACGACCTGCTCAATTCAGGCACGACCTGGACGATTGAATAGCCGAAAGTCGAAAAGACTTCGACAACAAATTAATAAAAGTGAAAAAATTCCGTTCTTATTGGGCGGAATTTTTTATTTTTGCATTTCGAAAATGAAAAGAATTTTAATATGGCAAAATCTAATAAAATGATGTATATAGTTGATGGCGAACAGCCTGGGTTGTTTGGTCAAAAACATTCAAATAGAGACTACAACTTGGCTGATTCCTGGGGCAAAAACCAGTTCAACAGCTCTTTTCCTGCATCACTTGTGGCGTATATGTGCAGCAAAAACATTGAGCCAGTTTATTTGCTAACTGATAAAAAAAACAATGTCATTCATGGCTTTATCTCGGCGGAAGAATTGCTTGGAATTAATCCTTTGAATGAAAATGCGTATTATAGCTTTGAAGCTGGTTATTATCCATACGAAAAATATTATTCTGCAAAAAAACGGGAAAAGATTGATTTGGTGATGGTTAATCGGGAAACTGGATTTGATGTGAGTGGTTTAGAGGTGAAGTTGACAACATTGCCCGACAGTACGACGAAAGATTCTCTTGAAGCTGACTATGGTAGTGAAATAGTTGTTCGTTCGCCCACGATTCTGTTTTTGGCGTGTAGCATGTGCGCTTGTTTTGACTCACCTGAAGGTAAAAACAAACTACATGATATTCTTAATACAATCGGTGCTGAAATTAAAAATTGGAGTGAGAAAAAGTTTGTTCTCCCTCATTATGAAGCGATTAAGAAAGCAGTTTTAGCGGTGTCTTCTGAAATTTGTGGAGAGCAGACACCTTTGATAATCCAGCCGATTTGGAAGACTGACAGGACATTGACTGATTTGGACGAAAACTGCTTGGACGTTTTTGTGTGGTCGAATTTGTCTGTCATTCAGATGTGTTTGCGGGAAAGTAATGATGATGACAACATCTCACGCAATCAAAGGACTATAATTTGGTTGTATAAAATGCTGTGGGATTTTTCGCTGTATGGTAAATTTAACTACACAGACATCGTGAATGAATTGGCTTACGATTACAAGACCGACAAAGCTTTTGCAATCAGCGGTAAGTTGACCAATCCATTGATGAGATGTGAAGAACTTGAGAAACCAAGAATTTCAAAATACGAAATAAAAAACATTATTCTTGGAAACGGACAGAAATTATTGCGTCCGGAAAGACGATTTGATGCTTATTTGGTTAGTCATCCTGAAATTTTCAAATTATGAAAGCTGTTGATTTGTTTTGTGGATGCGGTGGTCTCAGCCTCGGTTTCCTAAAGGCTGGAATTGATATTGTCGGTGCTTTTGACAATTGGGATGACGCAATTGAGGTTTATAAGAAAAATTTTTCTCATCCTGTTAATAAATTGGATCTGAGTAATGTTGACGAGGCAGTTGAAAAAATTGCTACGTTGAATCCAGACATGATAATAGGCGGCCCTCCGTGTCAAGATTTTTCCTCGGCCGGGAAGCGTAATGAGGATAATGGACGTGGCGACCTGACAGTGTCGTATGCTAAGATAATCTCAAAATCACGTCCGATTTGGTTTGTTATGGAGAATGTTGCACGAATACTTAAAACGCAGAAGTTTGTTGAAGCCAAAGATATTTTGAAAAAGGCTGGATATGGACTGACTTATACAGTTCTTGATGCCAGTAAATGCGGGGTACCTCAAAAAAGGAAAAGATTTGTGATGATAGGTAAACTCGGCGCAAAAGATGATTTTATCATGGACGATCTCATTGCAAATATTTCAGATAAAGAAATGTCAGTGGCTGATTATTTTGGAGATTCGCTTGAGATAAAATACTACTATCGCCATCCGAGAAGTTATGTCAGAAGAGGAATATTTAGTGTTGATGAGCCAAGCCCTACAATCAGAGGCGTGAATCGTCCCATGCCAAGTGGTTATGAGCTTCATGATGGGGATCCGACCGATTCGCTGGAGGGAATCAGACCGTTGACGACCAAAGAAAGGAGTATGATTCAGACGTTTCCGCCAGAATTCATATTCGAAGGAACAAAGACAGATCAAGAACAGATGATTGGAAATGCTGTTCCGGTGAATCTTGGAAAATTTATTGCTACTGCAATCTTGAAAAATATTGGTGAAACACCACAAGACATTTCAAAAAATCATTGCAAATGTTTTAATATAGGCAAATAAAGTCAAGAGATAATAAAATATTCTTTAACAATGAAAAAATCTTTCAAACCTGGCACGATGCTTTACCCGTTGCCTGTGGTGATGGTCAGCTGCGGCGACAGCCCCGAGAATTATAACATCATAACCGTTGCGTGGACGGGGACGATCTGCTCCGACCCGCCGATGTGCTTCATCTCCGTGAGGAAAGAACGTCACTCGCATGACATTATATTGAAAAACAAGGAGTTCGTGATAAACCTCACCACCGACCCGCTCTGCAAGGCCACCGACTGGTGCGGCGTGCGCTCCGGCAAGGACCACAACAAATTCAAGGAGATGCACCTCACGCCGGAGAAGGCGCAGGTGGTGAACGCCCCGCTGATTGCCGAGTCGCCGGTGAATATCGAATGCAAAGTGGTCGAAGTCAAGGAGTTGGGTTCGCACGACATGTTCATCGCCGAAGTAGTGGCCGTCAGCGGCGATGAGAAATATTTCGACCAGTCAACAGGACAGTTCCAGCTCAATCAGGCGGAGCTCATAACATATTCGCACGGGAAATACTACACCTTGGGCGAGAAAATCGGCAAGTTCGGCTTTTCTGTCGAGAAAAGACAACATAAACGAGCTCAAAAATGAAAACACAGTGTCTGTAAGGCACTACTTGAATAACCGGGTACATGGAGGCGAAGCCGACATGTGTCTGGCAACAGAAACGGCGAAGTCGGCATGTGCCCGGCGGCGATAAAAAATAAAAGTTATGGATTATATAAAAATAAAAGGTCTCTCGAAAGACGAAGTTAAAGGGTTGGTCAAGGAATGGCTGAAACTGTATCCGCATTCCTTCAATCCGGAAGTGAATTTCTGGTTTTATGAAACACTTGACAATCAGGTTGTTGTGGGGCTTCACGATGACTTGAGTACGTTGGCTGTCAGCCTGTTGGTCATTTATCTCAATTCCGCCAAGGAACAAAATGATGTGACGAAAGATGTTGAAGTTGTGGCATTTGTCACGGTTAACGACAACGAAATTCTTCTGAAGCAGAACTACGGTCGTCGCGCGAAGATTTACGCCAAGGGTCTGGATGGCGACAACACATCGGTGATTCTGCTTCTTGAAAACAACTATTGTGTTGAATACCGTTTCAAAGGTCACGCCAAGCAGGTTAAAAATTCGGGTCTGGTCTTTGAAGAGCCGGGGGTTTCCGTTCCTGACGAGAAGGAGGAGGTCATCGTCGGTGATGTCGTTCCGAAGACGAAAATGGTGGAGGAGACGTTGTCGCCAGAGGCGTCGCCGCTCAAGAAACTGATGTGGTACGCCATCTGCGGTGTCGTGGGCCTCGGTATCGGATTCCTGCTCGTATATTTCTATTATTGGAAAGGTAATTAGGGGTTTGAGGTGATTGGTTTAAGGTGATTAGGAAGTTTCAGCAATATATTGAAGATCATAACCTTATCGGGAAAGATGAGTGCGTTCTCGTCGCCTTGAGCGGGGGCGTTGACTCGATGGTTCTCGCTGAACTCCTGCGTCGAAGCGGTTATGACATAGCTTTCGCACATTGCAATTTCCATCTTCGCGGAGATGAGTCTGACGGTGATGAGCGTTTTGT
The DNA here is from genome assembly GCA_024400305.1 of Bacteroidales bacterium. GTDB lineage: Bacteria > Bacteroidota > Bacteroidia > Bacteroidales > F082 > Limimorpha. Next base: position 55,231 of record JAKSMX010000002.1, on the reverse strand, counting down.
GTGTGATTACGCCGAAAGGGTGGGGGTGGAGCTTTTCGTAAAACATTTCGATACTACTCAATACGCTGAAAATCATAAGATTTCAATAGAGATGGCGGCACGTGAGCTGCGCTACTCTTGGTTTGACGAGCTGCTGAAAGAAAAAGGATTTCATAAACTTGCCGTCGCACATCACGCTGACGACCAGATTGAGACGTTTTTCATCAACCTGCTCCGTGGTTCTGGCATCAAGGGACTGAAGGCGATGCAACCTGCTAACGGATTGTATATCAGACCGTTGTTGTGGGCTTCGCGCGAGGAGATAAAAAACTTTGCTGTCGAGAATGGCATTGAATGGCGCGAAGACCGCACCAATCAGGAGACGGTTTATTTCAGAAACAAAATACGACACGAACTGCTTCCAGTCCTTGATGAGATTAAATCAGACGCACGTGAGAAAATCGGTCTGTCTGTCGAATACTTGGCTTCTGAAAATCAATTATATAGAAAACTTATCAAGGAGAAACTTTCGCATATTGAACGCATAGACGGCGTTTTGCATTCAATCAAAAAATCGGATTTCGAAGGCAATCTTCAGCTTCTTTTCGAGTGGGCGCGCGGCTTCGGCTTCAGCTTTTCGCAATGCGAAACCATAATGTCGGTCATCTGCTCCGAATCGGGAAGGGAATTTTATTCGGCTGATTATCAACTTGTTGTTGAAAAAAATACTGTGGAAATTTTCCCCAAAGACCTCGGCGAGCGAAGCGAGCCGAGGAGTCTATCAATAAGCGAACACGTCATTGCGACCGAAGCGCAGCGGAGCGGAGCAATCTCAAGAATATCGTCCGAATCATCGGGTGGAGTAAATTCATTGATCTTTGAAAAGTCTGATGATTTCAAACTCGAAAAATCCAACCCGAATATTGCACAACTTGATGCCGACAAAATAAAATTCCCGCTTAAACTGCGTCATTGGTGTCAGGGCGACCGTTTCCGTCCTCTCGGAATGCACGGCTCAAAACTTGTGTCGGATTTTTTCAATGACCTGAATTTCAGTGCGTTCCAAAAGAAAACAACATATATTCTGACTGATGCCGACGACAAAATAATCTGGATTGTCGGACATCGAATCGACGATGGTTTCAAGATAACAAATAAAACCACTCGCATTTGTGAAATTTATTTGCATTAAATTAAAATATTTTGCACATTTGCATTTTGTAAATTTAAAGAATAATAATTTGTAAATAATTGAATAATAGTTGAATATGAAAAAACTTACAATCGCTTTAGTTACATTTTTCGCGATGTTGCTCCCTGTGGTTTCTATCGGGCAGATTTATGAGCCTGTCCAGTGGAGCTTCTCGTCGGAATCATTAGGAAACAACGAGTACAATGTCATCATGAAGGCTGAGATTGAAGCCGGATGGCATGTCTATTCACAAAACATCAATGAAGGCGGGCCAATCCCGACAGCTTTCTATTTCAATGACACCACCATTTACGAAAGAATTGGCGAAGTTGTTGAAAGTGAAGCGATTACTCTTCAGGATCCGGTCTTCGACATGGAACTTCGCTTCTTTGAAAAGGAGGCGATTTTCACTCAGAAGGTGAAGGTCCTCGGCAAGACACCTGTCGTTTTCAAATGCGAAATTGAATACATGGTCTGCAACGACGGGCAATGTCTGCCTCCGACAATCGAGGAAGTTGAAGTGACACTCGGTGAGGCGGCTCCGGCGAATGCCGGCGGCATGGCGTCGAAGAGTCTCTGGGCGTCACTCATCGCCGCGTTCCTGTGGGGTCTGGCGGCAATTGTCACACCTTGCGTGTTCCCGATGATCCCTATGACGGTGTCGTTCTTCCTCCACGGAAGCGAGAACAAGGCGCAGGGACGTTTCAAGGCCTTGATGTATTTCCTGTTCATTGTCGGCCTCTACACCATCCCGATTGCGGTCATAATATTAATAACGTGGCTTGGCGGCGGCGACGAAGGCATCGTCAACATTTTCAACTGGTTGTCAACACACTGGATTCCGAATATCATCTTCTTCATCGTGTTCATGGTGTTCGCCGCCTCGTTCTTCGGCGCGTTTGAAATTATGATGCCAAGTTCTTTGGTCAACAAGAGCGATGAGAAGTCTAATGGCAGCGGTCTCGGCGGCGTGTTCTTCATGGCGCTCACCCTCGTGCTCGTGTCATTCGCATGCACCGGTCCTATCGTCGGTTCGGTTCTCATCGAGTCGGTGTCGGGTAACTTCTGGTCGCCAATCCTCACAATGTTGGTTTATTCGGTGACATTCGCGTTGCCGTTTGCGCTTTTCGCGATGTTCCCTTCAATGTTGAAGAGACTTCCGAAGAGCGGCGGTTGGCTCAATTCAGTGAAAGTGGTGTTTGGCTTCGTCGAGGTCGCACTCGGCTTCAAGTTCCTGAGTATCATAGACCAGACATATCACTGGGGCATCCTCGACCGTGAGGTCTATCTCGCTATCTGGATCGTTTGTGCTGTGATGCTCGGCTTCTATCTCCTCGGCCAGATCAGATTCAAGAACGATGACGAAGTAACGAAGATTTCAGGTTTCCGTCTATTCCTCGCGATTGTGTCGTTCGCATTCGCGTTCTACCTCATACCCGGAATGTGGGGCGCACCTCTCAAGTCATTGTCAGGCTACCTCCCTCCAATCCAGACCGTCGATTTCGACCTTCAGAGAATGGACCGCGAAAATTCGGAGGCCGTCATCAACTACATGGAAGGTCTTGAACAGAACACTTTCGTTCAGGAAACGGCACAAGCTGCCGCTGAACAGCCGTTTATGACGCGCACCATGGCGCTTTACATCCTCATCGCCGTCGGCTTGCTTCTCGGCTTCTTCCTCATCGGAAAAATCAAACTCAAGAAAGGGCCGGACTGGAGTTTCATCTCTCTCGGCCGCTTGATAATCAGTATAATAGTATTCTCGTTTGTTGTTTATATGATTCCTGGTCTCTGGGGCGCACCTCTCAATGCGATGTCGTGGATGTTGCCTGATGCTAACACAATGGAGTTCAACCTCGAACAGAGTGGACGCACCAACTATGGCAACGTCGCTGCCACATACGAAGAACTCGCGAAACAAGGCGCTTTGGTGCAGAATGAGACTGCAACAGAAACGGAGGCTCTCTGCGAGGAACCGCTTTACGCCGATTTCCTCCATCTGCCTCACGGAATAAACGGTTACTTCGACTATCAGCAGGCACTCGCTTGCTCGAAGGCGCAGAACAAGCCGATCTTCGTTGACTTCACAGGCCACGGCTGCGTGAACTGCCGCGAGATGGAGTCGAGCGTGTGGTCAGATAAAGAGGTGCTGAAGATATTGAAACACGACTATGTCGTTGTGGCTCTTTATGTTGACGACAAGAAAACCCTTCCTGAAGAATATTGGGTGACAGGCGCAAATGGCAAGGTGAAGAAGACACTCGGTGCCATCAACGCTGAATTTCAGGTGTCGAAATTCGAGGCCAACGCTCAACCGTACTACTGTCTCATGGGCAACAACGGCGAACTTCTCGTTGACCCGCGCTCATATAACCTCGATGTCGAAGCATTCAGACAGTTCCTTTTGAAAGGTATCGAGAACTTCAAGAACGGCGAATTCGTGAGAAATATTAACGAATAACGTTAAGCGTTAATAGAGTAAAGTTAAGAGAGGCTGGCGCATGTTGTTTGCACCAGCCTTGTCTTTGAATTAATCAGAACTAACGTTTGAAAAATATGATTGATAAACCATACGCATTGATAACCGGTGCCAGCTCTGGCATCGGTTATCAATATGCTCGTGTCATAGCGGGTAGGGGATATAACCTTTTGATTGTCAGTAACGAAGCTGATGCGATAGTTGAGAAAGGCGAGATTCTGAAACGGGATTTCTGCATCGAGGTCGTGGCTCTCATGCGTGACCTCGGGCGGCAGGATTCCGCAAAGGAACTTCACGAATATTGCTTGAAAAATGATATTGAAGTCGAGGTGCTGATTAACAACGCCGGCGTTTATCACGACCGCGATTTCATCAGCGACTCCGAAGACTTCAACATGCTCATCCTCAACCTGCATGTCACAACACCAGCCATGCTCACGTATTATTTCGGCAACGACATGGCGGCGCGGCACAAAGGCTACATCCTCAACATGAGTTCCATCACGTCTGACATTGCCGTTCAACGACTTGCGGCATACGGCGCGACGAAGGCTTTCCTGAAGAACTTCTCGCGTTCTACGCATTTAGAGCTTTATCACAAAGGCGTTTATGTCACCTGCGTGCGTCCCGGCGCCGTCGCGACGACGCTTTACAGTTTGAAGCCGTCGGCGGTAAAAGCCGGATTGATGGTCGGATATATCGTCACGCCGGAGAAATTGGTCAAGAAGGCGGTCCGTGCGATGTTCCGTAAACGTGCGCAGATAACGCCGGGTTTCCTTAACCACGTGCTTCTGTTTCTAATTGGTCTGCTCCCGACCTGCGTGCTTCGTCTCGTCAGAAGATGGCATGTTTTTTAATCTGAAAAAACATGAAATGCCGGAACGGTTTTTTGTGAATATGAGGTTTAACTCGCTGATTAAGTGTGACTTCGTTTGAAATTTTTACTTATATCAGCTGGTCATTTGCTTGCTTTTCGTGAAAATTTTTAATAGATTATCCCAGCAATGTCTCTTGCAACATCGTTGTCTCCGAAATCAGGTTTCTCCTTTATGCTTGCACCTGTCAGGATTTTCTCGGTTTCATCAATCAGTTCCGGGTCAAGTCCGTCGGAGGCGATGGAAATGCTCTCTATGATGCCTTTCTCCTCGTTGATATTCATGTCGATTTCAACAAGCCCCCATGAAAACTGCTCGCTTTTTTTTGCACGGAAATTACGCCATTTGCCGAAAAGATATTCGTCTGATGCAAACAAATCTCTGGTTCTCAAAACGTTATCTGTAAGTAAGTCGTTGAAATATATCGTTTCAGGCTGCATTTCGTACACTTCCTCAAAAGCTCTTGTGAGATGCGGAATTATCGTATCTGACGTTATGTCAACGACTTCTGAAAGATTTATGATTCTGCTCGCCACCGATTTCACGCCGTGTTTCTGAAGTTTTGCCGGATTGACTTTGAGGTATTTCGTCAGTTTTTCGGTGTCGGTCTTTATGAGAATAGTGCCGTGGTGAAGCCTTCGTTCCTTGTAGAAGCCGAAGGCGTTTCCGGAAAATTTGCGTCCGTCAAACGTCAGGTCGTTTCTTCCCGAAATCTCTGTTTCCAAACCGATGTATCCGAGTGCCGTCTGGATGACTTTCAGTTGTTTCATTACATCATAATTGTTTTTATGTGCCACGAAGGAGAAATTGAGGTTTCCGAGGTCGTGATATACTGCGCCGCCGCCTGTCCTGCGCCGTGCCGCATATCCGCCTTCGTTTAGCAAAAGTTCGACATTGCACTCCGTGAACGGATTCTGGTTGTAGCCATAGACGACCGTCTGCTGGTTTTTCCATAGGAACATTGTTACCGAATCGTCATCGCCGTCGTTCAGCAATGATCCCTCAACTGCTAAATTTAAATGCGGATTGTATTGATTTCCAATGATTATCTGTGTCTTGTATTCCATAAAATATTATTTCCCGATAATGTATGCGATTCCGATCTGTATGCAGACGTTTTTGTTTCCGCCTACGTCTCTCATCACATTTGTGAGACCGAAATAGGCACGCAGGCTGACTATTAAGTCGTTCTCGGATGTTAATTTGTTTGTGTATATTCCTGTCAGAATTCCGAAGTCGAAGACGTGATATTCATCCGAGGTGAGCCTCGTCGCCGACCAGTCTTCGTTTCCGGTTCTCGTTTTCTTCTTTCCGCCGAGGCAAAAGCCGAATTGCGGCCCGATCTCAAGACCTAATATATCCGTGAAATAGTATTGATAAACAACAGGTATCTTTAGATAATGAAGGTGAATCTTGTCGTAAATCTTAATGTTATCCCTTGAATTGATAATGGTGCTGCTTGAACTTTTCCCATTTCTAGAATAAAGTACTTCCGCCAATACGCTGCTGCTTCCTGATAGTTCATGTTTGATTCCTGCGCCGGCAGTGAAACCCAACTCCAAGCCGGAATCTTCTATTTGTGTGAGCGTTGACATGTTGAGAGCAAGTCTCATCCCAAGATGGAACTGGTCGAGGTTTTGGGCTTCTGTTTTGTTCAACATACTGAAAATGAGAAACAAAATCATAACAAAAGACGAAAGCCTTCTACAATACTTGTCATTTATAGATATATTTCTCGGCATCAAACATTTACATAAAAAAACAGAAAACAAACGTCATAGCCTCAAGCATAACTTCTGTCTTCTGAATTCAATATTATTTATATTCTGTAGTCTCTCCGGGATTTGAACCCGAGTTACCAGGATGAAAACCTGACGTCCTAACCAGACTAGACGAAGAGACCCCGTCTTCAGTTGAAAACCGTAAAATCGGTCGAATTACTTTATGACCTTCTAACTTTCAACTCATTTGTAGTCTCTCCGGGATTTGAACCCGAGTTACCAGGATGAAAACCTGACGTCCTAACCAGACTAGACGAAGAGACCGTCATTTTTTACGCTGCAAAGGTACAACAATTTTTGATATAAAAAATAAAAAAATCAAATTTTTTAAAAATTTTGTAAGTTATTGTGATCTAATTGGTTGTGGTATGTTGCTGTTGTTTTTTATTCAAATGTCAATGAAATTTGGAACGTGTTGTTACGTAATCTGTCGAAACTGTTGTCTAAAATTTGGTTTTCTTTCTCTAAAATGTTCACCAAACCCCAGCTCATCTTCACTTCAATTCCGAACTTGAAATAGTTGTTGTAGAAGTCAACACCGGCGCCTATTTCTGCGGCGAAATCCAATAATTTCGTTTTAACCTTGATGACTTGGTTGCTGTCAGTTTTGTTAGTGTTTTTTCTGCCTGTTGCGTCAAACTTCAGGTTTCCGCCTCCGATAAGGTATGCGCCGAAGTTGTTGAACCTTTTTGACCTGTATTTCACATGGAGCGGCAGCTCCACCACAACAGCGTCCCACATTGAGTTTCCAGCCTGGATTTTGTAGAAGCCGTTGTCGGTCTTCGGGTTGTCGGTGAGGTCGGGACTGTACATATAATATACGAGGTCGCGACGGCCGAAACTCAACGACGGTATCAAACGGAGGTCGAAATATCTGTCAAGCCTCAGGTTTCCGACGATGCCGACAGTGAAGCCTGGCGACGGCACGCACGACACGCCCGCAACATAATACGTGTAGTTTTCGTTCCAGTTGCTGTCCCAGGCGTTGTTCGACATCGCCCCAGGGTATGGTTGCAGCTGATAGTCTTTGATATAATCGATGTTGAACGACATCTGGTTGAAAGCCAGAATGAAACCGAAGTGATACAACTGATTGTCGTAGTTGGGCAGCCTGTTCGGTTGCTTCTGCGCCTTAAGATTTTGAGGCAGCAGAAGCAGTATGGCCGCTATTGCAATGAATTTATTTGTTGACAAAAATCTTAATCTCATAAGTTGCTTAACGCAAATAATCCGAAATTATTATATTTTTTCTGTTTCTGTTAGCAGACGTTCCTTGTTGACCGGCACTGCGCCGATTTCTTCGCATACCAAACCGCCTGCAAGGTTTGAGATGGCGGCGATATTGTATGCATCTTGCTGACATACAAGACATAACATCGCCACGCTCAACACGGTGTCGCCAGCCCCAGATACGTCGGCGATCTTGCGAAGATGAGCGGGAATGTGCCAATGCAGAGCTGTTCCGCTGCGTTTCTCCTGAATCAGAACGCCTCTTTCAGACAGGGTGTTCATCACGAAACGGCATTGCAGCCTGTCCTGCAAGGCGGTCACGCCAACCAAGATGCCGTCGATGGTGTCGGTCTTGAAATCGATGCTGATGCCTTCTTTGAGTTCTTTCAGGTTTGGCTTGAACAAAGTGCAGTTCTTGTATGCCAGAAAATTGTTTTTTTTCGGGTCAACGCCTACAGGGATGTTTTTCTCGTTTGCCACCGAGATGGTGTGTTTTATCAGTTGCTCGGTAAGTACGCCTTTGTTGTAATCCTGAAGTATTATGCCGTCGATTTTCTCTGTTTTCAAAATTTCATCAATCTTGTTGCAGAGCGTAACATATTCATCTTCAGAAAGATTGTCTGTGTCTTCCTCGTCAACTCTGAGCATTTGGGCGTTATTCCCTATGATGCGGTATTTTGCCGTGGTGCGGCGGTGTTTGCTTTTCACGATGCCGTTTTTCGGCAATTCATGGCTGTCAAGCAACTTCATGAAATCCACCGACTTGCTGTCGTCACCGATTATTGAGCAGAGAATCGCTTCTGCGCCCATCGCCTTGATGTTTTGAGCCACGTTTGCCGCACCGCCGAGACGCATGAAACGGTCTTTCACCGACACAATCGGGACGGGTGCCTCAGGAGAGATGCGCTCGACCTTCCCGTTGAGGTAAAGGTCGAGCATCACGTCTCCGATTATCATGATTCTCTTGCTGTTAAAAGAATCGAAAAGTTTTGCTATATTTTCTTTCGGCATCTTATTTTAATTTCTCAAGTGCTTCTTTGATGCGTCTTGCGGCTTCGATGAGTTTGTCTTCTGATGTCGCATACGAAAGCCTGATGCAGTCGTCATTACCGAAAGGACCTCCTGCCACGCATGCCACATGTGCGTTGTAAAGCAGATACATGCAAAGATCGTCACTGTTTTTGATGACGTTTTCGCCGTCGCTCTTTCCATAGTAATATGTGACCTCAGGGAACATGTAGAACGCTCCGGCCGGCATGTTCAGTTTGATGCCTGGAATGGCTGTCAGCAGTTCATGGAACATATCGCGGCGGTGTCTGAACGCCTTGATCATGTTTTTCACTTCTTCGGAGTTCTCGGGGCTGAGCTTCATCGCTTCCAGCGCCGCGGCTTGCGCTATGGTGCAGATCCCGGAGGTGTATTGTCCCTGTATTTTGTTGCAGGCGCTGACGATTGCCTTCGGTGCTGCGATGTAACCGATTCTCCAACCTGTCATCGCATAGCCTTTCGCCACGCCGTTCACTATTACGAGGCGGTCTTTCAATTCGGTGAACTGCCCCATCGACTCGTGTTTGTGCTCGTATTGGATGAATTCGTAAATCTCATCGGAGATGATGATGATTCTCGGATGTTTTTTGAAGACCTCGACGAGGGCTGCGAGTTCGTCTCTTGTGTAAACGGAGCCGCTTGGGTTGCAAGGAGTGCTGAAAATGAATGCCTTGGTGTTAGGCGTGATCGCCTCTTCGAGTTGCTTTGCATTAATCTTGAAATGTTGTTCCGCCGTCGTCTTGATGAACACGGGCGTTCCGTCGGCAAGTTTCACCATCTCCGGATATGAGACCCAGAATGGAGCCGGGATGATTACTTCGTCTCCTTTGTCAAGAATTGCGAGGAAAGTGTTGGTTATCGCTTGTTTTGCTCCGTTGGAAACGATGATGTTCGTGTCGGCGTAGTCGAGGCCGTTGTCACGTCTCAGTTTTTCCGCAATCGCTTTGCGCAACGCGGCTGTTCCCGGAACCGGCGGATAATGGGTGTCGTTGTTGTTTATGGCTGCAATGCCGCCCTGTTTCGCACTCTCCGGCGTGTTGAAGTCCGGCTCGCCGATGCTTAACGAGATTATGTCAATGCCTTGAGCCTTCAGTTCGCGGCTTTTTTCAGTCATTTTCAACGTGGCTGACTCCGCCATGTTGACGACTCTCTGTGATAATAGGGTTGTTTCCATATCAATATATTTATGTAGTTAATAATAACTTCTTGACAATCAATTTGATTATCAAAAAGATAGTGACTTATTTTATTTTACAAAGGTAGTGTTTTTTTTGTTGTAAAACTTTTAATTGAAAAAATAGTTTTATTTTAAATAAATGACTAAATTTGCAAATTATTTTTATGAGATGAAAACTGTCACTTTGATATTGGTTGCTTCTGCGATAGTGATTTTTATCATCGGTATGTTCCTCCCAAGGAGGAAGGATGGTAAATCATGTGTCAAAGAAGATTTTGAAAAGATTCAAAACAATGTGGATAATGCTGATAATCTTAAAGTTGTATCGTATAAAATCATTGTTCCGCTGCGTGTTCAGGCATGTGAACGTCTGCTTCTTTTTATCGAAAGAATACGTTTTCAGGTTCTCGTGAAGAGAGTTTTCCAACCTGGTATTTCTCGTGACGATTTTCAGTTTTCGCTCATGCAGAATGTGCACGATGAGTTTGAACATAACCTCGCCCAGCGTTTGTATGTGACGGAAGCCACTTGGAAATTGGTAAATCTCGCGAAAGATGAAGTGCTTCAGACTGTCAACAGGGTTTTTGAGGAAAATAATGATGCTGACATCGCTGCGATGGCTGTGATTTTAAGTTCGATGCCAAACCAGCTTGCGGACAAGGCGATAACAAGAATAAAACAAGAATTTGATTCATTTTTAATTTTAGAATAATTATTAAAATATTGAAAATCATGAAGATGGAATTTTCTGCTGCTCAAGTTGCAGCAATGTTGGGCGGAAAAGTCGAGGGAGATCCGGAAATTAAGGTTTGGAATGTGGCGCGTATTGAGGATGGTGCTCCCGGAATGCTCAGTTTTCTCGCAAATCCTAAATATATACAGTATTTGTACAATACGGAGTCGTCGGTGGTACTCGTGAATGAAGATTTTGTTCCTACAGCTCCGGTGAAGGCGACGATGGTCCGCGTGCCGGATGCATACGAGGCTTTTGCACAGCTTCTCGCTGTGTATCAAGAATATACGAATAACAAAGTCGGAATTTCTTCTCTTGCTTTTATATCTGATGACGCTGAATATGGCGAGAATTGTTACATCGGCGAGTTTGCATTCATCGGAAACAGAGTGAGAATCGGAAAAAATGTCAAAATATATCCGCAGGTTTATGTCGGTGACGATGCGATGATTGGCGACAATACCGTCGTCTATCCCGGCGTGAAACTTTATGCGATGACACATATCGGTCAGAATTGCATCGTGCATTCCGGCGCGGTTCTCGGTGCCGACGGATTCGGTTTCGCACCGCAACCGGATGGCACTTACAAGAAAATCCCGCAAATCGGGAATGTGTTTGTGGGTGACAATGTCGAAATCGGCGCCAATACAACTATCGACCGTTCAACAATGGATTCAACCAAGATCCATGATGGCGTAAAACTCGACAATCTAATCCAAATAGCTCATAATGTGGAACTTGGCGAAAACACCGCCATTGCCGCACAGTCAGGCGTCGCCGGCTCGACTCACCTCGGAAAGAACTGCATCGTGGCCGGACAAGTCGGGATAAGCGGACATCTTCACATCGCCGACCGTACTACTTTCGGGGCGCAGACAGGTGTTATGGGCGGAGTCAACGAACCGGGTAAAATGTTGATGGGCTCGCCGGCCTACGACTACAAAACTTATCTGAGAGATACAGTCAGACAACGTAACATTCATAAATTGGAAAAACGTATTGAAGAATTAGAGAAAAAACTTGAAATTTTATTGTCAAAGTAATTGTTTATTTTTTTAATTTTGCAACCTGTTTTGTAGAAGTTGAAATATAATGTTTGGGAAACAACATACAATTGCTAAAAGTGTAAGTATCAGCGGGACAGGTCTCCATACGGGTCAGCATGGGACACTGACTTTCCATCCGGCTGATATTGATCATGGCATAAAATTCAGAAGAATTGATGTGAATGGTCAGCCGATTGTAGATGCTCGCGTTGAAAATGTCATCGATACTTCACGTGGAACGACAATCGCTCAAAATGGCGTGAAAGTTTATACCGTTGAACATATCATGGCCTCATTGAGAGGTTTGAATATCGACAATGTCCTTATTGATATTAATTGTGAAGAGCCTCCGATTCAAGACGGCAGTTCAAGTACAATGATTAAGGTCCTGAAAGAAGCAGGCATTGTGGAACAGGATGCTGAACGTAAGTATTTGAAAATAAACAAGAAAATCGTATATACACATCCAAGGGTCGGCTGCGAGATGATTGTTGAACCGGCTGACAAGTTTTCCGTTGACGTGAAAGTTGATTATATGTCACAGGTTCTCAATGTGCAGGAAGCTCACATGAACGACATCAGCGAGTTTGAAAAGGAATTTGCTCCGTGCCGTACCTTTGTTTTTTTCCAGGAACTTGAGGCACTTCTGAACAACAATCTCATCAAGGGCGGCGACTTGTCAAATGCAATAGTTTTTGTGGAAAAATATGTTTCGGAAGAAGATTTGAAACGCGTTGCGAGACTTTTCCATAAAGAAACTGTCGGTGTCCATGAGGGCGGAATCTTGAATAACACAACACTTTACTTCGAGAATGAACCGGCACGTCATAAACTTCTTGACCTTGTTGGCGACCTGACACTCATCGGAATACCGATAATTGGTAAAGTAACTGCGTACAAACCAGGTCATTTTGCGAATACCGAGTTTGTAAAACAGATCATCAAAGATATGACTTTTTAATTTTTTTACATTTTACTTTAATCTTTTTGTTTTTTGAATTTCAACTCCAATCAGGCGGAAACATCAATTGTTTCCGCCGTTTTTTTGTAGATATCGTCGAGGAATTTCCCGACCGCTTCGTACGAATATTTGCTTAAGACCTTGTTTCTCAATGTGTTGGTGTCATAATTCAAATTCGTGATTATGGTTTGCATGGCATCTGCAAGTTTCTCGGAGTCTTTGGCTGGAACGAGAATGCCGCAGTTTCCGTCAACCATTTCTTTTATTCCGCCGACATCAGTGCTCACAACAGGCAATCCGCAGGCGAGGGCTTCGAGAATTACGACAGGCATGTTCTCATAATTGCTCGAAAGAACCAAAAAGTCGCCCGATGCCATTTCGTCGGCGAGTGCTTGACCTTGCAGAAGCCCTGTGAATCTTATGTCCAACGGATTTAGTTTTGTGGCGGCATATTCCTTCATCGCTTCAAAATCAATGCCTTCGCCGATGAAAACGCATTGATATTCAACATCTCTTCTTTCGAGAATTGCCAAGGCGTCAATCAGGCCGCTGATGTTTTTCGACTTGTCTTCAAAACACGAAACGTGAATGATTTTGGCTTTTGAGTTCTTTTTTTCAATCGGTTTGAAAAGATTGATGTCAACGACATTCGGTAAGACAACATAATTCTTGTTCTTCAATCCGTGATTTTGCATTGCTTTCGCAAGATTTTCCGTCACCGTCGTGACCGCCGTTGCATTTTTTACGATGATTTTTGTCATCGTTTTTCTCAAAAAGCCGCTGAAATCGTTTCCTGGCAAATATCTCGACCAATGTTCTGTTATTATATAAGGTGTGCCGTGAACGATTTTCCGCCAAAGCGCAATCACGCCGCAACGTGTCAAAATATGCACGTGTATTAAATCTGGCTTTTTTAACTGTTTGAGTGCTAATTTGTTAGCGTTGAAAAAGCGTATCAGCGAGATTATCTTCGACTTTGGCTTCCTGTAATAAATCTTTATGGTATTGACGTTATTTGACGTTGAGCGTTCGATTTCATATTTTTCTTTGACGTTTTCATCGGCGTGAACGTAAATCACGCTGACATCGTTGTACAACGCCGCCGCCTCCGCATGACGTTGCACAAACAACCCGAACATCGGGTCATAACGATGTGGATACCAACGGGCTAAAAAAACAATATGTCGCCTCATGCCTGTCATCAGACATTATCTCATGTCGATTATCTCGGCATTTGGATAATCTTTTTCACTGAAAATGAATGTGTTAGCTGGTAAAGTCTGGTTCGTGACAAATTTCGTGATCTTATAGATGAACTCGCTTCCGTTGTTGTCGAAGACATGCGCTTCTTTAAGATCCAAAGTCTTGCCGTCGATGACAACGACCAATTTTGAAAATGTGTTGTCGGCTGTCTTCGGCGTTATTTCAATGTTTTTTCTTGAAATATTGCCGTTGTCAACGAATTTTGCGGTGACATTATCGTAGTAGGAAGTAATCATCGCGAAAGGTGAATTGTTTTCTTCCGGATCTACAGAACTAATCATAACTTCCTCAGAATCTGCGAGATAAGTCCATAATGTCTTTCCGTCGCAAATCATGTCTTGCCCGGCGACGTTGATTTTGTAAGCGTCACCTTGAAGGAAACCGCTGCCTGTCATCAGTTCGTCGATGCCTGCTTCTGCGTTTTTCATCTGGTAATCAAAGGCGATTTCGATGTTGTCGTATGACTTGAGTTTGTCAACCGCCGATTTGAAAACCTGTTCGGCGTTTTGTGCCTTAATACAGAAACTTAATGCTAAGATACTGATTGTCAATAAAAAATATTTTCTCATAGTATTCCGTTATTTTTAATGTTATCTTCTAAATCCAAATCTTTCAAAAATTGTTCGAGAGCGAATTCTGTTGCCACTTTCACTTCACGTTGCTTGCTTCCTGCGAAAGGACCGACGATGCCGGCTTTTTCAAGTTGGTCGATGATTCGTCCGGCTCTATTGTAACCGAGTTTCAGTTTGCGCTGAAGCATGGATGTGGAGCCTTGCTGTGTCTGGACGATGATTCTCGCCGCCTCTTCAAACAATGGGTCGCGTTCGTTGGCATCGACTGATTCTTTTGAAGATCCGCCATCTTCTTGATCGTCAGGGCATTCGGGCAGCAGGAACGCCTCCGGATAGGCACGCTGGCTTCCGATATAATCGCATATCGCCTCAACTTCAGGCGTGTCAATGAACGGGCATTGCAGACGGACGAAGTCGTTGCCGGTTGAGATGAGCATGTCGCCGCGGCCGACCAGCTGGTCCGCTCCGTTGCTGTCGAGGATTGTCATTGAGTCAATGCGCGAGAACACTCGGAAGGCGATACGTCCCGGGAAGTTCGCTTTGATCAAGCCGGTGATGACATTGACGGAAGGACGCTGCGTCGCAATGATGATATGTATGCCGATGGCACGGGCAAGCTGCGCAAGTCGCGTGATTGGCGTTTCGACTTCCTTTCCCGCCGTGATGATAAGGTCGGCGAATTCATCGATGACAAGTACGATGTATGGCATGAAATGATGCCCGTCGTAGGGATTCAGCTTCCGGCTGATGAATTTCGCATTGTATTCCTTGATGTTGCGCACACCTGCGTCTTTCAGAAGCTCGTAACGGTTGTCCATCTCAATACATAACGAATTGAGTGTCCTGACGACATTCTTCACATTTGTGATGATGGCTTCTTCCGCATCAGGAAGTTTAGCGAGGTAATGACGTTCAATTTTTTGATAAAGACTCAATTCTACTTTTTTCGGGTCAACAAGTACGAATTTCAATTCCGAAGGATGCTTGCAATAGAGTAGGGAGGCTATTATCGCATTGATACCCACTGACTTACCTTGACCTGTGGCACCAGCCATCAGGATGTGAGGCATCTTCGTGAGGTCGGCGACGTAACTCTCATTCGTGATGGTTTTTCCGATTCCGAAAGGCAATTCGTAATTGCTTTTTTGGAACTTCTCCGAACTGATGATGGAACGCATCGAAACAATCTGCGGCTTTTGGTTCGGAACCTCGATGCCGACGGTCCCCTTTCCGGGAATCGGGGCGATGATGCGTATGCCGATTGCGGAAAGGCAAAGCGCGATGTCGTCCTGCAGTCCTTTGATTTTCGAAATCCTGACCCCCGCCGCAGGGACGATTTCGTAAAGAGTGACGGTAGGTCCGATTGTCGCCTTAATTTTGTCAATCGAAATTGAGTAGTTCTTGAGCGTCTCGACAATACGGTTCTTGTTGGCTTCCAATTCATTACGGTCAACGACAGCGTTGCCGTCACCGTGGTCTTTCAATAAGTCTAAAGTTGGGAGCTTGTACGAAG
This sequence comes from Bacteroidales bacterium, assembly GCA_024400305.1. GTDB lineage: Bacteria > Bacteroidota > Bacteroidia > Bacteroidales > F082 > Limimorpha. Next base: position 39,383 of record JAKSMX010000002.1, on the reverse strand, counting down.
AAAGCTCAAACTTCGGGTCGTATAAAGTGTCGAGACCGAAATGCTCGCCGTTTTTACTTACAACTTTTTCTTCTTCGTTTTCCGAGACCTCTATCGTCAACTCCTCTTTTTCAGTCTCTGCCACTGAATCCTCTTTTTTAAAGGTTTCAAAATCCTTTTCATTCTGTTCCAAGTCCACGCTAACGGTCTCGAAATCATCATCGTTCGTCTCACGGTCTTCTTCTGGTTGCGCAACTTCCGGTTCGCTGACTTGCTGTAAATTCTGTTTCTTTATTACGGTAATCTCAACATCTTCTTCGTCTTCATCAGTCTCTTCTTCTCTTGAGTTGTCTTCGACTTCAAATTCAATTTCATTTTGATTCTCAATCAATCTGTTTCCGCCTGAAACGGGATCTTGGGTAGCGGGCGCATCTGCTTCATTTCCTTCATCTTCAGAATCTTCTGCATCTTCAGCAGCACACTCTTTCTTCTTAAGAAAATCGAATTTGATGTTGAAAGTGAAAATCACGAATATCAAAGCCGTGAAAACCAAAATCAAAATCACACCGACAAGGCCGATGTACGGGAAAAGGTAAACATTGTACAAAGTAGCTCCGAATCTGCCGATGTATATGGTGTGTTCGGGATTGTTTGTGTTGAGAATCAATGCCATGAAGAGCGGAATCCAGACAAGTAACACGAGCGAGTATTTCCACAGAAGCCAACTGTTGATGTTGATTTTTTTGAACAAAATCTTGACGCTGAAATAAAGCCAGAGGAAAATGAGATAAATCGTACCGATTCCGAACATCTCCTCGCTCATGAATTTGCCGATGTCAACAATGAATTTGCCGATTCCTTCGGTTTTGTCCTGACCGAAATATGGTCGCAGATAAGCTATCAGGAAAAATATTCCTACCAAAACAAAGAACAGACCGCAGCAAATCCTCGTCCTGCCGTCGGATTCTTTCTTGCGTTTCGCCACCTTGTTTGCCGGTTTCTTTGCGCTTTTCTTCGTGTCAGTCGCCTTCGTCTTGCTTCTCTTCTTTTCTTTAGATTCGACAGCCGGCTTCTCTTCTGGAATCGGCTCCGGCACTCTTAATTTATTCTTGTTTTCTGCCATTTCTCATCATTTTGGAAATTTAAAAAATCTGTCAAAACGAATCTTCCCTGATTTCAAATCCCTTGACAACCAAACGAATAAAGGTGTTCCGATGATGTGGTCAACAGGCACGTAGCCCCAGAAACGTGAGTCTTGTGAGTTGTGACGGTTATCACCCATCATCCAATAATAATCCATGGCGAAAGTGTATTCGTCAGTCTCTATGCCGTTAATGAATATTTTCCCGTCTTTGATTTCCAACTTGTTATGCTCGTAAGCTGTGATGCAACGCTCGTAAAGTGCAATGTTTTCGGGCGTGATTTGCACGGTCGCACCTTCCTGGGGAATCACAATCGGGCCGAAGTTGTCAACATTCCATCTGAAATGAAGTGTGTCGTTCGGGAAGATTTCCTGTGAGACCTCAGTCCCTGCCGGAGCGTTTGCTCTCGTCACTTCAATCACGAAAGGCTGTTTCTTGAATTCCTCGGCTGTCGAAGCGCTCATGTTAAGTACAAATTCGTTCGGGACAGGCGTCCTGTAGCCTTCGCTGATGCCGAATTTGTCGAGGATTTTCTGATTTATCGCCGTCCCGTTGATTTTCACGAAATAATTGTGCTGCATGTGTTCCGGCTGGTAGCCGATCTCATCATTGATATAAACGATGCCGTCGATGATCTGCACTTTGTCGCCAGGCATTCCTATAAGGCGTTTGACATAATTCTCGCGCTTGTCAACCGGACGGGTTATGATGTCGCCGAACTGAAGTTTGTTGTTGTTGACATAATCTCTTCCGAAAGCTCTGACAAGTTGATAATAAGTGACATTGCTTTGATAAGTTTCACTTAATGTGTCTCCTGCCGGGAAGTTGAAGACTATCGGGTCGTTACGTTTTATCTTCGTGAAACCAGGAAGGCGGTGATAGCCGATTTGCGGGTGTTCGATGTACGACTTTGCTGTCTTTGACCAAGGTAAAGTGTTGTGCATGAACGGGATGGCAAGCGGTGTGTTCGGAATACGGGGGCCGTATCCGATTTTGCTGACCATCAGATGGTCGCCGGTCAGCAAGGTGCCTTCCATACTCGATGACGGGATTTTATAGGCCTCGAAAACGAAAGTCCTGACGATGAATGCGGCGACCACAGCCCACAAAATCGCGTCAAGCCAGTCGCGAACCCAGCCCTTTGGCGGCCTGACTGTCGTTTTCGGGTCTTGATATTTGACGTCTTTTTTGCTCAGAATCGGGAAGTAAACGTATGGGAAAAGTGCTGCGGCAATGATTTCACCGAAATCATATCGTGCGAAACATTTTGCTAACTCGATGAACATCAGCATTATCATGAAGAAATTCATGTAAGGGAATATTAGGAGTAAATAGCACCACCATTTGTTCCATCCGATGATTCTTGCGAGAACATGCAAATTATAATATGGTATGAACGCTTCAATGCGTTTGCGTCCGGCTTTTTCAAAAAATGTGACACATGTCATTGTGAACACTGAAAAAATCAGTGGGAGGAGTATCATTGTCAGAATCATGCTCATTTTGCTAAAATTTTATCGTTATTAATAAAGTTCTTTCGTATTTTTGACTTTTCAACTAATCAGATCATCCATTGTGAAGACGCCTTTCCTGCCGTTCAGGAACTCGGCTGCTACGACTGCTCCTGTGGCGAATCCTTCTCTGCTGAACGCCTCGTGTCTTAAGGTGATGCTGTCGCATCCCGACAAGGCTTTTATCTCGTGGATTCCGAAAACCTCGCCTTCACGGATGGCGTTGACTTTCAATATCTTTTCTCCGGATTCGTCAAGTTTCCAATTTTCGTAGCCGCTGTTGTTAGTGATTATGTCGTTCGCGAGTTTCACGGCTGTGCCGCTTGGTCTGTCGAGTTTGTGGATATGGTGCGTCTCCGTTATTTCAAGCTGATAATCATGTTGTTGCGCGAATTTTGCAATTTGTTTGTTGAGCTGGAAAACAAAATTCATCCCGATGCTGAAGTTTGGGGCGTAAAACAACGAGTGTCCTCCGCTTTTGCATCTTTTTTCGATTTCGTTAAGAGAATCGTACCAGCCTGTCGTCCCGACAACAATAGGAATGTTGATGTCAAAACATTTGTTGATGTTTCCTATAACTGTCGCTGGAGTGCTGAATTCAACAACGACATCGCATTTTGAAACGGCTTCTTTGTTTGTATTCCATTCTTCTTCTGTATCAATTCGATACAAAACTTCGTGACCACGGGAAAGAGCGACCTGCTCCACCTCGTGACCCATTTTCCCATAACCTAAAATTACTATCTTCATGTTTTTAAAAATTAAGTTTCACACTTAATCCGGCGGTTCCGAGTCCGTTGCCATATCCGTATGCGCAGTCAGTGAAACTCGGCTCCCATTTCGGGTCAACCTGTATTGTCAGGTCGTCGTCGATTTCATAATACATGAAATGCGCGTCAACGCTTGCGTCGATGATTTGCACCGCGTACCAGGCCGCCATGATGATCCAGCTCAACTCCATGTTGCGGCGGTAATAGTCGCGGAGAGTCGTCAGGTTCTCGCCTGTATATTTCCCCGCGATTTCCTTGGCCTTCTCGCTCACGTCGGGATTTACACCTGTTTTGAAATCGTATGCGTCGCGGTAAAGTCTGTAGTCGTTGCCGTTCGTGACGCCTAAATATCCGGTGGCGAAAAATCCGGCATAGACTATCGGCATCTTCCAGTATTTCCTGTTGTAAGCCTGTCCCGCACCGGGGATCAATGCAAGCCACGTGGCTCTTTTCGGGTCGTGGTTCGCCGGTATGACCTGTCTTTCCGTCTTTTCTTTTCTCTTCTTTTCTTTTGGTTTCTTGATTAGGATTTCCGTGCGGTTCGAATGTTCATGCGTCGCCATGTCTTGAGCTTGCAAGCCTGACATGGTAATCAAAAGTATTAATATCAGAACCCACAAACGCTTCATAATCAATTGCCATTGTTTATGTATTCCATCAAACGGTCAAATTCCTGGTCGTTTTTGAAACTTATTGTCAGGCTGCCCTTGCCTCTGCTGTTACGGTTCACTTTCACGTTCATGTTGAGAGCTTTGGAAAGATTTCCTGCGTGTTTCTTGAAACTTTCAGGAATGACGTCTTTGTTTTTCGCGATTTTTTTGATGTCTTTACTGTTGACACCTCTGACTATGTCTTCAACTTGCCTCACGTTCAGGTTCTCGTCGATTATCCTCTTGAGAATCAGCAGCTGCTGTGTCTTGTCTTCAACGGAGATGATGGCTCTGGCATGTCCCATGGAGATGAATCCGTCGCGTATTGCGATTTGGATTTCTGCCGGTAACTTCAACAGTCTCAAGAAGTTGGCGACAGTGGAACGGTCTTTTCCGACCTTTTCGCTTAATTGGTCTTGGGTAAGATTGCACTCATCGACGAGACGTTGGTATGAAATCGCCACTTCGATGGCGTTGAGGCTTTCGCGGTGTATGTTCTCGATAAGTGCCATTTCAAGCATCTGTTCGTCGTTGGCGACGCGGATGAACACCGGGATTTTCTTCATTCCGGCGAGTTTTGAAGCGCGGAGACGGCGTTCGCCGGAGATGAGCTGATATTTGTCGTAACCCATCTTGCGGACCGTCACCGGTTGGATGACACCTTGAGTCTTGATGGATTCCGAGAGTTCATTCAATGCCGTTTCGTCAAAATCAGTGCGTGGCTGGAACGGGTTCGTCTCGATTTTGTCGATGTCGAGTTCCGCTATCGCGCCGGCCACATAGTTGCCGGAGATGTCAGCCGATGTGATGTCAGTGTCAGGGCTTTGCAAGATTGCGTCGAGGCCGCGTCCGAGGCCTCTTTTTTTATTGTTGTTGTTCGCTGTTGTCATTGTCAAGATTGTTGCGTTTCAAAATTTCTCTTGCGAGATTCAAGTGATTGATGGCGCCGGAACTTGCGGCGTCATGCATGATGATGGTCTGCCCGTAACTCGGAGCCTCGCTGAGCCTCGTGTTCGTGCTGATGATGGTGTCGAACACTATCGACTGGAAATGGGTCTTCACTTCATCAACGACCTGCTTCGAGATTCTCGTGCGGCTGTCGAACATTGTCAGCAAAATGCCTTCAATGTCAAGGTTGTGATTGAATCTCGTTTGAACTATCTTGATGGTATTCAACAATTTGCCGAGACCTTCGAGCGCGAAATACTGGCATTGCACAGGGATGATTACCGAGTCGGCGGCTGTCAGCGCGTTGACGGTGATGAGTCCGAGCGACGGTGAGCAGTCGATGATGATGAAATCATATTCGTCTTTTATCGGATCCAAGGCTCTGCGCATCATCTGCTCGCGCTGAGGCAGGTTGATGATTTCTATCTCGGCTCCTACGAGGTCGATGTGCGCCGGCAGAAGATAAAGGTTTGGTGTTTCCGTCTCTTTTATGATTGTGCGTGGGTCAAGACCGTCGATGATGCATTCATAAATGCTGCTTTCTATCGTGTTCGGGTCGAAACCTACACCTGAAGTTGAGTTCGCCTGCGGGTCGGCGTCAATAAGTAACGTCTTGTGTTCCAGCACAGCAAGGCTTGCAGCCAGATTTATCGAGGTCGTTGTCTTGCCAACTCCGCCTTTCTGATTTGCTATCGCGATAATCTTTCCCATTTTCTTGAATTTTGCCTGAAAATAAAACGTACAAAGATATGTAAAATTTTGTATCGGCTATATGATTTTTTTTTGAAGTTTTCAACTTTTTGAAGTCATCACCTGAATTGTCTCTGATGGATTGAGAAGCTGAAGAAACAGCAAAAAAAGAATTTCTGGAATTGCTATAAATCCCAGAAACTCAAAATGTTATGCAATGAAAATCACTTGTTATCCAAACTGTCGAACCAATCTTCCACATCGTCTTTTGGTTCCTTCTGGTCTTCGTAGTCCTTCGGTTCATCAAAATAACCTTCCGGGTACTCGCCTGTCTCGATGTAGTTCAGAGTCTCCTTCAACGCTGTCGCAAACTTCTCGAAATCTTCTTTATATAGGAAAATCTTGTGCTTCTCGTAGGTGAAATGAGTCTGGTCATCGCTGAAGCGGCGTTTGCTCTCTGTGATTGTGATATATTTCTCGTCACTTCTTGTAGTTTTCACATCGAAAAAATAAGTGCGCTTTCCTGCGCGTACCGGTCTTGAAAACAATTCCTCACGGTTCATCTTGTCTTTTTCTTCCATTACTGTTCCTGTTTGATATTGGCTGCAAAAGTAGAAAAAAATTGAATATGCAAGCTAAAAAAATAATTCTTTGTGAAAATTTTTTTCAAGATGTGTTTCTTGTGAACATTTTTCAAGCAGTGTTGTTCTATGTTCAGTTTTGGTTATACATTTCAATTTTCTCAAAGTAAGTGAGCGTCTCCGTTCCCAGCGGAGGCGCTTCTTCTTTAAAACGAAATATTCCTGTTCGGATACCTGAGTTTGGTGATGACACGTTTCGTGTATTCGGGGAAATCGCTTTTCATAATCCAATCATAATATTGCGGCTCTTTTTTGAAAACATCCTCCACGCGTTCGTCTTTGTGTTTCCCGAATTTGAAGACTGGCTTCCCCGCATCGTCATAGACTATTTGACCCATCAAGTCAACGTTCTGATGATGTGATGAGAATTTAGCCAATTCTTTCATGTCGTTGACTATCGGTTTTGTTGTAATGCCTTTATTGTCAGTATATTCCGAGCCTTCATATTTGTCGAGCATCGCCATCAGCACTTCGTAAGTTGCCATGGTGTCGGCGTTGGCCGAATGGGCGTTGTCGAAGTCCTTGTGCATGAAAAATCTGTATGCTCCACGAAGTGTCCTCGGCTCCATTTTCATGAAGATGTTCATTACATCAATGAGCTGGCGGTCTTTCAAATCGAAATTTATTCCCGCACGAATGAATTCTTCAACCAACATCGGCAGGTCGAATTTCAAGATGTTATATCCGGCGAGGTCGCAGTTACCGAAAAATCTTGAAATCTCCGGCGCAAGTTGCTTGAAAGTCTTTTCTTTTGCAACATCTTCATTTGTGATTCCATGAACTGCTGTCGTCTCCGGCGGAATCGGACATTCTGGATTGATGCGCCATGTTCGCTGCTCTTCAGTACCGTTGACATTGATTCTCAATACACTGACTTCAACGATTCTGTCGTGAACCTGGTTCAAGCCAGTCGTCTCCAAATCAAAAAACGCTATTGGTCGTTTTAAGTTTAATTTCATGTTCCTTACATTTTAAAGTCATGTAAAAGTACAGAAAATTTCAAAATGTTACATGATTGGCGAAAATTTTTTTGAATATTGTAAAATTCACTACCTTTGCACCGGTAAATTCTATTGCAATGAGAAAATTATTTTTTACTTTGGCTGTCATTTTTTATGCAATGACATCGTTGTCGCAGCCTCTGTGGATGCGCTACAACACGATTTCCCCAAATGGCGACAAAATCGCATTCGCTTATAAAGGCGATGTTTATGTCGTTGATTCTAAAGGCGGTACGGCTTTTCAACTGACTACAAACGCCTCTTACGATTACTGTCCGGTCTGGTCACACGACGGCAAGACAATCGCCTTCGCCACTGACCGCAACGGAAATTTTGACATTTACACCGTTTCTGTAAATGGCGGCGTGGCCAAGCGTGTAACGACGAACTCGGCCAACGAGACTCCGCTTGCTTTTTCGCCTGATGACACCGAAATCTATTATTCGGCTTACATCCAAAAAGACGCTGCTAATGTCCAATTCGCTTCTGGCTGGCTCACCGAATTATATAAGGTGTCGGTCGATGGCGGCCGCCCGCAGCAGGTGACAGCCGCCACGGTGTGTTCGGTTTCATTTGACGAAGACGGCGAATCTTTCCTTTATTATGACAGAAAAGGCAGCGAAAATATCTGGCGCAAACATCAGACTTCGTCAGTGGCCCGCGACATCGTCTATTACAACGCCAAAGAAAAAATACATAAGATATTGACTTCCAACGCCGGCGAGGACCGTGACCCGATTTTTACGCCCGACCATAAAAACATCGTTTTCCTCAGCGAACGCGACGGAAGAAGCCAGAACGTCTATACAATGCCGTTCCCGCGTGCGAAAGTCAACGGCGAGGCTGACACCAACGGGAAAGGTAAAACAATTCCGCTTCCGATGATTGCACAAGTAACTGATTTCCAGACTTATCCTGTGAGATTTTTGAGCATGGCCAACAACGGAATGCTTTGCTACGGCTATCAAGGTGAGATTTATACGCAGATGATTGGCGAGGAGCCTCAAAAGGTTGATATTCAAATTATTAATGATCAGGAAAATACGGTTGAATGCGATAAATTCGGCGGCGCTTCCGAACTCACAATCACTCCTGACGGCGACATAATCGCTTTCGTTTCACGAGGGGAGATCTTCGTGACGGCAGATGAATATCAGACCACAAAACAAATCACCCACACCGCCGAGGCTGAAGGGCAACCATGTTTCTCTCCTGATGGTAAGTCGTTGATTTACACTTCAGAACGTGACGGTTATTACAACCTTTACATTGCGAAGATGCCTCGCAAGGAAGACCTGAATTTCGCATACGCGACGCTCATTGAGGAAGAGCCGCTTTTCGGTGACGACGGAATTGAGCGCACCGTCCCGCAGTTCTCGCCCGACGGGAAGGAGGTGGCTTTCATCGAAAACCGCAGTGTCTTGAAAGTCGTAAATCTCGAAACAAAGAAAGTCCGTCAAATTACCGACGGCACGCAACATTATGACAATTCTTATTATGAAATTGATTATCAATGGTCTCCCGATGGGAAATGGTTTGCTTTGACGCTCATTACAAATATGCGCCACCCATATTCCGATGTCGGAATCGTCTCCGCTGACGGTGATATGAAAATACATAATATCACTAACGACGGTTACATCACCGGCGGCCCGCACTGGGCTTTGGACGGAAACGCAATCACTTTCTATTCAAATCGTTACGGAATGCGCTCGCATGCTTCTTGGGGCAGCCAAAATGACGCTTTCATCTGTTTCATGAATCAGGATGCTTACGATAAGTTCCGTCTTTCAAAGGAAGATTACGAATTGATGAAAGAAGAGGAGAAAGCTTTGAACAAAAATAAGGAAACCGAGAAAAAAGACGAGAAAAAAGATAAAAAGGACAAGAAGGAAGAAACGAAACCGATTGAAATTGAATTGGATAGACTTGACGAGCGTATCATTCGACTTACCCCGATGTCATCGCGTCTTTCTGGTGCCGTCCTCTCAAAGGAAGGCGACAAACTTTATTTCATGAGTGCTTTCGAGAAAGGCTACGACCTTTGGGAACTCGATGTCCGTGAGAAGTCAACGAAGATCTTGAAGAAGCTCGGCGGCGGTGGTGCGGAGCTTGTCCTTAACAAAAAAGGTGATAAGATTTATGTCTTAAGCGGCGGCAACCTTCAGAAAATTGAGGTGAAAGGCGGAAAGTCCACACCTATTAGATATGACGCGACGATGGAGCTTGACCGCGCTGCCGAACGTGAATACATGTATAATCACGTGTTCCTTCAGGAAAACAAACGTCTTTTCCGTCGTGACCACAATGGTGCTGATTTTGAACGGATCAAGGAGGATTTCTATCCGTTCCTCGAACATATCAACAACAATTACGATTTCGCTGAATTGTTGAGCGAAGTCCTCGGTGAACTCAACGTTTCTCATTCCGGTTCGGGCTATCGTCCTGATAATGATGGCGATGCTACAGCGCAACTCGGACTTCTTTTCGATTGGAACTATGAAAAAGACGGACTTCTCGTTGAGGAGGTTCTCGAATACGGCCCTTTCGACAAGAAGATTTCAAAAGTTAAAGCCGGCGACATCATTGAAAAGATTGACGGCGTTGAAATCAAGAAAAACATGGATTATTTCCCGCTTCTGAACAAGAAATCAGGCAAGAAGGTTCTCGTTTCGGTTTACAGCCCCGGATCGAAAGACCGTTGGGAAGAGGTAGTGAAACCGATTTCAAGAGGGGCTCAAAATGATTTGCTGTACAAACGTTGGATAAAACATAATGCACAAGTTGTTGACAGTCTGTCGAATGGCCGTCTCGGCTATGTCCACATCAAAAGCATGGGCGATGCGAGTTACCGAGATGTCTATGCCGACATTCTCGGAAAATACAACAAACGCGAGGGTGTCGTCATCGACACTCGTTTCAATGGTGGAGGCCGTTTGCATGAAGACATAGAGATTCTTTTCTCTGGCGAGAAATATCTCGAACAGGTCATTCGCGACTCCGTCGCCTGTGTGATGCCGTCGCGCCGTTACAACAAGCCTTCAATCATGATTATCGGCGATGCGAATTACAGCAATGCGCACGGGACACCGTGGGTTTACAAGCACAAAGGCATTGGCAAGCTCGTCGGCATGCCTGTTCCGGGTACGATGAGCAGCGTTACTTGGGAGACACTGCAGGACAACTCTCTGTATTTCGGACTCCCTGTTATCGGCTACCGTACACAAGAAGGTAATTATTTGGAAAACAGTCAGTTGGAGCCTGATATCAAGGTGAAGAACACACCAGAGAAACTCGCACAAGGCATCGATGAACAACTCGAAGCTGCGGTGAAGGAACTGCTAAAGGAAGTTGATGAGTTTGAATATTGGGGTAAATAAGCTATTCCACCACAATTTCATCCATGAAGATCCAGGAGTCGTAACCTGCACCGGGCGTTCCGGCAGGAAGCACTCCTGGGTTTTCTATTACAACACGCAGATACTTCGTCTTTACTCCCTTGAGATCCAATGTCTTGCTGAAAATATGGTTGCCTGACACCGGCACTTTGTCATCAAAGGTGAATGTCTTGACCCAAGTGTCGGGCATGTCAGGCGTGGTGTCAACAGGGAATGCATAGACTCTCACTTTCGCAGGCATCATAATCCAGTCAAAAGGATTTGTCATGAAATTGATTGTCAGTGAATTGACAACTTCAGCTTTGCTGAAATCAAGTTCAATGTCGGCGTTGCAGCCGTAGAATCCCTGCCAGTTGCCGTCTTTGTAGTTCTCGCTTCCTGTCACTCCGTTCAGAAGCGCGTCGTCGCCACCGCCGGAATATTCCGGACGATAGTTCCCCGCTGGGCTGTTTAATCTCTTCAAATGCCCCAATCCTTTGTGATACAGGAAGCTGCGTTCTGAAATGACGCTGTCGCCGTTTTCGTCATAACTTATCGCTTTCACGATGCAAGAACTGTTGATGGCAAAAGGTCTGTCGTAAAGTTGTGAGTTTTTGTTTGGTTCTTTGCCGTCTGTCGTGTAATAAATTTTCTTGTCGTTGAAGATGGTTTTCAATGAAATGACTGGTTTGCCGTCTTGTAACTCATTGAATATAAATACTTTCTTGTCGGTATCATTGATGTCTTGAATTATTTTGTCAAAGCGTGCTTCCACGATATCGCGTGAATAGGCCCGGCTTTCTGTGTCCCAAAGTCGGCACGTCATGTCTTTTAAGGCAATTAGCTTTTCTGAAAAATCGGCCATCGCTTTTTTCGTTTCGTTGACATTTTCAATGCACGGATTCTGCAATGTGTTGTAAATCTGCGCTTTCAATATGTTTTTGCATTCCGCCACATGAATCCTGAATGCTGCGACATGGGCGCAACGCAAAATGCCGTCATCGTAATTTTCTTCAATCAGCTCTGAAATCTTTTTATGAATATCGCAGCTCTTGTCTTTTGCTGATTCGAATTTCAAAGTGTTTTCTTTGCTGACCTGGTCTGGATAAAACTCAAGCAACGGTTTGTCAAGTTCGTCTAAACTCATGTTTATTTCATTGAGACTGTAAAGTGCTGTGACTGCGTCCTTGTTTTCTGTCTTTTTGTTAAAATATTGGATTTCAAAGAGTTTGTTGAATTTCTCTTCATAGTCAAGTCCGGGTTTTGGATTCCATGCCATTTCCGCAGCCCAGATCATTGAATGCCAGGTGCTTGAAAACATTGATTCGCCGTAGTCGTCCCATGCGGTGTTCATCAGACCTTTTGCGCCGCTTGCGTGTGCGTCGCGAGCGAAGTTGGCGATGTTGTTCATATATATCTGAATGTCAGGTGAAACCGTGTTCCAGCAGTTTGCGCCAGTTGCGACCCAGAACGTGTGACCTGATTCCTTGAAAGGTTTCAGCATCTCCATGAAGCTGTCTCTCGCACCGTAGCTCCAGACCACGAACTGCACGTCTTCTGGCAGTCTGTCAATCATCGCGGGATTTTTCGCGATAATGTCGCCCCACATCATGACAGTTTTGCCGTGTTTTTTCAAGATGTCATATACTTTGTTTATATGTTCGCAATAGGCCTCGTCTTTTCCTGTTTTCTCGACGTATTCCTTGGCTTTCCCCGAACCAAGTCCTTCTGTTTCATCGCAATTGATGTTGAAGTATTCCGATTCGTATGCCGGCAACACCTCGCTGAAAACGTCTTCCAGAAACTTGTATGTCTTTGGATTTGAAGGGTCGAAGTTGCTTTTCGTGTCGCCGATTTCATTGCAATAAAACGGAATGCGTAGCGTTTTCTCGGCGTGCGCGAAACATTGTTGGTTTCCTATGAACTCGACGTGATATTGCTTTGCGTATTCTGTCAACTCTTTGATCTCCTGTGATGTGAGTCCGTCTGTAGGTGCAATGTCGGGATGACTTTCAAGTTTGAAGACGTGTTCGGTGTAAAGCTGGAAAAAGTTCATCTTATACGCCGCGAGTGTCCGTATCTCTTTCTTTATGAAATCCATTGTCGGAATCGGGCCGCGACTGATGTCATCCATCCAGCCGCGATATTCAAGCGCAGGCCAGTCGGTAATCGTCATGCATGGAATCTCAAATTCTGTTTTTCCCGTTGTAACATTCTGATATTTAACAATTTGATTGAGACTCTGCCTTGCGTAAAAAAGACCTTGTCCGGTCGTGGCCTGAAGAAAAATTTTTTTCGGTGTGATTTTTATTACGTAAGCCTGGCTCTCGTTTTCCTTTGCAGGAATATGTCTGACAAGTTTCGCCTTGATATTTTTTTCGTTTTTCAAAGAATCAGAACTCCATGAAAATGTTCCTCGCTGATATTCAACTTGTTGCGGCTTTGGAATGATGCCTGTCTCTTGCGAAAACACAATCATTGAAAGCAGGCAGATCAAAAGTGTCAGAGATGATTTTTTCATGGAGTCGCTTCTTTTTTAAATGTTCACAAAACGGTTCCTGTAAAAGACAGTGAGACGTGTTGGATGGCCGGAATCAAAGTGTTGACATCTGTCGCCTCCACATTGTCGATTGTCAATGTGTAATTGTTTCCGTCTTTAATAACCGAGATTTCACCTCCGTTGATGAATTTCAATGTTGTTCTTGGATACACAAATGTTCCGGTGCAGGTTGCGTTTGGGTCGTTTTCAGATGTTGGAAAATTATATGTTCCGGTTTCAAGATGCTCGAAGTTTAGTGTCATTTCGTTTTCTTCTTCTGTCTTGACTACTAATGTGTTTAGGCCTTTTCTTGCCACGTATGAAATCACAAATTCGTGGGTGCCTGTTGAGTTGACCACTGTGATCAAGCCGTCGGTTGAAATTTCTATTATGTAGGTCTGTTCGACGATGTCGCTTGGTTCGTATTCGTTTTTAAATGCTCTGGCTTTTACCGTCACCGTTTCCGAAAATGAAAGCGGCTGTGAATAAACCGGACTTGATTCTGTCGGTTCGCTTCCGTTCAATGTGAAGTGTATTGTGGCTTCTTCTGTGGCGCACGAGATGATGAGGTTTTTTATCGGTTCGTCGAATGTGCCTCCTGAAATTGAGAAAGTCGGGTTCGCCACTGTTTCGTTGATTATTTCGTAATGCTCTTCCGCCACATCGCTGTATCCGAGACCGTCCTTGTAGGCAATCGCCTTTATGGTTGCCGACTCGGTGATTTTGAATGAGGTGATGTATTGTGTTGAACTGGTTGTAGGGGTGCTGCCGTCAGTGGTGTAATAAATCGCTGCGCCTTCTGTTGTGCATCTTATGGCGATGACCTTCGAGCCGACAAATGTTCCGCCCGGATATATGAATTCAGGAGCGTGTATGCCTGCTGATTCCTTTGTGAAGGTCGCATCTGCCGTTTCGCTTGGAAGCATTCCTTCGGCAAAAGCCTTGGCTTTCACTGTCGTTGTCTCCGTGAAAGTCAATGGGAATTTATATTCTTCAGAGGATGCTCCAGGTTCACTGCCATCCAAGGTGTAACGTATTGTGACTCCTTGGGTTGCACATGAGATTGAGACAAGAATAGATTCTGAAAACGTACATGAACCCGGCTTTATTTCAGGTGTTTCAATCTTGTCTGTATGTTTTTCGATTGTATATGTTGCCTCAACTATGCCGCTGTCGTTGTACCCGTCCTTGCATGAAATGGCTTTCAGTGTTGTCGTTTCTGAAATGGTTATGTTGGACGTGAATTTTGTTGACGTACTGCTTGGTGTTGAGCCGTCTGTGGTGTAATATATTGATGCTCCGTCTGTTGCACAGGTCATGCCAACGCTTATGTCGTTGTCGTATGTGCCGGACGGCATGGTGAATGTCGGGTTGCTGACTGTTGGTGTAGGCTCGTCATCTTTGTCTTTTTTGCATGACGTGAAGATAAAAATCGCTGACAATACGATAATTAAAGTTGTTGATAATGCTTTTTTCATTTGAATGTGATTTTTTATTTTGCGCAAAAATAGTGATTTTTCTGATTGGAAATGTTTAAAAATTTGTTTAGTTGAGATTTAATTTGAGTTGAATCTCTTTGACTTCTTTTTTCAGTTCGTTAATCGTGTCGAGAAGTTGTTGCTCTCTTGGAACGTTTTGATTTTCAGGTATTTGTGAACTGATATAATGTACAAACTTCCAGACCTCCTTGATTTCGTTGACAGGAATTTCAAACGGGCTGTAAAGCGGGTTCAGCGAGTGCATTTTCAGAAAGCCTTGGTCGAGGTGATTTTCTGCGACTTTGAAGACGATGCCGTCGTCCATCGTGAGCACGATATACGCCTGCCTGTCGCGGATGTCATGCCAGTCAACGATGTACTCACCGGTGACGTACGACTTGTCGGGAATCGGCAGCATCGAGTCGCCGCTGATCTGGAAGGTGCGGTATTTCCTCTCTTTTGAAAGGAACGGAAGCTGGAATGTCGGAAGCACTTTTATGTATTCCGGATCGGCGTAACCTGTTGTGTATCCGGCCTTCGCCTTCTCGGTGACAAGCTCGATGTTCTCGTTGTTGCTGCTGTCAACGGTGGTGGCGAGCACTCGTATGTTAGTGCCTTTCAGATGGACGTCGTAGCCGCGTTCAAGCTGGTTCAGCTGCATGTCGCCGACTTTCGATAGATCCACTTTTATTAATGTGTCTATCGCGACGTTGAAATATTTCGACAGTGCCATCAGCGCTTCGATGTTAGGTTCCGAGATCTCATTTTCATATCCGCTGAGCGTGGAACGCTTCATCCCGAGTGCGAATGCGACATCGTCCTGTGTCTTGGAACGTTTTTTTCTCAATAGTTTTATGTTGGTACTGAAGTACATGGCATATATTTTTATGACAAAAGTTAAAATTAAACGATTAGTTTTTAATCATATAACATGATTAAAAACGCGTCAAAATTACGAATAATTTTTGAATTGGAAAGAAAAAAATTGAAAAAAATCAACAAGTCGCCTTTTCATCTGTAAATGATTCATTTTTTTTCATAAAACCAACGGCTTGATTGAAAAGTTTGCATTATCTTTGCAGACTAAAAATAATAACATGCCACAAATATCAAAATTTTTCGGTATAATTATATATATCCGTTTTTTAGATCATAATCCGCCGCATTTCCATGCTGAATATCAAGATGATAAGGTTACGATTGAAATTGAGAACGGCAAGGTGAGGGGCGTGATGTCGGAGAGAGCGTTGCGTTTGATTTTCGAATGGCTTGAGATCCATCGTGATGAAGTGAAAGATGCTTGGGACAGGGCTGCGGCCGGTGAAGAGCCGGGATTTATTGAACCTTTAAAATGAATGATTATGTTTCTTGAGATCACGGAAGCTGAATATGTTGACGGCTATCGGTTGAGGGTCGTGTTCAACGATGGAATCGTGAAAGAGATGGATTTCACGGATGTAGTTCGTAAATATCCGGTTTTCAAGCCTCTTCAAAATGTTGATTCATTCAGAAAATTCAATGTCACCGACACTTTGGAATGGGAGGATGGCGCGATTGACATTGCTCCCGAATACGTTTACGAACACGGGGTATAGAGCCTCATGTCCCAAAAACGGCGTGTTCTCGGCGAAATCCGCATGATGTTGAATCATTTTTGCCAATCTTCAATTTTAACATTCGGTATTCGCTCAAGTGTTTTCTGTTGTTTTTTGAATTATATGATGTTTATTTATCAAGGATCAATTTGGTGAGGCTTTGCTTGTCTGGCAAAATTGGTCAGACAGTGTCTGACCAATTGAGTACGATTGATGTAAGTCTCTCATTTGCTTAAGATTAGTGACAGAAAAGCCTTTGCCAAACTTTTGGGTCAACTTTTCGGAAAGGTTTTTAGAACTTCTTTTCCGTATTCGGCATGAGGATTACCATTCTGCTCGTCATCCACGATAATTCTACCTACTTTAAAATAAGTATAAACCATTGCAATATTGATAGCAGATGCGTCTGCCTCTTTAAATATCCAATCCCGGCGCGTCAACGTTGAGCATGTTGAACAGGTCGTCGATGCCCATCTCGTCCAATGTCCTCTGGATGAAAGGCGCGTGCGTGCCATCGGCGTGTTCGTAGCCGTCCTTCTGTATCTCGTTAATTAAGAAGTCGTTGAGTTTGTCGAAGATGTCGGGTGTCATGTCCCAATGGAAGTAACGGTCGCTGTCGGTGAAGAAGTCGAAGATGTCCTTGCCGTGTTCCTTGCGCACGCCGTGGAAGTTGTCGGTCACGATGAAACGCCGCATCCCGAACTGATAGAGGTCGGTGATAAGCTCGCACTCGTCTTGCAACGAGAGCGAACACACTCCGTTGTCGTTGATCTTGAACCTGCCGCCGATGCGCGGGCGATGTGTCTCGTAATAAAAATCCTCTGCTTTCAGCGCGTCAGCCTTGCTCGGGAAACGCATGTAAAAATCATAAAACTTGTGATCCACGGTAAATCTAATTTTTAAAGTGCAAAAATACGAAAAAAAACGCCTTGTGTGATTTTTTTTTATAATTTTACACGCTAAAATATTTTTAAAAGATGAAAAGGTTTTTATTACTTGCAGTAATTGCAACGTTTACATTCTCAACACTTTACGCCGGAAACGTTGATGTCAGGAAGGCGCAGCGCATCGGCGAGAAATTCATGAAGGAAAGCACTTCGTTCAGAGATCGCAGCGTTTCTTCGGAACTTGTTTACACTTATTCAGACGCTGAAGGTACACCTTATATATATGTCTTCAACGTCAGCGGGGCGGGTTTCGTCGCCGTCTCCGCGGAAGACCGCGTGAAGCCGATTCTCGCTTATTCGACGGAAGGGACGTTCAGCGTGGAAAACATCGCTCCGGCTTTTAACCTTACTGTCAAGAGCTATACCGATGAAATTCAATATATTAGAGAAAACAACGTTGAGCGTCTTGCCGACATCGCCGATGAATGGACACGCGTCGAAAAGACCGGCTGCGTGAAAGCGGTCCGCAACACACGCACCGTGCCGATTTTGCTTGAGACATTATGGAATCAGAACTACCCGTATAACGCGCTCTGCCCGGCAGACGGCGGCGGCAGCGGCGGACACGTCTATGCCGGCTGCGTCGCCACGGCGATGGCGCAGGTGATGAAATATTTCAACCATCCCGTGCAAGGCACCGGCTCTCATTCATATACGCCTGGCGGTTGGGGACATCCTTATTACCCGACTCAGACCGCAAATTTCGGCGAGACATTCTACAACTTCGAGCGTATGCCCATGCAACTCGACTCGACAAGCACCGAAGAGGATATTTTCTATATCGCCCAGCTGCAATGGCACTGCGGCGTCGGCGTGGAGATGATGTACGGACCCGACGGCAGCGGCGCCTATTCTGAGGACGTGCCGAATGTAATCGGCAGCTATTTCGGCTACAACCCGGATGCGGAAGTCCTTTACAAAGACTGGTACTGGAAAGATGACTTCAGCGAGATGCTCAAGAGTGAACTCGACCTCGGACGCCCATTGTATTATTCAGGTCAGGACGATGGTGGCGGCGGCGGTCACGCTTTCGTCTGCGACGGCTACGATGAAAACGACTATTTCCACTTCAACTGGGGCTGGGACGGAAAAGACAACGCATGGTGTGCGATGGGTGCACTCAACACTACAAAATACGCCTTCAATGTCTTCAATCTCGTCATTCAGGGTTTCTATCCGATTGATGATGAATATTACCAGCGTCCCGCAAAGGTCGTTGATATGGAACTTGTTGAAAACGAGACGGATGCGGACGGCAATTTCTCAGTCACAATAAATTGGAAAAATCCGGCGGAGAACATGCTTGGCGAAAGTCTCGGACAGATTGACAGCGTCATCGTCAGGAGAAACTTCGAGACGGTGGCTTGCTTTACAGATGCAACAGCCGGTGAATCAATGAATTATGCCGATGAACTCGATGAAGACGGCAACTATGAGTATTCGGTTCTCGTTCATAATCAATATGGTTACAGTATTCCTGTCTATCAGAGAATCATGGTCGGCCCGAAATGTGACCTTGTCTTCGAGTTGAACGATGAAGGCGGCGACGGCTGGAAAGGCGGCTCGGTCTCGATAGCGAGAGACGGCGTGCGCATCGCGAAAATAACATTGGAGGAAGGCTCTTCGGAGACGCGTGTCGTCCCGATGCTCCAGGGCGACCTCACCTTCATCTGGAACAAGGCATGGTTCAGCGGAGACTATTACACTGAAGATGAAATCTCCTTTAATATATACGACGCCAACGACGAACTGCTGTACTCATCGCCCGACTCGTTGATCGCCGGACGTCTGTTCGACTATACGAATATGTGCCAAGATACGACGTCTGTCGGAGAGACCCAGCATAATTCAACTGCTCTTAATGTCTTCCCGAATCCTGTCAGAAACCAGATGACGATTTCCGCCAAGGGAATGAATAACGTTAAAGTATATGACATTGTGGGTCAGGAAGTTGTGAATGTTCAGGTCAGGGAAGATGAAGTCACACTTGATACGGAACGTTTTGCCGATGGAGTGTATCTTATTTCGGTAGAAACTGCTAATGGCTTGATTTCCAAGAAAATAATTATAAATAATAACTAAACATTAAAAAAATGAAAAGATTTTTACTGACAGTCGTTGCCCTGCTCGTTTTTGCGGGACAGATGTTCGCGGCTCCGGTTGATGTCGCGACGGCGAAGAAACTCGGAGTGAGCTATTTGAAAAACAATGTGGCATCCGCCAAGTCAATCACTGATGTTGACCATGTTTACACAGTGTCTGGCGACAACGGCATTCCGAGCCTTTATGTTTTCAACTACGAAAACGGTTATGTTATTGTCGCTGCCGACGACCGCGCTTATCCTATCCTCGCATATTCGGAAGAGAGCATTTTCGATGTGAACCATCTTCCGGAAGGTCTTGTATATTATCTCGGCCATTACAGCGATGAGATTCAGTATGCTATTGAAAATGACTTTGTTGCAGAAGAAGAAATTGCCGAGCAATGGGAACTTCTCCGCACAGAAGGCATCACTTCGAGAACAAGGATGGACCGTATCGTGAATCCGCTTATCACCACAAGATGGAACCAGGATTATCCTTATAACTATTACGCTCCGGCTCATAATTACGGTCCGGGCGGCCGTTGCTACGCCGGTTGCGTCGCCACGTCAATGAGTCAGGTGATGAGGTTCTGGAGCTGGCCTGACCAGGGTGTCGGTGAACATTCATACAGCACAAGCACTGTCGGCGGAACATTGTCGGCTAACTTCGGCGAGACTACATACAACTGGAGCAACATGCCTAACACCATCCCGAGCGGCAGCCCGCAGGCTATAGCACTCCTCATGTACCACTGCGGCGTGTCGGTCGATATGGATTTCAATTACGATGGCAGCGGCTCTCAGACGTATAAGGTCGTGGATGCGGCGAAAAACTACTTCAAGTATTGCTCCGCCACAGAGATACTCTCACGTGAATCATATACGAAAACGGCATGGGAAGACATTCTGATTGACCAGTTTGACCGCGGGTATCCGGCGGCTTATGCCGGCACCGACGAGCAGATGGGACATGCGTTCAACTGCGATGGATACGACGCACAGCGCAAGTTCCACTTCAACTGGGGCTGGAGCGGCTGGTGCGACGGCTTTTTCGCAATCGATGCGTTGAACACCATGAACGGCACCTTCAACCTCAACCAGAGAGTCATCGTGAACATGATTCCTGATTATATCTACAATGTACTCATACCGGTAGTTGAGGACTTCGATGTTGAAATTGAAAACACCTTGACAAAGACCGGCATCGTGACATTCACGGTTCCTGCGGTCTCCATGTCGGGCGACCCGCTTACATCAATAGAAAAGATGGAATTGAGACGTAATAATCAGATTATCAAGACCTTTAATAACCCTACACCAGGTGAGACATTGGTTTATGAAGATCAAGTGAATGATTTCGGTGCTTACGAATATTCACTTTGCGGATATAACAACAATTACGTTGGCGAAACGTCAAAATTAACTGTGATTTACGGTCCTAACTGCACGTGGAAACTCGTCTGCACGACATCGAACTTCCAAGGCTGGAACGGTGGACTTCTTCAGGTGAAAAACAATGAAGGTGTTGTCATCGAGGAAGTTACAATGACAAGCTCATCGCCATTAAGCGAGAAATTCCAGATGCCGGGAGGCGATTTCTCATTGGTTTGGAACCAGCCTGCCACAGCGGTCGCCACAATGTCAATCTCATTGAAAAATTCTGCTAACACACAGGTTTACAACTTCTCAGGCTCATCGACGCAAATCAACGGAACGATTTATTCCGGCGACAACGACTGCGAGAGCTGCACAAGCCCGGAGAATCTCGCCGGTGAATACGCATATCAGGATGGACACGACGGCGCACGCCTCACTTGGACTTGCGACTACGAACCTCAGAACTTCAAGATTTACAGAAGTGTCGATGGCGTTGAATATGAAGAGATTGCCAAGATCGAAAACACACTCCGCGAATATTTCGACGCAGTTGACGATGTGAACACATATTTCTATCAAGTGACAGCTTTCAACTCATTCTGCGAGTCAACACCGGCAATCACCGCCGATGACAATGACTACGTTCAGGTTGAAGTCCTCGCCGTCGAGGAAAATGAAATCAACGCACGAATCTATCCTAACCCGACAAACGGTGTCATCATGATTGAAGCCGAATCAATCAATAATGTCTCGGTCTTCAATGTTGTAGGACAGAAAGTCTTTGAACAGAATGTCAATGAAAATCAATATGTTATTGATGTGAAACAGTTTGGTAACGGCGTTTATATGATCAGGATTGAGACTGAAAACGGCATGATGACCCAGAAAGTTTCTGTCATTGATTAAAATTTTTTCTCCAAATAGTGAAGGACGGTTTGCGAGCCGTCCTTTTTTTATTAATAAAAATGTGAATTTTAGTCACTGTAGTTACATATTTTTTTATAAATTTGCACGTTTAAATTTTTTGAAAAATCAAATCACAGTAATAATAAATTAAATTACAACAAAAATGAAAAAATTCTTATTATTGGTTGTTGCCGTGATGTTCGGATTCGGGACGATGTCCGCGAAATCCGTTGATGTCAATACGGCCAGAACACTCGGACAGAAATTTGTCTATGCAAATTTTGAAAAGGTAAACACCACTGATTTACAGTTGGTTACGACAGTCACATCAGACAATGGTGATGACTGTTTCTATGTATTCAATGTTGGTGAAAACGGCTTCGTCATCATTTCGGCGGCCGACAATTATCACCCGATTCTCGCTTATTCGGAGGAAAGCAATTTTGACATGAGCAACGAACACAACGGTGCTATGTTCCTGCTTGAAAACTTCAGACTGGACATTGCGAACGCCATCAGCAATGGCAACGCAGCAATGCCGGAAGCGGCCGCTGAATGGGCGATGCTTGAAAAGACAGGCAGACTCAACGCAAACAGAGCCGAGAAAGTCGGTCCTCTCTGCACGACAAAGTGGAATCAGGACAGCCCGTATAACTTGTATGCACCGGCCGATGCCCATGGTCCGGGCGGAAGAGCTTACGCCGGCTGCGTCGCCACGGCAATGAGTCAGGTGATGAAGTTCTGGAATGCTCCGCTTCACGGTGAAGGCTCGCATTCATATTATACAAAAACACATCATCATCACTTGTCAGTTGACTTCTCGTCAGCGACATACGAGTGGGATAAGATGCCTACGACATTAAACAACGCCACGCAGGAACAGATTGAAGCCGTCGCATTGCTCATGTATCACTGCGGCGTTGCTGTTGACATGGACTATGACGGCGAGAAAGGCAGCGGTGCCTATTCAGAAGATGTCCCGAATGCCATGAGAAACTATTTCGACTATGACTATTGCGTCAGGAAAATGAGACAGTCATACGCAACAGACGTGTGGAATCAGATGTTGAGAGACGAGTTCGACCTCGGCCGTCCTGTCTATTACGGCGGTCAGAGTTCTGACGGCGGTCACGCTTTCGTCTGCGACGGTTACGATGAAAACGACCTCATGCACTTCAACTTCGGCTGGAGCGGCTCTGACGACGGCTGGTATCTCGTTGACGGAATCGACTACACAGGCAGCGCAGCCGCCATCTTCAACTACGTCCCTACAACTGTCTATAACAACACAGTGCAGGCTCCTGCCAACCTCACGGTGACAAAAGCAAGCGAAACAGCACAGAGTGCGACTTTGACATGGAAGAACCCTTCAAAGACAATGTCTGATGTCGCAGTCTCGGCAATTGACGCAATCGTCGTTGAGAGAAACGGCAAGGTCATCGCGACACTCGACGCTCAGGTCGGCGCAAATATGACATACGTTGACGAAAACGTCCCTTGCTACAGCACATTCACATATACCGTCTATGCAATGAAAGACGGTGTCCGTGGCAATTACGCCGAGGCTTCAGAACAGTTCGGCCCGACAACGGAATGGAAGGTCATCACGACGGCCTCCTCAATGCAGGGCTGGCGCGGCGGCTCGGTGAAATGCTTCGACGCAGCCGGCAACATGTACGCTAAGGTCACAATGACAAACTCAACTCCTGCCACAGCCAAGATCAACGCTCCTTTCGGACATAAGATCAATTTCGTCTGGAAAGCCGGCAGCGGTTATACTGCCAGCGAGACAATCTCAATCAAGATCAAGGATTCTGAAGGAAACGTGGTCTATGAATATTCAGGGAACGTCAATGACCTCGCTGAAGGTGTTATCTGCGAGGCACTTAACAATGCAGGTCAGACCGCATCATGCGCCGCTCCTTCAAATCCGTCGGCGGAAAGAGTCGGTGACGACATCGTGGTCACTTGGGATGGTGAAATGGCGGGATACGGCTTCAACGTCTATCGTGAAGGCTTGCTCTACGCCCTCGTGCAAGGCAATTCATTCACGGACGTCGCCCCGGAAGTCGGCGGACATTGCTACCAGATCTGCACGTTCTGCAATGATGGCGAAAGCGCACTTACCGTAGAAACTTGCGGAACAGCCGGCGAAGGCTGCGACCCGGCAAAAGATCTCTGGTATGAACTTCAGGCAAACGGCAAACCAATCATCAAATGGACGTTGCCGGAAGAGACATCAGTGCCGTTGAGCGGCTTCTATATTTACAGAAAAGAAAATGCAGACGGAGAGTGGGAACGTGCAAAGATTGTCGGTGCCAACAAGACAGAGTATAAGGAGACAAAGACATTGGAGGATAACACCTGGTACTACTACAAAGTCGTCGCCTATTATCAGGACATCGATTGCAACGCAGCTCCGGCACAGGCATTGTACGGCACAGATTTCTTCGTGAAATATTTCTATTCGCTTGATGCAATTGAAGAAAACGAACTCAATGGCGTAAGCGTCTATCCGAATCCTGCAAAAGATATGTTGACAGTTGAAGCTGAAAACATCAGCGGCATCGCAATCTTCAACTCACTCGGACAGAGAGTCTATGCGGAGGATGTCAATGCCAGCGAACACCTTATTAATATAAGCGGCTTCGAGGCTGGAATTTACATGGTGAAGATCATGACAAACAGCGGCGAAGTGACAAAGAAGATTTCGGTTGCTCGTTAATCTCTGACGGAAATCTAAACTGAATTTAAACTAAAACCCAAATCAAAACTGCTGGCGCAACACAAGATGCGTCAGCAGTTTTTGGTTTGGGCTATTTTTAGGTATTGAAACTTAACAAAATGTTATCTTTTCCTTTCCCAGGTCTCGAATCTGTATTCGCAGTCAATCTGCGGGTCATCGTCAATGACTTGGAGTTCTGTCAGTTCCCATTCGTCAAAATTCACGATAGGGAAGAAGGTGTCGGCTTCAAATCTCTTGTCTATCCTTGTCAGATAAAGTTTGTCGGCGATAGGCAGGAACTGCTCGTATATCATGCCGCCGCCGATGACGAAAATTTCAGGGACATCTTTGAGAAGCTCAAGAGCCTGTCGTATTGACGAAACGACTTCAAATCCTTCAGGCGCGGTCACGATGCGACTTGAAAGTATTATGTTGCGGCGTTTAGGAAGTGCTTTTTTGCTTGGAAGTGATGCGTAAGTGTTGTAGCCCATCAGCACGCAGCCTCCTGTCGTGATTTCCTTGAAATGTTTCAAATCGTTGGAAATGTGCCAGATGAGGTCGCCGCCTTTGCCTATGGCGCGGTTCTTTGCCACCGCTGCAATTATTGATAGTTTCATTAGGTGATTGAGGTGATTAGGTGATTGGATGTACGTTTATTAAATCGATACTTCCGCTTTTATGGCATCGTAAGGGTTGTAGTTTTCCAAGGTGAAATCTTCGTATCTGAAGTCAAAAAGATTTCTGACTTCAAGATTCAGCTTCATTGTAGGCAACGGCCTCGGTTCACGCGAGAGCTGAAGTTTCACTTGTTCAACATGATTGTTGTAAATGTGTACGTCGCCGAAGGTATGGACGAAGTCGCCGGGCTTGAGGTCGCACACCTGCGCCATCATCATGGTGAGCAGTGAATACGATGCGATGTTGAACGGGACACCGAGGAAAACGTCAGCGGAGCGCTGATAGAGCTGGCACGAGAGTTTCCCGTCGGCGACGTAGAACTGGAAGAAAGCGTGGCAGGGAGGCAGTGCCGCTTTTCCGGCGGCGACGTTTTTTGAGAAGTTTTTCTCGTGTTCGTCGGGCAGGACACTCGGGTTCCAGGCTGTCACGATATGACGGCGGCTGTTGGGGTTGCCTTTGATGCTGTCGATGACATCCTGAATCTGGTCGATGCCTTCGTTGTTCCAGTTGCGCCACTGTGCGCCATAGATGGGGCCGAGGTCGCCGTTTCCGTCGGCCCATTCGTCCCAGATGCTCACTTTGTTGTCGTGCAGATATTTGATGTTGGTGTCTCCGCTTATCAGCCAGAGAAGTTCGTAAATGATTGATTTCAAATGGACTTTCTTCGTGGTGACGAGCGGAAAGCCTTCAGAAAGGTCGAAACGCATCTGATAGCCGAAGATGCTCTTCGTGCCGGTGCCGGTGCGGTCGCCTTTCTGAACGCCTTTGTCCAATATCGTTTGAAGCAAGTCTAAATATTGTCTCATTTTGCTGCTTCAGGATTGTGTTTGTATTTGAAAACGATGGCGAAAACGACTGCCACCACGAGTGCGTAAGCGGCGAAGACATACCATGCGCTTTGCCAGCCTTGAGCTATCAACTCCGGTGTCGCACCGCTTGCCTGCGGATTGTAAACGAAGTGATTTACAATGGCTTGGGCACTTAATGTCCCGACTGTCGCCCCGATGCCGTTTGTCATCAAGAAGAAAAGCCCCTGCGCCGATGAACGGATGCTTGTGTCGGTTTCTTTGTCAACGAAGAGAGAGCCGCTGATGTTGAAGAAGTCGAAGGCGACGCCGTAAACGATGCAAGAGAGGACGAAGAGCCATACGCCGCTGCCGGGGTTGCCGAGTCCGAAGAATGCAAAACGGAGAACCCATGCGAACATGGCGATAAGCATGACTTTCTTGATGCCGAACTTGCGTAAGACGAATGGAATCAATAAGATACATAATGTCTCAGACACTTGTGACAGCGAAATGAGGATGTTGGCGTGTTCAACGCCGAAGGTGCCTTTGTAAATCTCAATGTCGCCGAAACTCGTGATGAACGGGTTGGCGAAACCGTTGGTGATTTGCAAAGACACTCCGAGAAGCATTGAGAAAATGAAGAAAAACGCCATTCTTTTGTCTTTGAACAAGGTGAAGGCGCGGAGTCCGAGTTTGTCAACAAAAGACGCGGTGCTTGTAGGGCTTGTAGGGCAGCTTGGCAATGTCAGCGAATAGATTCCGAGGATAATTCCGAGCCCGCCGCTGACTGCGAACTGCGCCGCCGTCGGCTGGAAACCGAGAAGGTCAACGGCCCACATGGAGCAGATGAAACCGACGGTGCCGAAAACCCTTATCGGCGGGAAATGCTTGATGGTGTCAAGACCGGATTTCTCCAGCGCGTTGTAAGCCACGGAGTTGGAGATGGCGAGCGTCGGCATGTAAAACGCCACACCTATAGTATATAAGGTGAACAACGGTCCGAATTGAACCGCGTCGCCGACTGTCAGGCCGTAGTAGGCGGCGGCAAGCATCGCGATGCCGGAGATGACGTGGCAGAAACCAAGACATTTTTGTGCCGGAATCCATCTGTCAGCGATGATTCCTATCAATGCGGGCATGAAAATGGAAACGACGCCCTGAATTGAATAAAACAAGCCGATGTGTGAAGCCAATCCGTGTGTCGCAAGGTAAGTCCCCATGCATGTGAGATAAGCTCCCCAAACTGCAAATTGCAGGAAATTCATCAGGATTAAACGAAATTTGATACCTTTCATTTTATTAGATTTTAGTTGTAAATATTTTATTGATTTTCTTTCGATTTTATTTCATCTCTTAATATTGAAGCGAGTTCGTAGTCTTCTTCTTCGACGGCTTTCTCCATCATGTCTTTCAGTTCCTCGATGCTGCGTTCCTTGAAGTCGTCATTTTGATAGTTGTCGTCGGTGTTTTCGTCTTCGCCGATCATTACGCCGGCTTCGTCCAAGACCTGCTGATTTGTGTAAATCGGACATCTGAATCTTAACGCCAATGCGACGGAATCTGACGCTCTGGCATCAAAAACACAGGTCTCCCCGTCCTTCTCACATACAAGCTGCGAGAAGAAAACACCCTCCCTGAACCGGTTGATTACCACCTCCTTTATATTAATATTGTAGTTGTCGGCGAAATTCTTGAAAAGGTCGTGTGTCAGTGGTCTTCGACTCTCGTACTTTTCCAATGCCATTGCAATTGATTGAGCCTCAACGCTTCCGATGATGATGGGAAGTTTCAGATTGGATTTTTTATCAGCTAAAACAAGCGCAAACGCCTCATTAAGCGACAAAGAATGCGTTAATCCGATTACTTCAAGTACAATTTTATTCATTCTACAAAAATAGATAAAATACTTATATGTTATCATTGAAAAATAAATTTTGATAAAAATTCAATTTTTTTACCGACTGAAAAACTTTTTTTCAGAAATTTGCAATCTAAATTAATGGCGTGAAATGATAAACGAAATAAAATATTTATTAACTCAAAATTAGCTTTATGGAAAACGTAATTTACTTGGTTCTCGCAGCATCTGTATTGGCTTTGGGATTCGCTTTTTATTTCTACAAGCGGATGCTGAAGGAAGATGAGGGAACAGATTTGATGAAAAAGATCGCATTGTACGTGAGAAAAGGTGCGATGGCTTATTTGAAACAGCAATACAAAGTGGTCATCATCGTGTTTGTCATCTTGGCCGCCATATTCGGCGTGATGTCGATATTCGGCCTCCAGAACGGCTGGGTGTGGTTTGCATTCCTAACCGGCGGTTTCTTCTCAGGTTTGGCAGGTTTCTTCGGAATGAAAACCGCCACTTACGCTTCGGCTCGTACAGCCAATGCGGCGCGTAAGTCGTTGAATGACGGCCTTCAGGTAGCATTTCGCTCCGGTGCCGTCATGGGACTCACCGTCGTCGGTCTCGCATTGCTCGACATCAGCGTGTGGTTTTTGGTCCTCGATCATTTCATCCCAGCGGAAAATCATCTTGTCATCATTACGACTACAATGCTGACTTTCGGCATGGGTGCCTCGACACAGGCTTTGTTCGCACGTGTCGGTGGCGGTATCTACACAAAAGCCGCTGACGTCGGCGCTGACCTCGTCGGAAAGACAGAATACAACATCCCTGAAGACGACCCGCGTAACCCTGCGACAATCGCTGACAATGTCGGTGACAACGTCGGTGACGTCGCCGGCATGGGCGCCGACCTTTATGAGTCATACGCAGGTTCAATCCTCGCCACGGCAGCTCTCGGCGCCTCGGCTTTTGCCACGTCAGCGGTTGAAGGCATGCAGCTCAAGGCTGTGTTCGCCCCGATGCTCATCGCAGCGGTCGGCGTGTTGCTCTCACTAATCGGTATCTTTTTAGTTAAGACAAAAGAGGGTGCCGGCATGAAACAGCTCCTCGGTGCTTTAAGCCGCGGCACAAACACAAGCTCAGTGCTTATCGCAATCGCCACATTCGTTATTTTCTGGGCACTCGGAATCGAGAATTGGGTCGGCATCTCATTCTCTGTCGTTGTCGGTCTTCTCGCTGGCGTAATCATCGGTAAATCAACGGAATACTATACATCACAGACTTTCAGACCGACACAGAAAGTCGCTGAAAGCTCAAAGACAGGCCCTGCGACAGTCATCATCTCCGGTCTCGGTCTCGGTATGCTTTCGACAGCGATCCCGGTTGTGACAGTGGGCGTGGCAATCATCCTCGCTTACCTCTGCGCAAACGGCTTCAATGTTGAGTTCAACGCACAGAACCTTTCAATGGGTCTCTATGGCATCGGTATCGCCGCTGTCGGCATGCTCTCGACGCTCGGCATCACACTCGCTACAGACGCTTACGGCCCTATCGCCGACAACGCGGGCGGCAACGCCGAGATGAGCGGCCTCGACCCTGAAGTCCGCAAACGCACCGACGCCCTCGACGCTCTCGGCAACACTACGGCGGCTACAGGTAAGGGCTTCGCCATCGGCTCGGCGGCTCTCACAGCACTCGCACTCCTCGCCTCATACGTCGAGGAAATTAAGATCGCTCTGATTCGTGTCGGTCAAGATCTCCCGAACGGTGTCGAAGCTGCAAAGGCTACCCTCGTTGACTTCATGGAAGCTTATAATGTCAATCTCATGAACCCGATCGTCCTCGTCGGCGTGTTCATCGGCGCGATGATGGCATTCGTGTTCTGCGGAATGACGATGAACGCCGTCGGCCGTGCGGCACAGAAGATGGTGGAGGAAGTGCGTCGTCAGTTCAGAACAATCAAGGGCATCCTCGAAGGCAAGGCGGAACCTGACTACGAACGCTGCGTTGAGATTTCAACAAAGGGTGCACAGCACGAAATGCTTGTCCCTTCTGTCCTCGCAATCGTTGTTCCAATCGCGACAGGTCTCATCCTTGGTGTCCCTGGCGTCCTCGGACTTCTCATCGGCGGCCTCTCATGCGGCTTCGTACTCGCAGTCTTCATGGCTAACGCAGGCGGAGCATGGGACAATGCAAAGAAATATGTTGAAGAAGGCAACTTCGGTGGCAAGGGTTCTGACAATCACAAGGCTACCGTCGTCGGCGACACTGTCGGTGACCCGTTCAAAGACACATCAGGCCCGTCATTGAACATCCTTATCAAGCTTATGAGCATGGTGTCAATCGTCATGGCTGGTCTCACAGTCGCATTCCATCTCATTTAAGTTGTTGATAATTATATAGATGAAAATATCAGGGGATATGTTAAAACATATTCCCTTTTTTTATTTTTTTTTCTTTGTTTGTAAAAACTAATTGTGTATTTTTGCAAAATTTAGATTGAATATACTCTTAAGTCATACAATATGGAAGTAAAAAGAGTTTTTGATTTGTTGCCGCACTACAAGGAAAAGTTTCCGAATCAGAAAGTGGCCCTTGCAGCAAAACAAAACGGCAGATGGCGCGAATATGGCATCGATGAATATATTGATTTGTCAAATATTCTCAGCGGCGCACTCATTGAACTCGGGGTGAAGCCTCAAGACAAAATCGCCGTCATTTCAGGAAACCGTCCTGAATGGAATATGCTCGACATGGCAATCACTCAGATTGGTGCCGTCATGGTGCCGATATATCCTACCATCAGCGAGGCGGACTACAAAATAATTCTGAATAATTGCGAAGCGGAGATCTGCATTCTTGAAGGCAGTGTCGTGATGAACAAGATCGAATCGATTTTGCCTGAAACACCTTCATTGAAGAAAATATACACTTTTGTCAATAGAGACAAATATCCTTTCTTGGAAAATCTCATAGAATTAGGCAGGGAACATCCTCATACTGAAGAGATTGAGAGACGTAAGGCGGAAGTGAAGGAGACAGACTGCGCAACAATCATTTACACTTCCGGTACGACTGGGATGCCGAAGGGCGTGATGTTGTCGCACAAGAACTTGATGAGTCAGTTCAAGGGATTCTGCCACACGCCGAAGCCGTGGTCGAACAAGGCGTTCAGCTTCCTGCCGATGTGCCACGCTTACGAACGCGCACTCATCTACATGTATCATTATCTCGGAATGTCAATCTATTACGCCGAAAATCTGGCTACTATTGCCGACAACATGCTTGAGATCCGTCCGACCATGATGTGTGCCGTGCCGAGAATCCTCGAAAAGTTCTATGACAAAATATATAATTCGGGCAGAAGCCTGAAAGGTCTCAACAGGATGATTTTCTATTGGGCGATGGATCTTACGAAATATTACAGGATTGAAGGCCGCACGAAATTCTATAACCTCGAATTGAAACTTGCAAATAAGTTGGTTTTCAGAAAGATACGCGAGAAAATCGGAATGGATAAGCTTGATATCATCGTCTCCGGCGCCGCTGCGATATCCAAGCATGTCAGCGGGTTCTTCTCGGCCATCGGCATCACTTTGATTGAAGGCTACGGCTTGACGGAGACGTCGCCGGTCATCACGGTGAGCACGAGGAACAGATACGGTCGCGAAGTCGGTTACGTGGGAGAACCGCTTCCGGGCGTCGAAGTGAAAATCACCGACGAAGGCGAAATCATCTGCCGCGGCCATAACGTCATGATGGGCTATTACAAACACCCGGAACTCACAGCCGAAGTCATCGACAAGGACGGCTGGCTCCATACCGGCGACCTCGGACGTTTCAACGAACACGGCCTCCTGCAAATCACCGGCAGGATGAAAAACCTGTTCAAGACATCGCTCGGAAAATACATCAACCCCGATCTCATCGAAGGCAAATTCCTTAATTCAGGTTTCATAGAGAATATCGTGGTGTTCGGCGAAAACCAGAAATTCGCCGCTGCCATAATTCATCCCGACTTCAACTTCCTGAAACAATGGTGCAAGAAACATAATATCAAATTCACGACACCAGAGGAGATGATTCATAACGAAAATGTCATCAAGCGCATCGGCAAGGAGGTGAAATATCTTAACGAATCGCTCGGTGAAGTCGAGAAAATAAAAAGATTTGAACTCATCGCCGACGAATGGACCGTCCAGAACGGCATTCTCACCCCGACTCTCAAAGTGAAGCGAAGGGTGGTGATGATGAAATATGAAAATGTTATAGTGAAATTATTTAGCTAATAAGAAATATTTTTTTGACATGGAAGTTAAAAGAGTTTTTGATTTGCTGCCATATTACAAGGAACATTACCCTGACCAGAAAGTGGCTCTCGCCGGAAAAAGTAATGGTAAATGGCGCGAATACAGCATTGATGAATATATTGAACTGACAAATATTCTCAGCGGGGCTTTCATTGAATTAGGTGTCAAACCACAGGATAAGATTGCCGTTATATGCAGCAACCGCCCGGAATGGAACATGCTCGACATGGCGATCACGCAGATCGGAGCGATCATGGTTCCAATCTACCCGACAATCAGTGAGGAGGATTACAAGGTCATTTTGAACAATTGCGAAGCTGGAATCTGTATTCTCGAAGGCATCGCGGTGCTTAACAAAATAGAGGCTATCAAGCCGGAAACCCCGACACTTAAGAGCATTTACACTTTTGTGGAGAGAGGCAATTATCCGTTTTTCGCAAATCTCATCGAACTCGGCAAGGAACATCCTCATACTGAAGAAATTGAACAGCGGAAAGCCTCCGTCGACGAAATGTCTTGCGCAACAATAATTTACACTTCAGGTACGACAGGAGTCCCAAAAGGCGTGATGCTTTCTCATCGTAACCTGATGAGCCAGTTCAAGAATTTCTGTCAGACTCCGGCTCCGTGGTCGAAGAAGGCGTTCAGTTTCCTGCCGATATGCCACGCTTACGAACGCGCATTAATCTATATGTATCACTATCTTGGCATGTCGATATATTATGCGGAAAGCATTGCGACCATAGCCGACAACATGCAGGAGATTCATCCCACGATGATGTGCGCCGTGCCTCGTGTCCTTGAAAAATTCTATGAGAAGATCTATGGATCAGGAAAGAACATGAAAGGACTTTCGAAAGCCATCTTCTATTGGGCGATGGGTCTTACCGAAAAATACAGAATCGAGAATCGTTCCAAAATATATGACATCAAATTGAAAATCGCTGACAAGTTGGTTTACAGTAAGATACGTACAAAACTCGGTGCCGAAAACTTCGATATTATCGTTTCCGGAGCCGCTTCAATAACGAAGAAGACAAGCGGATTCTTCTCGGCAATAAAAATGCCTGTCTTTGAAGGCTACGGCCTTACTGAAACTTCGCCTGTCATTGCGGTGAGCGCGAGAGGAAAATATGGCAGGGAAGTGGGAGCTGTGGGCAGACCGCTTCCTGGCGTCGAAGTGAAAATAGATGAGACAGGCGAGATCATCTGCCGCGGCCATAACGTCATGATGGGCTATTACAAACAGCCGGAACTCACAGCGGAAGTCATCGACAAGGACGGCTGGTTCCATACTGGCGACCTCGGTCATTTCGACGAGCACGGACTGCTTTTCATCACTGGAAGAAAAAAGAATCTCTTCAAGACATCTCTTGGAAAATATATCAATCCAGACGTGATCGAAGGGAAATTCATCAATTCGGGGTTCATTGAGCAAATCGTCGTGCTCGGCGAAAGCCAGAAATACGCCGCCGCTTTGATTCGCCCGGATTTTGTTTTCCTTAAGGAATGGTGCAAGAGACACCTTATAAAATATACTACAAACGAGGAAATGATTCATAATGAACTTGTTATGAAACGTTATGCAAAAGAAGTGAAACTTCTTAATGAAGGCCTCGGTGAAGTTGAAAAAATCAAGAGATACGAACTCGTCGCAGACGAATGGTCTATCGCTAACGGCATCATGACACCTACGTTGAAGGTGAAGAGAAAAGTCGTGATGGAGAAATATGGCGACCTTATTGAAAAAATGTTCAGTTAAGCTGCTTTGGCACCTTGTGCTGAACATTTGCTAATGTCGCTGACAATAATGTAATGTTTGTTTATGGTCAAGGTGATGATTTTTGATGAAGACAGGACTTTTTCAGTCATTCTGAAAAAAGACCTTGAAGTGTGTGGTTACAACGTCGTCGTCAGGTTTACGGGCGTTGACGGTGTGGATCAAATTGTCAGAAATGCGCCTGATTTGATATTGATAAACAGTGAGTTACCCGTTGTCAGCGGCCGTGAAATCATTCGTGAAATAAGGAGACTGAATATCACAACCCCAGTCGTTTTCTTTTCTTCTGACGGCGATGTCAATGAGGTCGTGAACTGCTTCGAGGCTGGTGGCAACGATTATATCCGTAAGCCTGTTGAACTTCGTGAGCTGTTGGTGAGAATGAAAAACCAATTGCCTGAAAAGAAGTTCCAAAGTCTGCAAGTCAGTGAAAATGAATATGTTCAAATCAACGGGGTCTGTTTTGATTTCATCTCAAATTGCATCTGTGAGAACGGAAGGGTTTGCCAGATGACAAAAACCCAGGCTTCGATAGTGAAACGTCTTCTCCAAAATAAGGGCCAGATTGTCACTTTCGATGAGATCTTGAATGAATGTCTTAATTCAAACGGCAATAATGTTGACGCAATGAACAGCATGAAGGTGATTCTTTGCAAGCTTCGTAAGAACCTTGAAGATAAATGCATATCCGGATTGCGAATCGAGACGTATCGCAGAAAAGGGATATGCCTTTACATCTGAATCAGAATTTATTTTGTCATGGGGCGTGGCTTTTCTGAATTAATGGTTTTTCGTCAGTGCGTTGCTTGTCAATCATTTGGAACGTAAAACTAATAATTCCACTTTATCTGAACCTGTCAACTTCTTTTTTTTTATTATTTTTGCAACTTAAAATATTGTTTATGAAGAAAGTCAAAATCACCGTTATCCGCAAGGCCTGCTACAAGGACTTGATGGAGAAATATGAGAATCCTATTGAACACGCCTGCGATTTGGTTGAAGGTAAAGTGTTCATTGCCAACGGATGGCAGCGTCCTGAAGGATTGTGCGAGAGCGCATGGGAAGTCATGTCGCCTTTCGTGATGACGCTGGCGCATGGCGGCAAGAATTTCTATGACGGCTGGATGAAAAACGAGAAGTCGGCGATGATTTCATGCAACGACGGCTTCCGGCCTGTCAGCTTTCTGATTGAGGCATTGGACGAAGAAAGCAACTAAAAAACTTGTGAAACTTGTGTTAAAAAATGAATTACCTTTCAGTTGAAAATTTATCCAAGGCATTCAGTGACAAGCTGTTATTCGAAAACCTCTCTTTCGGTATCGATAAAGGCGACAAGACCGCATTAATCGCCGCCAACGGCACCGGCAAAAGCACGATGATGCGTATCCTCGTCGGGAAAGAAGAAGCCGACGGCGGTAAAATCGCTTTCAACGAAGGCGTCCGTGTCGGCTATCTCGAACAACTCCCGCAATTCGACCCGAATCTAACCATCGAAGACGTCATCTCAACAGGCCACACCGACATCATGCGCGTCATCAGAAACTACGAGGAAGCACTTGTGAATCAGATGAATCTTGAGAAAGCGATGGCGGCGATGGACGCGAACCAGGCGTGGGACTACGAGCTTCGCCTGAAACAGCTCCTCTCCACTTTTGAAATCAACGACTTGAGCCAGAAAGTCGGGACGCTGTCTGGCGGACAGGTGAAACGCCTCGCCTTGGCTATGGTGCTTCTCGATGACCCCGACATGCTTTTTCTCGACGAGCCGACAAACCATCTCGACATGCAGATGGTGGAATGGCTCGAAAACTACCTCACACAGTCGAACGTCACGCTTTTCATGGTCACTCACGACCGCTATTTCCTTGACAGAGTGTGCAATAAGATTCTGGAGATGTATCACGGAGTCGTCTATACGCACAACGGGAACTTCGATTATTACGTCAGGAAGAGCCGCGAACGTGAGGAAAACAAACGCATCGCCGCGGAGAAGGCAGGGCAGATGGTGAAGCATGAACTGGAATGGATACGCGCCACCCCGCAGGCCCGCACCGGCAAGGCCCGCGCCCGCATTGATGCGTTTTACGACCTCAAGGAGAAAGCCAAGATGATTCGCGACCACACCGAGATTCAGTTCGGTGTCGATATGCAACGCCTCGGCGGAATGATCCTTGAGATGCACAACGTTACGAAAAAATACGATAATACGTTTATCCTCAAAGACTTCGATTATATCTTCAAACGCGGCGAACGCATCGGGATAGTCGGGAAAAACGGCATCGGCAAATCCACGTTCCTGAATATGATCACCGGCAACGAACCATGCGACTCTGGCACGATAACAACAGGGCAGACCGTCGTTTACGGCTATTACACCCAAGGCGGCATCAAGTTCGATGAAAGCATGACCGTGCTCGACACAATCCGCAACATCGCCGAGGTCGTCCACTACGGAAAAGACTGTGTATATACCGCCGACAAGCTCCTTGCGCATTTCATGTTCCCTTACACCATGCACCGCCAGCCGGTGTCGCTGCTGAGCGGCGGCGAGAAAAGGAGACTCTACCTGCTCACGATACTGATGAGTAACCCGAACTTCCTCATCCTCGACGAGCCGACTAACGACCTGGATATCTTGACGTTGCAGAAACTTGAAGATTTCTTGAAAGACTATAAAGGCTGCCTTATCGTCGTCTCGCACGACCGCTATTTCCTCGACCAGACCGTTGACCAGCTCTTCGTCTTTGAAGGCGAAGGCAAGGTGAAAGGCTTCATGGGAAATTATTCGCAATATCACGAGTGGCTCGTTGAGAAATCAAAAGAAGAACATAAGATTCAGGCGGCGGCGAAAGTCGATACCCGCGAAAACCGCCCTTCCGCGACCGAGCGCAACAGGAAACGCTCGTTCAAGGAACAGAAAGAATATGAACAACTTGCCATCGACATCGAAAACCTCGAAAACGAAAAGATAGAACTTACAGCAAGACTTGAAAATCAGACTGATTATCAGGAGATTGACAAAATCGGCAAACGTCTGAACGAAATAAACGATTTGCTTGACGAGAAGGAGTTAAGATGGCTGGAATTGGATGAAATATAAGAATCATAGTAATAATCAAAATTTTGAAACATGGAAAATCAAAACAAAGGTGAAATTGTAATCTATCAGACTAATGACGGACTTACGAAAATTGACGTTAAATTTGAAGATGAAACGGTCTGGCTGACGCAAGAGCAGATGGCTGAGTTATTTCAGCGTGATAAATCTGTGATAACGCGTCATATACAAAATGTTTACAAAGAGGGTGAACTGTTACAGGAAAGTACAAGTGCAAAATTTGCATTCGTACCTGATACACGAGAACGAAGCTACGAGATTACATATTATAATCTTGATGTAATTATCTCGGTTGGTTATCGTGTGAAGTCTCTTCGTGGAACGCAATTTCGTCAATGGGCAACTCGGCGTATTCATGAATATCTGATTAAAGGCTTCACACTTGACGACCAGCGACTTAAGGGTAATGGCAGCGGAAATTATTGGTATGAGTTGTTGAATCGTATCCGCGATATTCGTTCATCAGAGAAAGTGCTTTACCGTCAGGTTCTTGACCTCTATGCCACGAGTGTTGATTATAACCCAAAGGCTGACGAGTCGATAGAATTTTTCAAAATAGTGCAAAACAAATTGCATTTTGCGGCGCACGGACATACAGCAGCCGAATTGATATATGAACGTGCCAATGCAGAAAAGCCTTTTATGGGTCTTTTGTCTTTTTCTGGCGGCTATCCGACAAAGAAAGATATATCGGTGGCGAAAAATTATCTTTCAGAAACTGAACTAAAAATACTGAACAACCTTGTTTCGGGATATTTTGATTTTGCCGAAATCAGTGCCATA
Source organism: Bacteroidales bacterium (assembly GCA_024400305.1). Lineage (GTDB taxonomy): Bacteria > Bacteroidota > Bacteroidia > Bacteroidales > F082 > Limimorpha. Next base: position 1,717 of record JAKSMX010000002.1, on the reverse strand, counting down.
GAACACAAACCGATGTATATGCACGATTACATTCAGCAACTTGATACCATACTCTCTTCTAATGGAAGACAACTGCTTACTGGATCCGGCACTGTAAGTCACATTGCAGCGATGGAAAAGGCTAATGAAGAGTATAAGAAGTTCGTTGCGAACACCGTTAGTCCTGTGGAGGAAGCATATCTGCAGACCATTAATGAAGTCGCGAAATTGGCAAAGAAAAATAGTAAAGGAAATAAATAACTATGGAAGAACTACAGAGATTTTTACAGACAATCAACGAAAACGGAATGTTGTGGCTCCTTGAAGCCAAACCGGGCCTTTTTGCGATGCTTGAAGACGGAAGCGAGAACTCATACGTCGCGGTTTACGCCACCGAAGACGACGCAAAAACCAGCATCTGCGACGACTGGGCCGACTACACCGTCGCCAACATGAGCCTCGCCGAGTTCATCGGCTGGACACGCGAGCTCGATGAGGACAAGATCGGAATCGCGGTGCCGGCGGGTCCCGAAGGACAGATTCTGCCAATCCCCTCGAAGATAATGCGCCAGATGCTCGGCGGTCAGGACAAGTCCGACAAAGAGCTGGTGGGCGAGGAGTTCTACGACGAGGACTGGGCTGAACCGATGCCGGAAGACTGGGAAGATGAAGATGAGAAATAATAGATGAGAGATGAGAGAGGCTGGCGCACTTGTTGAGAAATCTCGCGTTGTAGTGCGCCAGTTCTTCTTGGGCTGTCGTATCATCCCCCGACTTCCTGCGGTTGCACTCGCGGCAAAGCATCTGGCAGTTGCCGGCCATGATTCGCTGCATTTCCATGCTGAATATCAAGATGATAAGGTTGCGATTGACATTGCTCCCGAATACGTTTGCAAATACGGGGTATAGAGTCTCTTGTCTCAAAAACGGCGTGTTCTCGGCGAAATACGCATAATGTTGAATCACTTTTGCCAATCTTCAATTTTAATGTTCGGTATTCGCTCAAAGTGTTTTCTGTTGTTTGTGACCATTGTGAAACCACATTCCAATGCTGTGCTGCCAATCAGACAATCAATGCTGTCGATGACGTTCCCGGATTGTTCAAGTTCGGCACGAACCTTGGCGTATCTTTCAATGGCAATGCTGTCTGGAATTATTTGAAAGTTTGATTTCACAAATTCGACCTCCTTTAATTGTTTTGGATTTCCGCCTTTATAGGCACCGACATAAAGTTCCGCCAAGGTTAATTCACTGACAAAACAGGAGTCAAAGCCGACCGAAATGATTTTCTCCCGGACACCGTGCTGATTTTTAAACATTGATATCAGAACATTCGTGTCAAACAAGTATTTCATCTGTTCACCATGTTACATTTTCGTGCAAATTGCCTCTTTGGGAATGCAATTCCTCTGCAATTTCATTTGCATCGCGGTCGCCGCCCCAGCTTGTGTCGAGTTCTGCAAACGGATCTGCTTCGGTTTCATTTGCCGCAACTTTTGCGACATTCACTGATGCGATTCCCTTGATCATTTTGAGTACATCCTTGATTTCAGCGAGCATTGAGTCGTCCTCAAGTGTGATGTATATTCGCAAGGTGCTGTTGTTCGTATGTTTGTCTATAAGATATTCCGTTTCCATTTATTCTCCCGATTAAATTATAAACTGCAAAGATATAAAAACTTTGGTCTATAGGTCAAATTGCAGGATACAGCACCTCTCAACCCCTTGTAAATACAGG
>JAKSMX010000019.1 GCA_024400305.1 Bacteroidales bacterium | reverse complement strand
AAGCCGCGCGGCGCCGTGAATACATCAGCTACTGGACCAGCACCAGCGCATACGATTCCATTTCCACCTACATCCAGATGAACTTCGACGGGCTGAAAGACGACATCATCAACATGCTCGCCGGCGGGCGGTGCCATGTCAACACGACAGGCTTCACCAACGACCTGAAAATGATACGCAGCAAGGACGACGTCCTCACCGTCCTCATCCACCTCGGATACCTGTCGTATGATCTCGAAGAGGAAGACTGCCATATCCCCAACAAGGAAGTCCGTTTGGAGCTGGAGCAGGCCATCAAACTTTCGAGCTGGGACGGCATAACCAAGACCATCGAGCAGTCGCGCAGCCTCCTCGAAGCCACGCTCCGCGGCGACGCCGACGCCGTGGCGAAGTACATAGACCAAGCGCACGACGAGAACACAAGCATTCTTTCGTACAACAACGAGAACTCGCTCTCATGCGTCATCTCCATCGCCTACATCTTCGCTCGCAACAACTACGTCATGCACCGCGAATACGCCACAGGCAGGGGCTTCGCCGACATAGTGATGATCCCGCACAGGAACTTCAACTCGCCCGCAATCGTCGTGGAGCTGAAATACAACAAAACCGCCGGCACCGCCATCGAACAGATAAAACAGAAGAATTACCCCGCCAAGCTCGCGGAGTATTCAGGCGAGATAATGCTCGTCGGCATCAGCTACGACAGGGAGAATAAAACCCACGAGTGCGTGATAGAAACGGTGTGAGACGTCATCTCGTTTTTCACTTGCACACAAACGTCTCCGCCTGTCTTATCAGCTCCAATTCTTTTTCGGAAAACTTTTCCGGAAGCGAAAGCTGCACCTTCAGCAACAGCACGCCCTCGCCTTCCTGACCGTAATGAGGCATTCCCAATCCCTTGAGTCTCAACACGCTGTTATTCTGCGTCTGCGGTTTTATCGGCACGTTCACGATGCCTTTCATGGTCTCGACGGTTATTTTCCCGCCGAGGATTGCCGTATAGACATCGACATTTATGTTTTTAATCAAATCGTCGTCATCACGTTGATATTCATTGTCCTTGGCGATGTTTATCTTCATCAGCAGGTCGCCGTTCTCGCCTCCGTTGACACCGGGGTTTCCTTTTCCTTTCACGCGCAAGGTCTGCCCGTCCTTCACGCCGGGTTTTATCGACACCTTAATTGTCTGGCTGCCAATATTTATCAGTCGTTGCGAGCCGAAATACGCCTCACGCAACGTGAGGTTCAGCGATGCCGACATATCCTGTCCTTTCATGGCTCTTGAACGGCCGCGGCCGCCGAAGTTACCGAAACCGCCAAGATCGCCGAAATCGAAACCGCCTCTGCCGCCCTGTCCGCCGAAGAACCTCTCGAAGAATTCAGAGAAACCGCTTGCGCCAAAGCCTTGACCGCCAAAGCCTTGGAAGCCTCCACGTCCGCCGAAACCGGCGTTTTCATATTGTTTCCAATTCGCGCCAAGCTCGTCGTATTTCTTTCGCGACTCAGCATCGCCGAGGACTTCGTATGCTTCTGAAATCTCCTTGAACTTCTCCTCCGCCGCCTTGTCGCCGGGGTTCTTGTCGGGATGATATTTCACCGCCAGCTTCCTGAACGCCTTTTTTATCTCGTCCTGAGTCGCCGAACGCCCGACGCCAAGCACCTTGTAATAATCCTTGTATTCCATGTTTTTCCTTTCTTTTCCTTGTTTTATTTACACAAAAACAGAGACGCAACGAATCGCGCCTCTACCAAATTTTGTGCCAAATTATTATTTTAATTTAAAATATTGAAAATCAATAACGTAGAATATCGATGTCTGACACCGCACCCGACAGTTCAACCACGATGTTCTGCGATGCCGCACCATAATTTCCCGCCTCATAAACGCCTCTGTCAACTTTCGTGAAACCTTCAAACGACTTGCTGCTCAAAGCCGACTCGCACTCAATCCTGCAACCCGCCGATTCCGGAACACGAACGGTGATTTTTGAAACACCCGTCTCAACGTTGATTTTTGTGTTGTCATGAAGACTGCCTAATTTCATGTCAACATTACAGACTCCGCATTCCATGTTGATTTCGGAAACCTTATAATTTGAGAAGTCGAAATCAACATCGCAGACGCCGAGTTCAAAGTCAAAGCTCCATACAGGATTGGTATTCAATGACATGACGAATCTGCTATCCTGTTTCTTCAAATCCTTCGTCTTGCCTTCGCTCGTGAATTTTATCTCGGCCTCGTTTGAGCCGTCATATCTCACATTGAAACCCTGTCGGATAAACATGCTGGAGTTCGACGCAAATATCAAATTGGAGGTCGGAGAACCGATTTTCAACTCACCGGCACCGTAGTTGGCTTCAACTTTCGCATATTTCACGCCGTTTCTGTACGGCTCGGAAAACTCCTGGAGGTTCTCATCGGAACTGCTCTCGTTTTCGGCTGTATCTGCTTGTTTTTCAACTGATTCATCAAAGAAATCCCAATCGTCATCTTCAAAAACCTCCACATTGATGTTCCTGTCTCCATAATGATTTTTTACTAAGCTGTGGTATCCTATTGCTCCGCAAATCAAAATCAAGACTATGATACCAGTGCGAACCCATCTGTTGACCGGAATCATGCTTACTCCGATGATTATCAACAACAAAGGCCATAATCTGATAAGTTGCGACCATACGATGTGAATGTCAAAAAACGTCACGCAAAGTGCAAATATCCCGATTAGAATCATGATTACTCCGGTGGCGAATCCGTCGCCTGATTTTCCATGCGCTTTACTCATTGTCCTGCTTTTTTTGAGTGTTCATAATTATTACGATTCCAAGTGCGATAAGAATGACAGGCCACAGTTTCCAAATCCAGTCAATAGGCATGAAGTTGTCGATGAGAGCTAATAAACCAATGCCAATCAATATGATAGCAGTGACGACGGCTCCTTTTTGAAAACCTTTTTTTTCATCTTCAACCACATTGATTTCAACAGGTTCATCATTTTGGCTGTTGAAACCGATGACTTTCCGCGAAGGCGCAACGATCCAGAGGATGACGTAAAGCCAGAATCCGAAGCTGCCGCAGAGAGCCGCCACGACGAAAAGCACACGCACCAAAGTTACATCCATGTTGAGGTAATCGGCCAGTCCGGCGCACACACCGCCGATGACCTTGTTTGTTGCCGAACGTTCAAATCTTTTGTTTTCCATTGATAATTTTTTTGTTGTTTGTCTGTTTTTATCTTTTTTTTACCTATTTTCGCAAAAAATTAACAAGCATGCGATTTTTTTGTTTCATTTTGGCATTCATAACGTTATTTTTCTCTAATTGCTGCACAAAAGAGAAAAAAAATTTCACGAAGACATCAGAATTATATGAAAATTTCAAAAATCCGCAGATGCAATACCGGCCGTTTGTGCGCTGGTGGTGGAACGGCGACAAGGTCGAAGCCGAAGAGCTGAAGCGCGAACTGAACATCTTAAAAGACGCGGGCATCGGCGGAGTTGAGATAAATCCTGTTGAATTTCCGAGTTACTGCGACAGTGCCGGGAAGGAGTCTTTGGTTTGGTTAAGTCCGGAATGGATTGACATGCTGCAAGTTACATTCGACGAGGCCGAACGTCTCGGTTTGACCTGTGACCTGATTGTCGGTTCGGGATGGCCCTTCGGCGCCGAGATTCTTGAAGGCGATGAACGCGCACAAGTCGTTGTGAACCACGCCGAAAAAGTGACGGGTCCAACAAAACTGACAATTTGTCAAGACAGCATCTTCAAAATGGCAGAACCGAAAATCAGCTCGCCGTACAAAGGCATGACATCGGAACTGATGGCGTTGAGGCTTTATCCGAATCCCGCCGGCAACCCTTACGATTACACCGATCTGCTTCCTTTGAACATTGACGGAACATTTGAGATTGATGTTCCAAAAGGCGATTTTACCGTCGGGGCTTTGGTGAAATACACTGGTTTTCTTGAAGTTATAAACGGTGCGCCAGGAGCGGCGGGGCCGGTGCTGAACCATTTCGACACCGCAGCCGTGAAAAAATACCTTTATAACATGTCCGACAAGATTCAAGCTCAAGTCGGGCCGTTGAACAAACACATCCGCGCACTTTTCACCGACTCGATGGAACTTGAAGGCGCAAACTGGACTTCCGACATGGCGAAGGAATTTGAAGCACGCTACGGCTACGACATCACTGATTATCTGCCGTTTATACTCTTCGAGATCGGCTCGATGGGAAGCGCGAAGCATTACAATCCCGTGATTCCGGTTACAGAAAGTTTCATTGATGAAATCCAACGCGCACGCTTCGACTTTGAAAGTTTCAAGGCGGATATGATGCTTGAACGTTTCACTCATACTTATCAAACGTGGTGCCGCGAACTCGGCGTGAAATCGCGTGCACAGGCTTACGGACGCGGCTTCTACCCTCTCGAAAACGCCCTGGGCTACGACATCCCCGAAGGCGAGGCGTGGACAACCAACTGGTTGAGACACAAGCCCGGAGAGGAGATGTCGGAGAAAGACTACCGCCGCGGAAGAGCCTATACGATGGTCAACAAATTCGTGTCGTCGGCGGCGCATCTCGCCGGAAACAGAACCATGAGCTGCGAGGAGATGACCAACACTTACACCGTCTTCAACATGGCACTCGACCAACTCAAACTCGGCGGCGACCAGGCTGCAATCTCCGGCGTAACGCATTCCATCTTCCACGGTTTCAACTACTCGCCGAACCTCGAAGTCGAGTTCCCCGGCTGGCTTCGCTACGGCGCTTTCTACAGCGAAAACAACACCTGGTGGAAGCATTTTCATCTTTACAACGACTATAAAGCACGACTTTCAACAGCATTGCAACACGCTGATTATCATGCGGATATTGCAATCTTAAATCCTGAAAACGACATGTGGAGCACCATCGGGATGCAGAACGAGCCGTTCCCTAATGTGACGCGGGCGCAATACAAGACTTTCATCTGGGAATGCATCAGCAAGACCGGCGGCGGAAGCGATTACGTCACCGAAAACATCATCAATAACGCACATATTAATAAAGGTGTCATCAGCTTCAACGAAAGAAAATACAACACATTGATTATCATCGACGTTGAGAGTCTCTTTCCGGAAACTGCGAAGAACATAGCGCAATTCGCGCAAAGCGGCGGGAAAGTCATCTGCATCGACACTATCCCCTACAAGTCACTGGGTTTGAGAAAAGACAAAAAAATTCAGGATTCAATTGTAAATCATTACATTACAGAGATTTCAAAATGCGGGAACTTTGTTTTCGCGAAGCCTCCGCAAGAAGGCTTCCTGCCTTGGTACGACAGCCTGATGAAAGCCGAGAACCTGACGCATTACATGGACATTGAAACACCGGACATGTATCTGATGCAGAACCGCTACACCACCGACGACGGCTGCGAGATGTTTTTCCTCTCAAACTCAAACAGATACGAATCGCACAAGACAAAAATCACTTTCCACAAGGAACTCACAAAACGCAAGTATCCGTGGATCTGGGACTTACAGACCGGCGAACGCCACCGCATATATCTTGAGAAAGACGGAAGTTTCGAATACGACTTTGGCCCGGCGGAATCAGTTTTGTTGGTTTTTGACAAAACAAAAGGCAAGACTTCAGATTTCAAGAGTGAAGTTTTGAGAGTGGAGAGTGAAGATCTTAGTTTCGACTGGGATGTCGAATTCATTCACGCCCGCATCGACACAACATTCACCGCTCATTTTGACACACTCATCGATTTGAAAGACAACGACTTATACAAATATTTCGCCGGCGATATTATTTACAGAAAGAGCATTGATCTTGATTCAATCCCAGCAACCATAGACCTCGGATTGGTTCACGGAGTATCGGAATTATTTGTGAACGGACAATCAGCCGGCGTGAAATATTTCGGCAGAAGAATTTACGACATCACACCTTATGTTATTAATGGGGGAAACAAAATCGAGGTTCGAGTGACGACGACGTTGGGCAATTACATGAAGTCGCTGCCCGATGAAAACCGGGTGGCTTACGTTTATGTGAACAACAAACGCAGGATGCAGGATTTCCAGAGCCAAGGGATGACTGGACCAATTAAAATCATTTATTAAACTGAATATCAAACATTTACAATAATGAAAAAATTATTATTATCATTTGTCTTTGCAATTTCAATGGCATTTTCGGTGAGTGTTTCCGCCCAGGAAAAGCCAATTTACAAAGCCTCGATGTTCGGTATCCGTTCCGACGGCGTGACGATGAACACCGGATCCATCCAGAAGGCCATCGACTGGATCTCGGAGCAGGGCGGCGGCACGTTGCGTTTCTATGTCGGACGTTACCTCACCGGCACGATACATCTGAAATCAAACGTGACGATTGAGCTTGTCGAGGGTGCGGTTCTCGTCGGCAGCACGAATCCGTGGGACTACGACAAACTCGAAGCCACCAACGACCACGCGTTCATCATGGCCGAAGGTGTCGAAAACATCAAAATCATCGGAACACACAACAGCGGCGGCGTGATCGACGGTCGCGGACGTGAAGTAGGGTTCAACTGCACGAACATGGTTCATGCCGGGGTCGCCGACGACAAGCTCGGAAACGACCGCGCCAACGAAGCGTTCCGACCGCGTCTGCTTCTTTTCAGAGAATGCAGAAACGTGGAAGTCGATAACGTAACTTTCAAGAACTCAGCGAGTTGGGTGTGTATGTACGACCAATGCGAGAACGTGAAAGTGAACAACGTGCGCATTCACAGCACCGCTTACTGGAACAACGACGGAATCGACATCGTTGACTGCAACAACTTCGTCCTGACAAACAGCTACATCAATGCAAGCGATGACGCAATTTGTCTCAAGTCACACAGTGCCAAGAAGTTATGTCAAAATATCGAAGTCAGAAACTGCACCGCGCGTTCAAGTGCGAGCGGAATAAAATTCGGCACCTTCGCCGTCGGCGGCTTCAAAGACGTGAGAATCATAAACAACAGGGTCTATGACACTTACAGAAGCGCAATCACCATACAAAGCGTTGACGGCGGCATCTGCGAGGACATCACCGTCGATTCGCTTTACGCCGTGAATGTCGGCAACGCAATTTATTTGAACATCGGGGCGCGCCGCGACAAGCAGAGTTTCATGGAAAACATCACCATAAAAAACATGTACTGCGAAATCGCCTCAGGCAAGCCAGACGAAGGCTATGAATACGAAGGCCCGGTTGAAGACCTTCCGCGCAACACATCGCCTTGCGGGATTATCGGTTTGAAAGACAGCAAGATAAAAAACGTCACGCTTGAAAACATCGAGATCGTTTACCCGAACGGAGGCGACAAATTCTATGCGCACGTCGGCCTTGACGAACTCGACAAAGTTCCGGAAATGCCAAAGGCCTACCCTGAATTTTCACAGCACAAGGAACTTCCGGCATGGGGATTCTTCATACGCCACGTCGATGGCATCACGATGAAAAAAATCAAACTGACGAACTTGAAAAAAGATTACCGCACCGCAATAGTTCTCGATGACGTTCAGAATCATATCATTACAAAATTAGAAGTTGAAGAGAAAGGCGCAGCGAAAAACAAAAAGGAAATCTTCGAAAGATAAATTTAACGATTGAAAATAGAGACAAGCTATGACCTGTCTCTATTTTTCAATAATTTTAGTAAAATATTTTACTATATTTGTCGATACTGTAAAATATTTTACTATTTTTGCAGCCGAAATTATTAACACCATGTTTTTTAACCCAACCAATTATCATGTATTAAGTGTCGCAAATGGCGACACTTGTATTGACAGCGGATGGATGCTCGACTTTCCTAATTCAGAAAAGTCGAGCATGGTTCGCGCCATTTATGAAAAGAAACAGCTTGAAGTGAACGAGAATCTTGAAGGACTTTATCGTTTCGCCGACTGGCTACCAATCAGGAATGTATTAAAAGGAGCGTCGTATCCTGTCACATACAAGAGTGAGAAACTCGCTAAAAAATTGGGTCTCAACAACTTATTCATCACTTTCAACGGCTGGAATCCTGGTATCGGTGCGATGACGCGCACATGTTCGTTCAAAGAAACGGAGGCGTATTCCGTATGCGGCCGTCTTGGTGACAGCCAACGTGAGAAAGTGATGGTCGTTTCTTCAGCCGGCAACACCGCACGCGCCTTCGCGCAAGTCTGTTCCGACAACAACATCAAACTTTTGCTCACGGTTCCGGAAGACAACATCAACGCGTTGTGGTTCGAGAAGCCGTTGAATCCGTGCGTGAAGCTTCTCTGCACCGAGAGCGGCAGCGACTATTTCGATGCAATCAATCTCGGCAACATCATTTGCGAGATAGACGGTTTCTTCGCCGAGGGCGGAGCCAAGAACATCGCACGCCGCGACGGGATGGGAACGACGATGCTCTCTGCCACGACATTCATCGGGCGCATCCCCGACTTCTATTTCCAGGCTGTCGGAAGCGGCACCGGAGCCATCGCCGCATGGGAGGCGAACCTACGTCTCATCGAAGACGGCCGTTTCGGAAGCAACAAGGCAAAACTTTATGTCTCACAGAACAAGCCGTTTACGCCTATGTACGACGCCTGGAAACAACATTCACGCGCACTTCTCCCCTACGATGCGGAACAAGCACGCAGAGACGCCTCCGAGATTTGCGCGAAGGTGCTTTCAAACCGCAAGCCGCCATATTCACTGTGCGGCGGACTCTTCGACGCGATGAAAGACACCGACGGCGATTTCTTCGCGGTATCGAATGAAGAAGCCCAAAACGCAATCAAATTGTTCGAGGAGCTTGAAGGCATCGACATACATCCCGCTGCCGGAGTAGCAACGGCATCACTCATCCAAGCCATTGAAAACAAACAAGTCAAGGCGGACGACATCATAATGTTAAACATCACAGGCGGCGGCGAGAAACTTTTCAAATCGACACACGAGATAACATATCTGAAACCGGACCACGTTTTCGGCGTGAACGCCACGAAAGACGAAATAAAAGATTACGTTTCAGAATTGAAATGGTAAAAAAAACGTAGAGGCGCCACATTGTGACGTCTCTACAATTTACGAACAAAGAGACGTCACAATGTGGCGTCTCTATTCTTATCTCCACTCTCTTATCTCTTAACCACCTTGTTCACGACTGAATTTCCCTGATTATCGATGATTTCGAGCATGTAGATACCTGTATTGAAACCGCTGAGGTCAAGTATGACATTATCTGAATTTGCCTTTACGGAAATCATTTCCTGACCACAGATGTTATAAACATTCACGACATTGATATTCTGTCCTTTGACATAAACGTTACCGTTTGTCGGATTAGGATAGACATTTGACTTAACTGTCTCATTTTCAACAACTCCAGCATGATCAACAAGAGTCTTCACGATTCCAACAGAAGTCTTGTCATCAGGATAAATCGCAACAACTTCCACCAGATTTGATACAGCTCCTGTGTATTCTGTCTCGTAAGATGTATTTGTTGTGTTCTCAGCAAACTCACCGTTGACATAAACGTCGTAGCTCAAAGCGTTGCCGCCTTCCGGAGCCTCCCAAGTTGCCATCATGGTGTTGCTGCCGTCTTCGAGGTCGAAGCTGAGGTTCTGAACCGGATAAGGATGAACGTCGGTATAGTCATAGAGGAAATGACTGTTAATCATCTCTTTAGTTCCGAGATTCTGCATCCATGCCGAGACTTCAAGGTCGCTCATCTCTTCAACGTGTGTTGATGACATGTCGAATGAATATTCAACGTGCTGGCACTCACCTGCCGGGATGTTAAGAGCGATGCCATTTGCACCTGTCAACATCTTCATCATGATATGGTGGAATGTTGTCTCGCCATTGCTGCCGACGTTGTTGTGGGTCTCTTTTTCATTCACAGTGACAAAAGCCTTTTCGACAGTTATATCATAATATGCCATGAAATCGACTTTGACGTTGATTGTGTTTCCATCAACATTGAACGAACCTCTCACGTCGCCGAAAGCCGGTGTGTTGTATGAGGCTGTCAAAGCTGCCTGTGAAACAGAAGTAAAGCCTTGGTCGGCACCATCAAGGAAAGTCTGCGGGACAGCGCTCACGCCATAATATGTTCTTCTTGTGCCACCTTCGGCTGTGTAATAAGGGTCACCACTGCCGGGCCAGTTCATCGGGTATTTTGTGTATGTATATTTGCCTTGGTTGTTGTTCTCCAACGCCACCATCGCGCTGTTCACGCTGACGCATGGTCCGCATGTCGAGCTTGAGAAATGCTCAATCATGGAGATTCTCTGTGCCGAGCCGAGAGCGACGCTCACAGCTTTTTCAAGGTTGTTGTTTGTAAGGTCATCGTCGTCACCGCCATTGACAGACTCAACGCCGACAGAAAGCATATAGCTTCCTGGAACAAGTTCCATAGGAATAGCAAAAGTATATTGTGCTGTCTGAAGTGATGCCAGACTTGTGCTGAATGTCTCTTCAACCGGTTCATTTTCATCAACTTGATAAGTAATCGCAAATTCGTTGATTGTGTTGACACCTTTGTTCATCACCGTGAAATTGACATCTGTCATTCCTGCGACAACAACAGAAGAAACGTCAATTGAATTCAGAGAAAGGTCGAGTTCCTCCGGAGCGAAAATCTCAATGTCATCAAAATACCAGTCGTTGATGTTGTAGCTGTTGCCTGTGTAAGCTATGCAGAACATGACAGAACTCTGTCCCATATCAGGGGTCTCGATGTTCTGACATACCTCCCAAGAATCGCTTGAGTTGTAATTCTGATACCAGCCTTCGTTCCATGTCGTGCCGCCGTCAGAAGAAGTGCAGATTGCCAGCTTGTGTGAACCGCTGAAGTTGTCGAGTGCATGTTTGAATGACACCACAACTGATGAAACTCCAGTGAGGTCAACGGCAGGTGTGCAGAGACGCGATGTGCCGTTGAATGACGGATTGTAGTAAAAGTCTAATTCATTGGCACTTCCGCCAGCATTCTCCGTGGCCGAAATGCTCCAGTTCTGCAAGCCGGATTCTTTGATTGTCCATCCTGACGGCATTGACGAACCGTTGAAATGCTCATTGATAAACGTTGCTCTTGTCTGTGCAATTACTGATATTGAAAGCAGCAATGCGAATGTAAATAGTAATGATTTTTTCATAAATGTAAATTTTAGAATTACGCTGCAAAATTAATATTTTTCAAAAATCAAAAACACTTTTTTTGAAAAATTTTATGTAATTTTGCAAAAAAATTTTTGGAAAACAAAATGGCACAAATCACATTCGAATATGACACCAGCAAGCCGATTTTTTCGAAACTGATAAAAGTTTTCATCACCGCAGGAGCAAAAAAACTGGACCAGAATATTCCAAACAGTGAAACTGTTGAAGCAATAAAAGAGGCAAGAGCAGGTAAAAACAGAAGATTCACAAGTTTTGATGAATTGATTAAAGATTTGGAAAACTGATGTATTCGATAACGTACACCAAAAAATTCAAAAAGGACTACAAAAAATGTCTGTCAAGGAATTATGATATCAACGAGTTGCAATCCTTGATTAAGTCCCTCATGGATACAGGCACTGTTCCTGCAAAAAACAATCCTCAGAAATTATTTGGTGACTACGAGGAAATTATGGAATGTCACATAGAAAGTGATTGACTGTTATTGTGGTTTCGTTATGATTCAGATAACAACATTGAGTTGGTGAGAACCGGTACACATTCTGATTTGTTTTAACATGAAGCAAGATATTTCAAATAAGGCACGAGAGTATTTTCCGGAGGTCGTCGCGATACGCCGGCAGCTTCATCAACATCCGGAATTGAGCTTCTGCGAAAAAGAAACCGCCGAACTCGTGAAACGCTGCCTTGCTTCAAAAGACATTGAATTTCAATCAGATATCGCAGGTTACGGAATTATCGCCACAATAAAAGGCACAAAAAAAACTCCACACTCCACTCTCAAAACTTCACACCCGACAATAGCATTGCGGACCGACATGGACGCACTTCCGATCCAGGAGAAAAACGATATTCCTTACCGTTCGATGAATCAAGGTGTCATGCACGCCTGCGGACACGATGCGCACACGGCGATGCTGCTTGGTACAGCTTTGATTCTTAACGACTTGCGTGATAGATTCGATGGCACGATTAAATTCGTCTTCCAGCCAGGCGAAGAGAAACTTCCCGGCGGCGCGTCTTTGATTCTGGATTCGGGAGTCTTGAAAGATGTCCAACTTATTATCGGACAGCATGTCACGTCTGACTTGAAATGCGGCGAGGTCGGTTTCCATCCGGGACCGTACATGGCATCGTGCGACGAAGTCAACATATTAATAAAAGGTGCAGGCGGCCACGGGGCGAAACCGGCGGAACGAAACCAAACCGTCATCGCGGCCGCGAAAATCGTCACGAGACTTGCCGAAATGTACCCTGAAAAAGACGAGACCGTTTACAAATCAAACGGGCTGCTCAGCTTCGGTGAGTTCATCGCCGACGGCACCTACAACGTCGTCCCGTCGGAAGTGTCGCTCAAAGGCACAATGCGGACTTTTGACGAAGAAAAACGTAAAATTCTGAAAGACAATATCTTAAAGACATCAGACGAGATCGCATCCGAATACGGCTGCACCGCCGATGTCTTTATTGAAACTGGTTATCCATCGGTGAGAAATGATGAGAGACTCACGGATTTCTGCAAGAAAACGGCGGAGGAATATCTTTGTGAGACAAATGTAAAAACCATCCCGCAACTGATGACAGCCGAAGATTTCGGATGGTATTCACAGAAAATCCCGGCCTGTCTCTATCGCCTTGGGACATCAAATCCCGACAAGAACATTGATTCAAAACAACATACAGCAACATTTGACATTGACGAGAACGCCATGCAGCTTGGCATCGGGTTGATGTCGTATTTAACATTAAAAATCATTGAAAATGAAGATCTTATTAGCACACGCAATTAAAGAAGAGAAAGTTGAAATCAGCATTCCAAACGCCGAAGTCGCATACGTTGAGACCGGTGTCGCAAAAGCACGCGCCGCATTGCGCCTGATGCATGCAGTCTGCGAATTTCACCCCGACATGGTTATAAATTTCGGCACCTCCGGAACCGTAAACCACAAAGTTGGCGACATCATCATCTGTAACCGATTCGTTGACAGAGACTTGCGCAACGTCCACTTCGGCGATGTCATCTCCGAAATAAAATTTGAAGACATCGATTTGTCAAAACTTCTTGGAAAAGAAATCAACGCAATATCATCAGGAACCGTGAACACCGGCGACAGCTTCGTCACCGAAGTAGCTGATTTTGAAGGCGACTGCATCGACATGGAGGCTTTCGCCGAAGCCGACGTATGCCGCGAGATGAACATCCCCTTCGTTTCCGTGAAATACATCACCGACGTCGTCGGAAAGAACTCCGTAGAGGCATGGCAGGACAAGCTCACCGACGCAAGAAAGGCTCTCACCGAATTTTTCAGGTAATCAACCATGGACTTGCTTGACTGGCTTCCGATAACGAAAAAAGAGGCCGACCTGCGTGGCTGGGACGAGCTTGACATCGTAATCATCAGCGGTGACGCTTACGTTGACCATCCCGCTTTCGGCGCCGCCGTCATCGGGCGCGTGCTGGAACATGAAGGTTATAAAGTAGCGATAATCCCGCAGCCGAACTGGCGCGATGACCTCCGCGACTTCAAGAAATTCGGCAGGCCGCGTCTGTTCTTCGGCATCTCCGCCGGCTGCATGGATTCGATGGTAAACCATTACACCGCCAACAAACGGCTCCGCAGCAACGACGCTTACACACCGGGCGGCGAGGCAGGCTTCCGCCCCGATTACGCCACCGTCGTCTATTCAAAGATTATCAAAGAGTTATATCCTGACACGCCTGTCGTGATAGGCGGCATCGAGGCCTCTTTGCGCCGCGTCACTCACTACGATTATTGGTCAGACTCGCTCAAACCAAGCATTCTCGTTGACTCCAAAGCCGACCTCGGAATCTACGGCATGGGAGAACTCGGAATAGTCGAAATCGCCAAAGCACTCGAATCAGGCAAGAAAATCAACGAGATAACAGATATTCCGCAGACATTCTTTCTGAAAGACAAATCCCAGAAAGTCGAATCGGAATGGAACGACATCACGCTCGTTTCGCACGAAACCTGTCTGAAAGACAAAAGACTTTATGCTTCCAACTTCAAGCATATCGAAGAAGAATCGAACAAGAAACATGCGGCTCGGCTGACACAAGATGTTGGCAGTCAGACACTTTATATCAATCCGCCGTATCCGACTTTCACCGAGAAGCAGATTGACGCCTCGTTCGACCTTCCATACACAAGGATGCCGCACCCGAAATACGCGAAGCGCGGCCCGATTCCGGCATACGAGATGATCCGTCACTCCGTCAATATTCACCGAGGCTGTTTCGGCGGCTGTGCGTTCTGCACCATCTCCGCCCATCAAGGGAAATTCGTCGCGTCACGAAGCCGGGGATCCATTCTAAAAGAGGTCGAGAAAGTGACGCAGATGCCTGATTTCAAAGGATATATCAGCGACCTCGGCGGCCCGTCGGCGAATATGTACAAGATGCACGGAAAAGACGAGTCGCTTTGCGAGAAATGTGTCCGCCCGACTTGCATTCAGCCCAACATCTGCAAGAACCTCGACACCAATCATCATGATCTGATAAAACTTTACCAGGAAGTTGACAGGAATCCGAATGTCAAAAAAGTCACAATCGGCTCCGGAATCCGCTACGATTTGTTTCTGACCAACGAAGATCAGGACGGGAGACTCGGTTACAACGAATATTTCGAGCAGCTGATGCGCCGTCACGTCAGCGGCCGATTGAAAGTCGCGCCCGAACAAGTCAGCGACAACGTGTTGAAACTCATGCGCAAACCGTCGTTCTCGCTTTTCGTAAAATTAAAAAAGAAATTTGATTCGGTCAATGAGAAATATCATCTCAACCAGCAGCTGATTCCTTATTTCATCTCAAGCCATCCCGCCTGCAGACTCGAAGACATGGCCGAACTCGCAGTGAAAACCAAGGAGTTAGGCTATCACTTGGAGCAAGTTCAAGACTTCACCCCCACCCCTATGACCTTGGCGACAGAAATCTATTATTCGGGCTACGACCCATATACTTTGAAGCCTGTTTTTGTGGCGAAGTCCAAAGACGAGAAGCTCTCGCAGCAACGCTTTTTCTTCTGGTACAAGAACGAAAACCGCCAGTGGGTGAAACAGACCCTGCGGAAACTCGGAAAAACGGACTGGATTAACAGACTATTTTATTAAAAACGGCAATGAAATAGTAACAGAAGTCAAATATTTGACAAGTCATAAAAAAAGCACAAGTCATAAAAACTTGTGCTTTATTTTTATGCGACTACGATTTATTTCACGATGCTAAGACGGAAACCTGTCTGATAATCTTGATAGTGAATGCTTTGCGGATAGCGTGACGTCACGCGGGAATAGTTTTCATAATTGTTCCAGCTGCCGCCGCGGAACACCTTGTAACCATCGCCGTATGTTGTGCATTCCGGGTCGGTGGCTTCAAGTTCGGTATAGTCAGAATACCAGTCGCGGCACATTTCCCAGACATTTCCGCTCATGTCGTAAAGTCCGAGTTCATTAGGATAAAGCAAACCGACTTCGTTGCATTTTTCCGCATTTAAGTTAGTCCAAGCCACCTCGTATGACTCATCACTTCCCGAATATTCACTATAAACAGTTGAATTTCCACCTCTTGCGGCAAATTCCCATTGCGCCTCGGTGGGAAGTTGGAACGTAAGTCCGGTCAAATTATTAATGTTTTCAATGAATTTCTCGACATCGCTGTATGAGACCCTGTATGCAGGGAAATTTTTTCCAAGACCATATTTGTCATGCCAATCGTTTGACGCATCGTCACCGGACTGCGTGCCCATGACACTGAGCCAGACCTCCTGCGTCACCTCATATTTATTAATGTAAAAACTGCTGACATTGACCAAATGCATCGGCCCTTCGTTCGGGAGACAATACTCACCGAGCGTGTCCCCCATCACGAACTGTCCGCCCTCGACATACACCATATTCTTAATCAAATCGCGCAGAGCATCTTTCTCACCAGCATTAGTAAAATTCTTATCCCAATGAATATCAAAGCCATTGATAGTCTCATTCACGATTTTGTCTTTTTTACAACTTGAAAGACCCGCAATTAAAACTAATGCTAAAAAAGCGTATAATATCTTCTTCATATTTGAAAATTTTCAGGGTGTAAAAATACAACTTTTTTAATTAGAAAAACAAAAAATTCAAAAATATAATTTTATCCCGATATTAATATTATTTTTGCGCCATGATACAGAATTTTGACTCGGTTTTGAAAAAAATATTGCATTACTGCTCCTATCAAGACAGATGCGTTTCGGAAGTGAAAACGAAAATCTCAACTTTTGAGATTTCATCTTCCGACAAGGAAAAAATAATGCAACTACTTATCAATGAAGGTTTTATCGATGACGAGCGTTTCGCTCATACTTTTGTAAGGAGCAAGATTCACTTGAAAAAATGGGGAGTGAACAAAATAAGGATGTCGTTGAAAATGAAGGGTATAAGTGACGACATCATTTCAGAAGCACTTTCTGAAATCGACCTTGATTTTTATCGTGAAGACCTGATAAAAATTCTAAAAGCGAAGAAAATCAACGAGTCTGACGATTTCAAAAGGAAAGCGAAATTGGCTCAATACGCGATTCAGAAAGGGTACGAGCCGGCTTTGGTGTGGGAAGCAGTTAAGAGCCTTGAAATCTGATTGTCAGTTCTGTTGTTTAAAAATCAGGCCTCGTAGCCGAAACGTTTGAGCAGCGCGGCTCTTTCTTCCGCGGTGCAATCTTTTGTCATCATGAGGATTTCATCTTTAGGATAATCCTCGAAACGCAGGAACAACAGTCCGTCGAGTGTGTCGTTGAAATCCGGATCAACGTTGAAACACAAGAATTTGGCATTGATCTTAAGATATTTCTTGAACAAAGTCGGCATACGGTAATCGTTGTTGCTGAGTTTCATCAGGTAGCGGTCGAACTTATCGACAGAATCCATGTTCTTCTCCATGAGAACTTTTATGTCAACCTTGTTGAAGTTGCATGTGAACGGGTGGGTCGGGTGGATGTACTGCGCCACTTCAGGTGCGGAATGCATCTCCCTGATATAATACACCATCATGCTCTGATAGAATTTCGGGAACCAGCTGCTTATGCTGACCGGTCCGATGAAATAATCCATTTCCGGGTATCTGACAACCGAGAACATCAGACCTTTCAGGAGGAGCATGAGAGGCAGTATATCTTTCTGATAATCAACGGAGACGTATGAACGACCGAGTTCGATGGTCTTCTTCATCTTATCAAATACAGGTTCATCGATGTTGAACAGCGAGTTTATGTAGAAGCCTTTTATCCCATGTTTTTCCATGATTTCATTGCCGAGTCCGAGGCGGTAGCCGCCTGCGACAGCCTGTTCCTTTGTGTCCCAGAGAATCAGGTGTTTGTAGTATTTGTCGTATTCGTCGGTATCGACACCTTTGCCCGTTCCCTCGCCGATGGCGCGGAACGCTTCCTCACGGCGTCGTCCGATTTCATGCATCACGCGCGGAATCCTGTTATAATCAGCGAGATAGCATTCATATTCAGCGGTCGTGAAAAGCAACGATGACTTGCGGATCGAGTTAAGCTCGCGGACAAGCAGCGACGCTCTGACCGGAGCCGCGATAGGCACCGAGAACTTGAAACGCTTTTTGTTGCTTTCCTCAATCATATTGGCCTGAAGCGAATAGCTGCGGCTTCTCAAATAAGCTGCGAGATCTTCAGGTTTCTCGTACATGGTCATTTCCGAAGGCAGGATGGGTTTCCCTATCTTCATGACAATCTTTTTGTTACGCTTGTTCAGCATCTCTTTCGGGAGGCGCAACGTGGCGAGGAAGGAGTTTATTTTCGCGAAGACATAGAACTTATGGGAGTTGTTGCCGTCAAAATAGACCGGTATGACAGGCACGTTCATGTTCTTTATCATTTTCGCGATGGAAGCCGACCATTTGATGTCTTCGGGGAACTTGTTTCCGTGATAGCGTGACACCTCACCGGCCGGGAACACGCCGAGCCCGTGACCCTCCGCCAGTTGGTTTATCGAAGCCTTGATGCCGTTGGCGCTGCTGCTCCAGCTTTTGTTGTTTTCAAAAGGATTTACCGAGAAAAAGACGTCTTTGAGATTTGGGATTTTTGAAAGGATGAAGTTGGCCATGACCTTGAAATCCGGACGGACATTCGTTATTGCATCGTAAAGTATCAAGCCTTCGATGGCTCCGAACGGGTGGTTGCTGACAACCACAAACCCGCCCTCCTTCGGAACACAGCTGTAATCATTCTCATTTATGTCGCATTTTATGTTATACCTGCGCAGCATATCCTGCACGAATTCCTTGTCGTGCAGATCCGCCGACGGCGAATACAACCTGTTGATTTTCTTGAAACCGATAATGTTCAAAGCCATACACACAAATGGCTTGAATACAGGCTTCAGATGCAACCATCTGACGACATCACTACTTGTCAACAACGTTTTCATTTCTCAAAATCTTCAAAATTGATAAATCCGAAATAAGTTGCAAAGATATAAATATTTTCAATACGTGCGCTCATTTTTAAAATTTAAAGATTTACTGAAAAGTTTGCCTTCCATATTGAAAAAAACGTTATCTTTGCCATTTTAAAAAACAGAAGAATCAACTTTAAAAATATACAAATATGAACAAAATCTTATTACTCGGTGACGAAGCCATAGCACAGGGTTTCATTGATGCTGGTGGAAGCGCCATCAACAGTTATCCGGGCACTCCATCGACACAGATTACGGAATACGTAATGAAATCAAAGGAAGCCAAGGAGCTTGGCATCCGTGCCAACTGGTGTGCGAATGAGAAGACAGCCTTGGAGGCGTCCATCGGTGTCGCGTATGCGGGCAAACGTGCCATGACATGCATGAAGCACGTGGGTCTCAACGTCTGCGGCGACCCGTTCATGAATTCAGCCATCATCGGCACCAAGGGCGTGCTTGTCGTCGTGGCCGACGACCCGAGCATGTTCTCATCACAGGACGAGCAGGACAGCCGTTTCTACGGACACTGGGCTATGATTCCGATGCTTGAACCTTCGAACCAGCAGGAAGCCTACGACATGGTGCATTTCGGTTTCGAGTTGAGTGAGACACTCGGCACGCCGGTGCTTTACCGCATCCCAACACGTCTCGCACACAGCCGCGCAGGCATCGTCCGCAAGCCGATTCGCAAGCAGAACGAAATCACCGAACCGGCCGACGCCAAGTCATTCGTGCTTCTCCCCGCCAACGCAAAACGCCTCTACCGTGAACTCATTGACAAACAGGATAGCTTCACCAAGGCATCCGAAGAGTCGGGCTACAACAAATACATCGACGGCGCCGACAAGCGTCTTGGAATCATCACCACAGGCATCGCATACAACTATCTCATGGAGAACTTCCAGGACGGCAAATGCCCGCATCCGATCGTCAAGATAACACAGTACCCGCTGCCGTTCAGTATGGTCAACAGACTTTATGATGAATGCGACGAGATCCTCGTCCTCGAAGACGGCCAGCCGTTCGTTGAAGAGCAGATCAAAGGATTCCTCGGCAAAGGCAAGAAAGTCATGGGACGTCTCGACGAGACCATCCGACGCGACGGTGAACTGAATGCGGAGAAGGTCGCCAAGGCTCTCGGCATCAAAGCCGCCGCCACGCACACGGTTCCGGAAGTCGTCGTCAACCGCCCGCCTGCGCTATGTCAGGGCTGCCCGCACGTTGACAGCTACAACGCCCTCAACGCTGTCATGGCCAACCATAAAGGCGGCAAGGTGTTCGGCGACATCGGCTGCTACACCCTCGGTTTCAACATGAAAGCCATCAACACTACGGTGTGCATGGGCGCGTCAATCACCATGGCGAAAGGCGCCTCCGAAGTGGGTATCTTCCCGGCAGTGGGCGTCATCGGCGACGGCACATTCGGACACAGCGGCATGACAGGCCTGCTCGACTGCGTCAACGAGAAAGCCAACGTCGTCATCATGATTCTCGACAACGACATCACAGCCATGACCGGCGGCCAGCCTTCATCGGCCAACAACAAAATCCGCCGCATCTGCGAAGGCCTCGGCGTCGAACCGGAGCACATCCGCGACATCGTGCCGCTCCCGAAGAACCATGAGGAAAACGTCAGGATCATCGAGGAAGAAGTCAACTACAACGGCGTGTCGGTAATCATACCTCACCGCACCTGCCTCGTGGAACTCAAGAAACACCTCAAGAAATAATGTATTAACGAATTAAAAAATACTCGAAATGAAGAAAGATATAGTATTATGCGGTGTCGGCGGAGACGGCATTGTCTCTGTCGCGAAGATCATCTCTGATGCCGCACTGAACATGGGCATGACCCTGAAACAGTCGGAGATACACGGCATGTCGCAGCGCGGCGGCTCGGTGTTCTCACACCTCCGCATCTCAACCGGCGAGATCTACGCCGATGTCATTCCGGAAGGACAGGCCGACATCATCCTCTCCAGCGAGCCGATGGAAGCGCTCCGCTACCTGCCCTGGCTCAATAAGGAAGGCTGGGTCATCACCAACAGCGAGCCTTTCGTCAACATCAAGAACTACCCCGACATGGATGTCATCAACGGCGAACTCAACAAACTCGGCAACGTCGTGAGTTTCAACGCCAACGACATCGCCAAGAAGATCGGCGCACGTTCAAACATGGTGCTCCTCGGCGCAACGGTGCCTTATCTCGGCATTGAGATGGACAAGGTCGAGGCCGCTATCGTACACATCTTCGGCAGCAAAGGACAGGATGTCGTCGATTCCAACATCAAAGCCGTCAGAGCAGGTTACGAGCAGGCGACAAAAAGATAATTTGACGATTACCGTCAAAAGTTAGGATTCAGAGGTCAGGATTAATCACCTTGACCTCTGGATTTTGACTAAAACTTTTATTTTATGAAGAAAATACTACCATTATTAATAATAGCACTTTTCTTTTTTTCTTGCGGAAACAAATCCAATGGTGGCAAAAAAAACCACAAGGAAGTCGAACATCGATATTATTGCGAGATATGCATAGACACCTTGGATGTGATAGAAGGGAAAGTTCAGAAAAACGATATACTTTCAAAGATTTTGCAAAAAGAAGGTGTCAATTACAGCGTGGTTCATGAGATTGCCATGAACAAGCGCGACGTTTTTGACACGAGAAAGATCAAGGTCGGGAGCAACTATGTTTTCCTGATGACCCGCGACAGCGTGCCTCAACCGATATACTGGATTTATGAAATCGACCGCACAAATTATGCGATTTTCGGGCTGACAGACTCGCTGCCAGCTTGGCGTTATGAAAAAGAAGTAACAGAAAGAATCGCCCACGTCGGCGTCGAGATACAGTCGAGCCTGTGGAACGCGTTAAGCGACGCCGGCTGCGACCCGTCGTTGACACTTGAATTGTCGGACATCTACGCCTGGACTGTCGATTTCTTCGGCATCCAGTCGGGCGACTCATGCAAGGCCATTTACAAAGAATACATCATCGAAGGCGACAGCGTCCCTTACAGGACCGGCGATGTCCTGGCGGCATATCTGAAAAACGGAGGCGAAGGACACTACGCGTTTTACTATGAACAAGGCGGTCGCGGCGACTACTACGACAACAAAGGCCAGAGCCTGCGCAAGGCGTTTCTGAAAGCTCCTCTGAACTACCGCCGCATCAGCTCGAAGTTCTCGAACGGAAGGATGCACCCTATTTACCACGTCGTGCGCCCTCACCACGGCGTTGACTACGCGGCTCCGGCCGGAACACCAGTCCAGTCTATCGGCGACGGCACCGTCATCGCCAAAGGCTGGGACAAGAAAGGTGGCGGCAACTATCTGAAAATCAAGCATAACAGCACATACACGACGACTTACATGCACCTGAAAGGTTTCGCCAAAGGCGTTGCGCAAGGCAGCAAGGTGAAACAAGGACAGACCATCGGCTACGTCGGAAGCACCGGCGCATCGACAGGCCCGCACCTCGACTTCCGCCTCCAGAAAAACGGCACATACATCGACCCGCTGAAGTTCAAGTCACCAAGCTCCGACCCTGTGAAGAAAGACAACATGGACGACTATAAGACAAGCATCGACACGCTGATGCAGATCCTGAAAGAACATTGATGCCAAAATGACAACATTCGCGGCCATTATTTGACTGTCATGCCATGAAAAAAGAATTGCTTCTCAAAACTTCAAAAACAGCGGCGAGACTGCTTCTTGGCTTGATGCTCGTCACGGCAGCGGTACTCAAACTTCTGTCAATCGACAATTTTGAAATCTACATCTACAGTTTCGGCATCTTCAGCTTCACGCTGACAACCGTTTTCTCAAGATTGCTGATAGCCGCCGAAATACTGTTGGGATTCTGTTTGATTTTCAAAATATATTATAAAAAGGTTTGGTGGCTTTCAACGCTGATGATGGCCGGTTTCACACTGTTCCTTGTCTATGTCATGATTTTCAGAAACGATGACAATTGCAACTGCTTCGGGGAATTGATAAAGCTAAATCCTTCAGAATCAATTTACAAGAACATTGTTTCAATTTTGTTATTGCTTGCCATAAGAAAAGAAAAAGACGCAGTTTACAAACCAAAGTTCAGGAAATGGCTGGCAGGAATCTCAATTGCGGTGGCAGTGATACTTCCGTTTGTCGTTTTCCCGATGGATTCGGTTTACAACAAAATCGTGTCTAAAGACAACAATATCAACACAATGGCATTCGAAAACAGCCTGCACGATTCAATAAACATTGTCAAACTTGATTTCATTCACGAAAACGACACCATAATTATTAAACGTGACAGCTTCGCAAGATTGGACATTTCAGATGACAAATACATAATCAGTTATGTTTCAGCCGGTTGCAGGTTCTGCAAGATGGGTTCAGAAAAGCTGATGATGATTTTGGAACACAACAAAATCAGTGAAAAACATTTGAAGTTTCTGATTTGGGGTTACGATGAGGATATAATTGAATTTATGAAAGGAACCGGCACGGAGGATTGCGAATTTTGGTTCATCTCGCCGTATATGTCACTCGATATAACGTTCGGGAGGTTTCCGGTTTATGTATTTACTGACAATGGGACAATAGCAAGCACCTGCGATTTCAGGGAACTGACGGAGAATGAGACAAAGGGGTTTTTAAGGTGATTTTCAAATCATAAAAAAAAGGAATTTGGGTTTCTCATGTCACCAATAGATGTCGTTTTCCATTGAAAATTCGTTTGTCAAAAGGTTTCACTTGTTGATTTTTTACCCAAATCGCATAAAAAAACATGGATTTGGGTAAAAAATCGATGTTTTGTATGTTTTATTGGCGTATTTTAAGTATTTTTGCAAAAAATAATGTTTGATGAAAGAGGAAATCTTGATTGGTAGAGAACGTGAATGCGAAGAACTGAAACGTTGTATGGAATCTGGCCGCTCGGAGTTTGTCATCGTCTATGGGCGACGTCGCGTCGGAAAGACTTTTTTAATTGACAAGTATTTCGGAGGTGCTTTTGATTTCACATTTGTTGGCGGACATGGCTTGAAAAAGAAACGCCAGCTTCAGAATTTCGCGAAAGCTCTACGACAACAAACAAGCACCAACAAACAATTCAAATTCGACGATTGGTTTGATGCCTTCGAGGCATTAGAAAACCATCTTGACGGAATAAGCGATGTTCGTAAAAAAGTCGTGTTCGTGGATGAGATGCCATGGATTGACACGCAGAAGTCAGAGTTTGTCGAAGCTCTGGAGAATTTCTGGAACGGTTGGGCCGCCCGCAGGAATGATATAATGTTTATTGCAAGCGGTTCGGCGAGTTCGTGGATGATGGATAAACTCGTTGATAACAAAGGGGGACTGCACGCGCGTATCACGAACAGCATCTATTTGCGTCCCTTTAACCTTAATGAAACCGAAAAGTATTTGAGGAATCACAATTGTTACTGGGACAGATACCAGATTTTGCAATGTTACATGCTTTTCGGCGGAGTGCCGTTTTACCTGAGCCTTCTTGACGGAAGCCGCAGTCTCATCCAAAACGTAGATGAGTTGTGCTTCAGGAAAAACGGAGCTTTAAGGATTGAGTTCGAGGAACTTTACAGTGCGGTTTTTTCACAGGCAGGGCATTATATTTCAATAGTAAAGGCATTGGCTGGCCATCGTGAAGGAATGTGCCGCAATGATATTTCCAAGATAGTCGGGGTTGACGGTGGTGTCTTGACTCGTATCCTGCGGAATCTCGTCCGTTGCGATTTCGTTTCAAAATCAAATATGTACGGCGGAAAAACCAAAGATTCGATATACAGACTCACTGACTTCTACACACTTTTCTATTACAAGTTTATAGACAATGACACAAGCGGCGATGAACATTGGTGGAGTCATAACTTCCTGACACACAGTGTTGAATCATGGATGGGAGTGACTTTTGAGCTGCTTTGCATGATGCATTCCGACCAAATTAAGAAAGCACTTGGAATATCAGGGATTTCGACGAACATGTCATCGTGGAGGAAGGCAGCTGGAAAAGGGAATGGAGACGCTGGCTCACAGATTGACTTGATATTTGACAGATCTGACAGGATGGTCAACCTCTGTGAAATGAAATTCAGCAGGAATATGTTTGTCATCAACAGGGATTATGAGGAAAAGCTGCGTGAAAGGATGGAACTTTTCAAACAATCCACACGATGCCGCAAGTCGATAGTCACGACGTTTGTCACTACTTTCGGTGTCGCCCAGGGCATTCATTCCGGAATCGTGAACAGCGAGGTGAAAATGGATGAGCTGTTTGAATAAACTTGACCTTGACAAATATCATCAAATGATGCAATAATCGCATCTGTCTGATGTCGAATTGGCAGCACAAAAACGATTTATAAAAACACTTTGTGAATATTTTTGCAAAGTGTAAATCGTTTATGTATGAAATTTAAATTAATAATTTTGGCACCACTGCTTCTTATAGCTAACAGTACACGTTTTGACCTATACACCCAAGTTTTTCGCCATTTGGCTGAAACGGGGGTAGATGATACGAAACATCAAAATCAGCTACTGTTCAGCTTTTAAGGAAGCATTTTTCCTCTCGACCCTTTTCACAACGCCGCGGCTGACTTCATACAGCATCCACAGCGGCAAGACGACAAGCATCATGGTGAAAGCGTCGGTACTCGGTGTTATCAGGGCCGCAAGAATCATGATAATCACTATCGCGACCTTGCGGTATTTTTTGAGAAATTCAGATTTCAGCAACCCGATTTCAGCGAAGAAATAAGCCACAATCGGCATCTCAAACACAACGCCGAGCAGAAAGACAAGCGTCAGGAAAGTGCTGATGTACGAATTGAGTGAGATTTGGTTTCCGACGGTCGCGCTGACCTGATATGTTCCCAAAAAATTGAGTGTCAACGGGAAAATGATATAATATGCCGTCGCGACACCGAGGAAAAACAGCAGAAGGAACGAGAACGCGCCTTTGACCGCAGCGGATTTCTCATTGGAATAAAGGGCCGGTTTCACGAAAAACCAAATCTCCAAGGTGAGATACGGGAATGCGACTATCAACCCGCAAACAAAGGCGATGCCCATGTGCGTGAAAAGCTGCGCCGTGAGGTTTATGTTTATTATCTCGACAGGATGTATCGTCGGACACAGACCAGGCATCGACAGGACTGACGCAATACGGCACAGAAGTTCGTACGTAGCGAAATCCTGCCGCAGCGGTGCCAGCACAATGCCGTCAAAGACAAACTCCTTGAAGGCAAACGCCGTCACCGCCACCGCCACTATCACCAGCAGGCAACGTATGATAACCCACCTGAGGACCTCGACGTGTCCCCAGAAAGTATTTTCCGATTTTGGCATGTTTTATTATTTGTCAGCGATTCGCTCACGGATGCCGTCGCCGGGCTGTTTGTCAGGTTCCGGATTCCCGTTCAAATCGTCTTCAACACTGTTCATCGCTTTCTTGTATTCACGGACTCCCTTCCCGAGACCCTTCATCAGCTCCGGGATCTTGCGTCCGCCGAAAAGCACGAGAACGATGAGCAGGATAATCAGTATTTCCTGCCCGCCAATATTCAAAAGTACCATCAGACTATTCATAATCAGAAGTTTAAGAAAATCTCACAAGTGTCAAAATTGATTTCCCAGTTGCCGTTTTCGGTGCTTTCCCATTTGTATTTTTCACCTTTGGATCTCCACCAATTTTGGAATGTCGTATTGACTTCGCCTAAATCATTAACAACTTTTTCGTATAACTCGACATTATCTGCAGTTATTATCTTTGCAAGTTCTGCCAAACCTACGTGTCTCTTGAATAATTTTTGAATTTCATCACGCTCTTCTGGCGTAACTGAACCAACTTTCTTTTTTGTCATTTTCTATTCACATTTTATGCCAATCTACCCTCACTTCATACGGATCCAAATATTCAATTTCAGGAATATCTTGTTCTGGGTAAAGGTCCTTTTCTTTTCTAATTGATTCTAGTACTCTCCGGCTCTCATTACGCTCTATGTGAGCCAATACACATTGTTCGTGGCTAGGAGTGGTAATATCATATGTCATCTTGCGATTTATCCATACACAACGCTTACATTGATACGCATCACAATTCCTGCACAAAGGAGCATATGGCAATTTATATAAATTCGCAGATTTTATCTTTAAACCACTTTGCAGATTACCTATATTGAAAGCTGTCTTATCTTCTTCGCCTGAGTAATAAAAAGCTGGGCAAACATAAAAATTGCCATCAGGAGCAAGAGTGATATTATTACATCCTGCGTTGCAGTTATTCATTTTTGTTAAGGCAATCCTGTCTGTAATCAAGTTTATTTGTGGAGATTGACCTAAACCGAATAATCGTTCAACTTCTTTTCCTAATGCACTTATCACACTTTTATATTCCTGCAATTCTGCTTCTGTGAATGAGTCTACATTTGTTATTACAATATTTAGACGTAAGAACTTGCCTACTGAAAGCTTCACTAATTCTTTTTGGGCAAACAGGTCTTCCTTCGTGATTCGCAAAACGCATGTTGACTTGTCAGTTGAAAGACTCCCTACAAGTTCTTTCCAATTATTGAAAACAATGATGTCTGCGTCATCCAACAAAGGTGACGTTGAAGGCATTATCTTAGAGTGATCAATTGTTTCTATCAACTTCTTGTATTCTGTAGGCAAATCGAAGTCTGGATAAACAAATTGAATCATAAGATTTTCTTTCATCGCGAATTTGATACCCTCTGCTAAATCAGGAAGTCCAATCAATCGATTTGTGCTTAACGAATCATAATGACAATATGAGGTGCTACTGTCATCTAATAATATAATGAGATATTGTAACATAACATTAGCAAATTTCTTGTTTTGGTTGTGGACGATTTTCTTCAAACTTTTCA
This sequence comes from Bacteroidales bacterium, assembly GCA_024400305.1. GTDB lineage: Bacteria > Bacteroidota > Bacteroidia > Bacteroidales > F082 > Limimorpha. The sequence goes on along the minus strand of JAKSMX010000019.1, from coordinate 23,448 downwards.
CGTAAGCCTTCAAGTTCAAGTTTTCTGTATAACTTGTTCCAATAGTAGTTATTAGCTCTTACCTGGGCTTTGTGCATTTTACATATAGCAGTAGCACGTTGATATACAGTAGGGATTTCTGCCGTGTCGTAATTCTCACCTTGACACCATGCGCAACCGCTTGCAACTTCACAATCAATACACTTTTGAGGGCTTTGTGTGCAACGGTCAAGAAGCAAGAATGGACGTAACCTGTTTTGGTCAATTCCACTTTCTACATTACCAATAATCCATGCCTTCTTGTCTCGTAACGAGTATTGTGCAAAGCGAGTGCATGGGTAGAAATTTCCACCTGCATCTATTGACAACATTCTTCCAGCTCCACACCAATTGTTGTTTCGCTTAACAGGATCCAAAGGTTTTCCTATTCTTTCTTCGAAAAATGAACAAGTATGGTCATTATAATATCCGTTGTCTATTATCTCATCTGCTAGAGATAACAACTGTTCTTCAAAGAGTTTGTCATCTCCCTCGACAAAAACATCTTCAAAAACACAATTTATATGGACTTCAGTTATACCTAATTGATACACATGCATAACACTTTCCTTAATATAAGGTATGTCTGCACTACTAATGGTTATTTTTGTACCAACTGTAGGAAACTGCTCTAACCAAAGAGGAATATTCTTAACTACATCTTTATAGGAACCTTTGCCACTTCCTTTGTAAATTCTATTTAGGTCATGCTTCCTTTCTGTTCCGTCGATAGTAATTGTAATGCTAAGATGGTCTTTGTTTTTGGCTATATAATTTTGAAGTTTATCACTACTGTAGTTTAGACCATTGGTTGTAAATGAGAAAATATAATCATTAAACCAATGATGGTTACGTACATACATCTCAGTTTTTATGTAATCACAGATTTTGTCAATCAAATCTATTTCCAAAAACGGTTCACCTCCGATGAAATCCCAAATAACGCCTTCGTCCTGGAAATCATCTTCGTGATTGAGAATGTAATCAATTGCTTTCTTCGCGACATCCCATGTCATTCGCTCATTGCTATTCTTGCCGACAAGATAGCAATATTTACATGCTAATTGACAATCCTTAGTAACAATAAAAGTAATGGATTTTTTCATTTGCCCTTTGTTTTAAAAGAGGATATGTGGAGGATTTCCACATATCCTCCTGACGAACAATTTGTTTAGCTTTTGTACTGTGACTCGCAATAAGCCCAGCAGTCTCCGCCACAGAAACTGTCACAGTTGTTAGAGCAACCACCGTCGCAATCGCCAGAGCAGGAAGATTCGCAAGAACCAGTACATTTAGAGCCACAACCACTTCCATGTCCGTCATCATCTTTTTTACAAGAAGTCAGGAATGTTGAACCCAACATAGTAAAAGCTAAAATAGGCAGTGCTCCTTTCGCTGCTTCCTTGAAGAATTCTCTCCTTGATTGAATTTCTTCCTTTTTGTTTTCTTCTTTCATTTTTTTAAATTTTTGGATGTATTATTTTTAAAAATGTATGTTATATTTTTCGCCGCAAATTTACAACATCCCCAAAAACAACCTGTATTCCAACCGTGATTACAATTCACAAAAACGTGATAATTTTTCAACGGTTTTTATGCGAGCCTTTCAACGATTCAACGGCTTTCGACAAAACCGCGATGTTCTCTTCCGTAAGGTCATCAAAAGTGATACTCAGACTTAACTGGGTAATTGATTTCGTCTCAAAACCATGGTGTCTCATGACATCGGCGAGGAAATTGTGGTTCAGGATTTCGGAAATTCTCACAAGCAGCTCAACATCAATGGAACGGCGGTCGAAAATCTTATAGACGTTGGTGCGCTCGCAGTTTATCCGCCGCGCGAACTCCGACACCGTCATCCCACTCGCGTCGAAGACCGATTTCACAAGACACCCGATATGCAAACCGCCGCTGTTCTTCACTTTGCCTGCCATTTTCGCGACACGACATAAAAAAGGCGTGGAAGTAAATCTTGCCTGATACTCTGGGCTACCACACCCACACCTTCTAACAAGTCATTCCACGCCATGCGAAGATGGCGAACTGGAAACTTATTCTTGAAGGTGTGCCCTCTCGGACAATTGTGGTAATTTGAGTATCAAGAATAGCTTCGAACCGCTATTTATATGTCAATATGTCGTTTGTTCTACATAATATTGTTGTTAAAAATTTCCGGCAAAAATACATAAATTCGGCGAATAACCGTCATTGTCAACGAAAAATTTTATTGCCTTCAAAACTCATTTTATATTATTATTAAATTATTGATTTCACAACAAGAACACAACCAAATAACAACAAAAAACTCCATCATATTATTTAGTACGATGGAGTTTTCACGAGAAAAAATTAGCATCTCAACTAAAACGTATATTTCATCATCAGATCGATTCTGTTTGAGCGGCCTTTCGCCACGCAGTCAAACTCATCGACGTTCTTGCGCTCGCCCCAGAGATATTCTATCCCGAACAGACCATGCTCGAAAATCTCCTTGAAAGCACTGACGGCCAGGTAATACGACGACTTGTAATTGTCGATGTTCACATCATAATAGTTTTCATCGTTGTAACGGTTTATGGCGACAGATCCAAACGTCATAGAAGCCGTCACGGTAGGCGTGAACTCATACTGGAAAGCCAGATATCCGCCGTATGTCGTCAATGGCTTCATCTCCTTTGAACCCATGCACGTAACGAGGTCAAGTTTGGCCTCGGCAAGTTCCTGAATGTAACTTGAAATGCCGCGCCCCAAGACGAGCTGATAGGTGAAGAAAAACTTCTTTGTCATGTAAACCTTGCCGCTCAAAGCGGTGCCGTATCCGAAAACGAAATTCTTTTCGTAGTCGCTGTAACTATTCAATACTAGCGCACCTGTGTTAAGTGACAAATAACTGAGGCACCGGAAAAGCTGCGACAGCTGGACGTGTCCGCGTTTCCAATGAAACTGCGCAAAGGCGGCGATATCAGGAACTCTCTGAAAATCAATATTAATCGAGTCATAATTGCTCATTTTCAGATCAGGGTTCTCGACAGCGGCGCCCCAATAAATTTTCTTGCCGATACCGCCCCTGTAGCCGACAAGCGGATGTCTGTTGCTGATCTGGGTGTTAGGTCCCTGGTTGTCAACCGTCAACGGGCCTGCATCCAAGTCGGTGAAGAAACTGTATGTTCTTCCTACAGTGAAACCGGCGTATGAGACGTATGCGTTACGGATGTTGACCGCGTTTGAGCCGGTAAAGACATTGAGTTCAAGGACGGCAACAATCTCATGACTCTTTGTTTTCGTCACTCCTTTCGCAATGAGACGCGTCCCGCCCATGTCCAGACCGAAATGCGTCGTGTTCGCCGTCGGAACCGGGATGTGCCATGTCACGAAATCCTTGTTCATGGTCGCTCCGTCGAAGTCGAAAAACGATGTCGCATGGATGATGCCGCCTATGCCGAACTGGAATGTGTTGTTGGTGTTGGTCATCATAAAACGAGGGTCGCCAGGGTCAACATACGCTTTCTGGAAATAACCACGTTGTCTGGTTTTCTCGATAATGGTGTCAGTATCAATGACTTTCAGTTTTCCCGACTTGTTTTGTGCGTTCAAGCCAAACGAAAGAAATACGATTGCAAAAATTAATGACAGCTTTTTCATGATTAAATTTTTTATTGTTGAATAACTTTGTCTATCGCAATGAGGTTTCTGCCCTCCTCAAGGGCTTTCCTCACTTTCGCCGCACCCTTGTTTATAAGGAACAAACCATCTTTTTTAATGACTTCGACGGGTTCGCATGCGCAGCCGCATGTGTCGCACACCATCTTTATCGACTGAGGTGCAAGCCAGACCTTTGAGTAAGATTTTCCCTCATCAAAGTCATTGAAACATTTGAGAACCAGCTCGTTAATCTCGTCTTTTGTTGCGAAACTCGTGTCAACTACGAGGTCGAAATTGTTGTAGTCGCTAACATCGCAGCCATAGAAGGTCTTGTAACGCAGAATCTCGCTCTTGCGCCTGTCTATTATCTCCTGCCGCGCCGTCGCCTTGTCGGAATACGACTCGCTCACGCGGCCGGTGTCGTTGAAGATGCGGTCGGTGGCGACATCGACATCGACATAAAGGTATATCTTGAATGAGTCAGGCACGAAATGCCATGCCATCCGGGAGTCGAAGATGATCTTCTCGTCGCTTTTTCCAAGCGCTGCGATGGTGTCGTCAACGTAATTGTCGTACTTCGGGTTGTTTTCGATAAACTCGTTGAATTCCTTCGCCGACATGTTGTGTTCCGCCGCCAGCTGCCTGAACAGCAAGCCCGCGGAAACGATTCTGAACGGAATCCTGCCTATCAGGAAATTGGCCACGGTGCTTTTGCCGCTTCCGAGTTCTCCAGTTAAAGTTATGTGGTTCATAGAGTTAGAAAGTTCATAAAGTTTATAAAGTTAGAAAGTTTGTAAAGTTTGTAAAGTTCATAAAGTTCATAAAGTTTGAAAGTGTTGTTATTTCTCCTTTTTGATATTGTTGATTTTCTGGGTTTCTTCGACAATTCTCTCGTTGAATTTTTTCACGACTTTCAAAGGTGCCATTATCAGAGCCAGCAAAGCCTCAATAACATAACTGCTCCACGCCGGCGGATCTGTTGTAATTATCTGAAATGCAATAAGAAGGACTGTGCAGATCAGAAATATGGATTTCCCGTAACGTCCCTTCTTAAACATCATGATGAGGCTCGTGATAATAAGTCCGAGGAGAACCGTGTTGATGATATATGAAATCAAAACGACGGTTCCGTTCTGTTCGTTGACCGTCTCATCGAAATATGCCGGGTCATAGACTGAATTATAAGATATTCCGAGAAAAATCATAAAGAGAAAGAACAAGCCGTAATACACTGTCGCAAAAGTGCCGACAAGTTTTATCCCTAATGTAACTCGTTGACGCTCAACAAATATACTTGCTTCTTTCTCTTTACTTTCCATTATCTCATCACTTTTTTATAGAATGGAAGATACCATAATACGAAGAACACAGTCCAGAGGACATCGCCCCACGGTCCTGTTCCGACAACACCGTAGAACAACATTGCAGAAACGATAAGCATTAAAATCTGTGCTATTGCATAGATATGGAAACCTTTTTTCTGCAATTTCCACATGTAAAGCACACCGATGAACGAGCCTATGCTGAGCAAAGCCTGAAGAATGAAGTAAATTCTGTCAACCGAGAACAATGACTCATACAAACCAACCATCGTATCAGCCTGATCTCCAAGTATTTTGGAATATGACTCTAATATATCCTCATCGTTCAACATTTTTTTGACTCCGTCGTATGCTGCAAACAAAACAAAATTCTGCAACGCATTCCATGCCCCGCCGATGAATGACAACACGCAGAAAATCGACAATCCCGTCGGTCTTTGCGGCTGCGGATTCATAAACTGTTCGTTATTTTCGTATTGTAATTCTTCCATGGTATTTTGTCATTATGAGATTGCCCGGCTTTTTGCGGTCAGGCAATCTCTTTTTTATAATTATTTTTCAAAAATCTTGTCACCCAAATTGTAGTTCTTCAAGAAGTCAACAGACTTTGCGATTTCGGTGTACATAATCTTGTCAACTTTCACAAACTCAACATGTTTGCGGTATTCAGCGACGAAGTTCTCGATGAATTCCGACGACTTTATCGGGCGGCGGAAGTCGAGTGCCTGCGCTGCGTTGAAAAGCTCGATGGCTAAGATGCGTTCAAGGTTGTTGGCCACGCGCAACGCTTTTGTGGCTGCGTTGCCACCCATGCTCACGTGGTCTTCCTGACCCTGCGACGACTCGATGCTATCGACGGAAGCCGGCGTGCAGAGCTGTTTGTTCTGACTGACGATGGCGGCGGCGGCATATTGAGGAATCATGAAGCCAGAGTTCAAGCCCGGCTCGGCGACCAGGAATGAAGGGAGGCCGCGCTTGCCGGCGATGAGCTGGTAAGTTCTTCTCTCCGAGATATTTCCCAATTCCGCCATGGCGATTGCCAGGAAGTCGAGGCTCAAAGCGAGCGGCTGTCCGTGGAAGTTGCCCGCCGAGATGACGAGGTCTTCATCAGGAAATACTGTCGGGTTGTCGGTGACGGCGTTGATTTCCTCACCGAGAATCTGTGTCACGTAGGCGATGGCGTCTTTTGACGCACCGTGAACCTGCGGGATGCAACGGAACGAATACGGATCCTGGACGTGTTTCTTCTCTCTTGAGATCATCTCGCTGCCTTTCAGGAAGTTACGGTAACGCTCGGCCGTGAGGATCTGCCCTCTGTGATGACGAATCTGATGAATCTGGTCGTAGAACGGCTCGATTCTGCCATCGAAAGCGTCCAATGACACGGCTCCGATCATGTCGGCGAGGTACTGCAGACGGAATGCCTTGAGCAGGACGTAGGTGCCGTACGAACACATGAACTGTGTGCCGTTGAGCAGTGCGAGACCTTCCTTCGACTGAAGCGTGATAGGCTCCCAGCCGAACTCCTTGCAGACTTCAGCAGCCGGACGGATCTGACCTTTGTAATGAACCTCACCGAGGCCGAGCAACGGAAGCATGAGATTCGCCAACGGTGCGAGGTCGCCCGATGCGCCGAGTGAGCCGAGGTCATAGACAACAGGAAGCACGTCGTTGTTGAAGAAGTCGATAAGACGCTGAACCGTAACGAGTTGCACGCCAGAATTGCCGTACGACATGTTCTGAATCTTCAAAAGAAGCATGATACGGATAATCTCTTCGGGGACGTAATCGCCGGTGCCGCAGGCGTGCGACATCACCAGGTTCTTCTGAAGTTTGCTGAGGTCTTCCTTTGAGATGTTGTGGTCGCAGAGCGAGCCGAAACCTGTCGTCACGCCATAAATCGGCGTTGACTGGTTCTCCATCTTCTTGTCGAGATAGTCGCGGCATTTCTGAATGCGACGAATCGCATCTTCCGAAAGCGCGAGTTTGTAGTTCTCGCTGATGATCCTGTTGACTTCCTCAAATGTGAGGGTTTCTGTTGAAATATAATGTGTCTTCATTTTTGTATGTTATTTTTTAATGATTTCCAATAAGTTATCTGCTTTGACGGTCTCCTGTCGGCCTTCTTTCATCCATTTCACGTTGAAAGTCTTGTCGTTGACTTCCTGTTCGCCGGCGATGACGACGACCGGGATGTTACGTTGGTCGGCGTATTTCATCTGCTTCTGAATCTTGGCGGCGTCAGGATAAATCTCTGCGTTAACACCTTGACGGCGAAGCTGTTGCAGGTAAGGTAGGCAGTAAAGCTCTTCGTTCTTTCCGAAGTTCAGGAAAATGACTTCGGTGTTCTCTGCGTTCTTCTCGGGGAAGAGGTTGAGTTCGTTAAGCACGTCGTAGATGCGGTCGGCACCGAAGCTGATGCCCACGCCGGAGACGTTCGGGAGGCCGAAGATGCCGGTGAGGTTGTCGTAACGACCGCCGCCGCTGATGCTGCCCATCGCCACGTCTTTCGCCTTGACCTCGAAAATCGCGCCGGTGTAGTAATTCAAGCCGCGGGCGAGAGTCAGATCCAATTCGTATTCGATACGTAATCCCATGACATCCAAGTAGTTGAACAACGTCTCAAGTTCCTCGATGCCTTTTGTCCCGACTTCTATTCCGTTCATCAATGATTTGAGTTGCGCCATCTTCTCGCGGGCTGTGCCTGTCATGAAGAGAATCGGCTGAAGTTTCGCAATCGCCTCTGTGTCAAGACCTTTGGTGGCAAGTTCCGCATTGACGGCCTCGATGCCGATCTTGTCGAGTTTGTCGATGGCGACGGTGATGTCAACGAGAGCGTCGGGTTTGCCGATGTATTCTGCTATTCCGGCAAGGACTTTGCGGTTATTGATTTTTAGAACCACGTTGATTCCCAAGTTGTTAAACACTTCATCGACAATCTGCACGAGTTCCGCCTCATTCAGCAGTGAGTCGCTGCCGATGATATCGACGTCGCACTGATAGAACTCGCGGTAACGGCCTTTCTGCGGGCGGTCGGCGCGCCAGACGGGTTGCATCTGGTAGCGTTTGAACGGGAACGCGATCTGGTCGCGGTATTGCACGACGAAACGCGCGAATGGGACTGTCAGGTCATAACGGAGACCTTTCTCGCAGATTTTGCTGGTTATTTTCTCGGAATGAAGCGGTTCGCCGTTCTGTTCGACGCCCGACATGAAGTCACCGGAGTTCAGGATTCTGAACAGAAGCTTGTCGCCTTCTTCGCCGTATTTCCCCATCAAAGTGGAGAGATTCTCCATCGACGGAGTCTCAATAGGTTGAAAACCAAAGCGTTTAAAAACGGTCTTGATTGTGTCGAATATATAATTGCGGCGCATCATGACATCCGGAAGGAAGTCGCGAGTGCCTTTTGGGATTGAAGGTTTCTGTGCCATTTTCATTATATTAATTAAGGTGCAAAGATATGGAAAACTTTTAAGAGTTGAGACATTAGTTTTATTTTTTTGAAAAATGATTTTTTATAAAACGTGATGAACTAAAAATTTTTTTGTATTTTTGCGCAATTAATTTAAAATTCTAAAGGAAGATGAAGAAGATTGCTCTCGTTGTCATATTAGGTTTCAGTGTTGCCTTTGCGTTGTCATCATGCAGTAAAAATTATGACGGTCCGAGTGAAAGCACTATAAAAAGCAAAATCATCGGCAAGTGGAAATCCACATACGCAAATGGTATTGAGGAACTTACCAATGAAAGGGAAATAAGAAGTTTTTACGAAGACGGGACGTCAACATCTTCTTCCACGAAATTCAACGACTGGCTTTCAAAAACATACGAGAATTTTTCTGTCAAGGACAACATCATTACAATTCAAAGGCTGATTGACAACAACATTGTTGAGCAGACGGTCAGCGACATAGACGACGATTCGTATTCAATCTCGAGATTCAGATATCTGCAGCACCCGGAGTTCACAAGCAAAAGAACCGAGGTTTTCAAAAAGATTCACGTTGACTATACTGACAGCATTGTCGGCCTTTGGGAAGGCGTGGACATCGAGGGCGACACGACCTACGGCAGCATTGACCACCGTTGGGAATACAGAGCCGACAGCACTTACACTTATTACGTCATGGAGAACGGCGAATGGATTCCGAGCGAAAACCCCTTCAACGAATACAATGTTGACGGCGACTGGCTGGTGAGCCGCTGGATTCAGGAAGAAGGCGGCGAGATGAACTACGAATGGTGGGACATCGAAAGATGCGACAGATACGAGATGATATGGAACGGACTGCGCAAACGCGAAGACGGCACACGGTTCAACACGAAATTCATAATGCGGAGAGTGAGGTGAGACGAAGATAAATTTGTATTTTCGCCCCGTGAAAAAGATCCGTCTCATATTACAGTTTCTTGCCTTGCTGCTCATCGCAAGCTGCACCCACCCCCGTATCGCGGAGCAACCCGCTCCTCCCGCCCCCGACCTTCTTCACATCGACACTTCGGGCTGAACTGATGCCTGCCGCACAGTTCGGGCAGCGTCTGGTTTTCCCGCATCGCTTCCAAGGCGACCTTCGCCTTGAACTCCGCCGTGTACTTGCGGCGGCTGACTTTCTTCGTTTCGTTCATCTTTCTTGAATTTTCTGCAAAGATAATCACTTTAGGCTCTGGTCTGAATTTTTGGTAGCATTATACAAAGGTTCTTCGCCGCGTTTGAAAAAAATATATAATTTTGCACGTCGTAAAAAAATGAAAAACATGAAGAAGAATTTATTGGTTGAACTGAAAAATTATGCAGTCATCACGATCTGCCTGTTCGTGATTGCTTTGGGTTGGACGGCGTTTCTTATCCCGAACAACATGCTCGGCGGCGGTGTCAACGGCATCTCCGTCATCGTGTATTGGGTGACGGGTCTTTCGACCGGTGTCACGATTTTCGCTTTGAATGCGATTCTTATCTTGTTCTCGCTCAAGGTGTTGGGATGGAAGTTCGGGCTTAAGACGATTTACTGCATCGTCGTGATGTCGGTGTTTTTCTCGCTTTTGCAGAGATTCATCACCGAACCCGTCATCACCGACAGGTTTCTTGCGGCGGTCATCGGCGGCGGCATCGGCGGCTTCGCCAACGGCATCATCTTCCTCTCCGGCGGCAGCACCGGCGGCGTTGACATCATCACGATGGTCGTCAACAAATACCGCAACATCTCGCTCGGACGTTTCACCCTCGCGATGAACCTGCTCATCATCGGGTCGTCGTTTTTCGTGCTTTCGGGCGCGCCATTGGAACGTATCGAATTGATAATCTACAGCTTGGTGGGCAATTTCGTGAGCAGCTACTGCATGGATCTGGCCTTTACGGGAAGCAAGCAGTCGGTGCAGATGTTCATCTTCTCGTCAAAGCCGCAGGTCATCGCCGACCGCATCGGCAACGAGATGCACCGTGGCGTCACATTGATTAATGGAAAAGGCTGGTACACGAAGCAAAACAACGACATCATCATGGTCGTGGCCCGCAAGACGGAGTGCCAGCCTGTCATACGCATCGTGAAACAGGAAGACCCGCAGGCTTTCGTCTCCGTCAACACCGTCATGGGCGTTTATGGAAAGGGGTTCGAGGCGATGAAGAAATAGGGAGGAGTGTTGAGAGTGGAGTGTTGAGAGAGGCGAGAGAAGAGAGAAGAGGCTGGCGTATGTTGGATTGAACCACGTGCGCCAGCCTCTTTTATCTCTACTCTTTTAACTCTTAACTACTTGATTCCGAGTTTCTTTCTGATGTCTTTCGGAAGAGCGTCTTTGTGGACGATGCAGTTCAGGGTCTTGTAACGCACGAAAGCCTCTGATGCGTACCAGATGCCGTTGTAGTTGCCGGCGTCGCCCCATGAGTTCTTGACCATGAAGTATTCGTTGCCCATCTGGTCTTTGGCCTTGCCGTAGATGACCATGCCGTGGTCGTCGGTTGTCTCGTAGTTGTTATAGGCGTCGATGCGGTCCTGGTCGCTGACGATGCGCTGTGGTGTCGGGTGGTTCATGGCTTCCTTCTGGCGGTCTGTTGCGCTGAGGCCGTTCCAGTGTGCGTAGTCGGTGCCGGCCTTGTCTGACGCTGCGTTCTCAAGGTCGGGGAGCACGCAGATGCCCGACATCTTGCCTCTGAGCCAGCCTCTCTCGCTGACGTCAGCACCCCATGCGATAGGATAACCTTTCTCGATGGCGTTGTTGAGTACCTGCATGTATTCGTCGATTGGCATGTTGTAAGCCATGCCCCAGCGCCAGTTGTCCTGGACCTCGATGACGAACTGTTCGTACCAAGGCTGGTGTGCGAATGAGGCGATGTTCACGTAGTCGTCCATGTTGAGGCCTGTTGACTCAGCGAATGACATAGGAGTGTATTTCTTGCCGTTATATTCGAACTCCTCCGGGCATTTTCCGAGGTATGCGTCGAGGATGCCGACGAGGGCGTTCTTCCAGAGCGGCTTGTGATCAGGGCCGAGCTGGAGTTTCTTGCATTTGATGACGCCCTCAACGAACGGGTCACATACGCTTGAGAATTCCGAGAAGTCGGAGAGTGTCTCGCCGTGCATCTGGCCTGCGCTCATCTCAACGTCAGGCACGAGGCCGTAGTGACGGATGGCGTAGATGACATCGCCGAATGAGCCGCCCTGTGAGAAGCTGACGTCGCCGTGTGTGCGGACAGCCTTCTCGGCGCGGTCTTCGTAAGTCTTGTGAACGATGTACATCTCCGAGAAATCGTACTCCGGCTTGCCCATGCGGAGGAGTTCAGCCTCGAAGTAGCCGAGTGTCGAATAGCACCAGCATGTGCCGGCCATGTTCTGGTCTTTCACCGGAGTGATGGGCAATTCTTTGATGACCTCAAATTTGTAGCCTTCATCTTCTGTCTTCGATTCGCTTTCCTGTGCGAATGCTGGCATGCTCACCAAAAGAGCCGCTGCCACTAAAAAACTTTTAAATTTCATTTGTTTGAATTTTTAAATTATAATTAATTGTTACACATTCTTTGTTTTGAGTTTGCCCGACTTCGTCTGCGATGACGAAATTTCGTCGGGCAAACCGATTGCGGCGAGTGGGGCAATCAGAATCCGAGTTTCTTCGCCATGTCGTTGCTCACGCCTTCCTTGTTGACTGTGAAGAAGATGGTGTGGAGTCTGACGAATTTCTCGGAGCAGTACCAGTAGCCTTTGAACGGCCCGGCTTCGCCCCATGAGTTTTTCACCTTATAATATTTGACGCCGTTCTGGTCGTGGGCGATGCCGACGATGAGCATGCTGTGGTCGTCGCCGGTGCTCCAGTCGTCGTATGCTTTCTGGTGCATCTCGTCGTCAACGGCGTCGATTTCAGGCATCACGGTCTCAAATTTGTAGATGCTTTCGCGGATTTCGTCGTCAGTCATCTTCTTGTAGGCCTTCGGGTCGCTTTCGCGGATCTTGTTGACATCGTCGGTCAGGACGACGCCGACGCCCGCCTTGCGCGAGAAGCCCTTGTCGCTGACATCCTGCGCCCAGCCGACGGTGTAGCCGCTGTTGAGGGCGTTGTCGAGCTCGGCCATGAGTTCGTCCATGGTCATGTTGTATGTCATCGTGGCTGTCCAGTTGTCGGGGATGTGGATGTTGAAAGGTTTGTAAAGCTCCTTGTGGGTGTATGCGCCGAGCTGCACGTAATCGTTGATGTCAAGCGGATATTTCGCCGCAAACGATTTCGCATCGTACTTGACACCTTTGTATATAAAGGTCTCCGGCACCTCGCCGAGATATACGTTGAGGATTTCCTCAACCATCTTAGGATAGACGTAAGGAAGCAGCTTGCCGTTCTTTCGCGCTATCACTACTTTTGCGTATTCGTTGATGAGTGCGTGCATCTCCCAGTGGTTGTTGCGTTCCTCGCCGAGCACCCAGCCTGTGTAGTCGTCATTCGGCACCATGCCGTCTTCGGTGAGTGCGTGAAGCACGTCGATGACCTCGCCGCCGCAGCTGATGTTGGCGGCCTCGCCGTGCATCCTGACATATTTCTCGAACTTCGTCTTATATGCCCAGCGGTCGAAGAACATCTCCGAGAGGTTGAGCTCCACGCCGTATTTGCGGAGCATCTCCGCCTCGACGAAGCCGGTTCCGGCGTAGCACCAGCATGTGCCAGAGCTGCCTTGGTTCTGCACGATTGTGTGGTTGACCTCGACATCGTCAACAAATTGATAAACAGATGTTTCGTTGCTCTGTGCAAACACGAACGAAGAGACGGCAAGCAGCATCGCCACCGCCATCGAAAGTCTAATTTTCAGTTTTTTCATCATGATAAAAATTCAATTTTTCAAGATTGCAAAGATAATTAATTATTAACAATGTGAAACGGAAAGAAAATAAAAATTTACACGACCGCATATCGGTGGCAAAACGACGAATCGTAAAAAACAATCGGAGAACCGCGTCAGCGGTTCCACATCCATAGCAAAACGACGAATCGTAAAAAACAATCGGAGAACCGCGTCAGCGGTTCCACATCCATAGCAAAACGACGAATCGTAAAAAGCAATCGGAGAACCGCGTCAGCGGTTCCATATCCATAGCAAAACGACGAATCGTAAAATAGCAACCGAAGAACCGCGTCAGCGGTTCCACATCCATAGCGCGTCAGCGGTCGCATATCCGTATCAAAACGGTATTTCGTTCAATTTTTTTCAACCTGTTTGAAAACGAACCGTTCATCGTATTCGATTTCGTGTTTTTCCAACAATTTTACATATTCATCATGAAAATTCCGTTTCCTATGATGTTCTTCTTGGTTTTCAATGTAATTTGCAACATTGTGAACGTCATTTTTTGAATATGTGAATGCCCCGAAACCACGTTGCCACGCGAAAATTCCCGGACGGAGGAACATTTGATTTATCCACATTGCCGAGCTGCGTTTGACATCGGCAATGAACGATGACATTGATTGGTCGGGGTTCATGCTGACGAGCAGATGCAGATGGTCTGCCATTCCGCCTATTGCATAGAGTTTGTGACCTTTGTTGGTTATTGTTGCGTTGATGTATCTGTAAAGCTCGTCTTTCCATGCCTTCTTGATGAGGCATTGCCTATGTTGCACCGCAAAAACAAAATGCACATAGATTTTTGTATATGTATTTGCCATAACATATAAATTATTGATTGATAAAATATTAACAAAAAGAATATGAAACAATATTGCCGACGAGTTTAGCAAATTTCTCACATCTGAATGCACGGCAAAGATATACAATATTTTGTCGTTTGTGGGGAATTTTTTAATTTTTTTGAAAAATAATCAATGAATTTGATAAAAACAATGGAAATTAAATTATGCATGAAAAATTTCGATAATGATATGGAATCAACGTGATAAATCACGTTGACGCGCTATGGATATGGAACCGCTACGCGGTTCTCCGATGATAATTGTTTTGAATAATCTACGGATATGGAACCGCTTACGCGGTTCGGGTTTCAATAATATATCGAACGGTTTCAAAATAATTCATTTTATTTCCATTTTGATGCAAAAACACATCATTTTGGAAATGAAATAATGATTTTTGGGAAAATATTTTAATGTTGACTGTGATGGCTGTCGAAAACGACGTTTTTCTCTTTTGGATTTCACCGCATCAAAAACAAAAGAACCCGAATGTTACATCCAGGCCCTTCTGTTTTAGAAATCGGCGAATGCCAATGCTATTGAGGCGTTGAAGGATAGTTAAGATGGGAAAGAGAAGGGTTAAGAGAATTTTTTCAAAATTGCACTGAAAAATGTGCAGTTTGAATTTGTTGCTTTGCAAAAATACACTTTTTCCCGAACCGAATACAATTCATCAAAAATTATATTTCTCAAGCGTCCCGTTTTCATCTTCCAAATTGAAATCCATCAAAAGTCTTGTCAAGTCTTTCGCATTAATGTCAATCTGTTGCATCGGTCCTCGCTTTGGATATATGTCAAGAAACACAACACGTTCTTTAGTCGTTGAAACCATATAAATCAAACGATAACCGTTGGCTTTCGATAGTTGCATTTTTTTGTCAGGAAGACGTAGTTTGACAATTATCGCTTCATTCTGAATGAGAATCATGTCGCGATTGTTTCTGATTTTCTCAATGTCAGCTCCTTTAAATTCTTGCTTAATTTCATCAGGCAAATTTGCATAGACCCCTCGTTTAGCTTTGAGCAAGTCAGAAAGCCTTGTCCTGAAATTCTTTGTGGAGTCAAATAAAATCATCTGTTTATCCTTTTCGCCGCCTCTTCCATAACCTTTTTAAACCCATCGTCCTTTGGCAATTTTATCCGAAAATTCACAATGTCATTGTTCACTTCACAAATGGCGGAATAATTCATACCAAGCAACTCAACCTGTTTGTCTAAATTCTTGTTGCCGCCGATTCGTTTGCATGCCAAATACAAATCTTTCAAAGTCTGCAACATCACAACAAGTTGGTTTCCGAATGTCTTATATTCTTCTTCTGTAATCGTATTCCATTGATTATAAAGCGTTTCGTAGAATGATTCCAAATCTCTGTTCAAACGTGAAAGCTGTGTCACGCTGTATGAATCAGGTGTCATGGCTTCCATCATCTGCTGGTATGACCTAGTGCCTAATCTGACAATTTTATTTGATATCAATGTTGCTTCACACATACAAATTTTTTGATTGCAAAAATACACTTTTTCCCGAACTTCAACCTCATTTCAAATATTTTTTTTCACCTTAATTAATACGTCTCCTTTTGAAATTTTTCGTACCTTTGCCGCTTCAAATTTAATCATGAAATGATAACATCTGAAAGCCAGAAAGAACTATGTAAGAGGATCGATGCCTTGAGGAGGTATCTTTGACATCGACACAAAGTTGTCGCAAATAGCTGAATTAGAGGAACAAACGAAAGCCGACGGCTTCTGGGACGACCCAAAGAACGGCAAGGTCGTCATGCGCAGGATGCGCGACATCAAGAGCTGGGTGACGGCTTACGACGACATCGTGAAGGCCAACGACGACCTCGGCGTGCTGTACGACTTCGCCAAGGAAGGCGAGGCGACGGAAGAGGAAGTCGATGCGCAATACGACCTGACAATAAAATTGGTTGATGAACTCGAGTTCCGCAACATGCTTCACGAGGAGGCCGATTCGATGAGCTGCGTGCTGAAGATCAACGCGGGGGCGGGCGGCACCGAGTCGCAGGACTGGGCGGAGATGCTCATGCGTATGTATATGCGCTACGCTGAAGCCCATAACTACAAGGTGCGCGTCAGCAACATCCTCGATGGCGACGACGCGGGCATCAAGTCGGTGACGATGGAGATCGACGGCGACTATGCCTACGGCTACCTCAAAGGCGAGAACGGAGTGCACCGCCTCGTGCGCGTCTCCCCGTTCAACGCGCAGGGCAAACGCATGACCTCGTTCAGCTCCGTGTTCGTGTCGCCGCTCATCGACGACACAATAGAAGTCGTCATCGAACAGTCACGCCTGTCGTGGGACACCTTCCGCAGCGGCGGCGCGGGCGGACAGAACGTCAACAAGGTGGAGTCGGGCGTCAGATTACGTTACCAATACAAAGACCCGTACGACGGACATGAAGAGGAGATCCTCATTGAAAACACCGAGTCGCGCGACCAGCCGAAAAACAAGGAGAACGCTCTGCGTCTCCTGAAATCACAGCTGTACGACAAGGAGCTGCAACATCGCATGGAAGAGAAAAACAAGATCGAGGCTAACAAGAAAAAGATAGAATGGGGCTCGCAGATACGCTCGTACGTCTTCGACGACCGCCGTGTGAAAGACCACCGCACCAACTACCAGACCAGCAACGTGCAGGGTGTCATGGACGGCAAGATCGACGAGTTCATCAAGGCCTACCTGATGGAATTTGGACAGAAATAGAGAAAAGGACGAAATGAGAAAGAACCGCGTAGCGGTTCCATATCCGTAGCTAATTGTGTGGTTATGTGAGAGAACCGCGTAGCGGTTCCATATCCGTGGAATCATAAACGTTGATTATTGTTTAATTTATAATATTTGGAATATGATTACATTCATTATTGCATTGATTGCATTGATTTTAGGTTTCATTTTCTACGGCAGATACATAGGTAGGCTGTTTGATGTTGACCCTAAGCGTCCGACGCCTGCCATGACGAAGGCCGACGGCATGGATTACGTGCCGATGCCGACGTGGAAGGTGTTCATGATTCAGTTCCTCAACATCGCGGGTCTCGGCCCGGTCTTCGGTGCCATCATGGGGGCGCAGTTCGGCACTGCGTCGTATCTGTGGATTGTCTTCGGCACGATTTTCGCCGGTGCGGTCCACGATTTCTCTTCAGGAATGATGTCAATAAGA
Source organism: Bacteroidales bacterium (assembly GCA_024400305.1). Classification (GTDB taxonomy): domain Bacteria; phylum Bacteroidota; class Bacteroidia; order Bacteroidales; family F082; genus Limimorpha. Next base: position 6,113 of record JAKSMX010000019.1, on the reverse strand, counting down.
AGAGGCGGCGAGAGTCTCCCGCAGCTCATCGGACGTTATCTCGGAAAGAAAGTCAATGGCATCATGTTGATTTTCACGCTGATTCTCCTCATCCTTGCCGGGACGGTCTTCGTGTCGCAGCCCGCGCAAATCATCGTCGGCACTTTTGAGGGACAGACCGCTTACGAGAAGATCGCCAACGACACCATCATCGACGAAAGCACCCGCATCAACCAGCTTACCGATTATGATGTCAGGGTTGTTGAGACCCAAGACTCAAGCACCGGTCAGGTGACGCTGTCAAGCGACAAGCCCGACCATGTCCCATTCTACAAGAACATCTATTTCTGGATCATTTTGATATTCGCGTATTATCTCGCCGCAACGCTGTTTCCAATCAACACAATCATCGGAAGGATCTATCCGATTTTCGCCATCGCTTTGCTGTTCATGGCGATAAGCCTCATGTTCGTGCTGTTCATACAATGGCCTGACCTGCCGGAGATATGGAATGGCTTCGGGACGAAGTTCGACCCGGCGCCGATTTTCCCGATGATGTTTGTGTCAATCGCCTGCGGTGCCATCAGCGGTTTCCATGCGACACAGTCGCCGATGATGGCGAGGTGTCTGAAGAACGAGAAGTACGCGCGTCCGGTATTCTACGGTGCGATGGTGGCCGAAGGCATCGTGGCTCTTATATGGGCCGTCGCCGCGACTACATTCTTCCAGGAACACGGCCCGACATATACAACGGTCGTCAACGGCGTGCCGCAGGAAGTCGGCTACGGTGCCGGTGCTATCGTCAATTTCATCTGTCACAGCTGGTTGGGAAGACTCGGCGGAATACTCGCCGTTCTCGGTGTAGTGTTCGCGCCTATTTCTTCCGGAGACACGGCGTTGCGTGCGGCACGTCTGATTGTCGCCGACACCCTGCATATCGAACAGAAAAATTTCAAGAACCGTATGCTCATCAGCATGATCATCTTTGCGGCATGCGCTGGCTTCCTGATGTTTATGATGAACGACCCCGCCAATTTCGGCGTGATATGGCGTTACTTCGCTTGGAGCAACCAGGTGATGGCGGCTATTACCTTGTGGGCGATCACCGTTTACCTTACAACGAAACGCAGGAATTATTTTGTCACCCTCATCCCGGCGATGTTCATGTCGGTGGTCACGATGATGTTTATCCTCGAAGCACCTTCGGGCGCATACGTCGCGGGCAAAGGCATAGCCCCCGGATTGGCGTTGACAATAGCGATTCTTGTCACAACAGGATTCACCGCCGCTTTCTACCTGTGGAAAACCGGTAAAATCGACGTCGGCCCGAAGATTGAAGATTGACACAGATGATTCTCAACGACGCGACACGTCTTTTTATCGAAACTCATATTCACGATAACATACGTCAGCTGGCATTGAAAAAAATACCGGCTGACGTTGACAAGTCGCTGGCGTTCAGTCAGATAGAGGCACGTCAAATCCTGTCTAAGAAAGTGCCGTCGTGGGCGGCAAACCCCGATCTGCTCTTTCCGAAACATCTTTCTCTTGAACAATGTTCCTCCGAACTCACCGCGAAATACAAGGCGAAAATCGTAAAGACACACTGCGGTGCACCTCCGCAGCCTGACAACGATGATTCACATTCCACGTTCATTGATTTGACAGGCGGTCTCGGCATTGATTCGTACTTCCTTTCGGAAAATTTCCGTAATGCGTATTATGTTGAAAATCAGAAGGAATTGTGTGAATTGGCTGAAAACAATTTCCGCGTTCTCGGCAGGAAAATCAATGTCCTGAACGATGATGCAAAATCGTTTCTGGATGAAATTCCGTGCGATCCGTGCCAGAAATCATCATGGATTTTCGCTGACCCCGCCCGACGCGATGCATTCAACCGCAAGATGGTCTCGCTCCGCGACTGCAGCCCCGATGTCGTGGAACTTCAGGAAAAAATGCTTGAGGTTGCGGAACACATCCTGATAAAGACCTCGCCGATGCTCGACATTTCGCTGATTTGCAGCGAGTTGAAAAACATCAAAGAGATTCATGTCGTTTCTGTGAAGAACGAATGCAAGGAGATCCTCGTCCTGCTTGAACGTGGTTTTGCGGGGAGTATAAAAATTGTTTGCGTGAATTTGAGGCAGGATGTGATTTCAGGACAGGATGAATTTTGCTGTTTTGATGATGACGAGAAAAACGCCGTTCCGGTTTTCGCCGACACAATAAGGAAATATCTCTACGAGCCGAACTCATCGCTGATGAAAGCCGGGGTTTTCAGACTCGTTTCGCAAAGTTTCAAGATTGATAAGCTGCACGTAAACAGTCACTTATACACTTCCGACAATCTGATTCCGGATTTTCCGGGACGTGTTTTTGAAGTTATCGCATTTTCAAATTTCGACAAGAAGGTCAAGAAGGAACTTTTGAAAGATGTTAAGAGGGCGTCTGTGGTGACGCGTAATTTCCCATTGACCGCCAACGACTTGCGTAAAAATCTCAATCTTCAGGAGAGCGATGACACCTTTGTCTTCGGCACAACGATGAGAGACGACAAAAAAGTCATCATCCTTTGCGAAAAACACGTTTGATCCGCAGGTGAATAACGTTAAGTCAAAGAAATGGCTCACAAAAATATGTTGCCGTTGTCGTCGATTTAAAACATCGTTTTTTCATCAATAAGATAAAGCTTGTCGCGATAATCCGGTATAATGCTACCAAAAATTCAGACCAGAGCCTAAAGTGATTATCTCTGCACAAAATTCTGAAAAAAATGGGTGACCCAAAGAAAATCAGCCGCCGCAAATACACGGCGGAGTTCGCCTTGAAAGCGATGCAGGAGAACAAGACGCTGCCCGAACTGGGCAGCAAGCACCAGCCCGAACTTGAAAATCATGGAATTAACAAAAATGTAATTTTGCAATGTAAAACCAGCAGGAATTTATCACCTTAACCTGGCAACAAAATGGTCTGAAGAAATAGATGCATTATAGTGCTTCAGGCGAGTGCTTCTGCCACCGCTATAACGAGGTGCGCAAATAGAAGTTGGGGCGTGTTGGCTTGGCGGGGCGTGGTTGGAAGCGAGGCAAAAGCTCTTGCAGACCTGTTGCGTTTTTTAGAGACGGCATCTGACTGGGGATGGGTGCACGAGGTTACTCGACTTCGCTCGCGATGGCGGTGGGATGTGCGTTTTCAGGCAAGGAGAAAAAAAGATTATTTGTTTAGATGGGTTCTATAAATTCAGTTCCTTTGTCTTATCAGCAGAACCCTGTATCTGATTCGACAAAGCTCGCCCTAAACAGGCACTATCTCATATTGATTTAACTATTCTTTTTCAAAAACTGACTGCAAAGTTACAACTTTTTTTGATATGTGCAAATATCTCTCGCATTATTTTTACCCCCCCCATAATATACTGATATTCAACATGTTATAAACCTATTAAATTTTTACCCATTCTGGCTTATAACGCACAATCTGGATAAAACGAAACATATTATACACCAAACTCGTCAATGCGACATTTGCTTTTGCACGCATCAAACCGATACTCCTCACGACCAAACCTTTCATACTTCCTTCTTCAAATCCAAAAATATGCTCCACACGGCAGCGAATCTTGGATTTTTGGCGATTATTAGCCTTTTGTTCATCGGTTAAGGGATGGTTACGGAAACCCTTCTCACAAATAAACCGGCGTTACTCTTGCAATCCTTTTTATATAAAGCATCCTCCAGCATGGGGCGGAACATCTCAAAGTCAATATACTGTTCCAATCTGTCCAATGGGTTGCCTAAAGCGGATAAGTTGGTCATTGTTTCTTCTTTCTCAAAGAGACTTGCTGGTTTCAGTTGTGCGAATTTTGCCTTCATTTTCGTAATTTTTATGCAAAGTTACAAAAAATATTTGACATATGCAAATTTTATCGATATATTTCTTTGATTGTCAGATGTTTAATTTATAGAAGTCCCCTTCAATATTTAAGGTGTCATACACATAAATAGTACTATTTAAGCAGTTGAAATTCGTTGTCACCGTTACGGTTTTTCCTTCTTTTATTATCAGCACACCACCTCCATTAATATCACAATTATCGACCGTAGCATCCTCTTCAACGACGAGGATTTTGTCTGCTGCAACATAAATATTATCACTGCCATCATAGACATCATACGCCAGAGCATTTGCTGAAACCATGCACATTACTGCCACCAGGCAGAGAGTGCGAATTGAAAAAATAGTTTACGCATAAATTTAATTTGTGATTTGTGATTTATTTTTGCTGCCTCCTAAAGCAGACTTTATCAGTTTCGGGCGCAAAGGTACGGATTTTTTTTGATATATGCAAGTAAATAAGTGATTTTTATGAAAACTTTCAACTTTAGAACAACTCTAAACTATTCCAAAGGGCGTAAACTCCCCCTTTAGGGGGTCGGGGGGCTTTCTCTCCCCACACTCAACGTCAGGGCGGCGATAATAAAAATAGTTTACGCATAGTTATTTGTTTTACGATATTTGCTGCGCGATGTTCTATTTGTAACTATTCACCGATAAATTTTGCCGGATTCATAAGGAAATCCACTAAATTAACGATAAATAAGCCATCATCATTCATATAGGTCGGCTGCAGTCCATAAACGATAACAAGTTTACGGAAACCATCGTTCAATTTGCGTAACGAAGCAAATTCTTGATTACGTTTATCATCAGTATCCATTGCAAAAGCCGATTGAACATATACTCGATTATACCCTCGGTTGCACACGAAATCCACCTCTAATATATTGCGCTGCCGTTTGCCATCCTCATTCTTATGCTCGCTATATACCTGTCCAACATCTACCGTAAATCCCGCCTCACGAAGTTCATTATATAGCAAATTTTCCATTATATGCGGTAATTCGGTTTGACGGAATCCTACACGAGCATTACGTAATCCTAAATCTTCGAAGTAATATTTATAGGGTGAATCAATATATTTACGCCCTTTAATATCATAGCGAATAGATCTCTCAATCATAAATGCATCTTCCATATACTCCAAATATTGGCGAATAGTATCTGCGGAGATCTTACTTTGCTTGACAGTCTTGAAGGTGTTGGCTATTTTGGGGGGATTGGTAAGAGACCCAATACAGGATGATATTATGGTTATAAGTTCCAACAAGTCGCTATCGTTTTGAATATTATACCTATCTTTGATGTCACGCAAGTAGGTGTGTGTGAATTGTTGTTTCAGGTATGCGACTTTGCGTGCAGGGTCGTTTTCCAATACCACTTGTGGGAGGCCGCCATACAACATATATTCACGCAACATGGCGTCAGAATAAGATTGCCTATGCTCTGCAAACTCGCGGAACGAAAGTGGGTGAATACGGATTTCATCGCCTCGACCACGAAATTCGGTAATCACATCTTTGCTCAGGAATTTTGCGTTACTTCCCGTAACAAACACATCAACATTATCCTCTTTAAGAAAACTATTCAGTACATCTTCAAACTCACTAACCAACTGTACCTCGTCCAATAATACATAATAATGCCCCTTATCCACAATTCTATCAAATATGTGATTTAGTAGCACATCCGGATCGCGCAATGCTATATTTCGACGGTTTTCCAAATCAACCATAATAATATGGTCTTCCTCTGTCCCATGCTCCACAAGATAGTTACGAAAGATAGTAAATAGCAAATACGATTTACCACATCGGCGCATGCCGGTAATCACCTTAATCATGCGATTTCCGCATGCATTGATGAGTTCCTGAAGGTATTTTTCTCTTTTTATCTGCATCGCAAAAATATATTGTATTCGTTGATTCCGTGTAAATACACGTTTTTAGCGACTGCAAAGATACTGCATTTTTTCATATATGCGAGAAAACCGGCAAAATTTAGTCGTTAGTCGTTAGCCATTAGCCATTAGTCCGTTGACCCTAAACACTGAAGACTAACGACTAAAGACTAAAAACTAAAAACTTTTCAGTCATTATGACCGAAAAAAGTGATGCGTATCACCATCATTCAGTCATTATGACCGAAAAAAGTGATGCGTATCACCATCATTCAGTCATTTTCACTGAAAAAAGTGATGCGTATCACCATCTTGCAGTCATTTTCACTGAAAAAAG
>JAKSMX010000018.1 GCA_024400305.1 Bacteroidales bacterium | reverse complement strand
GCTTCGGACGTCGTGATGACGACCGCGGTGAACGCAGAGGCTTCGGACGTCGTGATGACGATGAACGCGGCGAACGCAGAGGCTTCGGACGTCGTGACGATGATCGCGGTGAACGCAGAGGCTTCGGTCGTCGTGACGATGATCGCGGCGAACGCAGAAGTTTCGGTCGCAGAGACGATGAACGCGGCGAACGCAGAAGTTTCGGTCGCAGAGATGACCGTCGTGGCGGCAGGTTTGACCGCGACGAACGTCCGAGCGGTGGCCGTAAAGGTTACAGAAGAGAGAAAGACCCGGAATTTGACCGTCCGAGTGCGACAGGCGAAATCCGTCTGAACAAATACCTCGCCGACGCGGGCATCTGCTCACGCCGCGAGGCTGACGACCTCATCCTCGCCGGCGCAGTGACAGTGAACGGAGAAGTCGTCACGGAACTTGGGACAAAGGTCCAGACAACAGACAAGGTCATGTACGGCGGGCAGACACTGAACCGCGAGAAGCTCCGTTACGTGCTTCTCAACAAGCCGAAAGGTGTCATCACCACATCCGACGACCCTTACGAGCGTCACACCGTGATGGAACTCGTCGAAGGCGCATGTGAAGAACGCATCTACCCGGTGGGCCGCCTCGACCGTAACACCCTCGGGCTGCTGCTCCTCACCAACGACGGCGACCTCGCCAAGACATTGACACATCCGAGCCACGAGGTGTCAAAACTCTATCACGTCGTGCTCGACAAGCCTTTGGCTGAAGAGGACTTCGAGAAAATCCAGAACGGCATCGAACTCGAAGACGGACCTATCAAAGTTGACAAGATCGACTACGTCATCGATGACCCGACAATGTGCGAAGTCGGAGTGGAAATCCATTCAGGCAGAAACCATATCGTGCGCCGCATCTTCGAAAGCCTCGGCTATCAGATAACGAAACTCGACAGAGTGATGCTCGCAGGTCTCACTAAACACAACCTGCCACGCGGCCAGTGGAGATTCCTCACAAGCGCCGAGATAAGCATGCTTAAACGCATTGTATAGAGTGAAGTTTGAAGTGTTGAGAGTGAAGTTTGAAGTTAAACGACTTCACTCTCAACTCTCAAAACTCCAAACTAAATAACAAACTCCACTCTCAACTCTCAAAACTCCAAACATGAAAAAAAGCCTGTCACTGATACTGCTCGTAATCGCGTCGCTTTGCATGAATGCCGGAGTCACCGACACAATCAAGGTGATGCAATATAACCTGCTGAACTACGGGAACTACACCGACTACTGCCCGCAGAACCTGAACAATATCAATGACAAAAACAGATACATCAGAACTATACTCACCGCCTATTACCCCGACATCTTTACTGTCTGTGAAGTGGGAAGGGCATCGAACCTGCCAGATGATTTCTTAAGAAACAACCTGAATATCAACGGAATAAATTATTGGAAAACGGAAGCCGGAGCCAATACAAGCAATTCATACCTTACCAACTGCATCTTTTACAACTCCAAAAAACTCGTCTTGAGAAGACATCACGTGGCGCAGAGTTACATCCGCGACGTTGACATTTTCAGTTTCTACCTTAAAAACGATGCGCTCGCACATGGCGACACCACAAATCTGACATGTATCGTCGCGCATCTGAAGGCCGGGTACGGTGCAGATGACGAGGAGAAACGCCGTGTCATGTGCCGCAACATAATGAATAACATTCAGAATCTTTACAAAAACTCCAACGTGCTGATAATGGGCGACTTCAACCTATATACGAACGAAGAGCCTGCCTATCAGTTACTTACGAATAAAAACACATATCCGAACACTTATTTCATCGACCCGCTTTATCCCTACGGTGTCGGGGCGTGGAACGAGGACCCGCATTACGAAGACTACCACACACAGTCAACGAACCGGCAGGGCGACGGATGCCGTTCGGGCGGCGGCATGGACGACCGCTTCGACTTCATCCTGATGTCGGAGAACATCTACGGAGGCAGAGACAAAATCCAATACATCGACGGCTCCTGCCACGCCATCGGACAGGACGGACGGCATTTCAACAACAGCATCAACTCGCCGGAAAACCACGATGTCTCACCCGCTGTGGCGAATGCGCTGTTCAGCAACTCCGACCATCTTCCCGTAACAATGAAACTCCTTTTTTCCAATGATCTGGATGTCAACGAAACAAACACCAGCACGCTGCGTTTCGACATCTATCCGAATCCCGCCAAGGAAAAGATAAACATACGTTTTTACCAGAATAATTTTGGAAAGGCTGATATCGTCATCTTCAATTCATTGGGTCAGTCCGTCTATTCAGATGAGATTTCGGTCTCCGAAGGTGTCGAGGAATACGTCATCCCCGTTGAGAATCTCCGGCATGGGATTTATTTTCTAAAGGTTACGAACGGCGACGGGGCGACGCAGGTAATCAAGGTGATCGTAGGAATTTAGGTGATTAGGTAATTAGGAATTTAGGGGGTTAGGTTAAAGAACCGCGTAGCGGTTCCACATCCATAGGGATTGGGTTTTGTTTTGTTTGGTTTGGGTTTTGTTTGGTTTGGGTTTTGTTTGGTTTGGGTTTTGTTTGGTTTGGATTGGTTTTGGTTTGGATTGGTTTTGGTTTGGGTTAAAAAATTAATAAAATCATTAAACAATAAGATATGTTTCAGAAGATTATCAAAGGTTGTGTGAATTTCATGCAGAAGTATCTGCCTGAACCGTTTATTTTCGCGATTATCCTGACATTTGTGGCGATTGCCATCGCGATGCCGGTATGTCATCAGAGCATCGTCGAGGTTGTGAGCAACTGGGGCAACGGCGTGTGGAACCTGCTCGGCTTCTCGATGCAGATGGCTTTGATTCTGGTCACCGGCGCGACGCTGGCGGCGGCGCCGTCAATCAAGAGAGGCATCAGCAAACTGGCGGCGTTGCCTAAGACCCCGGCCGGCGCGATAGCTTTGGTGACAGGCGTTTCGGCCGTCGCATGCTGGCTCAACTGGGGTTTCGGACTCATCGTCGGCGTCATCTTCGCAAAAGAGATCGCGAAGAAGATGCGCGGCGTTGACTACCGCCTTCTCATCGCCTCGGCTTACAGCGGCTTCGTGGTGTGGCACGCCGGCATCTCAGGCTCCATCCCGCTGAAAATGGCATCAGACCTCAACGACCTCGTCAAGGCGACAAACGGCGTCATCACAGAGACGCTCCCGATCTCAAACACCATCCTCGACCCGCATAATATAATAATGGTGGCCGTCGTCATCATGGCACTTGTCATCGTGAACTCCATGATGCACCCGAAAGAAGGCATCATCGCCATCGACCCGGCGTTGCTCAAGGAGGACGATGTCGTTCCAGCCACAAAAGGCGCGACACCGGCCGAGAAAGTCGAGAACAGCAGACTCCTCAGCATTCTCCTCGCAGTCCTGGGATTCACGTATCTCATCGTGAACCTGTTCGTCAAAGGCGGCTCCTTCGACCTCGGCGCGGTGATTCTCCTGTTCCTTTTCTCAGGCATCATACTTCACAAGACACCTATCGCCTACGTGCGTTCATTCACCAAGTCGGTGGGCGGCGCGGCCGGCATATTGCTGCAGTTCCCGTTCTACGCGGGCATCATGGGCATCATCACCGGTGTCGGCGAATCGGGAATCTGCCTCGGCACCGTGACGAGTGAGGCGTTCGTAAACATCTCAACACCAACGACATATCCGTTATACACATTCCTCTGCGCCGCCATTTTGAACATGTTCGTGCCGTCAGGCGGCGGTCACTGGGCTATCCAGGCACCTATCATGTTCGCCGCCGGCGCCACTCTCGGCGTTGACCACGGACTCACCGGCATGGCAATAGCGTGGGGCGACGCGTGGACCAACCTCATACAGCCGTTCTGGGCGTTGCCCGCTCTGGCCATCGCAAAACTCAACGCGAAAGACATCATGGGATTCTGCCTCATCGACCTCGTGGTGTCGGGAATAATAATCTGCGCCGGACTTCTCATCTGGGCGGTGTGATAGGTTGTTAGTTGTTAGTTATTAGTTATTAGTCGTTAGTCATTAGGAAAAACAATAAAACTTGTGCAACTTGTGTCAATTAAACTCGTGTAACTTGTGTTAATTATATGATTTCAAAGGATACGATATCAAAAATCATTGACGCCGCGCGCATTGAAGACGTGGTTGGTGACTTCGTGTCGTTACGGCGGCGCGGAGCGAACCTCATCGGCGTGTGCCCTTTCCACAAGGAGAAGACGCCATCGTTCAGCGTCAACCCGGCACGCAACATCTTCAAATGTTTCGGCTGCGGCAAGGCCGGCGACTCCGTGCGTTTCATCATGGAGCATGAGCATTACTCGTATCCCGAGGCGCTGCGCTATCTCGCCAAGAAATACGGCATCACCATAGAGGAAAAGGAACAGACCGCAGAGGAAATCATGGCGCAGAACGAACGCGAGCGCATGTTCAACGTCAACACTTTCGCACAGACGTATTTTTCCGACATACTTCAGAACGACGACGAAGGACGCTCCATAGGCCTGGAATACTTCCGCGAACGCGGTTTCCGCGACACCATCATCAAGAAATTCCAGCTCGGCTACTGCCCCGAAAACGGACACGCCTTCGCCGACTACGCCACACAACACGGCTACGCCACCGACATCCTCGTCAAGACAGGGCTGTGCGGCAGCTACGATAACCGCATCTATGACCGCTACTACGGTCGCGTCATATTCCCGATACATAACCTCACCGGAAAAGTCATCGGCTTCGGCGGACGTATCCTGTCGAAGGACAAGACAAAGGCGAAATATGTAAACTCCCCTGAATCAGAAATTTACAACAAGAGCCAGACTTTATACGGCATCTATTTCGCGAAGAACGAAATCAGCCGCCTCGACAACTGCATCCTCGTTGAGGGCTACGCCGACGTGCTGTCGATGCATCAGGCGGGCATCGAAAACGTGGTGGCGAGTTCGGGAACATCGCTGACGACGGAGCAGATCCGGCTCATCAGCCGTTACACCAAAAACGTCACCGTGCTGTACGACGGCGACAGTGCGGGCATTCACGCCGCACTCCGCGGAACCAACATGATCCTCGAAGAAGGAATGAACGTGCGTGTCGTGGTGCTGCCTCCCGACGACGACCCCGACACCTTCGTCCAGAACAACCCCATCGAATACGTCACCAAGTACTTGACCGACAACGCAAAGGACTTCATCGGCTTCAAGACAAACCTCCTTCTGAAAGACGCACAGAACGACCCAATCAAGAAGGCGAGCGTAATCAAAGACATCGTCGAGACCATCTCCGTCATCCCCGACGCCATCTACCGCGCCACTTACATAAAGGAATGCAGCCGTATGCTCGATGTCGCCGAACAGACGCTGATGAACGAACTGAACAAGATCCTCCGCGCGAAGCTCCGCAAACAGATGGGCGAAAACGCCGCGCCGGAAGAACAACAGAACACCGATGTCATCAACGAGCCGAAGACGCAGCAGCAGGACCTCACGCCGAAAGAAACGGAAATGCCGGTCGGGTTCTATCAGGAACGGGAACTCGTGAAAATTCTCCTCACTCATGGCAGCGATATTGTCGAAGTCGAAGTGGAAGATGAAAACGGCAATGCCAAACCCGAACCCTTCACCGTGGCGTCTCTCATCATCGATGACCTGAAAGGCGACGGGCTTCTGTTTAAAAACGAAATCAACAGGATCATCTTCGATGCCTTCGACCGAGGATTGGATGAAGGTGTCCTTCCAACAGCACAGACGTTCACATCGAGTGAAAATCAAGAGGTTGCGGTGCTGGCCGCCGATCTGTTGAGCACACCGTACCGCCTCGACGACTGGGAACGCCACAGAATCGTGGTGAAGAAAGAGGAAGACATACTGAAGCAATACGTGCTGTCGTCAATATTGAGGTTCAAGGACATGGTCGTCGAGGAACGCCGCGCCGCCGTGGTGAAGGAAATCAAGGAATCAACCGACCCCGACGAGCAGCTCATCCTCCTTCAGAAAAAGAAGAAACTCGACGACATCAGAAAGAGAATCAACAGGGATTTGGGAATCGTGATAGCGAAGTGACTATTAGTGATTCTTGTTTATTGCCAGTAAATAAAAATGATAAATTATATTTATTGCCAGTAAAAATCATAATAATCTTGACAAATCGAAATACATCAAACACGTTTCATTGTTTACATCTGCGTCTTTAGTTTTGTCCAAAAACAAAAAACCATTTTTCTGATAAAATGGAACAGCTTCTTTCAATGCATCAACTGTCACAAAAGCACAACCACTTCTATTTCCGGTTGAAAACATTATTTTTACAAAATTCAGAATGTCTGAACCTATCATCGAATGCTGATATTTTAACGAAACACCAAATCTCCCTATTTTTACTGCGGGATAATCACCTCGGTGCTTGCTGTGAGGAAACAATGATTTGATCTTTCTCCAAGTCGCCTTGTCACTGTCAGGAATTCCAATCTTATCATTGGAGACAGAGAAAAATGCAACTATATCATATTCATTCTCAATCAAATACGTCACAGACAACAAACGTTTAAGATAACCTTTAGAATCATTCAGCAAAAAATCATTCAAATCTGGATTGCCACAATCGAAATCTTTAAAAACATAGTCATCTGTCAATTTGACAACTTTCATTCCATGTTTCATAAAACAAAATAAAAACTAAAAATCAAAAGTCAGCATTGACTTTATCCGTTCATAACCTTCAATGGTTTTGATTTTTTCTTCTTCAGAAGCTTTATCATGCTTCTCGTATTCCGTAATAAAATCCACTGCGGCTTGTCCTGTAAGCGGTGGTGTAGGTGCTATTTGTCTTGCCATATTTTTCTTTTTTTCCCTGCAAAGATACACAACATTTTTCAATGCGTGTTCTCAACACTATATTAATTTATCACATCATCCCCTTTTCAATCATGAACTCATCGGCCACGTAAAGGTCGCCGTAAAGGTAAAGCCCGGTGCTCTTGTCGTGAAGGTCGGCGGCGGTCCGGCTTTCATAAAAAAGCTCAAGTGCCTTTATCGGGCTGATGCCGAGGCGTCTTGACAGCTCCAACGAGATGCCGCCAATCCTGTTGCACATTAGAATCTCCTGAATGACAGGCGATTTCAGCGGGTCGTCATATTGATTCGGTTCTTTCATAAACAAGATATTTGTCAATAATCTCCTGATTCAGCAGACAAATCTGATTGTTCGGGACGTGCAGCTTCAACCTTTGCAGAGCAACATCCTTGTCCATGAGCCCTGACATATAAATATTTACGGTGTCAATGACACGGTCGTTTGCCACACCGCCCTCTACATAATCAAAGTCTTTCGCAGGATTTTTTCCAAGTCTGCTGTCAACAATGAAGTTGAGCCAGTCCTCATCGTATGCTGTAAATATTTTACATCTTGCGACCCGAAGAATTGTCTGTTTATCCAAATCATAGACATTCAGAACAGGCTTTTCATTTCTTTTCAAAGCAGTACGCTCAGCCCACGAGACAGTCTGCGACCTGATGTCGGTGACATAAAACCCCTGTCCGAAATCAAGATTCCCGCGACCGTGCAAACAATCGGGATTCTCAACAACCTCCGTCCCTCCGTGATAGACTTTCATCTCCGCCCCTCCCATCTTTCCATGCATTCGATCATGTCGTTCACGACGTTTTCGCGGCTTTCTGTGTGCAATGTCTCATAGTTCGGGTAAATGTATTTCTCTATCATGTCGAGCTTTTTCATCCGTGAATAGACCTCCATATATGTCACGCCGAGATGACGCGCGGTCGCCTCGACACATGTCGCCACAAACGCCAAGACTATTTGTTCGTGAGATATCTCCATAATATTTCCCATAAATCTTTAATTTTTCACCCTGCAAAGATACACAACATTTCCGAACCGTACTTTAAAAATGTCCACCTTGCTCATGGATGAACTCATCATACAAGTAGTTCGCACTCTGAAAATACAGACCGCTCTCTATGTTTGACAATGCCAAATACGTGCGTGAACGGTAAACCTTATCAAAAGCTTCACGCATTGTCAAGCCTTGTTCCTCTATTAGCCTTGTCACCAGATCACGTGTCAGCGATTCTATCATATACGTTTCTTTCATCATAATCTTTTTAAAAATGTCAGTGACTTTTCTGTTGCAAACAAATATTGAATGGTAATAAAATTAAATTTTATCATTTCAAGAAATTGCTCTTTCGTAATAATGCCATCTTCCAATCGACGAATTTGGTATCCTACAGTGTCATCTGCAATCGGGCCGATAACAACATCATAATCATGAACCTGAACATTATCTTTGTTGCTGCGATTAAGCATGATGAAGTCCGCCCATTCCATAGTATATTCCTGACAGTCAAAACGTAACACCTTCAATTTGCCAGCATCACTGTCATTAAAATCGAATGAGTAAACCCTGACTCCTCCTGTTCCGTATTGAACGAATTTACGCTGTGCCTGTCGTTTTGCTATCTCAAATGACGGTGTGAGGTAGAACCCTATTCCGAAATCCTTTCCAATACGACTCCTCTTTAAATCGACAGCGGTAAAATTCTCATTTGTACCATGGTATAATATCATGCAATGTTCCCTCCCATGCGCCTGCAATAAATTTTCAAATCCTCAACCACATCATCCAAAGGCAAAGTGTGTTCGACATCATAAAATTCATCAACAAAATCCATGCCTCTATAATCCTGCAGATATATGTAAGCCTGCTGGACACTCATATCATTCGCAACTGCAAATTTAGTGATCAACATTATCATGTAGTTAATCTTGTCTATCATGGTCTTATTCATTCTTTGAATTTTTTGCAAAGATACACAACATTTCCGAACCCAATTACCGTGCATAAACAACCTTCCCGTAAATGGCTGACACTGGATGAAATGAATATTGAACCGACTCGTTGTCTTCATCAAACGTCTCCGACAAAATGAGATTCCCTTTTTCCGAACCGGACATCTTCGCATATTTCGCCGAACACATAGCGACAAATTCTTCCTTTGCAATCCCATTCAGCCTTCCGGCATTCAAATCATAAACGTCCTCGAATTTCTCGCCGTGATAATAACATAAGAATTTCCTTAACTTATACTGCGCATCATCCTTGTCCGGGTTGCCTATTATATTCAAAACAAGTACAGGATGTGTGTCGATTCCGCTTTTCCCCTCATCTTTATATGGTCTCACATAAATGCAGTTGTTGTCAACAATATCGTATTTTTTCATCGAATTGCCGCATACAATCATTTTCCTGCAATCAGAAACGTCTTCCCTCCGCCCATCGACACACACGGTCTTAAACCTTCCACTGAAAACGTAACGTGTTCTCCTACAAGGTTTGTCTGCTTCCCCGGCTTTGACCACCTCCAATTTTACAACACCCGACAACAACATCACAACCATTCCGACCATTGCAATGACAAATGGAATTACAAGAATATTTCCGTTCATAATCTATTCCTCCGATATTTTTCTATATTCATTTACTTCATTTTCAGTTGTTTGAAATTTCATCACAGACAACGACATCCATGATATTATCAGGAAAACCCATCCGAGACACTTTTTGTTTACGAACATGGACAGAACAAACGACACCATGAAAACAAGAAGTGCCGACAAAACCCTGACAACCATCTTACCATTCAAATTGCTTTTATTCAAATTAATAATATATGTGACATCCAATAAATACAAAGCCATAGCCATCACCATGGGCATCAAATATAAACCAAACATGTCGCCGAAGGTTTCATTTTCAAAAACAAAATTCGCTCCACTGCAAAAAAAACCGTAAAATGTCACGAAAAACAGCAAAACAGACCACAAAAAACAATAAAAAATCTTTTTAAACATATTCCATAAATTTCAGTTGCAAAATTAATGTTTTTTTTCATAAAAGACATTCTTTTTCAGAAATTTTTTCCAACGTTACAAACTTGTTTTTAACACAAGTTGCACAAGTTTTAATTAACACAAGTTGCACGAGTTATTTTCACAAGTTGCACGAGTTTTATTGTTTCCCCATTTACTAAAAACTAAAAACTAAAAACTAAAAAAAAGCGTCCTCCGTAGGGGACGCTTTTTTCATCTGACGTTAATCGTCATTTATTTGATAACGCTGATGCGTTTCACGCTTGAGCCGTTTTCTGTTGTGACTGTGACCATATAGACACCAGCCTCGAAACCGCTCATGTCGATTGTTGTCTGATCACCGCTGACTTCAACGTTCATGACAACCTGACCGAGGGCGTTGACAACTGTGATCTGCTGCATCGCTGTAGCGTTGATGTTCAAGATGCCCTTTGTCGGGTTAGGATAGATGCCTTCGATGACTTCGTTCTCACCAACTGCATCAACACTGACTGTTGTTGTCACCATGTCTGATTCGCAGTAGTCATAGACTGCAACCACGCCGTAGGTGTAATTACCTGGGTTGTTGGTGCGGTCGTCATAGTATGACATTGTTGTTGTCATGCCGATGTATGAGTTGTTGCGATAGACCTTGTAGCCCTGGATGTCAGCGCCTGTGCAGATCCATTCGAGGTTGACACCGTATGTGCCGTCTGCGTTGTCAACTTCTGTTGCATCGAGTTCAGAGACCGGTGTGCATTCGACTTCGACATTGACTGTTGCGAAGACCGGGCATGACATTGCGTACCACATTGTGTCGAGGACGCCGTATTCTGCGTTGCCGAATGCGAGTCTTGCCATGTATTCGTGTTCGCCTTCTGCGACGTTTGCATCAACCATCTGGTTAGCCATCACTGGAGCAGGTGTGATGAGTTCGCCGTCACGGAAGATCATTGCGCCGAGGAAGTCGCCTTCGATCGGAGCGTCGCCTGTGACGAGGCCGCGGATCATCCATGTGTAGCTGAGGCCGTAGCCACTTGCTGCATGCTCCCATACCATACCGTCGAGTGACAGGATGTCAGAGTTCGGATCGCCGACATATGCGCTGCCGCACATCGGGTAAGCGATGTTGTTGGCGTTGAAGACAAACCACAGGTGCTGTGTGGCGTCGATGGTGACAGCCTGGTTCAGTTCGAGGTCATGCCAAGCGTCGTCGCCTGTGATGTACTGTGAAGCCGAGGCGACGAGTGTGCCAGGTGCCGAGGTGCTGCCGCCGACATAGACTTCGACGTTGTATGTGCCGTCGTAGATGTTGCCGTACATGTCAGGAGCTGAGACCCACTGTCCGACCTTAGTAATGCTTCTGCCGTCGTAGTCTGCGAGCTGAGCTGGTGTGTAGGCGTTTGCCCACCAGACCTGACCGCCGCCTGTGCCGACTGCGCCGTCATAAGTCTCTGTGCAGTACTGGAGGTATTCGTCATCGCGGTTAGCCTTGCCGTCAGCGTTGCTCATTGAGATGTCATCGAGGCACATGATGAACTGGTCTGAACAGTTGAAGTGGCGGATTGCGATCCATGCTGCCTGACCTGCGTACTCGCTGAGGTCGCATGTGTATTGATACCATGAACCTTCACGTGAACCGTCTGTTGCGCGTGGTCCCTTGAAGCCTGTCTTGGCTGTCAATGTCCACTCGGCGATTGTCGTGAAGTCTGAAGCGCTTGTGTTGCCGCTTGTTGAGATGGCGACACCGAAGTGCTCGGCTGCGTAGCTTGCATCCTGTGCGCATGCCCAGAAGCTGAGCATTGAGCTTGCGCCGATGTTGTACTGCTGTGGTGTCACGAAGAAGTCGTTAGGTGTGAGAGCTGCCCATGTTGCGTTGCAGTATGACTCGCCCATCACGTGGCCTGCGCCGCTGTGTGATGTGACTGCCAATGTGCTGTGGTTGGCAGCTTCGTTGCTGTGGTACCACATGTGGCCGTCGCCGTCAGCGTCGATGTTTGTCCAGCCTTCGAGGTCGTTGTCGAATGAGAATGAGAACTCGTCGCCTGAACCGCCGCCACCAGGAAGCGTCCATGTGAGTTTCACGTCGTTCACGCCCTGAACTTCACCAGCGAGGTTCTTCACGCCCGGCTTGAAGTTTTCGCATGAATAGTATGTGAATGTCGTTGTTCTCCATTCGCTCATGCCTGATGCATAGACTGAAGCGACTGAGACTTCATATTCCTGACCTTCGACGAGGTTGTCGGTGTCGAGCTGGAACCAGTTGCCTGTTGCCTGACCTGCGACGACGCCGTCAAGCATGACGATGCTGTGGAGAGCTGCGCGGTCGCCCTTGCTGTTGATTGCAAGTTCTGCGTCGTCAACGTTGATGTAGAACATGTCTGTGCAGTTGAAGTGGCGGATTGCGATATAGACTTCCTGACCTGCGTAGTCGCTGAGGTCAACGGTCTTCTGATACCATGTGCCTTCGCGTGTGCCCTTGCCGTCTCTCGACATGTAAGCGCCTGCGCCTGCTGTTTCCTTGGCTGTCATTGTCCATTCGGCGATTGTTGTGAATGCACCTGCTGTGGCTGTCGTCGTTGAGATGGCGACACCGTAGTGTTCTGATGCATAGTCCGGATCCTGAGCGCATGCCCAGAAGCTGAACTCTGAACCTGTGGTGATCTTCACCTTAGGTGACACGAGGTAGTTGTCAGGTGTGAGAGCCATGCCGTAATCGCCATCGTAGCTCTGTGATGTGATGCAGTCTGCACCGCCGTGGGACGGGATGGTGTAACCTGCCATCAGCACTGATGCCGGTGTCCAGTTGTGACCGTCGCCGTCAGCGTCGATTGTTGTCCAGCCTGTCGGGATTGAACCGCTCTCGAAGCCTTCCGTGAACTCGTCGCCTTCACCTGGTGTCGGAGGTGTCGGGATGTCACCGCCGATGTTGTCCCACATCACCCAGCCTGTCGCTGATGCGAAGAGGCCTTCTGCCGGGGCGATGACTTCTGTCAATGTGACGTTGTATGTCTTGTCTTCGAAGATCTCGACTTCGCCGCCCATGTTGGCTGCGTAGCCAGGGAGTTCGACCGACATTGTGTAGTAACCCTTGCGGAAGCCGTCGAATGAAACGAAGCCTGTCTCATCGAGTGTGGCCTCATAGCTGAGGTTCTCAATCATGTTCTCGAATCTGACCACTGTACCTGCTGCGCTCTGGCCGTTGTTGGTGACTGCCGAGACCTCGACTGTGGCGACCATGTCCTTATCCATTGGATCTGCCCAGACGATTTCTGACTCGCCGTCGCCTGTCGGTGCCGGGGCGCCGCCTTCGTATGCGAATGTCACTTTCGGCAGGAAGTGCTGCGGATCTGTTATCCACATTCCTTGCCATGCATCATAGTAGTACAAGATTGATGTGTTACTTGTTGTCTCGACACCATAGAAGTATGTTTGTGTATATCCGCCTTCGTACAAGCTTTCAAAATCAACAAGCAGGTTGCTGCCGTGGTATGCGAACGGTGTGTCGAATGTGATTGTGATCTGTGCGCTTGTCGGGTCAAGTATTGTTGTAGTTACTGTTGTGCCTGCTGTGACATTCATCACTTCTGACAATGTTGTGGCTGATGTCTCCATGAGTGTGATGTTCCACTCATTGTCCCATGAGTTACTTGCTGCTGCTGTGAGGTAGAATGTCATGCTTGTGATGTTCGAGCCGTTCATTGCGGCGATCTGTGATGCCGGGATGATGAACTGGTTCTCCTGCACGCCGTCGTTGCACCAACCGAAGACAGGGATGTACTGGTCGTAGTCTGTTCCGTCGTTCACTGTGAGAACGCTTCTGTCGCCTCTGTTGCCTGCGTATGTTGCTGAAACGCCATACTGATAGACACTGGCCGGCAATGTTGACCACTGTGCGTCAACGTATGTCGTGTCGGCTGTCGAGGTAATCTTCGAGTATTCGTCTGCGAGGACGTTCTTGCGATAGACATTGAAGCTCGCGAATGAACGGTTGTCGGCTGTCTCCATCTTTGAACCGCCTGTTGCGAGTGTGATGTCATCGACATCGAGGAAGTACATGTCTGAAATGTTGAAGTGACGGATAGCGACCCAGACTTCCTGGCCTGCGTATGCGCTGAGGTCAACTGTGTATTCCGTCCATTCGCTCTGGTCGCGTGTGCCGCGGACCGCCGCCTTGTTGTCGGCTGACTTGAATGCTCTGCCGCCCTTTGAACCGATTGTCCATTCAGCGATTGTCGCGAACTCTGCCGCTGTTGCGCCGCCTGTCGAGACTGCGACACCGAAGTGTTCGGCTGCGTAGTTGGCATCCTGGCCGCAAGCCCAGAGTTTCACCTGTGCGCCTGCCTGGCAAGCGAGCTTGCTCGGGCTGACCAAGTAGTTGTCAGGATAGAGGACACCGTATGTGTTGTCGTATGACTGTGAATAGACGAAGTCTGCCGAGCCGTCATGACCGAGGCTTGTGATTCCCAACTGTGATGCGAGCATCCAGCCGAAGCCGTCGCCGTCAGCGTCGAGCGATGTCCAGCCTTCCATGGTGTTTTCAAACTCGTATGTCGTGCCGCCGATGACCGGTGGTGTAGGTTCTGTCTTCTCGAACAATGTCACATAGTCAACATAGATGCAGTCGTCGTTGCTGTTCACCGAGCTGTCCTTCGTGTAAGCCCACTTGTATGTGTGTGTGCCAGCCGCGACTGTGTATTCCTTCTTCGTCCAGCTGCCTGCGCCTGATGTGTTGAACTTCTCGACACCGTCGATGTAGAAGAAGAACTTGTCGTAGTTGCTCTCTGATGATGGCTTCACATAGAATGACATCTTCGCCTCGTAAGGGACTTCAACTGTCACTTCAATTGCGCCTGTTGAGCTTGCGATACCTGCGTTGCTGCTCTTCATGCAGTATGTGCCTTCGTACGGGCTGTTTGTTGTGATCTCCCAGCCGTATGAACCGACCTGGTTCCAGCCTTCCGGCATCTCACCGTCGTGCTCGAAGTCTTCTATCATTGTGGCCGGGGCCCAGCTCCACCACACATTGGCCTTGTTGTCGGCTGTAATCTCTGAATTGACCTGGCCGAGTGCGAGGTATTCTTCTGTCATGTTGTAAACAAGACCTGAAACTGTCTGGTCGTATGCCATATTGACATGGTTGCCAGGTGTCACCTGATAGCCTTCGAGTTCGGCCTGTGAATCGTATGAGCCTTCATAGATGTCGCCTGCGAATGTGCCGTTGGCTGCCGTGGTGAATGTGAATGTCTGGTCGAAGCCGAATGCGTCTGTTCCGATGAACTTAACGGCTGCGCCTTCGATTGGTGTCGTGCCGTCCTGCTCGAACACTGTACCTGCAACGTGGCCGTAACCTGTCATGTTCACGAGGATGTTGTTGCTGTATGCTGATTCGCCTTCGTCATACACTGCTGTCACATTGATTGTGTGTGAGCCGTAGGCGAGGCCTTCAACTGCGTATTCGTCTTCAACAACGAGTTCTTCGTTCCATCTCTCGCCGTCAACATAGACGTTGTAGCCGCGGAATGAACGGTCAATCTCCCATGAAAGCATTGCTGCGTCACCCGGATAGAGGTATGGTGTCTCGACTTCGACAACAGGCTTCTCGAATGCTGTTGTGAAACCGATGACCTCACCCATTGTCATGCCGCTGCCGTTGCGCTCGTTCACCTGCATGAAATATGTGGTGTTCGGGAGAAGGTTGTTGAGCATCACTGACTCGACGAGGCTGCTTGTCCAATCGATCAAAACATCCTGCGGAGGGAACTGCGAACCGAGAACGACCTGCATCTCTGTGGTGTAGTCGCCGAGCTTCCAGCTTGCAGCGGAAGGGATTTCAACACCTGTCATGCCGTCTGTCGGGTTGATGTAAACCACCTGTTCAGGAGCCGGGGCGGCTGTGGCGTTGATGTGTGTCGTGAACGGCTCTGTAGCCTGTGCCACGAGGTAGTATGTACCTGCCGGGACATACATGCCTGCACCTGGCTCTGGTTCTGAACCGCCAAGGTCGATGGTGATGTCGTCAATGAGTATATTATATTGATCGTATGAACCATAGTGACGGAAAGCAAGATAGACTTGCTGGCCAGCGTAGGCACTCAGGTCAACGGTCTGTTGTTCAAAACCTAATTCATGACTATTGGAGAAGGTCCAGTTCTGGATTGAAGTGAAGTCTGAAGGATTGGTTCCGGTTGTTGAGACCATGAGATAGATAGGCTCTTCGTAAGCATAAAATGATGCTTCATAGAAGCTGATGCTTGCACCTTCGCCCAGAGTGACCTGTGGAGAAACGAGGTAGTTGTCAGGTCTGATGCCACCTCTGTACGATTCAGAGACAGCAGCGTATGAACCGCTGTTTGAACTGTAGCTTGATGAAGCGAACCAGTTGTAGCCGTCGTTGTTAGCGTCGATTGCTGTCCAGCCCTGGAGTGTGCCGTCTTCGAAATCGTATGTGAGCGTTGAGCTGCCGCTGCGTGCGATTTCACCCTTCGAACCTGTTGAGAGTTCAACGTCGTCAACGTCGAGGAAGTACTGGTCTGTGCAGTTGAAGTGGCGGATTGCAATCCACACGCTCTTGCCTGCGTATGCGCTGAGGTCAGCTGTGTATTGCTTCCATGTTGACTGGTCACGTGAACCGCCGCGCACCTTGTCGTTGCCCTTGGCTGTCCTCTGTCCGATAGTCCATTCTGCCACCGTCACAAAGTCTGCCGCACTTGTGCCGCCTTCAGAGATGGCGACACCGAAGTGTTCGGCTGCGTAGCTTGCATCCTGACCACATGCCCAGATTGAGAACACCGATGAACCGCCAATCACATACTGCTGCGGTGAAACAAGGTAGTTGTTCGGTTGCAACGGACCGTAATTGTTGTCGTATGACTGTGAGAGCACGAAGTCTGCCGAACCGTTATGGCCTGGGACACCCGACAATACTGTTGATGCCTGTTTCCAGCCGTAGCCGTCGCCGTCAGCGTCGAGTGATGTCCAGCCTTGGAAACCGGTTTCAAAGTCGAAGAAGGCGTTGTCTCCAAAACCCGGTTCAACCTGCGGGCCGTTATATACATAATTGTTTGTTGCCATCGGGCCGGCCTCGCCGTTGAAGTCCTCTGCATAGAGGGCGACCTTGCCGTTTGCTGCTGCGCCGACGTTTGCGTCGAGCATGACATCGCTTGCGAATGTGAGTTTATAGACAGCGTCGGCACCGTCTGAAGCCTCACCGGGGAGGTTGTAGTTGTGATAGATGCCGTCTGGCGTGTTTGTGTAATTGACAGGATTTGAAACGACTGTGGCTCTCTCCACGACGTCGCCCGCTGTCGGGTCATAGGCTGTCGCTGTCATGGTGAACTGTTTCAAAGCCTTGCCATTGTTGTACATGAAAGTGAGTGTTCCATTGACCAAACCTGATGCCGCGCTGCCTGTTGTGACTGTGAAGCTTGCAGGTGTTGTGAAAGGTGCTGTCGGGCCGTCGAATGTGAAGTAGTCGTTGTCAATCTCCATGCCTGCGACGTTATAGACACCGCCTCCGACTTCAACTGTCAAAGGCTCCATCCATGCGCCGTTCGGGCGAACGCCGAGGTCTGTAGGAGTGACCTCGAGTGACGGGACGTAGTAGTCGAATGTCACCTTGGGAAGGAAAGAGGCTTTGGTAAAAGAAGTAGCTCCGTATGCTGATGCGCCGTTTGGTGCTGTTACTCCGTAGAATTTATTGGTGCTGCTTGGAGAACACGTACCTGACTGTGTCTTGGTAAAGCTGATCAACAAATTTTCACCGCCGTACGAGTATTGGTTGTCGAAAGTTATTACAAGCTGATTTGAAGCTATTGCCATATTTCCGCTGTACGCAGGAGTGCTGCCGGCGTGACTGACAAAAGATGACAATGTGGTGTAGCTTGTTTCCTCAATGTAAACATTCCATTTGGCATTTCCAAAGTTTTGGTTGTAGTTTGCATAGAATGTAAGACCTGAGATGACAGTGTTCGTCATGGATGTCAATCCTTCTTTTGGAATGATGAATTGAACCTCCGCATAAGAAGACATGTCAGCATAATAACCATAAATCGGGATGTACTGGTTAGTTGCCGTTCCATCATTTACGGTCAGCTGATCCGCTTTAGCTGCGAATGGGAACATTGTCGCCAGAAGCAGCAAGATTGTTAAAAACTTTTTCATGTTCGAAAAATTTCGTTAATAAATATGTTAATTATCTTATTTTCAACATTTAGTAAGGAGCGTCACCTGTTGCGGTGACGTTCCTTATTATAATTGTTCTTTATCTGACAACGTTCACGCGCTGTGTGCTTGTTCCGTTTTCAGTAACGATGTTCACGATGTACATGCCTGTACCGAACTGGCTCATGTTGATGATCATTTCGTCGGCGTTCACATTCTGGTTGTAAACAACCTGGCCGAGGGCGTTGATGACAGTGATCTGTGTCATGCTCTGGGCGTTGATGTGGAGTTCACCCTTTGTCGGGTTAGGATAGATTGCGACGTTGGCGTTGAGTTCGCCGACGTTGTCGTAGCTGACGATTGCCATGTCTGACTCGCCGCAGTCGGTGACAGCGCGGACGCCGTAGAACGAGCCGCCGTTGAAGCCGTCGAGGTATGTAAGGTCGTTTGTCGTGCCAATCTCGACGAAGTTGGTCATTGATGTGCCGCGATACACCTTATATGTATCTGCGAAGCCGACCCATGTGAGGCGCACGCCGTCTTCTGTGTCTTCAGCTGTGAGGTTGGCTGGCATTGAGACGCCGCCTGCCGCGAACTCAACAGTTGTCGGGCATGACATGTCGAAGCCTGACAAAACCTTGATGACAGTGAACTCGTGTTCGTCTGAATCATTCATTGTCATTCCGTATGTTGTCTGGTCGAGGCTGACGCATTCGATGAATTCGCCGTCGAGGTAGAGAGCCCATGAGTTCTCTGTCATTTCAGAGCCGCTCGGTCCTGGTATCGGGCCTGAACCGGCTTCGACGAGGCCGCGGATCATCCATGTATAGTTGAGGGCGTAGCCGCTTGCTGCATGCTCCCATGTGGCGCCGTCGAGTGACAGGAGGTCGCTGTTCGGGTCGCCGACATAGTCGCAGCCGCACATCGGGTAACCGATGCCGTTGGCGTTGAAGACAAACCACAGGTGCTGTGAGGCGTCGATGGTGACAGCCTGGTTCAGTTCGAGGTCATGCCAAGCATCGTCGCCTGTGATGTACTGTGAAGCCGAGGCAACGAGTGTGCCAGGAGCCGAGGTGCTGCCGCCGACATAGACTTCGACATTATATGTGCCGTCGTAGATGTTGCCGTACATGTCAGGAGCTGAGACCCACTGGCCGACCTTGGTGATCTTCTTGCCGTTGTGAGCTGTGAGCTGGGCCGGTGTGTAGGCGTTTGCCCACCAGACCTGACCGCCGCCTGTGCCGACTGCGCCGGAATAAGTCTCTGTGCAGTACTGGAGGTAATCGTCACGGTTGCCGTTGATGACAACGACGTCGCTGATGTTCTTGCAGTCGTTGCTTTCGACAGCCATCTTAGGCTGTGCGCTCTTGCCGCCGCTGATCGTGAGGTCTGTGGCATCGTTGCCGTTGCCGCCGAGATAAATGTGGAATGTGTATGTCTTTCCGCCTTCGAATGTGTAGTCATCGTAACGTCCGCCGATTGTGCCGTTTGCTGAAGCGATCCAGATACGGTCGCCCGGTGTCGGGTTGGTGATGCACCAGTCGTATGTGCCTGCCGGGATCGTGAGGCTCACGCTGTTGCCGCAGACCATGTTCTGTGTTGAGCAGTTGCCGTCGGCGTTGACCGGGATCTTGTGGCTGAACTGGGCGTAGATAGCCTCGTTGCCTGAGCAGTTCATGCTGAGTGCGCCAGTTGTAGGAATTGTTGTGCCATAGAGTGAGTGTGTGTTGTCGAGAAGCATCTGGTAACCTGAGCCGTCTCCCCAGACATCGTCAGCATTGAGGACGATTGTGACATCGCCTGTCGGTGGCGGCACCGGTGCGCCTGAGATCTGGAGGCGTGCGTCGTCAACGTTGATGTAGAACATGTCTGTGCAGTTGAAGTGGCGGATGGCGATATAGACTTCCTGACCTGCGTAGCTGCTGAGGTCAACGGTCTTCTGATACCAGTTGCCTTCGCGTGTGCCCTTGCCGTCTCTCGACATGTAAGCGCCTGCGCCGGCTGTTTCCTTGGCTGTCATTGTCCATTCAGCGATTGTGGTGAATGCGCCTGCTGTGGCTGTCGTCGTTGAGATGGCGACACCATAGTGTTCTGCTGCATAGTCCGGATCCTGAGCGCATGCCCAGAAGCTGAATTCAGAGCCTGTAGTGATCTTCACTTTTGGTGATACGAGATAGTTGTCAGGTGTGAGTGCGCCGTAGCTGGCGTCGTAGCTCTGTGATGAGAAGCAGTCCGCACCGCCGTGTGCCGGGATGAGGTAACCTGCCATCAAGACTGATGCCGGCTGCCAGTTGAAGCCGTCGCCGTCAGCGTCGATGGTTGACCAACCAGCTGGGGTTGCGCCTGTCTCGAATTCCTCGAAGAACTCGTCGCCTTCACCCGGTGTAGGTGTCGGGACGCCGCTGCCCCATGAGAACGTGACATCCATGCAGTCTGCGAATGCGTTGAGGTTTTCAATGCCTGAATCGAAGTTGTCGCAGGCCTTGTATGTGAATGTGGCTGTCTCCCATGTGCTCATGCCTGTTGCATAGACTGCGGCGACCTTTGCCGTGTATGTCTGGTTTTCTGCGAGACCTGTGACATCGAGCTGGATGCCGTTCATTTCCGTTTCACCCTGTGAGACGTTGTTCATCATCACCTGGTAGTGGTCAACATTGCCGAGAGGTGCTGTCCAATGTGCCCAGCCTGTGCTTGACACTGCGAGGTTCAGGACCGGTGCGAGGTCTTCTGCGAGGGCTACGTTGTATGTCTGGTCACCCCAGAATGCCGCTTCTTCCGTGAATGTTGCGTACATCGGGCATTCGACTGTCACCATGTAGTTACCCTTGCGGAAGCCTTCGAATGTGTAAAGGCCTGTTGAGTCAAGTTCTGCCTCATAGACGATACCTGCATATTCTTCGCTGATGTTTGTCATCGTGACGTATGCGCCGCGGACATCGCCCATGTTGCTGGCTGTGACGGCGAGGTTGAGTGTCATGTCCATGTTCTTGCCGAGCATGTTAGACCATACGATTCCTGTCACAGGTGAATCCGCTCCGCTGATTTCTGCAGCAACAATCACATCATCGATGCCGAGACCGTGACCCCAGTGGCTTAACATTCTGAAGCCAATCTGATAGTCGCTTGCGAAACCGGAAAGTTCGACTGTGACCGGTGTCCATGTTGCATGTTCATCAACATTGTAATAGAGTTCATTCCAGTCGCCGCCTGCAACACGGTAGTAAACTCCCAACTCATCAATATCACCATAATAGTTTGGATTCACGACATTGAATGTCAATGTTCCTGATTCTGCACCACTCAAATCCATGACAGGCGTGATAAGATATGATGTTCCTGAATGAATGGTGCAGCGTGCGTTATATGAGCCGTTAGCGGCAGTTGTAACGTTAGAATCAGTACCTGTACCGACTGTCCAGCTATCTGAAGTCCAGCCTTCAGGCATTGCGCCGCCCTCGAAGCCTTCTTCGATGAGTGTCTGCATTTCACGTGACGGGTTGTGGTTGCCGGCATAAGTGACCTGTACGCCGTACTGATAGACGCCTGTCTCCATGTTGCCCCAGTTGAAGTCAACGTATGCTGTGTCTGTGCATGTCGGGTTGATGACTTCCTTGACGCGTTCTTCTTCAGGGATCATTGTTGTTGCGCCTTCTTCCATTGCCTTCTGGCGATATACTGTGTAGTACTGGAGTGAGCGGCCGCCCTTTCCTGCTGCGTTGCTCATTTCTGCGTCATCGACGCACATCATGAACTGGTCTGAGCAGTTGAAGTGGCGGATTGCGATCCAAGCCTGCTGGCCTGCGTATGCGCTGAGGTCAACAACATAATTGTACCATACGCCTTCGCGTGTGTTCTCGCCGCGCACCTTGTCTTTTGCCTCGGCCTTTCTGAATGTTCTGTCACCCTTTGCTGTGAGTGTCCATTCAGCGATTGTGGTGAAGTCGGCTGCGCTTGTGTTGCTTGCTGTTGAGATTGCAACTCCGAAGTGTTCAGCCGGGTAGTTGACATCCTGTGCGCATGCCCAGAATGAGAACACTGAGCTGCCGCCGATGTTGTATTTCTCAGGTGTCACCATGTAGTCATCCGGGAAGAGTGCCGCCCATGTTGCGTTGCAGTATGACTCGCCCATCACGTGGCCGAGGCCTGTGTGTGATGTGACTGCCAATGTGCTGTGGTTGCTGGCTTCAGAGCTGTGGTACCACATGTGGCCGTCGCCGTCGTTGTCGATGTTCGTCCAGCCTTCGAGGTCGTTTTCGAAGCTGAAGTAGAACTCGTCGCCGTTGCCGCCAGGTCCTGGCATTGAGCCGAGTGACCATGACACCTTCGCCATTGTCTCGTTAACCTCTTCCGCTACGACTGCGCCCGCCGGGTTGTAGTTCTCGTGGAGGATGAAGTCTGTTGTTGTCAGTGTTGCGTAAGTGATGACAGTTTCAGCCGCCACGCTTGTGAACTCCGGATGGACTGTCTTTGCGATGTAGTTACCGGCCTTCAGTTCTGTGTAGTAGTAACCTGAAGCGTTTGTCGTTGCTGTATATTCGACGTCGTCGCCGAACTCATCCTGGCCGTTGAACATGACTGTGATGTCTTCGAGAGGTGTGACACCGTCGATGTCATAGACATGACCGTTGGCGTAACCGTTGCCTGAAACCTTGACGTTTGCGATGTTTGAATAACCTGATTCGCCTTCCGAGTGGACTGCTGTCACTGCGAAGTGGTGGCCATCCATATTATATGTAAGACCTGAAACGTTGTATTTCTTCTCTGTGATGAGTGAGCTGTTGACTTTCACGTCATTGTCATAGAGGTTGAAGCCCAAGAATGAACGGTCGTTGACAGAGCCCTTTGCATCGCCGCAGACGAATGTGGTCTTAGGGATGAAGTTACGCTGTGTAGGTGTGATTGCGCTGAGTGAGCTGTAGCTGTAACCCTGCACTGATGCACCGCTTACGGTTGTACCGTAGAATGAGCATGACTTGTATGTGCCGATGACTGTGTTGTTGACACCGACGAGGAGGTTGCCGCCTTCATATTCAAATGGTGTGTCGAGTGTGACGACCATTTCTGAACCTGTGCCGTTGAGTGAGCCTTCGTAAACGATTGTTGCGTTTTCAGGTTCTGTGAAAGCCGAGACTGTCGTTCCCGGGACTTCCATCATATAGACCACGAAGTGTGCCGGATCCCATGCTGCTGATGCAGGTGTTGAGAGGTAGAACTTCATGCTTGTGATTTCGCCGCCTTCCATCTCTGCGAGCATTTCGGCAGGATAGACGATGTTGCACTTCAGGTAGGCGTCTGTGTAAAGGCCATAGACAGGGACGTAGCTGTCTGTTGCTGTGCCGTCGCTCACTGTGATTTCGCCTTCAAAGCCTGTTGACACGCCGCCCTTCCATTCGAGCTGGACGTTGTCGCCCTCGAAGATTGTGTAGTCGTCAGCCTCGAGGTGTGTAGGAGCTGCGATTGTTGTCGTGAAGCCCCATTTCTCGCTGCTCATCACTGTGCCGTCGGCGCCGCGTGCGTCAACGCGCCAGAAGTACTGTGTAGCACCGTAGAGTTCCGGGAGTGTGCAGCTTGTCGCGAGTTCTGTTGTCCAGTCAATAGCGACTGAAGTTGCTGCAGGAAGATTGTAAGCTGTACCGACAAGGACTCTGTATTCGACTGTGCCTTCCGGGAGTGTCCATTGGAGTGTAGGTGTCACGGAAACTTCCTGTGCCATGTTTGCTGGTGAAACGAGGACAGGAGCGTCTGCCAACGGAGGGAAGTCTGTGATGTTCACATTGAGTGTGAACGCATTGGCTGCTTCAGCAACGATATAGTATGTACCTGCTGCAAGTGTCACGTTTGTGAATGATGCACCTTCCATGATGGCGTTGTCAGCTTTCGGCTGTGCGGCTGTGTAGAGTGCGAAGTGACCTGCTGTGATGTCTGCGTTGAACTGTTTGTAACCTGTTGTGGTGAATTTATAGACAGCGTCCTTGCCGCCTTCAATTGCGTTAGGCAGGTTGTAGTTGTGGTGAAGTGTTGCAAATGACGGAGCCTCTGTTGCTGACATTCCGATTACCTTTGCGAACTCAACCACATCAGGCTGCACTGCTGTGTAGAAGTCAGCGTTGACTGTGGCAAGCACCATGTCTTTCTCCTGTGCGTTGAATGTGACACCCATCACGGCTTCAACTGTACCTGTAGCACCTGCTGCCGGCTTGATTTCGACGTTCACGTCTTCCTTGTAACCAAGTTCGTAGTTGTTAAGCATTGTTGAAGCGTCGAACTTTTCAGGATATGTGACGAAGCTTGTCGAAACAACCATATCTTCAGGGTTGGTGTTCTTCAAATTGATGCAGGCCGGTTCCATCCATGCGTTGTTAGGTCTTTCAACGTTCAATATTTCAGGAGTGACGACGATTGAACCACCTGCCGGTGTGATGTCAAGCATGACAACGTTTCTGTATGTGTCACCGTTATTGGCTGTTCCAGGATTTGCGATATCGAATGCGCTGGCATCTCTGTAAATGTACAGAGTTCTTACAGGGTCTGACGAACTTCCGAAGGTGACACCTGCCGCACCGCTTGCCCATGCACCTGTCACGTCTGCGAAGCAGATGACAAGGTTGCTTTCGCCATCATATTCGAATGGTGTGGCGAGGGTGAATGTGACTGCTTCTGGAGTCGAAACACCATTGTTGATTGTTCCTGTGGCGACGAGGTCTGCTGCCGACATCGGCACCCAGTCTGTCAAGCTACCGAAAGCCGCCTTGCTGACGTTCTTCATGTAAATCTGAACGCTGCGCGGGTTGCTTGATGTGTTCTTGAGCCACATCGTGAATGAATTGATTGTACCTGCCATACCGATTTCCTCAGCGGTGTAGATTTGCTGAGTAAATGAATAGTTGTACAGCGAGTACACTGGATAATACGGGTTGGTGGTTGTCCCGGTAGGGTCACCAATCGTAATCTCATCTGCCTTCAGCAGGTTTGTGCTGCCGAAGATAGCTAACATTAAGAATAAAATAAGTTTTTTACTCATAATTTTAATGAATTTGTTAATAAGTAAGTTAATTATCTATATAAGTCTTGCCGCATGACGGCATTATCTTATCGCATTTTAAATTATTATATTTCAAGCATATACGTTTATTCATAACCGTGTACATTCTTTTTTGCATAATAACCCGCAAATGTACGCAGTTTTTTGATAAGTTTGACTATTTTTTTTCAAAAATTTATCAACATTTATGCTATTTATACTAATTCTAAATTAGCCGACGTGAATGTTGTCGTTCACGAGCTTCATTATCTTTTCAGTGTCGTTGCCGAGTTCGGCTCTCAAGTTGGCGTCATTGAAGTCTCTCAAATACTTGATGAGGTAGTCGATGATGCTTTCCGAGAACACGCCCTTGGCGGTGTAGATTTCGCGGTCTTTTTCGAGTTCCTCCGCCGCCCTGACGCATGAGTCCGGGAGCTGTTCGAGTGCCGCCGCCACGTTCTTGTTCTTGTCGTCATGGATATTGACACCGAGACCAACGTATGTTTTCTCTGCAACTGCGAGAGAATCAGGGCATTCCATGCCATAGCGGGCCGCTGCGCAGAGTGCCGCCATGAGGAGGTACATGTCGGCGCAGCCGTCCGAGGCGCGCCATTCGAAGGTCTGCTTGTCGCTGAAGTCACGGCCCGAGTTCTTCTCGAGCGGGTTGCAGTTCGCGACCATGTCTTTTCCGTTGTTGATCCATCCGAGCGGGACGCGGACCAACGCACTTCTGTTGGAGAACGACCAGCAGAGTGATGTCGGCGCCTCCTGGTGAGGAACCAATCTCATGAATGACAGCGGGTTGGGGTTGCCGAATGCCGGGAGTGAGGTGCCGGCCATCATGTAACCGGCGATGGCTTTCTTCGCGACGTCGGTGAGTTCGCCGTTCTCCACCATCATCGACCTGCCGTCCTTGGTGAACTTGCAGTGCACGTGGAGGCCGCTTCCGGCCTTGCCCACGGTGATCTTCGGAGCCAGGGTGAACGTCACGCCGTACTGGTATGCGAGCTGGCGCATGATCCATTTGGCGATGACGAGCTGGTCGGCGGCGTCTTCGATGTTTGTCGGGAGGAACTCTATCTCGTTCTGTTCATAGACCTTTCCGTCATGCGTGAAGTTTC
The DNA here is from genome assembly GCA_024400305.1 of Bacteroidales bacterium. Taxonomy (GTDB): domain Bacteria; phylum Bacteroidota; class Bacteroidia; order Bacteroidales; family F082; genus Limimorpha. The sequence continues at coordinate 29,991 of JAKSMX010000018.1, read as the reverse complement.
CGACCTCCGAGTGTCCGTATTTGATCAGGCCGCCGGCCTGTGCGATGAGCCGCATCGCCTCCACGCGGAAATCCGTGAACTTGTTGAACGGGGCACTTTCATGATAGCCTCTCTGGTCGGGCACCTCATAGACGCCTTCGTCTTCGGCTATGATGTAGTATTCGAGTTCGCCCATCGTCTCCATCGTCATGCCCGTCGTCTCTTGGAACACGCGGTGTGCCTTGCGGAGGATGTACTCGGGTGAGCTCTCGAACGGCTCGCCGTCGCGGTTGTAGAACGAGCAGAGGATGTCAACAGTGGGGATTTCCGTGAAAGGATTGCGAAACGCCGTCTTGAATTTCGGCACCACATAGAGGTCCGACTTGCCCGCCTCGATGAACGGGAAGAGGCTCGAGCCGTCAACGCGTTCGCCCGCCGACAGGATGCTGTCTAAATGTTCGGCGCTGTGGATGACGAAGTTCAGTGTCTTGAGCTTGCCGTCCCAGCCACAATAATGGAAATTGACAAATTCAACTTCATTTTCTTCACAATAGCGAATGATGTCCGCCTTCGTGAATTCTGCCGCCGGCTTCTGAAGATAGCGGACGAGCAGGTTCGGGTTCATTTGAATTCTTGAGTCCATGACTTGTTTTGTAAACTGTTTTTATTAAAAAAATTAAATTATTTTAAGTCTAATTTAGCGGCAACAAAACTATACAAAATATTTATATGAAAAACATTTTTTTCAACATTTTTTCAACATTTTTCAAAAAGGGCTAAATACTATATAAGGTGTATCGGAATATTTCATTTTAAACAGGTTTCATAATGATTATTTTTTCTTCTCCGCTGCCGGGCACATGTCGGCTTCGCCTCCATGTACCCGGTTATTGAAATAGTGCCTTACAGGCACCTCGCTCTCTAAATCTCCTCTCTTATCTTTTAACCTTATATGCTTCCAACAGCCGTCGCGCACCTTCGTATGCGCTCATCCGCTTGTTCTCGACATCGTTTTCAACCAAATGAAGCATTTCTTTCACCGTGGCGTTTTCGTAAAAGTCCGACTTCAAGGTGTTTTCAATAGTGTCGAGCATCATCTGAACATCCTGGTTGGCGCGTTTCTCGTCGAGATAGCCCGACTTCCTGATGTTGCTGACATGATTTTCGACCATGTCCCACACCTCCGGCACGTTGAAATGCGTGAGGGCGGAGCATGTCGTCACCTTCACCTCCTGTCCCGACTCCGACGGCGGGAAGAGATGCACGGCGTTCTTTATCTCCGCCGCCGCTCTGTTGGCGCGGCTCACGTTGTCGCCGTCGGCCTTGTTCACGACGATGCCGTCGGCCATCTCCATGATTCCGCGTTTTATTCCCTGAAGCTCGTCGCCCGCCCCACCTATTAATATTAATAGGAAGTAATCGACCATCGAATACACCGCCGTCTCGCTCTGCCCGACGCCGACGGTCTCCACGATGATGGTGTCGAAGCCGGCGGCCTCGCACAGTATTATCGCCTCGCGGGTCTTTCGCGCCACGCCGCCGAGTGTCCCCGCCGACGCCGACGGGCGGATGTAGGCGTTGCGCTGCTGCGAGAGCTCCTCCATGCGCGTCTTGTCGCCGAGGATGCTGCCCTTGGAACGCTGGCTGCTCGGGTCGATGGCGAGCACAGCCACTTTCTTGCCACGATGCACCAATTCCATGCCCAACGCCTCGATGAACGTGCTCTTCCCCGCACCCGGAACGCCGGTGATGCCGAGACGCAACGCCCGGCCGCTGTGCGGTATGCACTCCGCTATGATTTCCTGCGCAAGCTTCTGATGCACCGGAAGCGAACTCTCGACCAATGTTATCGCCTTGCTTAAAACTGTGATGTCGCCGGCAAGGATGCCTTCGACGTAATCCTTCAAAGGGAGCAGCTGCTGGCGACTCGCCTTCAGACGCTCCAACGCATTAGGGTTCACCTGCACAGCCGGCTGACCGCTGCCCGTCACCTGTAACGCCGACTCCCACTCATGCTTCTGATTCTCGAAATGTTCTGTGTTTTCCATGCCGCAAAAATACGAAAAAAGTTTGGAGTGTGAAGTTTTATTTCAGTTTGGAGTGTGAAGAGTTGAGAGTGAAGTTTTATTTCAGTTTGGAGTGTGAAGAGTTGAGAGTGAAGTTTTATTTCAGTTTGGAGTGTGAAGAGTTGAGAGTGAAGTTTCCAACACTCCACTCTCAAAACTCCACTCCAAACTCTCAAAACTCCACTCTTCACTCTAAAAACTTCACTCTAAAAATTAAACCCTATGCCCGCCGTGAACTGGTTTGCGTTGAAAGCGTCGCTGCCGAACATGTCGGTCAGGCCGAACCGGGTGAAGAGGATCACCCCCGCATAGCCGACCTGGAACAAGGCGTTGCATCCGAATGGCTTGTAACTGAGCTTCCTGTCAATGAGATGCTTCTCTCCGTCGTATTTCGAGAAGGAACGCATCCCAATACGCCACTCGACTTCTGCACCGGCCGACAACGTCAGCGGACGTCTCCCGACCTTCCACTGGAGCTGCATCGTCAGAGGCAGACGGAAACTCCAATAGCGCAGGTAACTCTTTTTTGCATCGACAAACTTTCCATCCGTATAATCCTCAAGCGTGAAAATGTTGACATCACCATTCACATCGTTCTTCATGACATATCTCGTGTCGAAATGGTTGTAGCTGTTGCTGAATCCGAGACCTGTGGCCATTCCGAAGACGGTTGTCCTGCCGGTGGTGAATATCGTCACCGGGCAGTACATGCCCCATTCAAAAGAGACCGGACGCTGCGGTATCGCACTTGACTTCTCGCCAAAAGCACCGTCGCCGATGTTCATGTAACTAAAATAAAGGAGCGGGAGCGGCTGCGCAAGACGGCGGTGATGCCTGTACGACTTCTTGGCAACGTTGTCGTCGCCGCCACGATACATCGAGCCATTGCCTCTCTTGAGCGGCATCTTGATGGTCACGGTGCGGTCGCCTTCTTCGCCGTCAAAATTGTAACGGCTCTCATAGACGGGATCTTGCAAGATTCTCTCGCCGTCTTTGAGTTCATAGACCTTGACATCGATTCTGTCGTCATTGTCATAAATCTTGATTTCGTGATTTTTCACCACCAAGGTGGTGTCGATTCCCTGCGCAAAAGCACTTGCGACCGAAAGCAGCATCACAGCTGCCGAAAGTAATAATTTCTTCATAATTTATAATTTTGTTAATTCTCATGTTAAACGTTTCAAACCGAAAAAAGATTCATCATCCCGAAAAATTTTATCAATTTTTTGATATTTCAAACAAATAATCAATAATATACTAATAATCAATAAATTACAATTTAGACTTTTAAATTATCTGTTATATTTCTCCATGACCTTCACTCTGTAAAGGTACTCATATTTCGCCTGAAGCATCTCGCTCTCCGACTTGAAAAGCCTGTTTTTGCTTTCATTAAGTTCGAGGAGCGTGGCTTTCCCCGCAATATAGCTTTCATTCGAGAAACGGTATGCGACCTCGGCGGCGTTGTAGCTTTCGCGTGAAGCATCATATTTCTGCTCGGCGGCAAGCGAGTTATAATAAGCCTGCTGTATCTCCTTTTTAAGTTTCAACTCCTCATTGCTGATCGCAAGTTCCTGATTCTTAATGGAAAGCTGCGACATTTTGACATTATATTTCGTCTGCATCCTGTTGAAAATCGGGATGCTGAGCTGGAAGGCGACCTGCGTGCGGTAGTTGTTTTTAATCTGATCGCCGAAAGATTCATTCGGCATTTCGCTGTTGAAATAATTGTAATAGCCGTCGGAGAATCCCGCGTAGAAATAAAGTTTCGGATACCACGCCGACTTCTTGGCTTTCAAGTCGAAATATGACTGTTCAAGACGGAGGTTGGCGGCCTGCATCCCCGGCATGTTGACGACAGCGTGGCTGTAGGTCTGCTCCTGCGACGGCATGACGAGACTCTGTCCTTCCGCGAACAGTTCCGGCGAGACGACATCGAAATCCGTTACATCATCAAGGTCAAGGGTCTGTGCCAAGTCCAAGATACTCAACATCAACGTGTTGTTTGCCTGAACCAATGTCGATTTCGCCGTCGCGACCTGCGCAGCGCTTTCATAGACATCGGCTTCCGCCACCTTCCCCACCTGATAAAGCTCCCGTGTCTTCTGATGCTGCTCCTCCGTCAAGGCGAGCTGCTTCTCCGCCACCGACTTAATCTCCTTATTGTAAACCACTTGCATATAATAAGCCATTATCATCAGTTCGAGGTCGAACTTCACGGCTTCGAGGTCTTTCGCCGCCGCCTGAAGATTGAGGTCACTGGATTTGATCTGGTTGTAAATGTTCAGGCCGCTGAAGACCGGCATGTCAAGCGAAAGCCCGAACGATGTCGAAGACGAGTTGTTCTGAACATAGATCCCGCTTGAGCTCGGCGACATCCCGAAGCCGAAATCCTCCGAGGCGTTAGCGTTCAACGACGGCAGCCAGGCGTTCTTCGCCACTTTATATTGAAAACCGGCGTTCTCCTGACTGATTTTGCTTTGCAACACCGAAACGTTGTGTTCCATGGCGTAGCTGATGCATTCGTCAAGAGTCCACGCCTTTTGCTGCGCCTTCAGCGAAAACGAAAGCGCGAGAATCGCTATTATAATAAGGTGTCTTTTCATGTTGTTACGGATATGTAACCGCTATGGATATGTAACCGCTATGCGGTTATAGTGGTTGTTATTTGTTAATAAAAATTAATATATCTTTTATAGAATATCATCGCTTCGCGCACTTTATGAACTTTAAGACTATTTCACGATTTCGTTCCCCCGGATTTTGTCGCCGGCTTCAAGACCTTCTGTCACCACGATGTTGAGTCCGTCGGAGAGGCCTGTTTTTATCGGGGTCTTAACATCATTTTTATAGACGAAGACGCTGTCGTTGCTGTAAACGACGCAGCGTTCAGGCACTGTCACCGCGTCTCTTGCGCTCTCTGTGATGATCTCGGCGTTGGCGCTGTAACCGGCACGAAGCGTAACGTCTTCAGGCACAAACATTTTCGCTTTCATCTTGAAGAAGACGGCGCCATTTTCCTGGGTACCTTTCGGCGCGATGTATTCAAGGACGGCGTCGAATTTCTTATCGTTCATCGCCCCGATGGTTATCACCATCGGCATCCCCTCGCTGATGCGCCCGACTTCAGTCTCGTCCATCTTGCCTTCGAAAATCATGTCGCGCATGTCGGCGACGGTGGCGATGGTGGTGCCGTCGTTGAAGGTGTTCGAGTTGATGACGCTGTTGCCGACTTTCACCGGCACGTCGAGAATCATTCCCTCAATGGTCGATTTTATCATGGTGTTGCTGTACTGCGAGGTGTTTTTAGAGATGCCTTCCTTCACGATGTTGAGCTGGTCGAGGGCGTTGCTGTAGCTCTCCTTCGCCTTCTCGTATTCGAGCGACGAGTTGTCGAACGCCTCGGCGGAAATCAAACCTTTGTCTTTCAATGTCTTCTGACGTTCATACGCCTTCTCCACATTGTCGAGATTCAGCTTCGCCATCTTCACCTGCGACTCGCAGCTTGCGAGACTGCTCACATCGGGGATGATTTTCACCATGGCGATGACATCACCTTTTCTGACGGTCTGACCGGCCTCCTTGTAAATCTCGGAAATGATTCCCGACACCTGCGGTTTCACCGCGACCTCGTCACGCGGGTTGATCTGACCCGTCACGACGGTCTTCTTCTCAATCGTGCCGATCACGGCCTCGACTGTTTCATACGATTTCTCCTGTGGCTTCGACTTCTTGAAAAGATAGGCGAACGTCCACACTACTGCTGCGACTAACGCAATGACAAACAAGATTTTAAAAAATTTCTTCATATCAATTCATTAAATTTATTTTCGTTTCTATGGATGTGGAACCGCTACGCGGTTCTCTCTTGTTTTTTCCCGGGTACATGTCGGCGAAGCTGACATATACCTGACTGTTCAAATAGTACCTTGCAGACACCGCCATCTCTTATCCCTCATCTCTTATCCAAAATCACTCTTCCCGGATCGCGTCAATGGCCTTGACCTGTATCGCCCGCGTCGCAGGCAGCACACCGGCGAGCAAGCCCGAAACCACAATTATCACCGTCGCCGAAATTGCAGTGCCGAAACCGATGCCGGGGTCAAGGAACATCACGGCATCTTCAGCTGAAACGTCAACGATGTTGGCGACGACAGCCATTATCGCAACGCCAATCACAAGCCCGACAACTCCGGCAAGCACGGTCAGAAGCAGACTTTCCTCCATCACCTGCTTGATAATCAGCGACGGCTTCGCGCCGAGCGCACGACGTATCCCTATCTCACGCGTGCGTTCCTTTATCGTGACAAGCATGATGTTGCTCACCCCGACGACACCCGACATCAAAGTGCCGATGCCGACAATCCAAATCAGAACGGCAATTCCGATAAAGAGGCCTTCAAACACCTTGAAAAGCTGCTCGAAATCAACGGCCATCACCGCCTCGTTGTCGGTGGGCGAAATGTCGTGACGCTCTTTGATAATATCCTTTACGTCTTCCTGTAAATCTTTGATATTCGAACCTTTAGAAGCCGTGAACACCAAAAGCCCGAACTTGTCGCCAAGATTATACGCCTTCTGCATCGTCGTAATCGGAAGCAGCACCGTCGAGTTCAGGTCTCCGTTGATTCTCACGTTCTCGTTATACGTCTGCACGACGCCGACCACTTGATAATAAATGCCATTCGCCTTGATCATCACACCGACGGGGTCTTTGTCAAGCCCGACGATGTCTTCATAGACCTTCTTTCCGATGACACAGACCTTGCGACCTTCAACGATGTCGGTCTCATTGATGAACCGACCGTGCAGCAACTTGCTCCTTTCAACCTCATTGTATTCAGGATGAACACCTTTTATCCCGAAAGAACCGCCTTTCGTGCTGTAAAAAACATTGGCATCACCATTGTAAGTATAAATGCTGGCAACCGGAGTGATGACATCTATTCCTCTTACATTATTTTTAATCGACTGAATATCAGACATATCGAACTCCCAATTACGACCTTTCTGATAGCCTTTGTACGCCTCTGTGGTCGGCATCGGGAAGACGAACGCCGAGTTGGTGGCGAATCCCTCAATCTGACGCATCATGCCGTTTTTGAATCCGTTGCCGCACGACAGAAGGATCACGAGGATGAAAATCCCCCAAAACACACCGAATGCCGTCAAGATGCTGCGCGTCTTGTTACGGGCAATCGTCTGCCAAATTTCGTTTATGTTGTCTATGTCTATCATATTCTTTCTTGCCTCCATATACCCGGTTATTCAAATTATATCTACGGATATGGAATCGCTATGCGGTTCTTATCATTTATCTCTTAGCTCCTGTTGTTCATAGCCTCAATCGGTTTCACATTCACGGCTTTCCACGCTGGTGCGATACCAGCGATTACTCCACTGATTATCAATACTATAGTTGCCATCAAAACTATCTTTATGTCAACACTCAAATTCATGAAAACCGCCACGTCATTCGGGCCTTTCCCCGCATTGACGCTCTCCAGAACCTTGTTCGCGATTTCCATCAAACCAACACCAATGAACATCCCGACGTAACCGAACACCGTGGTGATGATGAGCGCCTCCATCACTATCGACATGAGAATTGACCGCGGCTTGGCACCGAGCGCCTTCCTGATACCTATCTCAAACGTCCTTTCCTTGACGGTGATGCGCATGATGTTCGTCACGCCGACGACACCCGAAATCAACATCGCAATGCCGATGACCCAGATGAAGACATTTATCGTGTTGAAAATCTTGTTGGTTTCCAATGCATTAAGCATACTGCTGTCTATCCACACGCCACGTTGGTCATCGGGCGAGAACTCATGCAGCAAGGCGAGGTTTCTCTTCAGCTCTTTCCTGAAATTCTCGTTATCTTCTTTGGTAACAAGACCTTTCGTGGTAAATGAGAGCTGATAATATTTATTGTTTACGTTGTAGATCTGCTGCATGGTCGAATACGGCGCATAACACTGACCCATGCTTCCCCACATCTGGCCTTCAAAAACGCCGACAATAGTGTAGTTGATGCCATTTATCATTACCAACTGCCCCAAAATGGAAACATCGTTTTTTTTGTATCTCTTTGTTTTCCTGACCTTTACGGGATTTTCCATCTCTTTGTCAGAATTAATCTTCTCCCTTATAAGCTCGGCTGTAATCTTGTCGATGACAACCACCTTCGCCTTGGTTTTCATGTCGTTTTCATTCACGAAACGACCTTCCTTGATCTTGATGCCTTCGATGTTTTTGTAAATCGGCTTCACACCTTCAACCTGCACCGATTTCGACTTGTCCTCGAAGATAAGGGTGCCGCCTTTCGAAAAGACAGGCGACACCTCGTCAACGTGATATAAATGATTCTCAAGGTATTCAATGTCTTTGTCGGTCAACGTGATCCAACGGTTCGCCTTGTGACCCTTGTATGGAAGCTCCGTCTCACTCGACCAGATGGTATATGTGTTTTTGGCGCGGTCGGCGAAATTCGTGTTGACGCCGTTCTTCAGGCCGTTGCCGACCGAAAGAAGGATTATCAACATGAAAATCCCCCACGAAATCGCGAAACCCGTGAGAATCGTCCTCAATTTGTTTCGCCTCAACGCCATGAAAATCTCTGACCAAAAATCCATTTTTTTATTTTTTACAAATATCTAATCGCCATGCGATTCATTATATATCAATCATTTATTCGTTTCTACGGATATGGAATCGCTACGCGATTCTCCCATCTACGGGTATGGAATCGCTACGCGATTCTCCTCCTATTTAATATCTCTTTCAAAATCAACGCTTTTCACATTGTTTTCCTCAATATTCTCTATGACTCCGTCTTTAAGATGGACAATCTTGTTTGTCAGATTCGCGATTCCTCTTTCGTGGGTCACGATAATCATCGTGATTCCTGATGCGTTGACTTCGCGGAGAATCCTCATCACCTCGATGGATGTCTTGCTGTCCAATGCGCCCGTCGGCTCGTCGGCGAGAATAATCTTCGGCGATGTCACCAAGGCGCGGGCGATGGAGACGCGCTGCTTCTGACCGCCAGAAAGCTCATTCGGATAATGGTCGGCCCAGCCTTTCAGACCGAAACGGTCGAGAAACTCCAGCGCCATCTGATTGCGCTTCTTGCGAGAGACGCCCTGATAAAACAACGGCAACGCCACATTCTCGACGGCCGTCTTGAAAGGTATCAAATTGAATGACTGAAATATGAAACCGATAAACCTATTTCTGAACTCAGCCGCCTGATTTTCAGTGAGATTCTTCACCAACTTTCCTGCCAAATAATAGTTCCCTTCATCGTAATTGTCAAGAATGCCTAATATGTTCAACAAGGTCGATTTCCCCGAGCCCGATGCCCCCATGATGGAGACCAACTCGCCTTCCTCGACATTCAAATCTATTCCTTTCAGCACATGCAACGGCTGCGCCCCGAAATATGTCTTGTTTATGCCCTCTAATTTTATCATAGTGTACTATTAAACTAATACACTGCAAAAATAGTATTAATTTTTCACATGGAAAGAATTTTTTTATAAAAATTTTATCATAAAAGTAATTATTGAAAATATAATAAACGAAAACAAGTCGATTATATTGACAATCAACTTGTTAGTTTTATTTTTAATAAAAATTTGCTTAAAAAATCGTTAAAAAAGCCTCGAAATTATCTCTTCAACTCCAATTCCTTCGGCCTGTGCGGTGTAGTTTCTTACCAAACGATGCCTCAAAACCGGCACTGCGACTTGCTTGACATCTTCGATGTCGGGCGAATATTTGCCGTTCATCAGTGCATTGGCTTTCGCTCCGATGATGAGATACTGCGACGCACGCGGACCCGCGCCCCAGCTGAGGTATCTGTCAGCCCACTCGTGAGCGCGTTCAGTACCCGGACGTGTCTTCGACACCAGGCCGACCGCATATTCGTAAACGTTGTCCGGAACAGGCACGCGGCGCACCAGCTGCTGGAAATACAAAATCTCCCCGGCGTCCATCACCGCCTCCACCTTATTATTAATAGGTGTCGTCGTACTTTTCACAACGGCGATTTCCTCTTCGTAAGTGGGGTAATCGAGATTAAGGTTGAACATGAAGCGGTCGAGCTGCGCCTCCGGCAGCGGATACGTCCCCTCCTGCTCTATCGGGTTCTGCGTGGCGAGCACGAAAAACGGCGCGTCGAGTTTGTAGGTCTTGCCGGAAACGGTGACGTTTTTCTCCTGCATCGCCTCAAGCAACGCCGCCTGCGTCTTGGGCGGAGTCCTGTTGATTTCGTCAGCCAAGACGATATTCGCAAACACCGGGCCTTTCACAAACTTGAACTGACGCGTCTCGTCAAGAATCTCGGTCCCCACAATATCCGAAGGCATCAGGTCGGGAGTGAACTGAATACGATTGAAGCTCAACCCCAATGCCTGTCCTATAGTATTGATTAACAAAGTTTTCGCCAAACCAGGAACACCAACCAAAAGCACGTGACCCTGACAGAAAATCGACAGAATGGTATCATGAATCACATCGTTCTGCCCGATTATGACTTTCCCGATTTCCTTTTTCAGCAAGTTATATTTTTCAACCAAGGCTTTTGCGCCTTCCACATCTGAATTGTACATCTTTAAACTATTTTGAAACATTCCAGTCAAACTGGAATTCGCAGTCGCAGAAATCGTCGCAGATACTCACGAATGACTTGTTCGACTTCGCTTTAATCCATTTGTTGACAGCCTCCTCGCGTTTTTTCTGCATCGTCCACTGCTGAATCAGCGCATAGTCATCTTTCAAGTTCGCCTTGTGCGGTTTCGTTTTCTTCTTGATAAGCAGCAATCTGTAAGCGTCCTTGTCTTTTTTCGTTTTCATCGGGACGGGTCCGCTCACCTCGCCGACAGCGAGTCGGTTGATGACAACAGAGACCGACTGATCGAGGTCTTCCGGCGCGAACAGCGTGCTGCCGGTCATCTCGTTCACGAGAACGCCTCCGCTCACCTTGTCGTCTTCGTCGCTGAACTTCCTCACCGCCTCGTCAAACGTCATGCTGTCGTTTCTGATGAGGTTCGCTATCGAATCCAATTCAAAGTAAGCCTTCTGCAAGGCCTCCGGCGAAACCTTCACCGTCATCAGGATGTGACGCACGTTCACATAGTCGCCGCGGCGTTCGATGAGCTGCAAGATATGGAAACCGAACTCGGTCTCAATGACTTCCGATATTTCGCCTTCCTTCAGAGTGAACGCCGTAGCCTCAAATTCGGGTGCGAACTCGCCTCTTCCGTGGAATCCGAGTTCACCGCCTTTCTTCGCCGAACCGGGATCTTCGGAATACAGAAGTGCCATCGTCGAGAACCTCTCTCCCTTCAGGATTCTGGTTCTCAACTGATAAAGCTTGTCTTTCACCGCGAGCTTCTCATCCAAGGTGATAGGCGGTTTCTTCACCAATTCGGCAATCTCATACTCTGAGTTTATCATCGGTATCGAGTCCTTCGGGATGTCTCTGTAAAAATCACGAACATCAGCGGGAGTCGCCAGCACGCCTTCCACAATCTTGGCCTGCACCTGATCAGAGAGATACCTATTCTTCAGAATAGTTGTCATCTCCTCCTTGATTTCAGCCATCGTCTTGCTGTACATCTTCTCCAAAGCCTCTTCGGAACCGAGCTGCGAGACGAAATATTTTATCCTCTGGCTCACCTCGTTTTCAATCTGCTCCGGGGTGATTTCGATACTGTCGAGTTCAGCCTGATTAAGCAGAAGTTTCTGAAAAAGCAAGTCTTCAAGAATACGGCATCTGATACTGTGTGCGCTTCCTTTTATGCCGCCCTGAAGACGATATTGCATGTACTGCTGCTCTATGTCAGATTGCAAGATGATGTTCTGCCCCACGACAGCCACAACCCTGTCAATGACCTGGGCTTCCTGTGCGTAAATATCTGTTTTACAGAATACAAGCAATACTGCAGCAATTAAAAAACATTTGAGTTTCATAATATAAAATTTTAATAAATCGCGAAAGCACGTCATCCTTCTTTCAAATCCGACTGGCACAGGCTCATGCCGTCGCCACGATTTTGCCACCGCCGTTTTTTTGCGTCACCATGACATTATGCCATAGCGACGCAAAAAAGCAGCACAGACATTATTTCTCATAATACTGTCTGACTTCATCCAAGACGACCTCATTGACGGAAACCGGATATTTCTCCTTAAGCGTCTCCATCCAGTCCTGCTCAAGCTGCGTCTGATACGCTGAGGTGACGATGCCTCTCACCTCCTTGAATTTCTTCACCTCCGCCTCGTGTACTTCGAGCATCTTGTAGATATAAATCATATTGTCGGTGTATGAATTGAACTGAACCACCGTTGAAGGATACCATTCAACCGCATCAATGTCCTTGTTCTCACCTCTCTGGAAATAAACCGTCTTCACGGAAGTGCCGGAGAAATTCCTGTCAGACTTCACTATAGCCTTGATTGAATCAGCCGTAAGCTCCTCATCCAGGAAATAATTCAAGGTGTCAACCAATTCCGGTTTGGCCGTGATTATCACCATTGTCTTCACGCGTTCGCCCCAGGTGTATTCGTCCTTGTGCTCCTCGTAGTAATTTTTGAGTCCGGCTGTGTCCTTTGCGGCTTTGTTCCAGACTTCATTCTCCATGAGGTCAAAGAGCAGTATGCCGTCATGATATTCCTGCACGAGGAATCCGAACTCGGGATATTTCGTTTCAAGACGCGAATCTTCGTATGCGAAAACTGTCTCTTTCACAAACTCGTCGTAAAGAGTATATGCGTATGCCTCCGGTGAGAGGAACGGCTCCTGTTTCTGGTTCTTCTCGATGTAACCGATGAAGTCATTGATTGTGAAGCTGTCTTCGTTGAGTTTGAAAAGCACACTGTTCACGTCGATCGCGGGAGACGCCACAAAAGCTCCGTTGTTGAGGGTGCTGTCAACTGTTTTTATAAATTTGTCCTTAACCTTCACAAACTCATTGAATTTGTTTTCCTTCATAAGGCGTTTCAGCACGACATCGTCGCCGATGTTGGCACGCATGTCTTTCTCAACACGCTTCTTGATGTTTTCCTTCTCCTTGTCGAAGCTGTCTATTCCTGATGAAGACACCAACTTCACTATATGATAACCGTAACTCGTCTTGATAGGCTCGGCTATCTCATTTTCTTTCAAGCCTTTGAGTGCCGCGATAAATTCAGGTACAATCTGGCTGACCCTGAAAGGAGAGAGCATTCCGTTGTTGGCGACGGTGCCTCTGTCTTCCGTGTATTTATTCACCATGACATACCAGTTTTTCCCGTCTTCGTCAATTTCCTTATATATGTTGTTGATTTTCTCGCGGACGATCGAATCTGTCTTGATCGGGTCGTTCTCGTCAACAGCAAGGAAGATGTGTGCGGCCTTGATTGTTCCGTAAGCCGGGGTTTTGCTGTTCACCTTTATGATATGGTATCCGAAGCTTGAGCGCACAGGCATCGATATTTCGCCTTCTTTTGTGTTATATGCGCCTGTCTCAAACGGATACACCATATCGAAAGCCGTGAAATATCCGAGGTTTCCGCGGTTACCCTTGTAGGCGCGCTGCTTGCCTGGTATCTCTTTGTGGTCGCGGGCCGACGGGTCGTCGGAGACCTCAACGGCGACGTCGTTGAAGTCCTCGCCTTTGAGGATGCGCTCACGAATCTTCATGGCTTTGTTGTAAGCCTTGAGGGTGTCAGCCGGGACAGCGTGCTCGTCACATTTTACGAGTATGTGCGACGCGTTGATGTCCCACTTCATGCGTTCATAGGCCTCCTCAACGAGATATTCGGTCGTCTCGTCATTTGAGAAATAAGGCTTGGCGAGCTGCTTGCGGTAGCCGTTCAGCTCCTTCACGAACTTGGCGGCGGTGTCCATCCCCCGGCTCTGCGCCTCGATGACCTTCAGCTTGAATGTCGTGAACAGGTCAAGATATTCATCAACCGACTTCTTGTCGAGAACCTCGCCGTTGACGTTGTTCTTTTCGTATATCTCCATGAACTCACCCGCGGTTATTTGCTTGTCACCGATGGTCATCATGGTTTCCGATTTCCAGCTCTGGGCTGAAACGATGGCCGGCATCATTGCCAACACTAATGCAAAAATTCTTAATTTGTTCATATTCATGTTTTATAAACCGCTATGCGGCTCTGTTATTAAATTTCGTTTTCTACGGATGTGGAACCGCTATGCGGTTCTCTCACCTGATCACCTAATTACCTAATTACCTAATTTCACGATTTCGTGCTGTAATTAGGCGACTCGCGTGTTATTGTGATGTCGTGCGGATGGCTTTCGCGCATTCCCGAAGCCGTGATTTTGATGAAGCGCGCGTTGTGCAGCTCCTCGATTGTGTGCGATCCGGTGTAGCCCATGCCAGCGCGGAGGCCGCCGACCAGCTGATATACCACTTCCGAGAGGCTTCCCTTGTAAGGGACGCGCCCCACGATGCCTTCCGGGACGAGTTTCTTGATGTCGTCTTCCATATCCTGGAAGTAACGGTCCTTCGAGCCTTTCTGCATCGCCTCGAGCGAACCCATCCCGCGGTATGTCTTGTATTTCCTGCCCTCGAAGATGATTGTCTCGCCCGGTGACTCGTTCACGCCAGCGAACAACGAACCCGCCATGATTGTGGATGCGCCCGCCGCTATCGCCTTCACGATGTCGCCGGTGTAACGGATGCCGCCGTCGGCGATGACGGGGATGCCGGAACCCTGAAGAGCCTGCGCGACGTTATATACCGCCGTGAGCTGCGGGACGCCGATGCCCGCGATGATACGTGTGGTGCAGATGGAACCAGGTCCGATGCCGACCTTGATGGCGTCAACTTCGAGTTTGGCGAGCTCGCGTGCGGCCTCGGCTGTCGCGATGTTGCCGATGACGAGGTCGATGTCAGGGAACCTCCTGCGCAGCTCTTTTGTCACGTTGAACACGTTCTGTGAGTGTCCGTGCGCGGTATCGACGACGATCGCGTCAACGCCAGCGTCAACGAGAGCCTGCGCACGTTCCATCGTGTTGTATGTGATGCCGACGGCGGCGGCCACCCTCAAACGTCCGAGAGAATCCTTCGCGCCGTTCGGTTTAGTCTTGAGCTTGATGATGTCCTTGTAGGTGATGAGTCCGATGAGATGGTTCTGCTTGTCAACGACAGGAAGTTTCTCAATCTTGTGTTCCTGAAGTATCTCGGCGGCCGTGGCGAAATCGGTGAACTCCGTCGTTGTCACGATGTTCTCCTTCGTCATGACTTCCGAGATCGGACGGTCGGTGCGGCGTTCAAAACGGAGGTCGCGGTTGGTGACGATGCCGACCAATATGTTTTCATCGTTGACCACCGGGATGCCGCCGATGTGATACTCATTCATGATTTTCAAAGCGTCGCAGACGAGTGCGCCTTCCTTGATTGTCACCGGATTGATAATCATGCCATTCTCGGCCCTTTTCACCTTCGTGACCTCGGCAGCCTGCTGCTCTATCGTCATGTTTTTGTGCAGAACGCCGATGCCGCCCTCCTGCGCTATTGCAATCGCCATCGGGGCTTCCGTCACCGTGTCCATGCCGGCCGTCACAATAGGGATGTTAAGCCTTATGCGGCGTGAGAAACTGGTCCTCAAATCTGCATCGCGGGGGATGATGTTACTGTAAGCTGGAATTAACAACACATCGTCGTAGGTCAAACCTTCTTCAACAAATTTTTCGTCTTTTGTCATAATTAAAATATATACCGAACCGTATTTTGTTATTACTTTTCTCTTTTTTATTAATTTGCAAAATTATAAAAAAAAATCCAACGTTCGACCTAAAATTTTAATAACTTTGCAGAAGTTTTTACAAATGCAAACTGGCATCTGAAAATATTATCGTAAAATGAAAAAAACTTTGGCAATAATCGCGGCTGCGTTGATGTTAAGCGCCTGCTGCAACAAATATAACGAAATGAATGACAATCAGTTGACAAAAGAAGACGCTGTCGTTGAAACCTTGATGACACGTCGCAGCATTCGCGCCTACAAGCCGGAGCCGGTCGAAAAGGAAATCATGGACAAGATCCTCGAAGTCGGAATAAACGCGCCGAGCGGCATGAACCGCCAGCCTTGGGAGATACGCGTGGTCGATAACGAGGAATACCTCGGCGGCATCACCGAGCTTCAGAGGCAAAACATGGACCCCGACGCACCGCACAACCCGTTCAGCGACCCGAACCTGCGCAACATCTTCCGCAACGCCCCGACAGTCGTGTTCATCGCCTACACGCCCGGTCTCTGCTCGCAGGTCGATTGCGGGCTCCTCGCCGGAAACATGGTCAACACCGCATGGGCCTACGGCATCGGGAGCTGCATACAGATGGGGCCGGTGCAGTTCATGAAATCGGACATCGCAAAGTCTTACGTCGAAAAACTCGGATTCTCCGAAGGCTACGAACTGATAATGGCCATCGGATTCGGCTATCCCGACGAAACACCCGACGCCAAACCAAGAGACGCTTCGAAAATCCAATATGTCGAATAACAATGTTTTTTTATTTAATTTTTTGTTTTGTTTTTTTTTGTTTTTCAAGAAAAAGTGCCGTCATCACGACGACACTTTTTTTGAAAACAAAAAAAATCCACTATTGATATTTCCTGATGATTTATTAAATTTTCTCGGCCTTTAATTTTTCAATAAGTCCTTCCGCATCCGAGCCACGGAACACATAAATCTCGGAACACGGTTTGTATTCAAACGGCTCGTATTTCTGCACCTGGGCGGCTATGTAATTATGGTCATGTGAGAAATAGAAAACAAGTTGCACGTTGCCGTCGGGCTGCCGCCGCACATCGCGCAATCCGCTGAACGACTTGTTAGCCAAGGCGACTTTAATTTCATGTAAATCGCTGGCATTATAATAGATACGATCTCTCGACACCACCGAATTTGTTGTAGTGTCAACCATTTTTTCCCTTTGTGCGAAAAACATATACAGTGCCACACAAACGGCCACGACACCGAAAAACACCTCGGTGGAAGAGCCGAGATTGTTATCCACCTGCCTCGACAAGACAAACAATATGGCGGCAAAAACCAAAAGAACAATGCCTGAAATTATTGAAACATTATTTGTTTTTTTCTCCACATCCGGGAGCTTGCAATTGTTTATATTTTCTGCTAAAATTGTTATAGTGTTCATAAAATTAAAATTTGAAATTTAAAAAATAACCCGCAGAATCTTTCCACCCTGAAAAATCCCGCTCATCTCTAATCTCTTATCTTTTAACTGTCAAATCCTGAGATGCCTCAGCATTACAACGAAGAAATCGTTGGGCGAGGCGAAGCAGCATGACGACTGCGGTGAGGTCTTTGGTCCGAAAAACTTGAAATTGGTTGGGTACCGTTTTGGAACGACGGTGTTGTTGGTCGTGTTTTGAACTTTCTTCAGCGAAGTGAGCTGGACATGCGGCGACGGAACCGAATTTTGCAGATGGGAAACCGACATCACATTATGCGCCGCATTGAACGATGTCTCCACCATATCGCGCACGTCGCCGCTGATGTCCGACGACACGTGACTCTGCGCCAAATACGGATACATCATGTTGACAGCCAAGCATGTGGCTATAGCGACGATGATATGTATGAGATGTCTTTTCATTCTAAAATCAGAGTTGCAAAATTATAAACTTTTCCGACACAACAACACATTTTTTGAAAATTTGTTCAACGCCGTTTTTAAAATTTGTCTATTTTTGGAAAAAATTTGAACATGATTTCACCAGAATATCTATCAGAAAATTCAAAAATAGCATTGGTCGCGCCGGCACGTAAAATCAGCCGCGAAGAGATAAAACACGCCGTTGACTGGATAAAAAACAAAGGCTTCACGCCGGTTTACGACGAGCGCCTATTCGCTGAATATCACCAATTTGCGGGCGATGACGGTTTCCGAGCCGCCGTGCTTCAGGACTATCTTGACCGCGATGACATCGACGCGATTTTCTGCGTCCGCGGCGGCTACGGAACAATCAGAATAATCGACAAACTCGACTTTACGGAATTTGAAAAAAATCCGAAGTGGATTGTCGGTTACAGCGACATCACCGTGCTTCACGCAAAGATGCAACAGCTTGGCTATCAGAGCATCCACGCCACAATGCCGATAAATTTCCAAAGCAACACCAAAGAAGCGCTGGATTCATTATACGACGCACTCACCGGAAACTGGAGGTTGCCCGACTCGCTGTCAGGTAATGAAAAAACACCAGATAATCCGGAGATTGTCGGCGGAAACCTCTCGGTCTTGTACTCGATGCTGGGTTCCGACTTATTCCCCGACACCGACGGCAGGTGGCTGTTTATCGAGGACTTAGACGAATACCTTTACCACATCGACCGCATGATGACGGCGTTGAAACGTGCCGGAAAACTCGCTCAACTCAAGGGCCTGATTGCCGGGGCGTTCACGCAGATGCACGACAACTCCGTTCCTTTCGGCATGACCGCAAAGGAAATCATCATGGAAAAAGTCAAAGAATATGACTATCAGGTCATCTGGGATTTCCCGGCGGGGCATATCGATGACAACAGGGCGATAGTTTTTTAACACAAGTTGCACAAGTTTTGAAACACAAGTTGCACGAGTTTTTTCAATTCGGATAGCTATTGATTAAGAATCGCAATCATTTGAGATGGTGTCACAACAAATGGTTTCGTGGGGAAATGTTTGATATTGCCGGTAACTAAAAAAGCATCTTCTTTCGACATCGCAACTTCATAAAACACAATGTCTTTGGGGTCGGGAAATATTTCGTCTTCAATTTTTCTCCTTTTAATGTTTATCCCGTTTGTTTTGAAAACTGACAAGACGTTTTTTACATTTTCTTTTGCAAAATTAAACTTACTACGAGATAAGACATCATTGTACTCTTGAAATATTTCATCATTGTATAATGGCGTAATCCTCATATCAATTATTGCCCTGAAAACCTGTACGGTGCTTGCATTAAAATCTTTAGACAGCAACGCCGACACTATCACATTTGTGTCAATAACTGCAAAAACGTTATTTCTCATCCCTAACTTCTTTGATGATGTCATTTATTTCGTCCAACGACAAATCTTGCAATCCTTCATCGGCAGCTTGCTGACGCATTGTTAAAAATGACTCCCACGCTTTAGTATTTCTCATTGATTGTGAAGATTTTATCTCAAATGGAATACGCTTTTCTCGCACTACAGCTTTCATAAAAACAGTAAACGCAGCAGTATAATTAAAACCAAATTCACTGCATAACGTTTCAAAATCATTTTTTAAATTGTCTTCAACTCTGAATGTTATTGTCGATTGTGCCATATTTTAAATTTTTACTGCAAAAATACATATAATATTTTACATCAGCAGTATTTTTGTCAAAAAAGTCTCTTGTACAACTCCCCTATTGTCGCCACCGGCACCACTTCGACTTTGTACTTGCTGGTGTCGAGGCCTTTGGCGCTGTATTTCGAGATGAAAATCCTGTTGAAACCGAGTTTGTCGGCCTCCGCTATGCGAGCCTCCACCCTGTTCACGGCGCGCACCTCACCTGAAAGCCCCACTTCCGCCGCGAACGCCGTGCGTCCGTCAAGCGGGACGTCTTCGCTCGACGACAGCACCGCCGCCATGACCGCGAGGTCGATGGCAGGGTCTTCGACGCGCAGGCCGCCGGCGATGTTCAGGAACACATCTTTGGCGCCGAGACGGAATCCGGCGCGTTTCTCAAGGACGGCGAGAAGCATGTTCAACCTCCTGATATCGAAGCCGGTGCACGAGCGTTGCGGAGTGCCGTAAGCCGCCGTGCTGACCAACGCCTGCGTCTCGATGAGCATCGGGCGCATCCCCTCAACCATGGCGGCGATGGCGATGCCGCTGACATCGGAGTCGCGCTGCGAGAGCAGAATCTCGCTCGGATTCGTCACCTCACGCAGCCCGCCGGCGTTCATCTCGAAGATGCCGAGTTCCGACGACGAGCCGAAGCGGTTCTTAACCGTGCGCAGGATGCGGAAGCCGTAGTGACGGTCGCCCTCGAACTGAAGCACCGTATCGACGATATGTTCGAGAATCTTCGGCCCGGCGATGACGCCGTCCTTGGTGATATGCCCGATGAGAAACACCGGCACCTGGAACGTCTTGGCGATCTTGTTCATCTCCGCCGCCGTCTCGCGTATCTGGCTGATGCTTCCGGCTGTCGCCTCCACGCCCGGCGACTCAAGAGTCTGCACCGAGTCGATGACCATGATGTCGGGCATGATGTCTTTGAAATGTCTCAAAATCTCCTGGGTATCGGTCTCGGTGAGCAACATGCAGTTCTCGTTCTTTATCCCGATGCGGTCGGCGCGCATTTTTATCTGCTGCCGGCTCTCCTCGCCGGAGACGTAAAGAATTTTTTTGTCTTTCAGATGCAGCGCGACCTGAAGGAGAAGCGTCGATTTCCCTATTCCGGGTTCGCCGCCAAGAAGCACCAAAGAGCCGGGGACGAGGCCGCCGCCGAGCACGCGGTTGAACTCCCCGCACATCATGTCGATGCGTTTCTCATCTGCGCTCACCACATCTTTTATCGGTATTGGCTTCGACTTAAAATGCGCCAAATCAACATCTTTGGCAACCGACCTGCTGTCTTTTCCGGTCACCACCGTCTCTTCGACATAGCTGTTCCACGCACCGCATCCCGGGCAGTGTCCTATCCATTTCGGCGACTCGTTGCCGCACTCCTTGCAGAAAAAAACCGTTTTCGTCTTTGCCATGACAGTCTGAAAATTTAAAAGTTTTTAAAGTTTGAAAGGCGCAAAAATAATATTTTTTTTATTTCTCGAGGATGGATAAAAATGTTTATTTTTGTGGTTTAAAAAATTTTGCCAATGAAAAAGATTTATACGCTAATCTTTTGTATGTTTTTCCTGTCGTTACAGTCATTTGCACAGGAAATTATTGTCACAGGTGTCGTCACATCGAGTGAAGACAAAATGGAGATACCTGGCGTTGCGGTGCGTGTTGTGAGCAGCAACACCGGCACGGTGACGGGTCTTGACGGAGACTATTCCGTCGCGGCGAATCCGAACGACTCCTTGGAGTTTTCGTTTGTCGGAATGAGAAAAATAACCCTTGCCATCAACAACAGGCACGTGATCAATGTGGTGATGGAGCCTGACGCCCAGGTCTTGAACGATGTCGTCGTGACGGCTCTCGGCATCAAGCGTCAGAAGAGGGAGTTGGGTTACGCCACGGAGGACATCAACGGCGAGCTTTTGGCGCGTTCCGGAAGCGACAACATCATCAGCGCGTTGAGCGGCCGCGCCGCCGGTGTGCAGATCATCAATGCCGACGGTGTCGCGGGCGGCTCCTCGCGTATCGTCATCCGCGGCAACAACAGCATTTTCGGTGACAACCAGCCACTTATCGTCGTTGACGGAGTGCCGATGACCAACGAAGGCGGCGTCACCGACTGGAGCGGCGGCCAGGACTGGGGAACAGCCTTGAACAACATCAACCAGGAAGACATCGAAGACATCAACATCCTGAAGGGACCTACCGCCGCGGCACTTTACGGCTCACGGGGCGGCAACGGCGTGATGCTCATCACCACTAAAAAAGGCAAGAAGAAAGAAGGCCTCGGCCTTGACTTCTCCACCACATACAAACTCACGACGCCTTACGGTTACCGTAACGTCCAGAACAAATACGGCTACGGCGGCCCGGTGTCGTTCTCAACGCCGACGCTTTACCAAAACCCCGACGGGCAATATGAGTTCCACGACACATACAGTTCCGACAACGGACCGGCTGGCGAACCCACCAACACCACCTTCGGCTACTACGGCGGCGCGGTGTCGTGGGGTCCAGTGATGGACGGCACGGAGATGACATGGTGGGACGGCTCCTTGAGAAACTACGCCCCGCAGCCCGACAACCTCTCGATGCTGTACCACAACTCAAGCTCCATGGTCAACTCGCTCTCGTTCCAGAACGCCGGCGACTTCGGCTCCGTCAGGGTGTCCGCCACCAACGAACGCAGCGACGCCATCATCGACAACTGCAAACTCAACCAGACCACCGTCAACTTCGGGTCGATGATGAACGTCTCTGAAAAAGTGAAGGCGGAAATCGCGTTTTCCTACGTGGATTACTACCGACTCAACACCCCGACCCTCGGCGAATCATATTCCAACTTCAACAAAGGACTGCTCTACAGCTGGCCGAGAAGCTGGCAAGGCCTTGAGTCACAACAATATGAACAAGAAGACGGCACGCAGACCGTTTGGGAGAACTACCCATATAAATATATGTATCAGACAACATTCTGGGACTTTTATAACCACAACATCGAACTCAACCGCGACAAGTTCTTCGGCTCGGCGAAACTCATCATCGAACCCACCGACTGGCTGATGCTCTCCGGAAAGGTCGCCATGGACTTCACCCACGACAGGTTCGAGACCAAAAACAAACCAACGTTAAGCGACGGCATGACAAGCGGCATGTACAAGCAGGACATGGGTCCGGATCGCACCATCGACGCCGACTTCCTCGTCACGGCATACAAAGACAACATCTTCCATTCGCAATGGAACATAAGAGGCTCTTTCGGCGGCGAGCGTTATTACAGGAACAAATACACCATGTGGGCAAAAACAGGCACATGGGCTTACCCGAACCTTTACACATTCTACAACTACATAAACACGACGGCACAGTCATCCATGCTCCCGGAAGAGTCGAGATACGAGAAACAGGTCAACTCACTCTACGGATTCCTCAACGTCTCCTACGCAAAATGGCTGTTCCTTGACATCACGGGGAGAAACGACTGGTCATCGACATTGCCGTCTGACAACAACAGTTACTTCTATCCTTCAGCCACCTTGAGTTTCGTGGCGACGGAAGCCTTCAAAATCAACTGGGGAATCATCTCATTCATGAAACTGAGAGGTTCGGCGGCCATGACAGCGAGCGACGACCTCCCGTACCAGCTCGACTTCACATACAACACCGGCTCCTTCGGCGGCCAGCTCATGTCGAGCCTGCCGGGTCAGGTGCCGCCGCTCCAGCTGAAACCACAGCGCCAGCGTTCATTTGAAATAGGTCTCGAAATGGGGTTCTGGGACAAGGTCAACCTCGATTTCACATATTACGACATTTATTCATGGGATCAGATTCTCTCCGCCCCTGTCGCACCGTCATCAGGATCAAGCAGCGTCAGAATCAATACCGGTGTCGTGACAAACAAAGGTATCGAGTTAATTCTCAACTACAATATTTTCCAGAGGGCGAACAGCTACATGCAGGTCGGCCTCAACCTCGCCCGCAACACCAACAGAATCGTGAGCTTGGGCGGCGCCGACATGTATGTCCTTTCTGAAGTGTGGGGTTCCAACGGCCCCGCCATCGCCGTCAAGGAAGGTGATGTCTATGGGACGATCTACGGCTGGGACTACGTCTATGAAACCACAGCCGCCGACGGGACACAGATCGGGCCGTTCTATGATGAAGACGGCAATGCACTGCCTCTCCTCAATTCGACTGGAACGGAATACATGAAGACGACTAACCGCGTGCCGGTTGGCAACAGCGCACCTGTCGTCACAGGCGGCGTCAACCTCACATACAACTGGAAAGGCCTCCAGGTCTATGCCCTGATTGACGCCAAATTCGGCGGCGACATCTACTGCGGCTCCTACGTCATCGCAATGCAGACCGGCCAGAGCCTCGAGACAATGGCGGAACGCGAAGGCAACGGCCTCCCGCTCTACGACGCCGACGGCACCTTCCTCGGAAACTACGGCGTCATCCTGCCAGGCGTCGCCGTCAACACCGAGACCGGCGAGGCGGAAGTCAACGACCAGGTGGTTCACTACTACTATAAATACATGCCGAACTTCGGTGGCTGGGGCAACTACCTCACCACACCTGGCATCGTCAAAAACACATGGGTGAAACTCAGGGAACTGACTGTATCTTACACATTGCCAAAGAAATGGATTGAGAAGACCAAGTTCTTCCAGAACGTATCAGTGTCGGTCACAGGCCGCGACCTCTTCTATTTCTACAAGAACCTGCCTGACAACATCAACCCGGAAGGAACTCTCGGAACAGGCAACGCACAAGGCCTCGAATACGGCTCATACCCGATGACAAGAGCGTTCCTCTTCTCACTTAAATTTGGAATTTAAAAAAGTGTTGAGAGTGGAGTGTTAAGAGTTAAGATTTTAGACATTTTAAAGATTAAAAAGATAAAAATATGAAAAGATACATTTTATTAATATTGGTTTCAGGATTGTTGATGACTTCTTGCAAGAAATTCGGTGACATGAACGTGAACCCAATTAATCCAACAGGAACGGAGATTGGACCGCTCTTCAACGGCGTGGTCGCGTCATTGACGTACAACGGCAACGAGATGTTCTACCTCGACAATGAGATTTTCTACCCCGAAACGGAACTCGGCGCCTTGACATCCGACGCGTGGGGCAACTTCCAGATCGGGACACAGGCTGTCTGGGACAATTATTACTACGCCCTCGGAAACATCCGCGACATAGAAAAACGTTTTGAGGAGAAATGCAAGGACGACCCGGAAATATGCGACAAGGTGAAAGCGCAACTCATTGTACTCAAAGCATTTAAGACTTTCAAGGTGACAGACTATTTCGGCGACATCCCCTATTCGGAAGCCGGAAAAATCTGGTACAACACCACCGAGACAAGCAACAAGAAACCTAAATTCGACAGTCAGGAGAATATTTACAAGAGCCTTCTCAACGAACTCGTATGGGCACGCGAAATACTCCTCAACAACAAGGTCCAGACTGACCTCGGCAACGACTTCTTCAGCCTCGGAGTTTACGATGTGCTTTATGCCAACAATTATGAGAAATGGGCGAAGATAGCCAACTCGTTGATACTGAAGCACGGCCTCAGAATGTACGACAAAGACACAGCGTTTGCCGACACATTGCTGAAGGACGCTTTCAACAAGCCCGTCATCGACGACTACTGGTGCGGCAGCGGCGGTTTCATGCTTTGGCCGGCGACGCTGAACAACGGTGTCGGCGACGTGAACTGGAGTTTCCGCGAGCACCGCAACCTCCGCATGGGCGAGACCGTCTTCGCACAGATGTCATCAAACGACGACCCGACAGGCGCCGGTATCTTCGACCTCCGCATGTACATCTTCTTCGACACGAATCACAAGACAGATGAATTTCCGCAAGGAGCCTGGAGAGGTTTCCCGCAGATGAAAGACGCATCGACACCGACGGAGGGCGGCACGCCATACGAGCGCACACGCGACCAAAACTACGCCTTCAAAGGCCCCGCCTGCCTCTATTCACCTTTCAACTATTACCTCATCAGAGACAACAGCGACCAGATCGGCTTCATCCCGAGGATTTTGATGAGCGCAGCAGAGGTCTGTTTCATCAAAGCCGAGATAGCCTTCAGAGGAATCGTCTCCGTCTCACAAATGGAATCAGAACAATTGATTGTGTCAGGCATCAGGAACTCATATTACCTGTGGCTGCAGCTGCATTCAAATGCAACAGTTCAGTATAACCCTGTCTGGAAATACACCTATCCGGCACTGGCTGATGCACTTGCGCCTGAAGGAAGTTTCTATACAGTCGCCGACTCGTATGCCTCACAGATCCTGAATCACATCATCTACATGAATCCTGAATTTGACTACACAACGGAGGCTTACATCAAAGCCATCCATCAGCAGCGTTGGCTCGACCTGTTCCGTCAGCCGGGCGAGGCATGGTGTCTCGCACGCCGCAGCATGGACACGCCTACAACCACAGGCCACCAGAAACTCACATACAAACGCCTGCCTTATCCTCCGACAGAAGTGACCTATAATTACGATAATTATCAAGAGCAGATCAAGAAGATGAGCTACGGCGACACAAAGAACACCCCGGTGTGGTGGATGGAGTAGTGTTAAGAGTGGAGTGTTAAGAGTGGAGAGATAAGAGATTATAGGATTGCGTGGAGATTTAATATCTGTAGAAATAATCAATAGAATTAAGAATGAAAAAGTTATTGTTTACAGCTATTTTCGTATTGACGGCGATGACGGGATTCTCCCAGGTGGAGCATCTGTACGACTTCAACAGCCTCACGGAGGGCACGCAGAACCTCAACGGACAGGACGGCTGGGTGACACATTACCAGACCGCCGCCTCGTCGCAGGACTTCAACGTGTCATACACCAGCGACGGGCTCATGTCGCCCGACGAATCCATCGCGGTGTTCTATCCATACGGCGGCCCGGGCGTGGGCAGGACGGCGACGCACAAGGCGAGCGGCAACTTCAATTTCAACTTCCAGAACGGCGGCATCATCGACCTTGAGTTCGACATCTGCCGCAACTGGTGGGGCGCATTCGTCGGCGTGGGCTTCGACTCCGACAACGACGGCAACATCCTCGACGGGATGACCGACGGCGACGGCGGTGTCAGCCTCTGCGTGAAAGGCTCCGACAACAACGACAACCACCCGATCATCAGATTCCCGGAAGCGGCGAACATCACATCAGCGTCTTACAGGCAGGAACCCAACTGGGCGAGATACAAGCTCTCGTTCGACTTCAACGCCTTCAACGGAGCCGGCTCTGTCACCGTTTTCGTCAAAGAATACATCGACGGTGAAGACTGGGGCGAATGGCAGCAGATCGCCGACATGACAGAACTCAACATGGGCCTCACGCCAGGCTCCGGCGACAAAAACGACTACAAGGTCTGGGACGGCATCTATTTCCATTCACAAGGCGGCACAGGCGGTTTCGACAACATCCTCGTGCGCCAGATGCCCGACGGAAACGTACAGTACATCAACATGCCTGACATCCCTAAACAGCTGACCATCAACGGACCGATAACGCTTCAGGCCACGGCGACATCCGGGCTTCCGGTGTCGTTTGAATACGTTTCAGGACCGGCGACGCTCAACGGAAACATCCTCACACTCACCGGCGAGACGGGCGAAGTGAAGATCAAGGCAACACAGGGCGGCGATGCCACGTGGCTCCCGGCACCCGAAGTCATAAAGACATTCCTCGTCATCGACCCGATGGACTACACCCCGACTTACACCATCCGCCGCCCGTTCAACGGCAGCACGGTCTATATGCCGGAACTCAACGCGATGGTCATCTGCGTAAGCACATACGTCGAACACTCCGATGCCATCGAGTTTGAAGAAGTGAAAGCCACCATCGACGGCAGCGACGTGATACTCAACACCATGTACCCTGATGACAAGGAAAACGGATATTTCTACGGCTACTGGACACCAAGCTCGTTCGGCAGCCACGACATGGACATGAGCATCACCACAAGCGGCGGCAAGGTCACGACAGACCATATAACATTCGAGGTTTCAAACACTTACGACAACATGAACGTCACCACGATGAACGGCGAACTCGTCGTCACACCAAGCGTCGCCTCAAATACCAAAGACTATGAGATGCCGATGCACGTCGGTGCTTTCAACGACATCACGGCCAACTACCAGCACAACTGCGTCGGCTCGTGTGACCCTTACGACCGCGTCGGAGGCGTGAAAGTCCGCAACTACCGCGGCGAATGGATGGAGCTTTTCCGTTACATCAGCCCGTTCGGGGTGGAATGTGAAGCCGACCTCGACGTCACCGACTACACCTCGGTGCTTCAAGGCATCGTGGAGTTCGAGCTCTTCTTCGAGACATGGAGCGGCGACGGCTACAACCCGACTTTGAACTTCAATTTCACAAAAGGCACTCCCGCTTATAAATACGCCAACGTCGAGGAAATCTGGTACGGCACGTTCTCGTTCGGCGACTACGCCAACCAGCAGCCCGTCCCGGCAGTCAATTATTCCTTCGACAACAATGTCGAAAGCGCAAAAGTGAAAGTCACAACGACGGGCCACAACTGGAGCAGCGGCCAGAACGGGACATACAACACAGGCAACGCCGCCGAGTTCCTCGAAGCGACACATCACCTCTTCGTCAACGGCAACAAGGAGTTCGACCAGCACAACTGGGAGAACTGCAACCCCAACCCATTCGGATGCCAGCCGCAGAACGGCACATGGACATACCCGCGTTCCGGCTGGTGCCCCGGCAGCATCGCCATGGTGTGGGACTTCGACATCTCAAGCCACATCAGCCAAGGCTCCGTCAACCTGTTCTATCAGTTCGACCCGACATACATCGACCAGTGTCACCCGAACTACCCCGACTGCGTGAACGGGCAGAACGGTTGCCCGCTCTGCGACGCCCCCGACAACCCGATACTGAAACTTGCCGGAAAGGTCATCACCTACAGCAACAACGTCGAAGTCCTCACCGATGTCAATGAAGTCGCTGAACCTGAAGCATTTAACGTCGAGATATTCCCCAATCCGGCACAGAACCAGCTCAACCTCAACACCGACTACGAGCACGGCAACCTCTGCGTGCTAATTCTCAACGCGCAAGGTCGGGTGATGGCCAATTTCGCCTTCAGCGGAAGCAGGACCATCGACGTGAGCAGCTGGACACCGGGCATTTACTTCGTCCAGACATTGGGCGGAACGATGAAGACACAGAAAGTCGTCATTAAGTAGAAAGCTGACATTTTTTATAAAATATCCGATACCACGTTGGTTTTCAACGTGGTATTGTTTATGACACATTGACAGGATAGCGAAACCATTATCTGTGTTCCACCCAAATCAGTTTGCTCGTGTCATAGCCGCGTGCCTTCGCGCTGCCGAGCAGGAAATCCAAATCGTCCTGTGACAATTCAGGCGTGCGGCTCAAAATCCAGAGATAACTGTCTGACTTGCTGCCTATCAGTGCGTAGCGGTAATCTGGCGCAAGCTCAAGGACATTGTATTCGGAATAGAAATTCAGGAAGAACGACACTTTCAGCTTGCCCGGCACGTTGTCGTCGGGACGATAGGCCTTGCCAACCGACTCCTTGAATTTCCCGTCGAGGCTTTTCCTGTAGCCCGTGTTGGTCACTTTAACCTTGCCGTCGGATTGAAGCTCGTAGTTGGCCATGCAGCCAACGAGTCCGCGCTCGAAGCTGTGGTCGAAGCGTGCGATTTCGTACCACGGCCCCATGTAACGCTCGATGTCGAGTTCCTTGACCGTAGTCGTGATAATTTCGGTGGGCTTGCATGAGAACAAGCCGAGGAGCATGATGCCGCTCAAAAAAGGGATGATTTTCTTTTTCATAACTGTGTGTTTTAATTGATAAATCCGTTGTTTCTGAAGCATAACAACAAAGCCAACGGAATTGTTCATCGGCAGAACGAGTATCAAGAAATTGTAAATGTTTGAATGTTTTTTACGGTTAATCAAAATTTTTTTAAAAATTAATACTGTCCAAAATAAATTTCAAAAAAACAGGACGCTATTGATTTTTTATAAATTTTTTTTATTTTTGCAGTCGCTTAGCCAGCCCGAGGCCTGATTTTCAGGAATTACGTTTTTTGGGAAACAGGATGCTGGGTTGGGTGGGCAGACATAACAAAGACGTTACTTGACTATAATGCTACCAAAAATTCAGACCAGAGCCTAAAGTGATTATCTTTGCAGAAAATTCAAGAAAGATGAACGAAACGAAGAAAGTCAGCCGCCGCAAGTACACGGCGGAGTTCAAGGCGAAGGTCGCCTTGGAAGCGATGCAGGAGAACCAGACGCTGCCGGAACTGTGCAGCAAGTACCAGCTCAGCCCGAACCAGGTCAACCAGTGGAAGAAGCAGCTGAGAGAGCGCAGCGCGGAAGCCTTCAGGGCCGATGCCAACGGCAGGGACGACAAGGACAGGCTCATCGAACAGCTGTACAAGACGATCGGCGAACTGACGATGGACGTCGAGTTTCTAAAAAAAAGGTCAAAGGCCATGACGTGAGCGCGAACCGGCTGCGGCGGCTGATGTGCATGGTGCGC
>JAKSMX010000017.1 GCA_024400305.1 Bacteroidales bacterium | reverse complement strand
CAGTCATTTTCACTGAAAAAAGTGATGCGTATCACCATCTTGCAGTCATTTTCACTGAAAAAAGACCTATAGGTCAAAATGCAGGATAAAAACCTTGTAAATACCATTAAAATAAGGGGGTTTCGTTAATTCAAAAGTTTCTGACAAAAAAAGAGGTTTGGAAACGGTCTATAGGTCAAAATGCAGGTTGAAGTCGCCGGCAATGCCTTTATTTGCTATATTTGCCGACGATTCAAAATCTGAAAAAATGACAATATGAACAAAAAAAATGCCCGGTATGCGGGTCGTGCATAACCAGGAAAAACGGCACGAGGAAGGGTGTCCAGCTCTACAAATGCATGGCGTGCGGACACCAGTTCAGGTCCGGCGGCAAGCTTTCAGCGGACCGGATATGGAATGAATACCAGAGTTCAAAGCAGACCGTCGCGGAGATAGCGGCGTCACACGGGATCAGCGAATCGACGGTCAAGAGACGGCTGAGGTCCGTGCGTCTGGAGTGGGTGCAGCCACCGCTTGACGGAGGCGGCTGCGTCCACCTCGACGTCACATACTGTGGCCGCAACTGGGGTGTGATGCTCGCCGTCGACGATGCCACAGGCCGCGTGTTGTACATGGGGTTCGTGAGCCACGAGACCGTCGGCGACTACCGTGACGCCATAGAGTCAATCGAGTCGCGTGGGTACAGGATCGACGGGATTGTCATCGACGGTATGCGCAGCCTGTTCAGGGAGTTCTCGGCGTACAAGGTGCAGATGTGCCAGTTCCACATGTGCCAGATAGTCAGGAGATACCTGACACGGAAGCCCAGGATGCTGGCATCCAGAGAGTTGCTGTCGCTGATAGGCGGGCTGACAAGGGCCGACATGGATGGATTCACCGAGGCTTACCGATGTTGGAAAGAGAAGTGGGACGTATTCGTCAACAGGCGTTCCGTGTCTAAACGGACTGGGAGGTCGCATTACACGCACCGCCGACTCAAAACGACGGTGAACAGCATCGACTTCTATCTCCCGTACCTGTTCACCTTCCGGGAGTGCGCCGGCATGCCGAACACGAACAACAAGATTGAAGGGATTTTCACCGACCTTAAGAAGAACCTGAACAACCACAGCGGCATGTCGGAGGAGAACCGCAAGCGGTTCATCATCGGGTTTTTCAAGGCATGGGACGCTCCGCATTGTGAAAGGGCGACGCCGTGAAAGGCGACGCCCCGTCCGTGCGTGTGCATCGCGGCCGTATCCCTCGCATGGTTGCTCCCCAGCAGAGCCAGGCTCCGTTTCCGGCCGTGCGGCAAAGTTACATGTTTGAACAACACCTGTGACATCAGCATGAAAATTTTCACCCTGCAAAATGACCTATTGAGACACACGTGTAAAAAAAAAACCTGCAAAATGACCTATACGCCTTTTTTGTTTTTTATGTTTTGTTTGACTTATGCGATTTGCGAAAATCGGCTAAGCCACATATTACGAAAGCATATAATATTGTACGTGGTGCATCACATTCTACCTGAAAATGTCTTCGTATTTCAGCTCCTTCACTTTCCCGAACTTCTCCAACGCCTTCATGTCAATCTTTTTCTTGTTCCCCGACATCATGATTACAATAGGTCTGTCGGCGACATTCTTCTTGTAGAAATCATAAACATCCTGATATTCAACGTTTTTAATCATGTCTGTGATTTCAATTCTCGGGTCGTGGTCGTAGCCTTGCTCAATCCAGGTGCTGACCGTTCCCGGGATGTTGCGGAAGCTGATGTAGTCGGCGGCTCTCGAAAGTATCAGGGCGTCTTTCGAGGCGTTGAATTTCTCGATACGCTCGGGCATGTCTGTGATCAGGCCGCGCAACGCCTCGATGCCCTCGACGGTCTTGTCCGACTGCGTGCCGAGGTAGGTGTAAAGGTAGCCTGGCTTCCTGTTAAGATGGTCTTGCGTGTAATAGCCGTATGCGCTGTAACCTAACGAGCGGAACTCCCTGATTTCCTGGAATACAATGGAATACATGTCAGTCCCGAAATATTTGTTGAAGACGTTGGCGGTGGCTTTCTCTTTTTTGTCAAGCGTGTTGCCCGCGACGTACATGTAGATGTTGCTCTGTCTGAACTTCTTGCTGTGAGCCAGGAAAATCTGATTCTCGGAATATTTCTTCTCAACGCGGTATTTCTTTTCGGCTTTGACAGCATCGTCTTTTATGAGGTTGTGTTTTTTCAGAAGACCGATAACCTCCTGATTGTCAGTGTTTCCGACAAAAGTGATCTCTCCGTTGTAGTTGAAGATGGCCTTGACTTCATTCAGAAGTTCTTCGCCGCTGCGTTTCGCCCAGTCCTTGACCGGCATCTTCGAGAGGAACGGTGAGTTCTCGCCGTATAAGGCGTAGTTGTAAATCGCCGAGCCCCAGGTCGCTGCGTCTTCTTTCTCGTTTTTCTTGTTCATCAGCTCACCTTCAACCAAAAGGTCTTTCTTCTTCTCGTCGTTGGAAGGTTTGAAGATTTTCTCTTCGCAGAGCGCGAGAATCTCGTCAAGGTCTTCCTCGTAGCCTTCAATTCTCAACATCGTGCCGCTTTCGTGTGAAGTAAGGTACATCATCGCGGCGAGCTTTGAGAACTCAAGCTGTATCTCTTCGTAAGTCTTTGACTCTGTGCCTTGCATGTCAAGATAGCTGATTGCTCTTTCAAGCTCGGCATCGTCAAGCTCACCGTAATTGTAGGTGATGTTCAGGTTGAAGATGTCGTTGTGCGGGTTCTTGGTCGAAATCATCGTGAAGGCGTCGTTGGCCTTGGTGATCTCAACGTCTTTGCCGAATTCGATGACTTGCGGCTTCACTTCCGGAACTTCCTCCGCCTCAATCATTTTGGCGAAATCCGACTTCGCCTCCGTGTTCTTCGCCTCGATGGGTTTCCAGTTCGGCTTGCCGACTTTGTCTTTCTTCGGGAAGCCCATGCTTGAGCGGACGTCAAGGTAGTTGTCGTTGAGATATTTGTTCGCTATCGCGACCAATTCCTCCTTTGTCATGTTCTGGATCTTCTCAGTCTCGGCGAGAAATTCCTCGTATGTGACGCCTTCCGTCTCAAGTCCGAGGATGAGGCTTGACAACGACTTGATGTCTTCTGTCGTCTTCTTCCTGTATTTCAGCCATTCGGTCTTCGTGGCTTCAAAGAGCTCGTCGCTGAACTCGCCTTTCTTGATTTTGTCGATGGAGGCGAAGATGTATTCCTCGGCTTTCTCATGCGACTGGAAAAGCAGTTTCGGTATGTAGATCAGCACGATGCCGCCGGCGTCTTCAAGGCCGAGAGGCTCCATCATCGCGGCTAAATAGTTGCCGTCGAGCATGTCCTTGTCGGCGACGCCTGTCTCCCCGTTGCTGAATATTCCGCTGAGCAGGTTCAAGGCCGTCATGTCTTCATGTCCTTGCTCCACACCTTTATACACTATGATGCCAAGTTTTATCGGAGTCATTTTCACTTCCCTGACAATCTTCTGGTCGTATTTCGGGATGTTGTACTCTTTCTTCTCAGGCAGCTTGCCGCTCTTCCAGATGCCGAATTTCTCCTTCACCATCGGGATGACCTCTTCGGTGTTGAAGTCGCCTACAAGGATGAGTGTCATGTTGTTAGCCACATAATATGTGTTGTAGAACTCGCGCATCCTGCTTGTCTGCGGGTTCTTCAGATGTTCGGTCAGGCCGACAATCGGACGGCCGTAGGGATGGTCGCCGAATGCTTCTTTGAACACGTAATCCTTGTATTTTGAGGCGGGGCTGTCGTCGTACATGTTCTTCTCTTCATAGACGGTCTCGAGCTCGCTCTGGAAAAGACGGAACACCGGGTTGCGGAAACGCTCGGCATACACGTCCATCCATTTCCCGATCTGGTTCGAGGGGAAGTTGTTGTAATAGACGGTGTAGTCGTACGATGTGCCGGCGTTAAGGCCTTCGCCGCCCATCTTCGTTAAGATGACATCGACCTCGTTCGGGATGGCGTATTCCGTTGAGGCGATTGATAACTCGTTGATTTTCTTCTGAATAGCATCACGTTCCGCTTGGTCGGAAGTCTCGTGCAGCTTGTCGTACATCATGTCGATGCTGTCGAGATACACTTTCTCCGCCTCCCAGTTCGTTGTGCCGATTCTGTCGGTACCCTTGAACATGATATGCTCGAAGTAATGTGCCATGCCGGTGGCGTCTTCGGGGTCGTTCTTGCTTCCGGCGTGGACGAGCACGCTGCCATAGACGATCGGCTCAGAATGGTTTTCGCACATCACGACCTTCAAGCCATTGTCAAGAGTGATGGTCTTGATGTCCAAATTAGCGTCTTGAGCTTTCAAAATGCTGAAACTCAATAAGATGATGGTTGATAATAATACTTTTTTCATTTTGATGTGGTTTTAAATTATTTCCTTTGATTCATTTTTTAAAATTTTTCAATTCGTCTATGCTTATTCCGAAAAGGTCCATTTTCCTGAATATTTTCGGCAGCTCCTCTTCGATGAATTCTTTTTTCTGCTCGGCGAGAATCATCTCCTTTGCGTCGTCGCAGACGTAAAAGCCGATGCCGCGTCTGTTTGCGATGATGCCTTTGTTCTGCAAGATCTCGAACGACCTCATCACGGTGTTCGGGTTCACGCCAAGCTCCACGCCTAATTCCCTGACCGACATGATTTTGTCGCCGCTCTTGAACTCACCGTTGAGAATCCTCTCGTCGAGATGGTCGCAGATTTGCAGATAAATCGGTTTGTGTCCGTTGAAGTCCATGATCAATATTTTTGGGTTTTGATTTTACGGTATGTCAGGCCGAGCATGACGGCCGAGATGATTATGGAAATCATCCAGCTGATGTAATTGGCTTTCCTGATGAAGTGAATCAGCATATCCTTGTTAAGTTCCTCATCTGCAATGTTATCCATAAGGTCTTCGTGGTTCATGACCCATTTGATGAAAATTACCATTGCGAAAATGAAGATTAGTACAAGAATGCCGATCATTTTGCTGGTTTTTCTTTTCTTGAAAATCATGTTGCCGAACATGAAGATTGACGACATCAGAATTATCGAAATGATCTTTGAGAAATAAATGAAGAATCCCGAAAACGCGTTGTTGACATCATCCAAATATCCGTCGTACATCAACGACTGGCTGCCCATCGCTTCAACTATTTCTCTGTTCTGTTCTTTTGCATTGAAGAGTAAATTGAAGATGAAGCCGTTGTAAGGGTTCTTGCCAGGGAAGGCTGCCATGATGGTGTCGAGTGCGACCGCACCGGCCGTATATACAATAGGTGTGACGATGACGCAGAAGATGAACATGCTGATGAACTTCTCCAAGCTCGAAGCCGGCATCATGGCGTATTGTATGCCTTTGCGCGGGTCGTTGCAGTCTTTGTAAAGCTTCGCCGGCGCAACGACAAGCGCTATAGTGGATAGAAACTTCAGCATTTGCAGTCTGCCGGTGAGTTCTCCGCCTTGGCTGACGAATGTGAAGCTGGTGAGCCAGATGACCACCGGAATGGCCCATAAAATCACTAACGACCATCCGAAATTCGGGATGAAATTCATGGCATCCCTGCGGATGACTTTTCCTAATCTATTGAAATCTAATGTGTTGTTCATAATTCAATTTTTTAAACTAAATACCTTAATCACCTAATTACCTGTTTGCCTTAAAATACTCCTTGTTTTTCATCACCGCGTTGAAGAGCGCCTCGATGTTGACGTTGCTCTCGATGCCGTCGTTGTTCGGCATCACGTTGATGTAACCGCCAGGCAGCATTTCCGAATAAAGCGCGTGAGGCAGCCGCTCCGGGCCGTATTCAAAATACACTTTCTTTGTGATTTCGTTGAAGCTCGCGTTGAGCAGCACGTTGTCGTTGTCGAGGATGACAATCGGATCTATCAGATTCTCAACGTCTTTCACCTGATGCGTCGAGATGATGATTGTCGATTCGTCGGTGCAGTAGTTGGCGATGACTTTTCTGAAAAGCGCCTTCGACGGGATGTCGAGACCGTTGGTTGGCTCGTCCAAAAACAGATAGTCGGTGCGCAGCGAGAGGGCGCAGGCTAATAAGGTTTTTTTCTTCTGGCCGTAAGAAAGGGCGTTGAATTTCTTCTTCGGATCGACTTCAAGCTCCTTTTCGAGTTTGTAGAAGAGATGGAGGTCGAAGCGCGGGTAGAAGACCCCGATTTTCTTGATGTATTTCTCCGGCGTCGTGTCTTCCGTAATCACTTCTTCCGGAAGGAAATAAACGTTCTGAAGGAACTCCGGCTTTCTGTCCGACGGTATCATGTTGTCGATCGTGCAGATGCCGCTGTCAGGCCTCTGGAGGCCGCATAGAATTTTCAAAAGCGTGGTCTTGCCGACTCCGTTCTCGCCGAGGAGACCGTAGATGTTACCCTTTTGAAATTCCAAATTGATGTTTCTGAAGACTTGCGTGTTTTTGTAACTGAAGTCCAAGTTGTTGATTTTTATCATATTGTGAATTTTTGTTGTGTTATTACTTATCAACTGTATTAGCTAACTAATACACTGCAAAAATACACTTTATTTTAATATGTCAAGAAAAAAATGAAAAAAATGTAAAATATTTTAAAAAGCAGTAAATTTGCGGCATGAAAATTTTTAACGATTCACTTCATAAAATAGCTTACGCCACCGATGCCAGCGCATATCGTGAGATTCCGCAAGGCGTGGCATATCCTGAAAACGCCAATGATATTCAGGAACTTATAAAGATTGCAAGAGAACGTCACACTTGTCTGATTCCTCGTGCGGGCGGCACCTCAATCGCCGGACAGGTTGTCGGAAACGGCATCGTTGTCGATATAAGCAGGCATTTCAATCATATTTTGGAGATCAACGCCGCCGAGAGGTGGGCGAGGGTGGAGCCCGGCGTGGTGCGCGACGAGCTTAACATCGCACTGAAGCCCTACGGTCTGTTTTTCAGTCCGGAGACGTCAACGAGCAACCGTTGCTGCATCGGCGGCATGACAGGAAACAATTCCTGCGGCACGCATTCGTTGGTTTACGGAAGCACGCGTCATCATGTGTTGCAAATCAAAGGCTTCCTCGCTGACGGTTCGTTTTTCGACACTGACAGGCGCGGTGATGGCGAACTCGAAAACGCCATCTATTCGCAGCTCGAAGCGTGGAAAGCCAATCCCGAAACACGGAAACTCATTGAGGAGAACTTCCCCGATAAATCGCTTCGCCGGAGAAGCTGCGGCTATGCCATCGACGAGGCTATTGAAAATGAACGCATTGACCTTTGCAAGCTCATCTGCGGAAGCGAAGGGACGTTGTGCTTCATCACCGAGATAAAAGTCAGTCTCGACGTGCTTCCGCCGAAGGAGAACATGGTGCTTTGCGCCCATTGCGGCTCTTTGGCGGCGAGCTTTGAGGCAAACCTCATCGCGCTCAAGCACAACCCTGTCGCGATAGAGCTGATGGACGGCAAGATTCTCGAGTTGAGCAAGGGCAACGTCGAGGCGCAGCGAAACCGATTCTTTGTCGAAGGCGATCCCGCCGCGCTGCTCATCTCCGAGTTCAACGGCACCGACATGGACTCCAACGCCGATGCCCTCGAAAAAGAACTTCTTGACAGCGGCCTCGCTTACACCTGCACGCGCGTTTACGGTGCAGACGTCAACAGGGTGTGGGCGTTGCGCAAGGCCGGACTCGGCGTGTTGAGCGGGATGAAAGGCGACGCGAAACCTATAGGCGTCATCGAAGACACCGCCGTTGCGCCGGAGCGGTTGCCGGCTTATATGAAAGACTTCGCCGAGATGCTCGAACGCCTTGATTTAAGTTGCGTGTATTACGGACATATCAGCACGGGTGAACTGCATCTCCGTCCCATTATTAATATAAAGGTGGAGGAAGGCAGGAAGAAGTTCCGTGAGGTGGCGGAGGAGACCGCGAAACTCGTGAGGAAACACAAGGGCAGTCTCAGTGGTGAGCACGGCGACGGACGGCTGCGTGGCGAGTTCATCCCGTTGATGTACGGCGACGAATGTTATCAGATGATGCGCGAAGTGAAGAGATGCTGGGATCCCGACGGCGTCTTCAATGTCGGTAAAATCGTTGACGCGCCGCCGATGGACGAATTTCTGCGTTTTGAAGCCGGACAGAGATACGAGTTGGAGAAAATACTCACTTCCGACAAGACATATTTCAATTGGCGTGCCGCCTTCGACGAGTGCAAAGTGGAAGGCGTGAGTGGGGTGCGTTCGCAGACACACGCCCTGATGTGTTCCATCGAGCAGTGCAACGGCGCGGGCGACTGCCGCAAGTCGAACCTCATCGGCGGGACGATGTGCCCCGCGTTCAAGGTCTCACGCGACGAACTCATGACCACACGTGCGCGTTCCAACGTGCTGCGTGAGGTGCTGACAAACGGCATCGATGGCAAAGTCATTGACGCTCATGAACTTGAAGAGATGCTTTATTCCTGTCTCGCATGCAAGGGCTGCAAGGCGGAGTGTCCGTCGAACGTCGATATGACGCGCATAAGGTCGGAGGTGCTGCAACAGATTTACGACAAGGAAGGCACGCCGTTCCGTTCGTTTGCGGTGGCGCGGATGGCGATGGTCGAGAGACTCGGACATTGCGTGTGGCCGGTATATAATTTCTTCGCGAAATCGAAACTCACATCAGACATTATCAAGAAGATAGTGCAGTTCGCGGCTGAACGCGACATCCCGGCTTTGAGCCGAAAGACGATGCGGACTTTGGTCAAGATGGAACGCACGAAGAAAGAATATCGCAGGTCGAAAGGGAAGGTGCTGCTTTTCGCCGATGAGTTCACAAACTATCAGGAGGCGGAACTCGGTCTCACTTTCGCGAAGCTGCTGCTCCGTCTTGGCTATGATGTCGAGATACCAAAA
The DNA here is from genome assembly GCA_024400305.1 of Bacteroidales bacterium. Taxonomy (GTDB): domain Bacteria; phylum Bacteroidota; class Bacteroidia; order Bacteroidales; family F082; genus Limimorpha. Next base: position 47,663 of record JAKSMX010000017.1, on the reverse strand, counting down.
CACGTTGAAAGCGGTCGCGCCGCCATCTCGAAAGGCTGTCTGAAACTCGCGAAGAGGTTTGCAATAAAGAATGTAAGTCTTTTGAATTCAATGGTTAGTAATGAGACTCCGCTTGTCGGTATCGAGCCGTCGTGCATACTCTCGTTCCGTGACGAATACCCTGACTTGGTTCCGGCGACGATGCGCGATGACGCGAAGAGGCTTGCAGAGAACTGTCTGCTTTTCGATGAGTTTCTGACGAAAGAGATCGCCAAAGGCAACATCACTTCCGATGATTTCAAAGATGATAAGGTTGAGATTTGGCTTCACGGACATTGTCATCAGAAATCGTTGGTAGGTGTGGAGAAGACCGTCTCGGCCTTGAAGATTCTCAAGAACGCGAAGGTCAACGTGATCCCGAGCGGATGCTGCGGGATGGCTGGCTCGTTCGGTTACGAGAAGGAACATTACAAGACGTCAATCGCCATCGGCGAGATGATTCTGTTCCCGACGGTGCGCAAGGCAGTTGAAAACTCCGACGGTGTCATTCCGGCAATCATCGCAGCACCAGGGACGTCGTGCCGGCAGCAGATCCTCGACGGGACGGGCATCAAGGCGGTGCATCCGATAGAGGTGCTGGAAAAGATGCTGAAGTGAGAGTTTGAAGTTTTGAGAGTTAAGAGTGAAGTTTTCCCACTCTCAACACTCCACTCTCAACACTCCACTCTCAACACTTCAAACTTCTGGAAACTCCGGCAGTTTCAAGACAAGGTCTTCTTCGCTGACGTTGTGCCTGAGAAACATGGAATAATAAACAGGCATATATACGATGCCGTTTTTTGTTGTCACTTCCCTTTCGTTGTTAAAGACAATACCTTTCTTTATGTTGTATTCTTGTTTCTTGATGAATGTGTTGAGCGCACTGTGGATGTAGTAGTCTTTCCCGGATTTCACCTCGATAGGCAGTACTGACAAAGACCCAAAGTCATCAATCAGGAAATCGACTTCTCCGAATTTCTTGTTGTCATAGTAAAACATCGGGAAGCCGTGTGCGTGCAGCTCCTGCGCCACGACCGACTCATAGACGGTACCGAGGTTGATGCTTTTCTCTTCGTTGAGTATTGCGTTGACATTCAAGTCGTAAAGTGCCAATGTCAGTAGCCCGACGTCATTGAGGTAAAGTTTGAGCAGGTTTTTCTTCTCCGACTCCCTCAACGGGAAATGCGGGTTGCTGATGGCTCTCACATCAATTGCTACGCCCGATGCCGTCAGATAATCGAACTCTTCGCCGTAATTGTTGTGATATTTGCCTTTCTTGTTTTCAATCTCATTGAAGACGACGCGCTTCTTCTTGTTTTCAAGGTTGCTTGGAATGAGGTCGTATATTATGCGGATTTTCAGCCTGCGCTCCTCGTCGTATTGCGAAGCGTCAATTTTGTAAAGTTCGATGATGTCTTTCTGGGCGTTGCGCACATGCTGGATGTTTTGCGTCGCGACAAAGTGATTCACGGGGTCGGGCAAACCGCCTACCAAAAGGTAATATTGAAACATTTTCATAATGTAATTATGAAGCGGCTCGTTCAGTGGCTGCTCTCGGTCAAATTGTTCTCTCATTGAGTCAATCGTGTCCTGACTGACATTCAATGCAAGCAGAAACTCTTCAAAATCAAGAGGATACATCTGTTTTATGGCGATACTTCCCATTGGAGTTGACGGAGTTTGTTTTAACGCAATGCCGAGCTGCGAGCCGCTGCAAATGTAACGATAACGGCCTTCCTGATTGAGAAACTTCAACATCGTCATCAGATGCGGATATGCCTGTATCTCATCAAGAAATATAATGGTGTCTTCTTTTTTGCCTAATTCTTTACCGGCAATGATACCTAACTGAATGTAGAAATCTTGCGTCGTTTGAACGTTGGAAAAAATCCGGTCGCCTTCCATGTCCTCTTTTAAATTGATTTCAACGTAATTCTTAAACAGTTTTTTACAAACAAACCTTATGATGTATGATTTGCCAATCTGTCGTGCACCGTTGATCATCAATATTTTACAAGGTTCTTTCTTAAGAAAGTCTTCAATTTCAGTCGCGAATTTTCTGTATAGCATCGTGATTTTATTTTGCCGCAAAAATAATATTTTTTTTCAAACAATAACCCTAAAATCGACTTTTCCTATAAAATTTGTACTAAAAATATCGACTTTTCCTATAAAAATCAGTGCAAAATAATCGACTTTTCCTATAAAATTTGTACTAAAAATATCGACTTTTCCTATAAATTATTCCGAGTATTTGAAAATTCTTCCTAAAACCCTAACATGTTTTAGGGTTTTACCCATTGCCATTTCGGATATTTACAATAATTTTGCAACGAAATAATAACAAAAATTCAATGTCATGAAGAAAATATTACTCTTTTCATTGCTGCTGATGGCTGTGGCAACGGCTTTCCCGCAAGGTCATTATTACATGGACTTGATAGACAACAAAGGGAACAGAACGCAGACTTATCCTAATGTAACCGAGATTAATCCTGAAATTCAACAGATTATTAATGAGGTTGACACCATGGCAATATATAATAGTGTCGCATGGATGCAGCAGTATGTGCGCGACGCCTACTCGCCGGAAGCACTTCTCACGCAAAACTGGCTCGTCGAGCAATACGAGTCAGTCGGTCTCGACCCATTGGTGTTTTATTTCTTCGCCGACTATCCTAACAACGACACTTTGGATGCCGGCAATGTGATGGCGGTCCAGCGCGGCACGAAATATCCCGATGAATACGTCATTGTGTCGTCGCATTACGACCACCCGGACGGACCAGGTGCTGATGACAACGCGTCCGGCACGGCGGGAGTGCTTGAAATAGCAAGGGTTTTAAGCCAATACTCCTTCGACCGCTCGATAATTTACATCAACTTCAATGTGGAGGAGAACGGACAGATCGGCGCACTGGAATATTCCAAGGAATGCGCCCGCCAGGATATGAACATCCTCGGAGTTTTCAATCTCGACATGATAGGATGGTATCCGCCTGAATTTGACACGATCAGGATGTTCACGAGCTGTTATCACGGAAGCAGAAACCTCTACGACTTTTATGTTAATGTCGCGAATCTTTACCTTCCGGAAACTCCGACAGGTTGGAAAACGGAAGGGGAGACCGGTGCCGGCGACCACCATTGTTTCTTCCTGTATGAATATCCGGCGTTGTATATCGGTGATATAGAATACGTTAATCCATGCTATCACCAGGCTTGCGACACGATAGGCAACGGCTTCAACAACTTCGCACTCGCACAGGCTTTCGTGCAGGCGACAATGGCCGCCACCATCGAGCTTGCCAACGGGACGTTGCCGCCGCAGAACCTCGCCGCGACATGCGACGGCTCCAAGATAAATGTCAGATGGGATGAGGTGACCGACGCATCTTCATATAAATTGTTCAAAGACAACGAATTTCTCGCCGAACTGACGGAAAATCATTACGAGGATTATGAAGCCGATGATGGCGAAATGCATGAATATCATGTCGTTGCGGTTCTCCCTGACGGCTCCGAGACTCTTGAGTCGAATCACGACAGAATGCACGTGACACAGCCGCTTACGCTTCCGTTATTCAACGACTTTGAGGAAAACACCGACGGCTTCGTGTTTTGCGATACGATGTGGCGTCAAGAATATATTTCAACACAGGGTTCAGAGGTGCTGTCAAATATTTCGGATATGCCCAGAGACTATTTTACATACGTAGAGACTGATTGGTTCTCAATACCAGACACGACAACAAATATTTCATTATCATTTGATTACTACTTAAGTACCGATGGTTTCAATAGTTTCGGTTATGAACCATATCGTCCTTTTCATTTTATGGTTGAAGTCACCACCGACAGAATCCATTGGCACAAGGTTGACGCGCTGGCCAAAACCTCACCATTCTGGAAAAATTGTGAAGTCTCTCTGAATGATTTTATCGGCGAACCTTACGTGCAAATCAGGTTTCTGGTTGAAAATATATTAAACACAGACATATATAAGGGAGATGATGGAAGATTCTGGGCAAAGATATTTGTTGATAATTTTACAATAGATTTTTCTGGTTTGGATGTGATTGATAATGAATATGTTACGTTTGATAAACTTGAAATATGTCCGAATCCTGCATCATCACAGATTGAGGTCTTCGCCGATATCAATGGCCAATACAATGTCTCAATTTATAATCTGATGGGAATGAAAGTGTATGAGAATCAATGTTTTGAAAACGGAAATATAGACATTTCGTCACTTGCTTCCGGAATTTATTTCATCAAAGTGACCAAAGGCACAAGGTCGATAGCGAAGAGAGTGGTGGTTGAATAAAATAGTCCCGCAGATTTTGAGATCTGTCAATCTGTGATATCTGCGGGACGAAATTTTATTTTTTAATGCTCAAGATTACGCCTAACGCCACTCCCAACGCGGCGGCGAACAAAACTTGTAAAGTGCCTGGTAATAAGAATGTTATCGTGTGCGCCGGATACCATAACAGCGGAATGGTTTTCTTGAAGACGAAACCGAACTGAATGTCCCAGTTGATCTTGTGAGACATCTTGTCCTGAATGTTGAGCGGGTGTGAGAAGAATCCTTTCAGGCTTCCGCCAGTCTCGGCGATGTGGATGTCAGTAATCTTATGGAACGTCATGAAGACCGGTGCGAACAGCGTGTTCATCAGCACGCTCACGCAGAGTGCGACGAAGAACTTGCCCCAGCTGAGGCTTCCGGCGAACCATGCGCCCGCCTCACTGATCTTGAAGCCGCCTTGCAGCAACGCGACGGTGCCGGTCTTGAAAATCGTCATTGCTGATGCGATGACGACACCCAAGATGCCCCATATCAACAGTTTAGGCATGAGACCGAATCCTCGTTTGCAGTAAACGCCTTCTTTTATCCTCAACGAGAGCATCTCACCGAAGGTACCGAGAAGCGCGAACTTGAAGAAACTCATCACCAAGCCGTGGTTCTTTGTCGTGTCGATGAACCACTCCCAGGCTCCGGGGATGAATGCGAAGCCGCAAATCACAGCGGCCCAGATTAACAAGGTGTAAATGTCGGATTTTTCATGATTGAATATAAAAATCACGCAGACTCTGCAAATCTGATGCGGATTGATAAAACTTAAAAAATTCGCGTAAAATCTGCGGAATCTGCGTGAGTTATTTAAAACTTACTTTTCGATTCTTATTCTCGCATCGACTGCCACCACGTTCTTCGGGTTGCCGAGCAACGGGTTGAGATCCATCTCAGCGATTTCAGGTGCTGCCATCACCAAAGCGGCGACGCGTGCCACCTGCTCCGCATAAACGTCGATGTTAACTGGCTGCTGGCCGCGGACACCCTGGAGAATCTTGTAGCCGCGCAGCTTCGTGAGCATGTCTTTCGCCTCCGGCGCGCTGACCGGGACGAGTGCGCTCTGCACGTCTTTCAACACCTCGATGAAGATGCCGCCGAGACCGAAGAACACCTGATGACCGAACTTCGGGTCGCGGATGGCGCCGATATAAACCTCCGTGCCGTCGAGCATCGGGTACATCTCAACAGCGTATGTGTCTTTGATGGCCATCAGACGGTCAAACTCCTTGGCGACGGTGTCGATGTCGCGGACGTTCAATGTCACGCCGCCGACATCTGACTTGTGGACTGGACCTACGACCTTCATCACGAGCGGATATCCGACCTCATTGGCGAAGTCCAATGCCTGCTGTTTCTGGTCAACGACGCGGATCTGCTTCTGTGCGATGCCTGCTGCGTCCAGGAGTTCGTAAATCTTGTCAGGTCCGATGTAGCCGTTCTCGCAGCTGTCGATGCACTTGCGGATGCGGGCTGTATCGACTTTCGGCATCTCGACGTTCTCTGGCTGCGGCTTCGGCGTGTTGTAGATCTTGCACAAGGCGTTGCCGAAGACACATTCTTCAGGGAAGTTGATGCGGTGTTTGTTGTTGATGAAATCTGCGATTTCATCTTTGACATTGATGATCGAAGGCAGAATGGGGAAGATAGGCTTCTTGCAGGTCTTCATCTTTTGGTCGAGGACCTCGTAAACCTCCCAGTTAGGGAACAGTCCCGGCGAGCCGAAGATGACGCACATGCAGTCGATGTTGTCGAAGTCGTTCTCGCATGCGTCGATGATGTGACCGAGCTGTTCTGCCGTGCCTGTCGCGAGGAAGTCAATCGGGTTGCCGACTGATGAGCCGGCGAAGAGCTTCGACAGAAGGGCTTCCGCCTTGGGGCCTTCGAGGTGCGGGACGTCCATGCCGTTGTTCGACAAAGTGTCGGTGAGCATGACGGCCGGACCGCCGGCGTGGGTGATGACTGCCATGTTCTTGCCTTTCACCTCGGGGTGCATGAAGATGGCGCACACGGTTGTGAGTTCCTGACGGTTGTGGCAACGCACGATGCCGGCCTTGCGGAACAGGGCGTCAACAATAGCGTCGTTGGTGGCCAACGCGCCGGTGTGTGACGATGCCGCGCGGCTGCCAGCAGCCGAGCCGCCCGACTTGATCGCCGCGATCTTGCAGCCTTTCAATATGAGTGAGCGTGAGTGCTTCAGAAGCTTCTCCGGATTGCCGATCTTCTCCATGTAAAGCATGATGACTCTCGAACTCTTTTCAGGGTCGAATGTCTCATCCAAATGTTCGAGCACGTCTTCGATGCCGATCTGCGCCGAGTTGCCGACGGCCCACACGCTGTTGAACGACAATCCGTTGGTGATGCCGTATTCCTTGATGAACACCGCCGTCGCTCCCGAGCCGGTGATGAAGTCAACGCCGTGAGGGTCGAGGTGCGGGATTGGGGCGTCGAAGGCTCCGCAGTAGTTCTGGCAGAGGAAGCCGGTGCAGTTGGGGCCGATCAGGCTGCCGCCGACGCTGTTGACGGTGGCGGTGATGTGACGCTCGAACTCCTTGCCTTCCTCGTTCTCCTCGCCGAAGCCCGCCGAGATGATGATGAAGCCTTTCGTACCTTTCTGCAACGCCAACGTATCGACTGTCGCAGGGCAGTATTTCGCTGCTATCGCGATGATGGCGCAGTCAACCTGCGGGAGGTCGTTCACACTCGCATAACATTTAACGCCTTGAACTTCAGTCTCTTTCGGGTTCACCGTATAAACCTGACCCTTGAAAGGGCTTTCAAGTAAATTCTTGAGGACGCGTCCGCCCGGTTTGTGGACGTCGCTCGAAGCACCGACCACTACGATGCTCTTCGGATCCAGTAATTCTTTTGCTATCATGATATTTTATTTTAAATTGCCTTTACTTTATAATTTTCAAACTAAAAACTCCACTCTCAACTCTCAACACTTCAAACTAATATTTATCAGACTATCTAAAAAACTCCAAACTTCACTCTCAACTCTCAACACTTCAAACTAAACTGTCGGCGCGACGAATCTTATCGCCTGCTGCATGTTGTCAACGACTATGCGTTGCGCTTCCATAATCTCGCCGTCAAGTGAGACGCAGAAATTCTTTCCGCCTTCGATGACGACTTGTTTCGCCCTGCGATACACAATCAGGTTTTTGAATTTCGGGTTGTCCAAATGTGAGCCTTCGGTATATGTCTTGATTAAAAACGGGAATCTGAATCTTGACAATGGTTTCACGAGGCAGACTTCGAGGAGACCGTCGTCGTTCTTTGATTTCGGCGCGCATTTGTAGCTTCCGCCGACGTATTTGCCGTTGGCGACGGTGCACAGGCATATCTTGCCGTCGTTGAGTTTCTCGCCATCGGCATAGACGGTGCATTTGGTACGCATTCCGGTGAGGAACCCCCAGACCACCGCGAAAGGATAGCACATCTTCCCGCCGAAGATAGTGTGGCGGCGTATTTTGTTCATCGCTTTCGCGACGACGGCATCGAGGCCGAAATGCGTTGCGTTGAGAGCATATCTGTCGTTGGCTTTCATGATGTCAACCTTGTGTTCCTCGCCGTGAAGAACCTTGTCGGTGTTCTGAAATGTCTGCAAATCAGCGTAATATTTGATGTAATCGTTGCCGCTGCCGTGGGCGAGAATCGTCATGCTGGCGTTGGGATGCCCAACGACACCTGAAGCTACTTTGTTTGCAGTACCGTCACCGCCGCAGGCGTAGAAACGAGTCTCTTCATCGGGATGTTCTTCAAGATATTTTTTGATGAAATCGGTGTTGTCTGACGCTGATTCCGGCGTATATATTTCATAATCACTGAAATTTCTGTCACGGGAAACGGCTTCCTTGACCTCATCAAGGCAAGAGTGTTTTCCTGCGACTGTATTTACCATGAAAATATGCTTCATTTTCTCGTTTTCTAAATATTTTGCAAAAATAAAAAAAAAAGCCGTCGCTTCATGTTTTTATTTATTTTTGCGGAAAATTATTCACTATGTCTTTGAAAATTGGGGATAAAGCACCGGAAATTCTCGGTGTAAATGAAAATGGCGAGACGATAAAGATGTCTGATTTCGCCGGGAAAAAAGTGGTTTTGTATTTCTATCCGAAGGATAACACGTCGGGTTGCACGGCGGAGGCGTGTTCTCTGCGCGACGGCATGAACGAACTCGAAAACGCCGGTTTCGCTGTGATAGGCGTGAGCAAGGACAGCGCGAAGTCGCATCAGGGATTCAAGGCGAAATACGAGCTTCCGTTCAGCTTAATCGCTGATACTGAACATGTTTTGAGTGAGACGTTCGGTGCATGGGGCGAGAAGAAACTATACGGCAAGACATATATGGGAATGATCCGCACCACTTTCATCATAGACGAAAACGGCGTTATCACCGACATAATCAATAAGGTTGACACGAAAAATTCGGCGCAACAAATCTTAGGTCGTTAGGAATTTTAGGGGTTTGAGGTGGTTAGATGCCGATGAATCCCATTGTGACGACATCATCGCCGCGTTTTATTGCGAGCTGCCATCCGTTCCCGACAGCTTTGCGGTAGATGCGCAGCACGTCGCCTTCGTGACTTTCAGCTTCGTAATAAATCTCCAACTCCTTGATAATCATTTCTTCGAGTTCCTTGACGGAAAACGAGTCGAGGAGCATGGCGCAGTATTTTACGTTGTTGGTGTGGTGTGAGACGTCGATTTCGCAGGGGCGGACGATGCGTTCGTAAACGAAATCGTCTTCTGTGAAGATGTTTTTGAAACGGCGGAACGGCGTCTCGACGGCTTTTTCTTTAATATATTGTATATCAGGTCTTTTTATTGAATTAGCCGGTCTGATTTTTTTCGTTTCGGAATCGATGAGAACCCATTCAGCGAACGCCTTCACAGCCGGTTCGTTTTGGTTTTGGTTGAATATCTGGTATGACCTGCCGCAGCGGAAACCGTTGGCTTCCGCGGGCCATGTCTTTACTGTGATGTCGTCGTGGTCTCTGATGACATCATTGAGTTCCAATCTCACCTGCCTCACGACCCAATATGCCTTGTCGCGTCTTCTCAATGTCGGGGCGTCGATGTCGAGTTCCATTGCGTGTTCGTCGGCGATTTCCTCGAAAAGGGTGAGCATCATCACTGGGCTTAACCTCAGTATCGGGTCGCAGTAGGTTGAAAGAACCTTTATGTTTTTTGAATGAGAGTTGTTCATGGTCTCCTCCTTTGTCTCACTGCCTCAAATGTCACGATTGCGGTACACACGCTGACGTTGAGCGAGTCGGCGATGCCGTTCATCGGGATGATGATGTTCTGGTCGGCGGCCTCCACCCATTGCTCGGAGATGCCTGTCGCCTCCGTGCCCATCACGATGGCCGAGGCTTTCCTGAAGTCGGCGTCGAGATAGTCGATGGAGGCTTTGAGATACGTGCAGTAAATCGTTATGTCGTTGTCCTTCAGCCATTTGATGCATTCTTCCGAAGAACAGGCGAACAAGGGCACTGAAAAAATTGCGCCCACGCTCGCCCTCACGGCATTCGGGTTGAACAGGTCTGTCCTTTGGTCGGCGATGATGACGGCATCGACACCGGCGGCATCGGCGGTGCGCATAACGGCGCCGAGGTTGCCGGGCTTCTCGACGGTCTCGAGAACGATGATGAGCGGGTTCTTTTTCTTTGGCTTGAACGACTGCAGGTCGGCGTATCTCGGAATCGCGACGGCAAGAAGTCCGTCGCTGCCTTCACGGTATGCGATCTTGTCGAAGACATCGACGCTCACTTCCTCGACGCTGCTGGCGGGAATCGTCGCTCCGTCTTTCGCTATCTCGGGACATATAAATAAGGTGTCGATTTCAAAACCGCACGCCACGGCACGTTCAATCTCGCGGCGACCCTCAATCAGGATGCGGTTCTGCTCGCGACGCTCGGAGGCTTTCTCCAACTTGATGATATTCTTTATTTTAGGATTTGTCTTGCTTGTGATCATAATTTTTTTTATGGATATGGAACCGCACATGATAAATCATGTTGCTACGGATATGGAACCGCTACGCGGTTCTTCAATGTTTGTTGTTGTATTCAAATTCATTTATCTACGGATATGGAACCGCACATGATAAATCATGTTGCTATGGATATGGAACCGCTACGCGGTTCTCCAATGTTTGTTGTTGTATTCAAATTCATTTATCTACGGATATGGAACCGCTCGCGGTTCATTTTATTTTGCAAATTGTTTCAATTCGTCGCTTTGCGCACATTCGGCGTAGCCGACACATTTTTCACATCAGAACACATCTCTCTTATCTTTTATCTCTCCTCTTTTCTCTAAAATCTTTCAGCTGCGAAAGCACCAAACCGCCGACAACCAATACAATCCCGATGATTTTCTGAATGGTAAGTTCTTCATTTATAATGAAATAACTGAATATCGCCGTGAAGACCGGAATCAGGTTAGTGTAAACATTCGCTTTCGACGCGCCGAGCTTGCTGTAGGCAAAAGCCCACAAAGCGTACGCAATCGCACTGCAAAACACGCCGAGGCAAACCAAAGGGACGATATATTCTCTCACGTTGCCGAAATTCGACGGCTCAAATTGTTCCATTATTATAACCAAAGGTATGAAATAAATCATGCCGAGAATGTTCTGCATCCATGTGATTGTCAATGGTTTGTAAAGTTTTGTCAGTTTGATCAGGGCGATTGAATAACATACGGCGACAAGTACCGTTATGCAAAGGAAAATCACGCCTTTGGGCGATGCCGTGAGTTCTAAGTTCTTGTTTAACAACATGGTCACGACTCCGAAAAACGAAACGAACAGTCCGACGATGTTCATCGGGGTCATCTTTTCCTTCAGGAAGATGCTTGCGGCGACGGGTGTCACCAACGGAATCATCGCGACTATCGCGGAGCCGATGATGGGGGAGGTGTTTTTCAAACCGTAGCCTTCGAAGATGAAATACAAAAAAGGCTCGAAAAGCGCGGCGAGAGCGAACAGACGCAGGTGCTTCTTGTCGATTCTTTCGTTAAGACGGAAGATGAAAAGTATCGCCGTGAAAAAGATGGTGGCGACCACCAAACGGAGGAATATCGTCGCCGTCGGGTTCAGGTTTTTATAGACCTGTGTTGACCAGATGAACGATAACCCCCAGACAATCATTGCGATAACACCGCAAAGATGAACTATGTGATTTCTGTTTTTCATGCCGCAAAAATACTTCTTTTTTGTTGATTATTTTTCTCATTATGAAATAAAATTTGTGTAATTTTGCCAGTCGTTAAAAAAATTTGAAAAACATGAGAAATATTACTGCAATCTTGATTTCAATGGTGCTGTTCGTGTCTTGTAAAGGCGAGCGCGGTCCGATGGGTCCGGCAGGTCAGGACGGCAACGCAAATGTCCAATCAGCTACAATCGAGACGAGATTCTCCGACTGGGATTGGAGTGACGATGCATTGAATTGGGCCATCGCATTCGATTGGGATGCAATTGACGTGGATATGGTCGATTACGGCGCAATGCTCGTGTATCTCGAAAATCCGAGTTCCGATGTCTATGCTTGGCATCAATTACCTCTCACAATGGTCATAACAGATTCATATTCAGCGATATTGGAGACATCCTATTATGATTACGGCTTCTCGATTTTCTGGACAAATTCCGACCTTCAGAAGCATAAGGATGTCCTGCAGAGCTATTATGACCAGGAACCTATGATGTTTAAGGTCGTCCTCATCGACGCGACATCATACGCGGCGCATCCTGACTGCGATTACAGCGATTACAACGAGGTGAAAGCAATATTTAACCTCGATTGATTTTCATGAAAAAGATTCTCGGATTTCTGTTTTACATAGTTCTTGCGGTGATTTTCGTGCTTTTCGCGATGAACATCTTCGTGCCTGTCTATGTGTTCGACGAGCCGCAGCCTTTTCATGGAGAATATCTTCATAATCCTTATCAGAACATGGATTCGACGGCTTGGAAACGTTGCATTTTTCATGGGCACACCGAGCGTTACGGCGGCTTGACCAACGGCCGCGACATCAGCAGCGAGGTTTACGACAGCATGTACCGCAGTTTCGGCTACGACCATGTCGGCATTTCCGATTATAACATCGTCAATGATTTTGAAAAAGATGACGAAGGTTATATCCCTGGCTATGAGCATGGTTACAATCTTTGGAAGATTCATCAGCTTTGCCTCGGAACAAAAAAAGTCCGTCATGTTGACTATTTCTTCGGGCAGACGTTGAGCATGAAGCAGCACACCATTAATAAATTAGGTGAACAGAATGTCGTGGCTTGCGTCGCACACCCGGCTTTCGTGAAAAACAGTTACCGCGTCAAGGACATGAAATATCTGAGCAACTATCGGATTATGGAGGCTCTGAACGGATATGACAATTCGCCTGAACATTGGGACATGGCACTCTCCAACGGCCATATTGTGTATCTCATCGCCGATGATGATACCCATAATCCGTTGAAATCCAATGATATTGGTTTGAGGGTCACTTATCTTAACGCAAAAGAGAACAATGCTGGGCAGCTTTTGGAAGCGCTCCTTTCGGGAAATGCCTGTGGCGTTGATTTCAAGAAGATCGCCGATGAGGACATGGATGAGAAACGCATCCGTTTTGAACGTGACATGCCTTATCTCACGAAAGCGGATCTCAACGGGACTTGTTTTTCCGTAAGGGTCACAAAACCAATTGAAAACGCACAGTTTATCGGTCAAGGTGGAAATGTCTTGAAAGAGGAAAAACACACTTCCAACGACTCGGTTTTTGAAACATCGTACGACATCAAAACAACGGACGTTTACGTTCGCACCGTGGTGACTTTCGGCGACGGCACTTCGCTGTGGCTCAATCCGATAACGCGGCATGAAAGCGAAACGATTGTGTATCAGCGTCTTGACCATGTTTCGTGGCTCTGGACGGCGGCGTTGTGGATGGCGTACATACTGTTAATTGTCTCGATTATAAAAATCCATAAAATCCTTAACTCCGAAGAGCCTAATGGAAAATAACTTGGCACCAATGCTATGAGTAAATTCTTTAGATTATTAACAATTGTAGCATGTGTAATATTGTCAATCACAGCGTGTAAGAAAAACAATGTAGATCCTGAAAAGCCTGGCAATGGCAGTGTTGACGGTCATGACTATGTTGACCTCGGATTGCCGAGCGGGATAAAATGGGCAACGTGCAATGTCGGTGCATCTAACCCAGAAGATTGTGGGTTTTATTACGCTTGGGGTGAAACAAACACTAAAGGAACCTACAGTTTGGAAAATTATTTGTGGTTCGATCAGTCAACAGAAACATTTACGAAATATACATGGGAAAATAACGACATTACGCTTGAATCAGCTGACGATGCCGCCACTGCAAATTGGGGAGGTTGCTGGAGAATGCCAACACGAGATGAGCTCGCTGAACTTCAAAGTAACTGCAACTGGCAGTGGACCACCCAAAACAGCATAAATGGTTGGCTTATAAAAGGTTCAAATGGAAATAGCATCTTTTTGCCGGCATCTGGATATTGCCGTGACAATGCTGTGGTGTATGTCGGAGAAAACGGTTATTACTGGAGTTCTTCTTTAGCTAAAACATATTATAGTTTCGAGCAGGAAAGAAGCGAATGTGCTTATTCTTTGGCATTTGACTCTGGTAGTTTCGGAGGAGGCTCTTATGCAAGAGGCTGTGGCAGAGTTATCAGACCTGTGTATTCCGGGAAAGCATCAGTTTCAACAACTGATGTGAGCGAAGTGTCATATTATTCAGCAACTTGCGGAGGATATATTGCGTCTGCAAGTTCATCGGTAAAGGCAAGAGGTGTTTGCTGGAGCACTTCGCAATACCCAACAATTAACGATGCTCACACCACCGACGGAACCGGAAATGGCTCATTTACGAGCGAAATAACAGGATTGACCCCAAGCACGAAATATTTCGTGAGAGCATACGCCATAAATGATGTTGGCACAAGCTACGGCTCAATTATGAGTTTCGTAACAAAAACTCCAACAACACCAACTGTTACAACCGATACGATTATGGAATATATAGCAGGTGGTGTGGTTGTTGCTGGATCAGTCACAGATGACGGCGGTTTGGATGTAACTGAACGCGGTTTTTGCTGGAGCACGGAGTCAGAACCAACAATTGACGACAATAAAGTTTCTTGTGGAACTGGTACAGGACGATATGTCAAAGAAATAACGGGACTTGACACAGGTAGGTGTTATCTTAAGGCTTTCGCCACTAATCAAAATGGAACCTCGTACGGCAATGAATTTGTTGTTGAAATTGGATCAGGCGTTATTGAAGGACATCCTTATATTGACCTCGGACTGCCAAGCGGGACGTTATGGGCGTTACATAATGTGGGGGCAATCTTTCCGGAAGACTGTGGCAATCTTTACTCTTGGGGAGAGACAGAACCAAAAAGCAATTATTATTGGAATACATACAAATGGTGTCAGGGCAGTTCCTATACGCTGACAAAATATTGTACCGATAATTACTACGGCACTGTGGATGGCAAGACCGAACTTGATCCTGAAGATGATGTGGCTTACGTGAAATGGGGCGGTTCATGGCACATGCCGACTTACGACGAAATGCGTGAACTCGTAGATGAATGTGATATGACTTATGCAACGAATAACGGTGTTAAAGGTGTGCAGTTCACGGGACCAAACGGTAAAACCATGTTCTTACCTAACTGTAAAATAGAATCAAACTATGGTTATTACTGGGTGAATGAAATATGTGATTACTATTCGTATGAGGCAAAATGTACTATATTTGAGCATCAATGGAGCCTGCCGAGTATTGAAGAATATTCCAGATATTGTGGATGTCAAGTTCGCCCCGTATCTACTCCAACTAAATAACAACAAGAGAGAGAAATCGGTGGGAAATCGTTTTCTCTCTCTTCGTCTCCCGTTTCCCGTTTTCCTTCTCCCTAAACATTATAGTTTCTCGCCCCGAAAATCCTGCTCCCGACCCTCACCATCGTCGCACCTTCTTCGATTGCAATCGGATAATCGTCCGACATCCCCATTGAAATCTCTTTAAAATATTCACAATCAGTGAAATACTTTTGTTTCAATGTTCCGAAAATTTCTTTGAGATGATGAAATTCCTTGCGGACCTGAACATTGTCGTCGGTGTTGGTGGCCATCCCCATCACGCCGCAGATGCGGACGTTTTTCATCGCCTTGAAAACGTCTGAATTGAGGATTTCTTCGGCTTCTTCGAGGTTCAGGCCGAACTTTGTCTCCTCTTCGGCGATATGGAACTGAAGCAGGTAGTCAACGACCCGGTCATGCTTAACGGCTTCTTTATTAACAGCTTGCAAAAGATTCTCCGTGTCGATTGAATGAATCAACTTGACGAAAGGGATGATATATTTTATCTTGTTTGTCTGCAGATGCCCGATGAAGTGCCAGTCGATGTCTTTAGGCAGAACTTCGTGTTTGTCGCGCATTTCGAGGGCGTGGTTTTCGCCGAAAACGCGCTGTCCGGCATCGTACGCCTCCTGCAACGCCTCCACCGGTTTTGTCTTCGATACTGCAACCAATAAAACCTCGTAAGGTATTGTTTTTCTTACTGTTTCAAGATTTTCTCTGACCATTTTTTTGATTTTTTTATTTTGTGCAAAAGTAATAAAAAAAATATTAATTTTGCGAAAATTTACTGCAATGAAAAAATACGTTGTGACACTGCTTAAAGTGTTGATTTTCTTTTTGGTATTATTTGAATCAATGAGATTGATGTTCGCATTTTACTATTGGGATCTCATTCTCGTGGAAAAGGTTCCTTTGACGGAAGTGCTGAAATGTTTCGTGAAATGTATCCCGATTGACATAGCGACGGCTTCTTACATGATGGTGATTCCGGCGATTGCAATGTTCATCGGAATGTGTGTGAATGACAAGACGAATTTCAAATGGATTAGATGGTATTTTTACATCATCATCGCCGTTTATGTTTTGATCGTAATGGGTGAGATTGGAATATATGGTGAATGGCGTACTAAATTGAATTACAAAGCTTTGCTTTATCTTAAACATCCTGATGAGGTGATTAGGACGGCATCCACAAGTCAGACTGTGAAGCTGCTTACGTCGTGGGGTGCATTCACGATATTGTTCTGCTGGTGGTATTATAAATGGGTGGAGCCGACCGACAAACTTGACGACCAGCGTAAACCGCCGTTTATCCAGTATCCTGTTGCAATAATTCTGATTTTAGGATTGCTGTTTTTGGGTATGAGGGGCGGCTTCAACGCCATTCCGATATCTACGAGTTCGGGATATTTCAGCAATTACAAGCTGGCTAACGTCATTTCAGTCAATCCGGCGTATAATCTGCTTGAAAATATGACCAACGTGCATCAGATGAACGAGAGGAACAATTTCAGTTACATGCCGTCCGAAAAAGCTGAGGAGATAACGAAAAAGACACATCAAGTTGATTGTGACTCAACGGTTTATCATATCTCAAAGATTGAGAGGCCGAATATCATGATAGTTCTTCTTGAAAGTTGGTCGGCGGATTTGGTTGAGTCGCTTGGCGGCGATCCGAGTGTGACACCGAATTTCCATGAGATGGAAAAGGAAGGTTTGCTGTTCACCAACATTTACGCGAGTGCGAACCGTTCGGAGCAGGCGCAGGCCAATATTTTCGGCGGACTGCCGGGCATCCCGCTGACGACAATCACCAACCACCCTGAAAAGTATTACGCAGTGCCTTCGTTGCTTGCTCCGATTGACTCAATGGGTTATTACACAAGCTATTACTATGGCGGCGAACTGAATTATGCGAACATTCTTTCTTATCTGCGATACAACGAGTTTGATAAGATCGTTGATCATAAGGACGTCAATGCTGGTTTCCATTCCGGCAAGTTGGGTTATCATGACACCGACATGCTCCCGTGGGTGGCGAAACAGGTGACCGGGCAGCCGGAGCCGTTCTTCACGACGGTCTTCACGCAGAGCAGCCACTCTCCTTACGATTATCCGAAGGTGCTTGAGAAACTCGACTGGCTCAAGATTGAACCGGATTACATGAACAGCGCGCATTACGTGGATTTCGCTCTGAAACTGTTTATGGACGCAGCCCAAAATGAGCCGTGGTACGAGAATACGATTTTCATTTTCGTCGCTGACCACAGCCATGAAACAGAAAAGAATTATCCGTTGGAATCGTTTGAATATCACCAGATTCCGTTGCTTATTACGGGTGAGCCGTTGCAGGATTCATTGCGCGGAACCACTTTCGACAAAATCTGCAGCAGCCTCGACATCCCGGCGACAGTGCTCGCACAGTTTGGAATCAATCACGACCAGTTCATCTGGAGCAAGGACGTGTTCAACTATTGCTATCGCCCGTTTGCGTTCTTCGAACTCGGCGGCGGATTCGGTTGGAAGACAAATGAAGGCAGCTTCGTCTATTCAAACATGTACGGCCCGACAAAGGTGACGCTTCCGGCAGAGGTCAGGGACAGCATCATTGAACAAGGCCAGGCGTACATGCAACGCCATTTTGAATTGTTCTGCAATTACTAAATGTAAAAGTTTGTAAACTTTAGTTAAATATATCGAAAAAAATCTTATTTTTGCAAGCGATAAATTTTTGAAAAAAGAAAATAGAAATACAATATGTTTGAGGGATTAAGTGAGAAATTAGAACGTTCGTTCAAGATATTGAAAGGTCACGGCTACATTACGGAAATCAATGTGGCAGAGACACTTAAGGAGGTAAGAAAGGCTTTGCTCGAAGCTGATGTCAGTTTCAAGATCGCAAAAGACGTTACGAATACAATCAAGGAGAAGGCTCTCGGCCAGAAGATCCTGACATCCGTTTCTCCAGGACAGCTGATGGTTAAAATCGTTCACGATGAACTCGCCGAATTGATGGGCGGTGAACACTCGGAACTGAATCTTAAGGGCAATCCGACCGTAATCTTGATTGCCGGTCTTCAGGGTTCGGGTAAGACAACGTTCTCGGCAAAACTCGCCAACTACTTGAAAACCAAGAAGGGAAAGAGCGTGGTGCTCGTCGCCGGTGACGTATATCGTCCCGCTGCCATAAATCAGTTGAAGGTCTTGGGTGAACAGGTCGGCGTTGAAGTCTATTCTGAAGAAGAAAGCAAGAATCCGGTTCAAATCGCGCAGCATGCAATAGATAAAGCGAAGAAAGATGGAAAGAACGTCGTCATCATCGATACGGCTGGCCGCTTGGCCGTTGATGAGGAGATGATGAACGAGATTGAGAACGTCAAGAAAACAGTGAAGCCGCAGGAAACTTTGTTCGTTGTCGATGCGATGACTGGCCAGGATGCCGTGAATACGGCCAAGGCTTTCAACGACAGGCTTGATTTCGATGGCGTCGTGCTTACAAAACTCGATGGCGACACACGCGGCGGCGCGGCGTTGACAATCCGCACAGTCGTAGAGAAACCAATCAAATTCGTCGGTCTCGGCGAGAAAATGGACGCACTCGACATCTTCTACCCGAAACGTATGGCCGACCGTATCCTCGGCATGGGCGACATCGTTTCCCTCGTCGAACGCGCACAGGAACAGTTTGATGCCGAAGAAGCCGAGAAACTCAAGAGGAAACTCGTAAAGAATGAGTTTAATTTCAACGACTTCCTGAAACAGATCCAGCAAATCAAGAAGATGGGCAGTCTCAAAGACCTCGCCGGAATGATTCCTGGAATGAACAAAATCAAAGATGAAGACATCGATGATGACGCTTTCAAGAGCATCGAAGCCATTATCGGTTCCATGACACCGGAAGAAAGAGAGAACCCGAAAATCATCAACGGAAGCAGAAAGAGAAGAATCGCTGCCGGCTCTGGCAACGACATCAACGAGGTCAACCGTCTTATCAAGCAGTTTGACGAGACATCAAAGATGATGAGAATGATGACGACTGGCGGAGCCAAGAAGATGATGCAGATGATGCAACAGGCAAAACGCAACCAGAAAAGACAGAATTAAGAGATTGGAGATTTAAGACATGACAATATCAGAAGACAAAATCATCGACGGAAAAACCATCGCCGATGCAATGAAAAAGGAAATAGCGGCGGAAGTCGCTGAAATGATCGACAAGGGGCAGGCGGCTCCGCATCTTGCGGCAGTCATCGTCGGCGACGACGGAGCGAGCAAGACATACGTGGCTTCAAAGGAAAAAGCCTGTCATTCGGTGGGCTTCACCTCGTCGGTGTATAGACTTCCTGAAACAACAACGGAAAAGGAAGTCCTCGACCTGGTTGATTTTCTCAACAATGATGATGAAATCGACGGTTACATCATCCAACTTCCTCTTCCAAAACACATCGATGAGAAAAAGGTTGTGCATTCCATCAGCTATAAAAAAGACGTTGACGGATTCACACCTGTCAATATAGGTCTCATGCAACTCGGAGAGGAATGCTTCCTCCCTGCAACACCATCGGGAATTGTCGAGCTTCTGAAACGTTCCGGCATCGAGACTGCCGGCAAACATGTTGTCGTCCTCGGACGCTCAAATATCGTCGGGACACCGATAAGCGTCATGCTCTCAAGAAAAGGTGCGGATGCAACCGTCACGATGTGCCATAGCAAGACGCAGAATATCAATGAGTTGACACGTCAGGCGGATATTCTTGTCGTTGCAATCGGGAAACCGCATTTCCTGAAGGCTGATATGGTCAAGCCGGGGGCGGTCGTAATAGATGTCGGTATTCATCGCATCCCTGATGAAACTGAAGAAAAAGGCTATCGTATAGAAGGTGACGTTGATTTTGATGAAGTCAGCAAAGTCGCGTCGAAAATCACACCGGTTCCGGGTGGAGTCGGACCCATGACAATTGTTTCGTTACTTTATAATACTTTGCAGGCAAGAAAAAGAAAATAAATATGAAAAAGAGCATTTTCACTGTATTGGTACTGATGTTTGCCCTGATGATGTCATCAGAGGTGGCGTTCGGACAGACATACCACACAAAATCAAAGAAGGCGGTGAGGCTTTATAAAAAAAGCAAGGCTGCTTATGCCAAAAAGGATTACGAAAAATCGTTGAAATTGGTTGGGAAATCGTTGAGCTGCGACAGTGACTTTGTTGAAGCTCTGCAACTCAGGGGAGGAATTGGGATTGCGCTTGATGACTTTGATATGGCGGTCGATTCATACGAGTGGTCTCTTGCGGCCGATTCCATGGCTTTCCCGTGGAATGCGGTTGTCCTGGCGAATTTATACATGGAAGGTGCTGATTATGAAAATGCTATCAGGGTTTTGAAATGGTATTTGAAATTAGATAATCAAAAAGAAGAGAAACTGAAGATTGCCAGGAAACAGCTCGCCAATGCAGAGTTCAGAAATTTTGCGGTGAATAATCCTGTCGAGTTTAAACCAATTAATATAGGTGAAAACGTCAATACCGACGGCGATGAATACATCAATCAGATTTTGCCTGATGGCAGCAAAATCTATTTCACGCGACGTTCGCTTGAAAAAGATGAAGATGGCTACAGGATTGAGGGATTGTATTACTCTACGATAGTCGATTCCAATTACATCACGGCAATTCCGATGAATCTTAACTGGAGCAACAATAAAAGGATGGGTGCAGTGAATATCTCGGCTGACCAGAAAAAAATGTTCTTTGTCGGTTTCGACTGGCTCGACAGCAAGGGCAGGGGAGATATTTATATGTCATTGTATGAAGATGCCGGCTGGGGGAAACCTGTCAATCTCGGAAATGTTGTGAACACATCAATGGTTGAGTCGCAGCCATGCATCAGTCCTGACGGGACAGAACTTTATTTCACAAGATATTCAAGGACTTACGAAAGCACGGACATTTATGTGAGTAAATGTTTTAAAGGTGAATGGTCAAATCCGCAGTCGTTGACAAGTATCAATTCGACAGGCAATGAGATGGCTCCGTTCCTGCATCCCGATGGAAAGACGTTGTATTTCGCTTCGGATGGTTTTCCGGGAATGGGCGGATATGACATCTTCATGAGCAGACGTAATGAAAAAGGTGAGTGGAGCAAGCCTGTCAATCTTGGCTATCCGCTTAATACTGAAGGTGATGAAATGACTTTTGCCGTAAGTGCTGATGGAACGACAGGTTATATTTCTTCAATCAGGGAAGATGGGTTCGGCGGCTACGACATTTACACTTTCAAACTTGATCCTGAAGTCGCGCCTGAAGCTGTTGCAGATGAACAGCGTTTTATCTTGCATAACATCAGATTTGAATTTGACAGCGATGTCCTTGATTCTGTTTCATATAATGAAATAGCTTTGGTGGCTGCATATCTGAAAGAAAACAAAAATATTAAAGTTGAGATTTCCGGTTTCACTGACAATACCGGAAACGAGGGGCATAATCTCGACCTTTCATTAAGAAGGGCGGAATCGGTGAAGAAAGCTCTCGTTGAGATGAAAATATCAGCACAGAGAATATCAACGAAAGGCTACGGTCAAAACCGTCCTGTCGCTCCTAACGACAATGAAGAAAATCGCGCGTTGAACAGGCGTGTTGAAATGCGAATTTTATAATTGATGTTGTGGTATTGAAAGAAGAAGGGCGGACTTGAATGTCTGCCCTTTTTCATAATTGTTGTCTTACACCTTGTCCGCTCCGTCGTGGAACATCCTGTCGATTATCTCACGGTATTTTTTCTGGATTACGGCTCTCTTGACTTTCAGGGTTGGGGTGAGAATGCCGTTTGCTGTCGTCCATTCGTCGGAGATGAATTTGAACCGTTTGATTTTGTCGGTGTCACCGAATGAATTGTTGATTTTTTTCACTTCCATGCCAAGACGGTCGGAAACTTCTTTTTTGTCAAGCATTTCTGACGGATTCGTGAAGATGATGTTGTGTTTCTGGCACCACGACTTCAGGAATGTGAAATCCGGGACTATCAATGCCGCCGCGAATTTCTCGTTTTCGCCGAAGACCACGATGTTCTCAAAGAACCCTGATTCGGAGAACTTGCTTTCGATGACATCGGGGTTGATGTATTTCCCGAGCGACGTCTTGAAAAGGTTCTTGACGCGTCCGGTAATTTTAAGCTGCCCGTATTCCGTGAGCGTGCCGAGGTCGCCGGTGTGAAACCAGCCGTCCTTGTCGATGACTTCGGCTGTCAGTTCGGGCATCTTGTAGTAGCCTAACATGATGTTTGTGCCTCGGCACAGGATCTCGCCGCTTTCGCTGATCTTTATCTCCACGCCGGGAAGGGCGGGGCCGACAAAACCGGCTTCGCGGCCGTGAGGCACGTTGGAGCTTGTGGCGATTACAGGCGAGCACTCGGTCATGCCGTAGCCTTCGTAAACGGGCATTTTTATCGCCGAGAAGAAAGCGGAGATGTTCGGCTGTATGCTGGCAGCACCGGAAACGATGATGTCGAAGTACTCTGCTCCGAGGTTCTTGCGGATTTTGCTGTAAACCATCTTGTCGGCGATGCTGAGTTTCAAGTTGTAAAGCCAACTGCGGCCCTCGATCTTATATTTCTCGGCAAGTCTCATCGACCAATGGAAAATGCTCTTTGAAAGCCCGTGCATCTTCTGCCCCGATTGACGTATTTTCGTGTAGATCTTTTCCAAAAGTCTTGGGACACATGCCATCATCGTGGGATGAATCTCTTTCATGTCCTGTGCGATGGTGGCTAAGCTTTCGGCGTAATACACCGACATCCCCAAATACTGGTACAGGTAAACCAAAGTCCTTTCGTATGCGTGGCATAGCGGCAGGAAACTGAACGCGCGTGTCGAGTCTCTTGAAGGCGTGTCGCGCAATCCTTTGATCTGCCCGAGTATGTTGGCGTGTGAAAGCATCACGCCTTTCGGAGTGCCTGTGGTCCCTGAAGTATAGATGATGGTGGCGCAGTCGTTTGTCGCGATGGAAGCCTTGCGACGTTCAAGTTCTTCCGGATCCTCGTTTTCCTTGCCGATATTAATAAGGTCATCCCAAATCGGGTATTCTTCTTTGCGTTTGATGAAGGTGTAAACCATTTTCAAAGACGGGATGTCGGCTCTTATCTCTTCGATCTTGTTGAGGACGGGGAGGCCTTCAACCATTACAAAACTTGCCTCGCTGTTGTTTATGATTGTGCGGTAGTCCTCTTTGCTCAATGTGGGGTAAATCGGCACCGTTATCGCCCCGACCTGCTGGACGGCCATGTCAATCATGTTCCATTCGGGACGGTTCCCGCTGATGATGGCAACCTTGTCGTCTTTCTTGATGCCTAATTTGATAAAAGCGTAGCTTAAGATATTTGTGATTTCTATGTATTCTTTGATGCTGTACTTCCTCCATGCGCCGTTTTCTTTTCTTGCGAGAGCGCAATCCTGATCGGGGTGCTTCTGGAGATAAGTCGTTAAAATGTCGAAAATTCGTTTTTCTTCCATTGTTTGTATGTTTGAAAACGCTGCAAAAATACATCAAAAATCACTACGAAATTTTTTATGTGGCATTTGTGGCAAAAAATGTTGTAAAACGGTCGTATTTTGGTGAAAATAATTATATAGGGGTGAAAATATGATGTTATATTATATGTATAACGTAAAAAGCTGATATTTGCTGCGTAAAATTTTATGAAATTTGTAAAAAAATAGTCACTTTTTGCGAATATTTTCAAAGTTTTGATTTTCTGTTTAAAAATAATTTCTGTTTTTTTTAAGGTACTTGTTTGTGATAAAATTCGATGTAAAAATTTTTTTGCAAAATGTTGTTTTATCTCAAAAATAATTACGTACTTTGCGTTACGTAAAATATGTAAAAATTTCAGTGTTATATGCAACTTAAAAATCCATTTGTGGTTACTGGTTGTCAATCATCTGAATATTTTTGTGACAGAGAAATTGAGACGGAAAAGATTATCACATATCTTGAAAATGATTGGAATTTGACGTTGATTGCACCAAGAAGGATAGGCAAAGCAGGTCTTATTCAGCATGTTTTTTATAAAATGAAGAAAGACACGAGTGTGAGCTGTTTTTACATTGACATATTCCAGCCTTACCAAATACAACACGGATCCAAGTTGCGGCACTGTTGACAACAAGACGGTTCATTCCCACTGCTGGTCGCCGCATTTTATCTTCGCCCTATCACGCAGGCTCCTACGGCTACTACTGGTCGAATTACCTCGACTTTTTCTACTTGTACCACGCATGCAGCGTGTGCTTCTATTCGGACAACGTGATTCCGCAGAGCAGCAGCCATCGGTGCCTCGGGATCTCTGTGCGGCTGGTGCGGTAGTTCTTGGTGAATCTGCCGAGGCTCGAATCGCCTGATTTTTATTCTATTCGCCTAAATTTTGCTAAAATTAGGCGATTGAGGCTGTGAAAAATAATTTAGGAATTATTCTATGTTGTTTTTTAGAAATGCTGACCGTAGGTTATAATTTAAAAAACAATGTCATGTTTTATCAATGCAAAGGAAATAATCATTATTTTTGCAGTCAAAAATAATTGGTTTATGGATAAAGTTTCTTATTGGATGGATTTGGCAAAATATGACATGGACACTGCAGAGGCAATGTTTGCTACAAAACGATGGTTATATGTTGGTTTTATGTGCCATCAGGTTGTTGAAAAAACCTTAAAGGCATATTGGTGCAAGACTATGCAATGTGACCCTCCTTATATTCATAATCTGGTGAGATTGATTAATGGAAGTGGATTAGATGCAATGATGACAGAAGCACAGTTGGCATTTGTTGATGTTATCACTCCGTTGAACATTGAGGCCCGTTATCCTGAATATAAAGAAGCGTTGCTGTCAGCGTTGACATCGGAAAAATGTAATGAGATAATTGAAAAAACAAAATCTTTGAAGCAATGGATAGAAATGATGTTATAAATATTGCCCGACAATTCAAGGAAGCAGTTAACGATAAATACAAGCCAACGGCTGTTTATTTGTATGGATCATATAGCAAGGGTACGCAACGTGAGGATAGTGATATTGATTTAGCTGTAATTGTGCCTGAAATGAAAGGTGACTGGTTTGCAAATATTCCGTTGCTGTGGAAAATTGGTCGAAGTATAAACGTGCTTATTGAGCCGGTTCTTATTGAGGAATGCCATCCGTCACCGCTTTATGAAGAAATTATCAGAAATGGCATCGAAGTGTGAGTTTTGTTGCCTAACATATTGTAAATGAATTTAAAAAATCAAGGACGACCCAAAGACCGTCCCTGATAATATCTGCGAAATCTGTAAGAATCAGCTTCCGAAGTCGTCGAACATGATGTTGTCTTTCGGCACGCCGAGGTTGTCAAGCATCTTAAGCACCGCCTGCGTCATCATCGGCGGGCCGCAGAGATAGTATTCGATGTCTTCCGGTGTCTCGTGGCTCTTGAGGTAATTCTCGAACAAGACCTCATGTATGTTCCCGACGTAGCCCGTCCAGTTGTCCTCCGGCAACGGCGCAGACAACGCGATGTTGAACTTGAAGTTCGGATTTTCCGCCTCAATCTTCTTGAAGTCGTCGATGTAGAACAGCTCGCGCAGCGAACGGCCGCCGTACCAGAACGATGCCTTGCGGTCGGTGTGCCTGGTGAGGAACTGGTCGAGGATGTGCGAACGCATCGGCGCCATGCCCGCGCCGCCGCCGATGAAAATCATCTCGTTATCAGTGTCTTTGACGTGGAACTCACCGTATGGCCCGCTGATCATGACCTTGTCGCCAGGCTTCAACGAATAGATATACGATGAGCATACGCCTGGGTTGACCTTCATGAAACCGCCGTTGACGCGGTCGAACGGTGGCGTGGCGATACGGACGTTCAACATGATGATGTCGTCCTCCGCCGGATGGTTCGCCATCGAATACGCGCGGAACTGCGGCTCGGGGTTGTGCATCACGAGGTCGAACATGTGGAACTTCTCCCAGTCTCTCTGATATTCCTCGTTGACAACGATGTCTTTGTACTTCACGTCAACCTTCGGGACGTCAATCTGTATGTAACCGCCCGACTTGAAGTTAAGATGCTCTCCTTCAGGAAGTTTGACTTTGAATTCCTTAATGAAAGTGGCGACATTTCTGTTGCTGACGACCTCGCATTCCCATTTCTTGATGCCGAAAATCTGCGGGTTGATGTGAATCTTCATGTCTTCGCGAACCTTGACCTGGCAGCCGAGACGCCAATGGTCCTGCTGTTCCTTTCTGCTAAAGAAACCTGTCTCGGTAGGAAGAATCGTGCCGCCGCCTTCGAGAACCTGACATCTGCACATCCCGCAGTTGCCGCCGCCGCCACATGCCGACGGCAGGAAGATCTGTTCGTTGGCGAGCGTGGCCAAAAGCGAGCTGCCCGGCTCGACCTCAAGGTTCTTCTCATCGTTGATGTTGATGTTCACCTTCCCTTGCGGAGTGAGTCTTTTGCGGACAATCACGAGGACCGCCACAGGGATCAGAACTGCAATGAGGAAAACTATTACGCTGGTGATGATGATTGATGTTGTACTCATGGTATGCCTCCTTTAAAATGTTATTCCGAGGAATGACATGAATGCTATTCCCATTAAACCAGTGATAATGAATGCGATGCCAGTGCCTTGCAATGACTTTGGCACGTGCGAGTATCTTATCTTCTCTCTTATTGCCGCCATGCCGGTGATGGCGAGCATCCAGCCGATGCCGGAACCGAGTCCGTAGGAGACGGCTTGCCCGATGTTCGGGAAGTGTTTCTCCTGCATGAAGAGGCACGCGCCGAGGATGGCGCAGTTTACGGCTATCAGCGGAAGGAAGATGCCGAGTGACGAATACAGCGACGGACTGAATTTCTCAATCACCATCTCGAGAATCTGCACGATGGCGGCGATGATCGCGATGAAGAGTATGAAACTCAGGAAGTCGAGACTTACGTTTTCAAAAGCGGGGTTTAACCATGCCAATGCGCCGGCCGACAGCACGAACTTGTCGAGCAGGTAGTTGACCGGTACTGTTATGAGAAGCACGAATGTCACGGCGATGCCGAGGCCGAATGATGTCTTCACGTTCTTCGAAACGGCTAAGAATGAGCACATTCCGAGGAAATATGCGAAGATCATGTTGTCGATGAAAATCGAACGGATGAAAATGCTTAATGATTCCATGTTACTTCTTCTCCTCCGCAGGTTTCTGGCACCAGATAATGATTCCTATGATAATCAATGCCATAGGAGGCAAAATCATGAGGCCGTTGTTCATATAGCCAAAATTGTAAAGCCCTTCGGGGATGACCCTGAAGCCGAAGAGCGTGCCGCTGCCGAACAGCTCGCGGAAGAAGGCGACGATGACTAAAATCATTCCGTAGCCGAGTCCGTTGCCGATGCCGTCAAGGAACGAAGGCCACGGTTTCTGCGCCATCGCGAAGGCTTCGAGACGCCCCATCACGATGCAGTTGGTGATGATGAGGCCGACGAAGACCGACAGCGACTTGCTCACGTCATAGACGAAAGCCTTGAGGAACTGGTCAACGAGGATGACGAGTGTGGCGACGACTATGAGTTGCACGATGATGCGTATCTTTGAAGGTATTCCCTTGCGCATCAATGATATGACGAGATTTGAAAGTGCCGTCACGACGGTGACGGAGAGAGCCATGACGATAGCCGGTTTCAGCTTCGCGGTGACAGCCAGCGACGAGCAGATGCCGAGAATCAGCACCGTGACCGGGTTGGCCTGTCGCAATGGCTTTGTTATAAGTTCTAAATTCTTGCTCATTGCTTACTTGTTGATATAAGGTAAATATGACTCTAATACATTCTTAATCATATCGTTGATACCATGCGACGTGATGGTGCCACCGCTGATGGCATCAACGGAGTGTCTCTGTACGTCTTCGGGAAGGACAGCGATGCCGCCTTTCTGCACGTTGATTGAAACGAACTGTCCGTCCTGGAAGATGACTTTGCCCGGAAACTGTCTCTGGAACTTCTCGGTCGTGATTTCGGCGCCGAGACCAGGTGTCTCCGACTTGTGGTCGAAGACGGCTCCCACGACGGTCTGGTAGTCGGCAGAGAGTCCGAGATAACCCCAAATCGGCCCCCAAAGGCCCGCACCCTGCAACGGAACGACGTTGACTTGCCTGCCGTTGTCGTTGATGATGAACATGGGCAATGAGAAGTCCTTGCCGTTGGCTTTGTTGTAAAGCTCGTCTTTTAAATTGATTTTGAACGCCTTGCATTTCGTGTAATCGTTCGTGGCTTCATCAGTGACGTTGCCTTGCGGGTCGATGACAATCATCTTGGAACAGTAATTGTCGAAACTCTCCGTGGTGGCGTCCTTGATGCCGGCAGCTTTCAAAATCATCATCTTTTTCTCGTTGTTGATGTTGTCCTGCTGATATGGCTGAAGCAGCAGCGCCGCGCCCGAAAGCAGAACCGAGACGATGACTACAATGATGATGATGTATCTGAAGATATAACTGTCTTTCATTTTGCACTCCTTTCTGCCGCTGCCCAGCGGTTCTTGCGTTTTCTGATATTTACCGCGACGACGCACCAGTCGATGAGAGGTGCGAACACGTTGAGAAGCAGGATGGCGAGCATCATGCCTTCAGGATAGCCCGGGTTCGCGACGCGGATGAGGATGGCGACGGCTCCGATGAGGAAACCATAAATCCATTTGCCGGTGCTGGTCTGCGCCGCCGTCACAGGGTCGGTGGCCATGAAGAACGTGCCGAACATGAAACCGCCCATCATCAGATGGTAGTAGAACGGGATTTCCATTGCTGAATTGGCTCCGACGCCGTTGAAGATAAGACCCATGACGATGGCGCCTGCGAATGACGAGACGATTATTCTCAAGTCAGAAACACCTGTGATAATCAGGAACAAGGCACCGATCAGGATGGCGATTTTTGATGTCTCACCTACGCTGCCTGGTATTGTGCCGACGAACATTTCCATGATGCTTGGAAGCTGTTCCGTCGTGCCGCCGTTGAGTATCGTGCCGAGTGGCGTCGCGCCGCTGAAGGCATCGGCTTTCTCTGCGATCCACACGTTGTCGCCTGTCATCTTCGATGGATAGGAGAAGAACAGGAAGGCGCGTGCGAGAAGCGCGGGGTTCACCACGTTCATGCCGCTGCCGCCGAACACTTCCTTGCCGATGATGACCGCGAATGCCACTGCGACGGCGAGCATCCAGAGCGGCACATCGGCCGGCATGACTAACGGGATGAGAAATCCGGTCACGAAATAGCCTTCGTTGACCTCCTCATGACGGATCTCTGCGAAGACAAATTCTATCACGAGACCGACGATGTAACTCACAAGATAAAGCGGAATGATCTTTATTAGACCGTAACCGACTGTCTGCCAGAATGTTGCATCTTGCCCCCATGACAGGAAATGCTGATAGCCGATGTTCCATGTCCCGAAAAGGAAGCAGGGGATGAGGGCTATCACAACGTAAAACATGTTGCGTTTCATATCGACGGCGTCTCTGATGTGCGCACCGGTGTTCACCACCTTGTTCGGCGTGTAGAGGAATGTCTCGAAAGCCTCGAATGTCGAATGGAACTTGACGTACCTGCCGCCTTCCTCGAAGTCAGGCTTGATTTTGTTGATATAATTGCGTAATCCCATAACTTGCTGATTTTTAGTTCATTTCCTCGCGAATAAGTTCGAGTCCGTCACGGATGATCTGCTGGATGGCGGTCTTTGACGGGTCGATGACCTCGCAGAGCGCAAAATCCTCGGCGTCAACCTCATAGATGCCGAGCTCTTCCATCTGGTCGATGTCTTTGATGATGCAGGCTTTCAGGAGCTGCATCGGGTAGATGTCGAACGGGAACACCTTCTCGAACTTGCCTGTCATGATGAGCGGGCGGATGTCGCCGTTCCTGTTGGTGTCAAGGACGAAGGTCTTCTTCTTGAAAAATGACGACCCCATTGTGTTTGTAGAGGTGAATCGCTTGAAGTTCGGCGCGAGCCAGCCGAATAGCCTGTATTCGTTGCCTTCAGGAATCACGGTGATTTGGCTGTCGTAGAAACCGAGTAAGTTGTTCCCGGTTATGTTCTTGCCGGTTAGGACATCGCCGCTGATAATGCGGACGTTCACGCCGCCTGACACCAGCGGCTCGATGTTGGCGCCGACGTTGACCTTGTAATAATGCGGGTTGTTGGCCTCCGATCCTGTCAATGCGATGATGCGGCTGCTGTCGTATTTGCCCGTGAGGAACAGCTTTCCGATGGTTATTACTTCCTGCGGACCGCAGTACCACACGGCTTCGCCTTTGTTTATCGGGCAAAGCGCATTAATCTGTGTGCCGACGTTGCCGGCAGGATGCGGACCCTGAAAGTCGGTGACGACAACGTTTGCCGGCTTGTTGATTTTCGCAACCACGTCGTGGCATCTTTTGCAGGTGGCTTTGAGGTTCAGATAAAGTTTCCCGTCGGTGAGTTTTGATAACGCTTCGACACCGGCGTTGAACGCTTCAACCTGGTTCTCAATGATGTAGCCTGTGCTTGGAGCGAGCGGTGCGCTGTTGAACATCGACACGACGATGCATTTCGGCTTGTCGTTCGGGTTGGCGATGGTGGAGTAAGGACGTTGACGGAGCATCGTCCAGATACCGCTCTGTAACATCTTGTCAATCACCTCGTTGCGTTTCAGCGACGACATGTCGGCCTTCCCGAAGTCGATGGCTTCGTTCCTGCCGTCAGCCTCGACGACAACCTGCATGATGGCGCGTTTCTCACCGCGGACCACAGACCTCACCGTGCCTGAGATGGGGGATGTGAAAAGGATGTTTTCGCGGTTCTTGTCATGGAACAGCACGGAGCCGGCTTTCACCACATCGCCCTCGGCCACGTGGAGCTTCGGAATGATGCCGATGAAGTCGGACGGCTTGATGGCACAACGTCTGACCTCGAAAACCTCGGTCTCCTTCTTCGCCTCACCGGCAAGATGAATGTCAAGGCCTTTCTTGATTTTGATAACTGTACTCACTATTTGTTTTTTATTTTAATTATGCTATGAATGTGTGTGATTTGAAAATGAGCGGCAAAATTACAGACTAAAAACATATTTTGCAAGTTTTATATGAAATAATTTTGAATTGAAAATCAACGAATTAAACTCGTTTGCGAATAAATGAAAAGGTCTCATGTGTGTTATGAGACCTTTTTGATGAAAAATATTCTGATTTCGCCTATTTTTTAAGCCATTTTTGAGTGTTTTTACCAGCTTTTATCAGGTAAATGCCGCTTCCCCACGTTGCTGTGTCAATGGTTGTGATACCATCGGCGTTTTCTTTTTCAAAAATTATTCTTCCTTGAAAATCAAATACTTGTATTGAGCTGGTCTCTTGAATTAAAATGTTTAGTTCGGTGTCGCCTGGATTAGGATAAACTGTCATGTTTTCGTCTTCATTATCAATGAAATCCTCCTCAATCGAAGTTATTTCGACACGCATCGGCGGCAGCTTTATGAGGTCAAGCGAGGCATAGCCTTCTTCGGCATTGCTGGTTCTTGAGAAGACCCATCTCATGACGTGTTTGCCTGCGGCGACCGGCAATTCGAAAAGCTGCCATTCGTTTCCTGTCAGTTCATATTTTGTGCTGTTGAGCGTGAAGGTGAACGAATCGTCTTCATTGTCAGAGCCTTTGTAATAGAATGATATTTTGTCGGAAATCTCTGTCTCGACACCGAGCATTAATTTTGACAGTCTGGACGGGGCGTTGGATGTCGATGTGTAACAATAATTTCCTTCGTATGGATCTTCATCGTTTTGCACCCAGGGCGTTGAACCTGTATTACTCCATTGAAAATCAGTGTTTAAGCAATCATTTTCGAAATTCTCGATGCAGTTTCCAAGTGGGAAGTCTGACTGATAGACCTCGGTGTATCCATCTGATTCTGTTGTCATTGAATATCCAATTATCGCGCCGGACGGAGCGTCATCGTCAATCGTCAGGACAAATGTGACATCAAGGCTGTCGGATGCTTGTATGCCTTGGCTTTCAATTTCGTATTGCTGGTAAGTCACAACCGGCGCGTCAAGATGAATTGTGTGCATGGTCCCGTTGCTGTTGCTGTGTCCGATGTTGTTCACGGTGAACGTAATTCTTGACTTTTCGCCTTTGTAAAGCCTGTCGGTCGGGTTGCCTTCGGCATCGGTGAGGCCGATGTGAGTCACTTTGAAGGCCGGCGCATTGGCGACAATGACGAAATCATCTGTAAATGAGACGGTCCCGTCGGTCATGGTGAGGTTGAAGACAATCTTAGTCTGGTCAGGGACGTCATCGCTGACTTTTATTCTGAAGGCGTTTTCTTTCATCTTTATCTCATTGGCTGAAATTGATTCGTAAGTCGTTGAAGATGAAAGTATTTCGATGTATGGCGATTCTGTCGTCAATTCAACGTTCACATTGTTCAGGTCTTCGAAACCTACGTTGTGCAGGCTCATGTTCAAAGGCACTTCATCGTTGAAATCGAGTTTCCCGTTTTCATCGTCAACAACGCAGTCACTGAAGATCAGATACGGACCTTCGTTAGGAATGACTGCGATTTTTTCTGAATACCTGTAATGGTTTTGTTTCGTTATTGTCATAAGTACTTCAGTGCCAACTTCTTGAGGGATTATTTCAATGTTCTGTGACGCGCCGGTTCCGGTTCCGAGGCCGATGATTTCTCCGTTTGCCGTGAGGCAGATGATGGAGCCTTCGTCAGCGGTGACATTGTATTCCGTCGCTCCTTCAACAACAACTGGAAGCATCGTAACAGTAAGATTTTGAGGCATTTCGGTGTAAAGGTTCATGTAAACATCTCCATGATGATGGAAGAGATAGTATGTGATTTCCTTGCCTTCTTCCCATCCGGTCCATCCCGACTGCCGGAGATAATATTTCCCTGCTGCGTTGCCGTAGGCAGGCAGTATGAAATCGTGAGGATGCGTGCTGCCGTAGTCGGGCATGAAGTCAGGCCACATGTTGTCGTAAACGCCCCACACATAGACGTCGTTGAGGAAAGAGTACGACACCTCCGTTGCCGCGATGAGTCCGAGCGCACCGTGCTGATGGCGGTGGAAAGCCTCCGCAAAGCAGCCGTCCTGCCCGCCGTAGTTGAATTTCCCGGTGAGGCAGTTGTTCGACATGACGAATGTGAGATCCGGATTCACAAGTTTTTTGATGCTTCCGATGCTGTACGACGGCTCGCCCCAAAGTTCTTCGGCTCCGTGGTCGCGATGCTGCACGATGAAAGCGCCGGCGTTGATGGCCTCGTTGACGGCAGCGGAGTTCGCGTCCCATTCAGTGAGATGCGACATCGTCTGTGGAATGTAGTCTAAACCGTTGGGCCCGAAATAGTTGACAACGGAATTTGTATTGTCGGCCGTTGACCACAAGCTTCCGGGGGTGCCTTCGTAAATGGCGTTGAGTCTCACGGGGTGTTTGCCGAGACCGCGCTCCCAGAAACCGTTCACGACCTCGGAACAAAGCTGGAACCATCTCTCAAGTTGGAATCCCATCGCAGTGATCGGCTTGTCGTAGAAATGCGGGTTTGTTGTCGGATGACGCTCGTATTGCAAGTCTTTGTTTATTATATGATAAAGTTCGTCGAAGTCGCGTCCGGTGATGCGTCCTATCGCCACGTCAGGCAGGTCGTCGTTGTTCATGTCGCCGTATCTGTTATCGGAGATGTACGGGTTGTAACCGCTGCCTCCGGGGTGGTTGTTCATGGTGCAGGAAACGATTCCCTGCGTTTCGTCGGAGTTGTGGTCGCCGAGCAGAAGGACGGCGGAGACCGGAATGTTCCAGTCGTTATAGGCGTTCTTGATGTAGTCGTGAATGGCGGCGCTGTTGTTGCCGCCGCATTCGTCAAGCGTGACGACTTTTGTGAGAACGCCTTGCTGGTTGCGGAAAATCCTAATGGAGTCGGCGAGTTGGATGAAGTCGGCGTTGTCGGGCGTGATGATGAGGTATTCGCAACCCTCGGCATCGCGTTGGACGGCTTCTTTGACAAAACGTTGATAGTCATGCTGCGGCAAGGCATCGGCGTTGATCACCATGTCGCTGATGATGTGTTCCCACGCCGGACTTAAATAACGCGGGTCGCCGCCGAAATCACCGCTTCCGCCTTCAAAACTCAATTCAATGTCAATGTGTTTCGTCACAATCAACTCCTTCGTCACGGGATTGTATCGGAATGGCGTGACGCTGAAAATCACCACATCGACATCACGGATTTTTGTCGGTTCTGATACAAGTACCGTTTGTTCGGGAAAATACGTATTCGTATTGTAAACCAATTCGTTGCGCTCATATTTCATCGGCGTTTTGTCATCGTCAAGAGGAAGCTCCGGCGCTGGCATGATGTCAACGCCTTCAACGGTCTCTGTCGTGATATTCTTCACGTTTACCGAGACTTCCGCGCCTCTCGGAATGGCGACGTATCGGGAAACGACGGGCAGGTCCGGCATCCCTGAACGGTTCGGAAGGAAAATTCCGTCAAGGATAATGGCCTGACCTTCAATGTCTCCGTGTCTGACCTTCTCCAATGAATAGTGTTCAATGTCAAGACTCAGCTCCAAACCGGAACGAGTGCTGTTTTCAATTCTGAAAGTCTGTGCCTTGGCTGCGAAAATTGAAAAGAAAATTATAGCCGAGAATATCAGTTTTCTCATTGTTTTGTGTTTTGTGTTATGTGTTCGTGCTGTTTTAATTCAATGTATGCTTCGTCGGAACTGACAAACCATATTATGTCATTTGGTGCAAAAACCGTTGATGCTGAAGGACTTAAGATAAATTCTTCTTCTCTTTGGATGGCAATGATCATGGCATTGTATTTCTCCTTGAACATCGAATTTCTCAAGGAGACATGACAGATGCTGTTCGTTTTCGCGACTTTTATGCTGTGGAGCTGCATGTTGTGAGTCTCTCTTTCGCGTACGAGGACATTGTCTTCGACTTCAATCAACGGCTTGATTTTGTTTATGTTTTCGTCGTTGCCGACAACTGTTATGATGTCCGACGGATAAAAAACCATGTCGATTCCGGGAAGGTCGAACGTGTTGCAGCCTCTTTCAATGCTGACGACACTGACTTTGTATTTGCTTCTGAAAGCAGTGTCTTTCAACATCTTGCCCACAATCTGGCTGTTTTGGCTCACGGTGAGTTTCTCAAGATGGAAGTTCTGCTGGAGAATCTCCGGAATGACAAATGAATTTTGATATTGGCGTTTGTTTAGGTTCTTCATGAAATTGGCTTCGATTTTGTCGTATAGACGTCTCAAGCCTTTCGTGAATGAAATTATTATGGTGACAACTATGGAAATGCCTGCTGTTGCTAATGTGTTTATATGAATGTAATGGTATATTGTCACGAAAATTATTGATGTTGCGGCGGCATATCTGATGAGAAAAACTATAAGAATGATATTTTTGTTGAAATTGCTTTGAAGAAGCAGCCTCTTGTTGGTCTTTTCGATTTTGTATTTGAATGCCATGGCCCAGATGAAAGGCGACAGAACCACGACCGTCACCGTGCAAAGGATGATGCTCCTGTAAAGTTCACCGATATTTTTAATCGGTATTATTCCTATTGTTGAGAAGCAGATGAGCATCAAAGCGATAATGATACAGGCGTATATGATGATGTTTTTCAGTTGTGTCGTGACAAAGTTTTTGATTGTCATGGTGCTGTTGCCGCTTATTTTGAAGCCGGACTCCTTGTTGGTCATTGAATTGCGCCATTTTTCAGGGAAGCGCGGGTTCAGCCATTTGTAGAGCGGATTGGCGGCCTTGATGATGTATGGCGTGAAGAATGTCGTGACAATGGAAACGGTGACGATGATGGGGTAGAGGAACTCGTCAATAACTTTGAAACTCAGGCCGAGAGACGCGATGATGAAAGAAAACTCGCCGATCTGGCAGAAACAGAATCCTGCGTTGAGCGATGTCTTCGCGTCATGACCGGAGATGAACATCCCTATTGTAGCGCTTATCGTCTTGAAAATCATCACGGAAAGAGCGATAATCACAACCGGCCACGTGTATTGCACCAAGACATACGGGTTGACCATCATGCCGACCGAAACGAAGAATATCGCACCGAAAAGGTTCTTGATCGGTGTCACGAGCCTGTGGATGATGTCGGCTTCAAGTGTCTCCGCGAGTATCGAACCCATCACGAAGGCGCCGAGCGCTGACGAGAATCCGGCGTAGGTGGCAAGCAGGACCATGCCGAAGCAAAGCCCTATCGATATGATTTCCAATGTCTCCTCTGTCATGAATCTTCTGATCAATCTTAAAAACGAAGGAATCAGGTAGATGCCGAAGATGAACCAGATGACCAGGAAGAAGACGAGTTTCACCATGCTGAAAATCAATTCCTTGCCGTCAAATGAATTTCCAACCGACAATGTCGAGAGTATTACCATCAGCACGACGGCGACGAGGTCTTCAACGACCAAGGCTCCGATGACATCGGCGGAGAATTTCTCGTTTTTCAATTTCAAATCATCAAACGCCTTGACAATGATGCTCGTTGAGGAGATCGACAACATGCAGCCGAGGAAGATGCAGTTCATCCTCTGCCAGCCGATCAGTTTGCCGATGATGAAGCCGACGGAGAACATTATTATCAGCTCCGTCAGTACTACTATGGCTCCTGAACCGCCGACTTTCTTGAGTTTCTTGAATGAAAATTCGAGACCTATCGCGAACAGAAGGAAAACCATTCCGATGTCGCTCCAAGTCTGGACGCTCGTGGTGTCGGTGATGACTGGGAAATAAGTGAAATGAGGCCCGATCAGAAAACCGGCTACAATATAACCGAGGACAAGAGGCTGCTTTAACCACTTGAAAATGACGGTGGTAGTACCTGCTGTTACCAGTATCAATGCTAAATCCGAAAACAAATCTGGTAGGTTGGACATTGTATTTTCATTTGTAATTACAAAGCGCAAAGATAGGAAAAAATAAATAAGGTATTGAAAAAAATCACATATATTAATAAAAAAACCGGCATCCGAAAAATATCGGATGCCGGTCTCTATTATCTCTCCTCTCTTATCTCTTAACCACAATCTTCTGCATCCAGACATTTCCGTTGTCTTTCACTGAAACGAAATATGTGCCGTTTGCGAGCTTGCTGAGGTCGAGGTTCATGTTGAGATCGTTGTCGACTGCAACTTCCTGAATATGAACGACTTCGCCGATTGTGTTGTAAACTGTGACTTTGACGTTGCTGTTCACATTTGCAATGGAGATGCTGATATTGCCGTCGGTCGGGTTAGGGAAAATGTTCATCGCCGTAGCGTTGATCTCCTCCATGCCATGACCTTTGAGCGTGATGATGAGGGCGTCGGATGGCGCGCTTTCGCCGCAAGCCTCATAAACGCCGCTGACTGTAAGTGCGACTTCGCCGTCTTCTGCGTCCATGTTCCATGTGATGCTGGCCTTGTTCCCTTCAACGTCGATTTTGCTGGCGGCTGATTCCGGCTCGACATTCCAGACGTAGCTGGTGAACATTTCGTTCGCTTCGACAGTGTATTCTGTGACAGCCTGATAGTTGTAAACATCGGTCGGGCCTGATGGCATTGCCAATTGGGGAAGGTCAATTATGGTGACGTTGATGAATGCCTCAACAGTCTCGCAGCCTGTTGCCGTTATGCTGAGTGTGACGTTGCCGTCGGCGATGTCTTCTTCTCCAGGAATGTATGTGGTGTTCAATGAGGTGGCATCGTTGAAAGTGCCGTCACCAGATGTCGTCCACTCGACGCTTTCGTAATTGCTTGCGGTCGGGTTGATTGCAACAGGTACGTTTTTGCATACTGACATTTCGCTTTCAACACTGATTGCAGGCAGGCCGATGATGGCGATGACTGCGCTTTCCGAAACTTCATTGCATCCGATGGCATTGATTGTCAATGTGACTGTCCCATTGTTTATGTCGTTTTCACCTGGGATGTATGTTGTGGACAACTCCGTTGCCTTCTCAAATGTGCCGTCGCCTGATGTTGTCCATTCAACTGATTCATAGGCATTGACGGTTGCGGCAACATCGATTGATTCGTTGTAACACACCGATTCAGGCGCTGTCAAAGTTGAGATTTCAGTGGCTGGCAGGAATGTCAGCACGGCGTCATCGGTCATGACATTTGAACTTGAATCTATGCCTGTTATGGTGAGAGTGACCTGACCGTTCGCGATGTCCTGCTGGCCTGCGGTATAGACAGGATTCGCTATGTCTGTGCTGCTGAAGGTGCCGTCGCCTGATGTCGTCCATTCAAGAGACTCGTAGTTCTGTGCGTAGCCGTTGATCTGCGCCGGCTCCGCAGGGCAGGCATCGATGTCAAGACCTGCACTCACCGTCATGCTGTTGTCTCTCGGAAGGATGACAAAGTCAATCCAGCAGCAGTCGCTGCCACTTGATGTGGTGAAGTCTTTCTGGTATTTCCATTTGAAGGTGTGTGAGCCTGCCGTCACGTAGAACTGGGCGCGGGTCCAGCCGATATTTCCTGACCAGTTGCCTTTCTCGCTGTTGTCGATGGAGAAATACAGCTTGTCGTATCCAGATTCAGATGACACCTTATAATAAAATGCGATTGAATCAGCTTCGCCGACCTCAAAATAGAGCGTCAATGTGGTTGACCCGTTGTTGCCGATCTGACCTGACTTCATGCAATATGTCCCTTCATACGGGTCGTTTGTTTCGAAAGTCCAAGGTTTTGTGTTGTCGTTTGACCATAAGTCCGCGTTGAGTTCGCCGGTCTCGAAGTCTTCAACGTTAAGGCCGATCTTTGAGGTGAAGTCTCTTGTGGCGTCGTATGCTCCTGATTCGATGTCCAACGTGTATTCAGCTGCGAATCCTGATGGCGCTGCGCCGACATTGACCACATATTCGACTGTCGCGTTGCCGCCGTTCTCAATGCTTCCGACTGTTACGGTCGGCCCGCTTGTGAGTTGCATGAAACTGTTGTTGATCACGAGTGTGGCATCGACAGCTGCCGAGACCGCGCCGCCTTTGTTCTCGATAGGGAATATGAGTTTCGCTGTCTCGCCAGGGTCAAGACGTCCGTTGCCGTTGCCACTGATTTCCTCAATGCTGACATTCCCGATTTCAAATATCGGTGCGTAGGCCTTCACGTTGATGTGGCTTTCGTATTCGTCGCCGCCGCTTTCAATGTTCACGGTGAATGCTATTGTAGTGTTGTTCGGCACGTTATTTGAGACGGTGAATCCGAATGCTTCGGCGATGTTTGTTGTCGCGTCGGCTGCGATGCTTGTGAAGTCAACTGTCGGATTGGTGATTGTGACATATTCCGAATCCGTTGATATTGTCGCAGTACCCGCAGGTGCTGTTTCAACGCCGACGTTCTTCAGGACGATGTCAAAGTCTGCTTCATCGCTGAAGTTGAGCTGTGTGGCTCCGTTGCTGAGGCTGAAGCTGTTGACAATTACGTATGGGCCTTCCGCCGGAACGACTTCGACATCAGCCTGATAACGAATGTAATTCTGACCTGTCACAGTCAGCTTGATGATTGTCGGTGGTGTCTGTGACGGGATTTCGATGTTCTGCATGGAACCTGTCGCCTCTGCGACGGCGATGATTTCGAGGTTTTCGCCTTCACCTTTTGTAAGGGCGATTTTTGTCCCTTCAGGTGCAGTGATTTGGAATGTCGTCAGCCCGGCGATCTGGACTTGCTGATGGTTGACTGTCATCGTTTGCGGCACTTCAGTGTAGAGGCGGAGGAATGCGTCGCAGTGCGCGGTGAACATCTGATATGTGATGTCTTTTGACTCGTAATTGTATGGCCATGAGCTCTGTGCGAGGAAGTATTTGCCGGCGACGTTGCCGAATGCTGGCTGCCAGTTGCCCTGCTGTGGTGCGTAAGGGCCGTAGTCAGGCATGAAGTCGGGCTGGAATTGGTCATAGACTCCCCAGACGTAGGCGTCGTTTACGAAAGAATAGGAGACTTCAGTAGGGCAGAGGAGGCCGACCGCGCCTGCGTTCTGTCCGTTGTATGTGTGACGTATGAATGTCTCTGCGAAACATGGTGAGTTGTTGTTGAATTTTCCTGTCAGGCAGTTGATTGACATGACGAAAGTCATCTTGCCGACGTTGGTGAGCTGCGACACGTTGTTGTTGCGGTATTCAGGTTCGCCCCAGCCGGTTTCGAGTCCGTGGTCGCGGTGCTGTACGATCATAGTACCCGCGTTGATGGCTTCGTTGATTTGTTCCGGCTGTCCGCCCGTGAATCCGCCTATCTCTGACGGTGTCTGCGGGATGTAACCGGTGCCGCTCGGACCGAAGTAACTCACCACCTGTGACGTGTTCGTCGCCGATGACCACACTGACCCCGGTGTCCCATCGTAGATGCAGTTGATGCGGTATGGGTTCTTGCCGTGGGCGCGGAAATAACCGCCGACGACCTCCGAGCAGAGCTGGAACCAACGTTCCGTCTGCCAGCCGAGAGCCGTCACCGGGACGTTGTATGTGTGCGCATCCATGTTCGGATTGGTGAACTCGTATTCAATCTGCTTGTCAACCATCATCACTGCTTCGGTGCCGTTGGCGGCCACGAGTCGTGAGAACACCATCTCCGGGAGATGGTCGCCGGTAACGTCGGCGTATTGGTTGTCGGAGATGCAGCTGCCCTCGTACGGGTGCGACACCGTCTCCGCCGGGATGCCCTGCGTCATGTTGGTGTTGTGGTCGGCGAGAAGCATCACGGCGACAGGGGCGATATCCCATGTGTTGTATGCGTTGTGGAAATATGACTTCATCTGTGCCGTCGTGGTCGCCGGAATCTCATCCAGACGCACGACTTTCGTGATGATGCCCTGCTGCATTCGGTATTCCCTCATGCGTTCCGCCGGTGTCTCGAAGTCGTCGTTGTTAGGGATGACGATGAGATACTCTGCGCCTTCCGCACCGTCACGGACCCAGTCCTGCATCCTCTTCTCGTAGTCGATGACTGGCAATGTGTTGTAGTTCATGATGTTTTGTGCGAGAATGGGATCCCAGTACGGCGAGCGGAGACGGTCGTCGCCGAATTGTCCGTTGCCGCCGATGAACTCGACTTCAATCTCAATGTTGTGATAGACAATGGCTTCTTTTGTGACCGGGTTGAATCTCACAGGCGAGATGCTCAACGCCACGACGTCAACGCCGCGCAACGATGTCGGCTCGCTCACTGTCGCGAATTCCGCCGGATAGAAAGCGTCCTGTGAATACACTTTCTCGTCTTTCACGTAGTTCATGTCAGGCTCCGCGTCTTCCGCCTGCACGCCGAGCGACGGCTCGATGTTCACGTTCTTGATTGTCTGCTGCTCGTAGCTGACGACGCGAAGCACCGCCTCCGCACCTTGCGGGACGGCGATGTAACGGCTGTAGGCCGGCACGTTGGGCAACCC
This sequence comes from Bacteroidales bacterium, assembly GCA_024400305.1. Lineage (GTDB taxonomy): Bacteria > Bacteroidota > Bacteroidia > Bacteroidales > F082 > Limimorpha. The sequence continues at coordinate 5,910 of JAKSMX010000017.1, read as the reverse complement.
TTTCTCGTTCGGAAGCGAGATGCCCGAAATGCCGATTGACTGTAATTCTTCACCTTTATAAGTGAATGACTGAAGGCTCATCTCGCTGATATTGAACTCAATGCCGACGTTGCCTCTCGTCTGTTCTGTTAGTTTGATGCCGTTCTTGCCGTTATGTCCGAACTCGAATGTGCGGACTTCCTGAGCGACGGCTGTCGTTGCGATTCCCAGCATGATAAGACCGATGCCGAATAATCTGCGTAAATGGTTGTTTCTCATAAAACTGATATTTTAATCATTATTCAAATCAAAATTTAATCCGCAAAAGTAAAAAAAAATACGATACGAGAAATTCTTCAGCATAAAAATAAATTGATGGCCGAAAAATTGTATCTTTGCAGGTCGGAAAACGGGAAATCCTGAAGCCGACAGCGTCTCTGTGAAACGGAAATAAAAATTAACAGACATATTTATAAATCATAGCGTTTGCTCTCAAATTTAAATGAAAGATAAAAACGAAATAATACGGAATTCTATTCTCTCAACTTTCAGAGGAACTGACACGCACGTACGGGAAAGGATTCAGTAAAAGAAATTTACAATATTTCCGTTCTTTTTACTTGACCTTTAGTGACTTGGAAATTGTGCACACGCGTGTGCACAATTTATCTTGGTCGCATATACGAACTGTTTTACGGGTGGATGACATAACTGCAGCTCGGTGGTATATGCTTACTGCCTCGCAGGAAATGTGGAGCGTCCGTACGCTTGACCGCAATATTTCAACCCAATATTATGAACGTCATTTTAAGCAGCCACAATTGGTTGAAAATACCAAAAATGACAATAAGATTGACAAATTGGAAATTCTGAAAAGTCCAATCATGGCAGAATTTCTCGGATTCAGGCAAAATACCGACTATACGGAAACCGAATTAGAAAAAGGACTGATTCAGCATCTTCAAGACTTTCTTGTTGAATTAGGTAGGGGTTTTGCATTTGTTGCACGGCAACAGCATATTTTCACCGATGCGGGAGATTTTTATATCGATTTGGTATTCTACAACTACATCTTGAAATGTTTCGTGCTGATAGATTTGAAAAAAGGACAGATAACTCATCAGGATGTTGGTCAGATGGATATGTATGTTCGCATGTACGATGACTTAAAACGTACGGAAGGAGATAATCCGACCATAGGAATAGTACTTTGCAGCGAAACGAGCAAAGACATTGCACGCTATTCCATATTACGGGATAGTGATAATTTATTCGCCGCTAAATATATGCCTCTAATGCCTACCGAAGAAGAACTTCGCAGGGAGATTGAAGCACAAAAAGAATTGTTTAACTTACAAAACGAAAAATGAAACAGAAATAAATTTAAATTAACATATTATAAATCATAGCGTTTGCTATTTATTGTTTATGTTTAATTATCTATATTTCAGGATGTTATTTGAGTAGCAAATAATCAAAGTAACAAAACGGTAACAGTTTTTGACATAAAAATTGAGTAACAAGAATAAGAAAAGCCACCTGCAAAATGGCTTTTTTTTGTTATTTGTTTCCGAAGGAAACGGAAAAAAAAGAAACCGCCCTTTTGAGGCGGTTCTTGCAAGAAGAACAGAAAATTGCAACGCACGATTAGATTACGGTGTTTTGTCCCAAGTAGAGCGAAGTGGCAACCGATGTGCCGTCAGCAGAGACAAAGCCCAAGTAAATCTCAACAGTGTCACCCATCCAATCGGTTGGAAAGGTTAGTTCTGCGAGTTGGTCGGCACGAGAGGCTGATGCGGTGCTGAACACTGCTTCACCTTTGTTGATGTTGAATGCCAAAGGCATTGCCAAGTCGGTGGATTGTGCATCACCTTCACCAGAGTTGTCGCTCCAAGTGATGGTTGTTTTACCCGAACTCATTGCAGCAACTGCGTTAGCAGGTTGTTTCAAATTGCCACGAGACACGAGCGCAAGAGAGTAGTCGAGTGCGTAGTTGGGATAAACTCCCGAAACAGCGTTTTTCACAATGTACGACATTGCAGCGTTGAATGCAGTTTGCTTGTTGGCGTAGGTCTTGAAACCGGTGCGAATGTACGACGTGATGGGCTTCAGAAATTCGAGCGTAAGCGAGAATTTGCGCTGTTCCACCTGTCCTTCAGTGCGTGGATTTTTCACATTTTGGGCTCTGCCTCGCATGTAGCTGATGCCCTTCCAACTTGGACCTATTACGGTTCCAACTTTACCAGAGAAACCTCCGAGAATACCTTGTTTGATTGTACCCATAATTTAAAGATTTAGAGTGTTGAACAATAAGTTCACTTTGGACTTGGTACGGAGTTGTTAAGGCTCTGACCTTGTCTGTTATGTGCAAAAGTACACTCTATCTAAAGGGGAATTGAATATTTGGTATTCAATGCGTTATATTGCGTTAAGATAGCGGATTATGATATCAAATTGTTTCCAAGTTCCAAATATCCTTCACAGCATCTTTGATTTTATTGTGTCGTTTTTCAATAGCTGCTCTATTCCAAATAGGATTGTCCTTATTTTCAACAAAATCAATGATTTCTTTTTGTTGGTTGAGCAGATTATCCTTACCATACGAAGCCAATTTGTCAGCAAATGGCTTATTGCCGATTGAACTATTATGCGATTGCGAAATTAGCATAAGATTGCCAACGCAGTTCAACCAATCACCGGACACAATGCCGTCATTACCTTCATACTCACCATATCCGTTTGCAACGGGATTTCCATTTGTCGGCGTTTGGGGTGCGATATGTTCAATGCTTTCGTTGTGAATTAAATCACTGAACTTAACTTTGTGTGGCATAGGATGGTTCTCGTTGCACAAATACAACTCATATTTCCATAGAAGATAATTATCAACACGATTTTTGTAGAACCAACCCGAATCAACACAACGTATCATTTCGTTGTCGCTCCAATAGCCCCACCACCAATCATTTTTGATTCTATCTATCATCCAATTGATACTGTCGTTTAAAGATTTGTCATCTTTAATGTTCAAATTGTTGAGAATACAATTGAAACGACTTTCAACATCGGCACGTCCACCACGCAGCAAACTACGGAAGGTAATGTTTTCAAGGAAACGAGCCATGCGGTTGAACGTATTTTCACTTGCCTTGCATCTATCGGCTTTGATGAAGAACGGATATGCCAAAGCCATATTATTGAGATAGAAAAGGTCGGTGATGTAACTATATTTGCTTTGTTTTACCTTGTAAACAGTTTCAAATGCCTGCGAGATACCCGCAACGAAATCTTTGATCCAATCAATCTTCTCCAATTGGTTTGCGATAGCAGTCTTTACGCCATCAACCACATCATCGCTATAAAAGCCTTTCCCACTGATAGCACGCCAATAATGGTTCAGCACCTCGTCTTCTTTTTCATCAACCATCACAATGCGTTGATAAATTGTTTCAAACTCACTTTCAAGGTACTTAATATTTTCGTTGATAAGGTCATCGTTTCCGGAAAGGAGATAAACCTGAAGCATAAAGTACGACTTGATTTTGTCTAATTTCGATAATGCCTTGCCACGGTCGTTTTGGAAGGCGAAAATCTGTGCGGCCTCTGCTTTGTCGGACACTACGAATTGCGTGATGGTGGCATTTTGAACTAAATTATACCATTGCTCAAGCGTTTCTGTCGGGATTTTTGCAAATTCCTCATCAAACAAGGTTTTTGCCTCGCGAATGTGCTTTTGTGAAAGCGTTGAGGGCTCTTGAGCGTTCTTCTTTTGATTGATTACTTCGTCCACAAAAAAGTTGTTATCGTACTCAACGGTTCTGAATTTTTGCGTCTGCTTGCGTATGTCGCGTATGTAATAATCCTTGATGTCGTCTAAATCAACAACGATAACTTCTCCTTGTTGTTTTCTATTGCTCAATTCATTGTACATCGAACTGAAAAAGATGACGCAAGTGGTAAGTCGTTGCTGACCATCAATTATTTGCAAGGTATTTTCGTTGGGCTGTTCAAACAAGAAATGCCCCAAGTAGTATTTGTTTGATGCATTTTTCAAATCTTCAATGAATTGCATAATTTGTTCTTTACCCCAACTATACGAACGTTGATAAGCGGGTATTTCAAACTTCCGATTTTTTGCATCGAAAAGTTTTTGAATAGTAAGTGTTTCCATGACAATAAGTTTTAGAAAAGGTTGCAAGAATAACAATTCTTACAACCCTTTAATTTTAACGATTCAATTTGTTCCATTGATGCATACCGCCAGATGTGCAACCAAAAGAACTTGGTGTTTTCTTGCTGTTAACAATAAGTCCACATTTTTTGCATTGGTAAGTGTCAGTACCCACTTCTCCCAAGTCTTGCCATTGATGCATACCTCCTTTGGGGCAATTAAATGAACTTGGTGTTTTTTCACTTTGAATCAAAGTGCCACATTTTTTACACTGGTAATTTTTCATTTCTTTATCCCTAATTCGTGTCGGGCACAACTTTTTGTTTATGCCTACTCTTTTATGCAGTTTTCGGCTTCCCTGCTTTATGTTAAGCAGTTGCCATCACATCAGAACGGACATAAAGAAAGGCGTGAACCTTAACTTTATCATCTGAGGCTGTGAGAAGATGCCCTAATACCCAAAGTCAAGCCCACGCCCAAGGCGCAGGCATTTACAACTTTCTTCGGGTATTAATCATTTAGAAACTTCTCACATTTCAGACGATTCCGAATAGCAGCAAACGCTATGTTATACAATATCTTAGTTTATTCTATTTCTTTCTTCGTATATAATTATCAATTAAAAAATTACAACGTGCAAAGATACAACTTTTTATGATAGAAATGGAGAAAAGCTTTATAAAAATATATTGGTGTCCGATAAAACTTTTTTTGAGGGCAAAAAATAAGGGCTGAAACGCCAATGGAGCTTCTTCGGCCTGGCGACAATGGTGAGAATCTCGCTTATGTATTATGTTGACTTCTACAACCTCTTCAACAATCCTGAAAAAGGCTGGGAGAATGTCCTTGCTGAAGCATCTGAAATCCCTCCAAAACTGACTCTTTTTGACTGAGGGGGGCTTGTCTTTGGGCCTGCACACAAGGCAATGCAAAGAATCAATGGGTTATAAATCCTTTGGGGGCGTTTTTAGTTTTTATCGGACAGCAATAATTGGATTTACATATGAAGGATGTGAATCTGAAACTATTAGTAATTTATCACCTTTAGCTTTCCTTGAATTGATAAAATTCTCAACCCCATTGATTAGAGGTAATCGATTTAATATTTCTGATGAAAGAAGAGATACTCCATCCTTATACGGCTTCCAAGAGGGATGTATCGTATTAATAAGAGTTCCATCTAAATCCAATAGTATCAACATATTAATTCATTATTGCATTCTTATATTTTTTACTATGCCCAATTATCGCACTATTACTGCCCAATTATTATTTCTCTAAAAGTACGCTTACAGCCTTTATTTTTCAACATAATTGGTGTATTGGTAAGACAATTGACCATTAATTGACTATATTGACCATTCCATTTCCATACTTGTTTCTTCACCTGAGACAAAAGAGGCATTACTGAATCATTTATGAGGCAATTGAGGCAAATTCTGTTATTGCCCCAATTGCCCAATTATTGCCCAATTAGTTTATAGAAACTACCAGCTCCAACACCTTTGTTTTCCAATAAATTATATTTGCTTACTAAATCGGTCAACTCTGACGTGGATGTGCGTTTGGACACTTGATTGATTTCCTGATACTCTTTATTCGTAATTTTTCCTTTTTCTTTTACATACAGAACGGCTTTTATCTGACGAGGATTCAAGCCTTTTGCTTGCAGGTCTTCTTCGTTAAACAGATCTTTGCGGAATACCACCCAAAAGCCTGAACTTTCGTAATAATAGAGCGGTTGAGGCAAGCCAGCTGCC
>JAKSMX010000016.1 GCA_024400305.1 Bacteroidales bacterium | reverse complement strand
CAAAACATGAGCCCGAACGGCCTTTTTTGCGACTTCTTGAATGAAAAATTACGCCGATTCCACGCCAAAAAAGATTTTTTTTTGAGAAAAATCAAAAAAAGGATACGGAATTTTTGCAAAAAAAAACGAACCGAAAATGCTTGAAAAAAGCAAATTCGACTTGTTTTTGATGATATGGTATGGCTTTTAACATTTCAAACATGAAGAAAAAACTAAAAAAACAACTTTAACAATCAAATATAATTGAACACAAGTTGAATATAATTTGGCAGTAAGGTTTTGATCAGCATTTACACAGAACCCGTGAAATGGGTAGAACTTTTCACATTGATTTGTTGATTGATCACACACTGATTTTTGCGAAAAGTTAACAAAAAAAGAAACCCACCCGATTGAGTGAGTTTCCTTTGCGGTGCCGAACGGGCTCGAACCGTCGACCTCCTGCGTGACAGGCAGGCATTCTAACCAAACTGAACTACGGCACCATTATCTTCAAGAACCAGTTGAACTTTTCTGTTTGTTTCAACGGTGCAAAGATACAACCTTTTTTAATATGCGCAACACTTTTTTGAAAAAAATTCAAACTTTTTTTTAAATATTTTTATAAAATTGATTTACAATATTTTACAAATTAATTTTTTTGATATACATACGCACCATTTGTTTTTACATCATAATACACCTGTCCTATTTCCTCTGCTTTTTCAATCATTATTTTTCTTAAATACTCTGGAATCGAACTGTCAATTATCAGTAAATCAATAATATAGCATTTACATAATTTCTCAACATCTATATTCTCCCTACCACAAGCAACGAAATAGTCAAAATGAGGTTTTAAGGTCGATTCTACGCCAAAATACGCTTTTTCTTCAGAAAATGCGATTAATTTTTCTCCGAATGACACCATGTTTTTTCGCTTTCTAATAAAAAATTCATCAAAATCGGCATCATCAAGCAACAGATTATTGCCATTTTTATAAACTCCATGCCTTATCAGATTGTTTTCCATGCCAAAACCTGCAACATCCGGATCATAATAAACAATTGAATCGCACAGAACAACATGTTGATTTGCACAGACAAAATCGATGGCGGTACCTTTCGACAAAGAATACACCGTAAACGACAGCTGTTCTCGCTGCACAATCGCCCTTGAAAGTTGAGAAATGCTGAAAACCAATGAGATTGACAGAATAGCAAAAACCATTCTTTTTTCTTTAAATTCAATTGTCAGCATAAGCAATATTAAAATCAAGACAAGACAAACAAATTCCAGATCATTCACATACAAGCCTTTAACGATGGAAGCCGGAAGATTTTCAATTGAAATGACGACTTGATTCATTAAAAATATCATCCATTTCACACAGAATGCGATTGCCACATTAATATAAGGTATAGGGCTAAAAACAAGCATCAGCATTCCACCAATTATCACGATGGTTGAAATTGGGGTCATGAAAAGGTTGCTCAGCCAAAAATAAACGGGGAACTGGTGGAAGAAGAAAACCGAGAACGGAGCCGTTGCCATCTGCGCCGCCAATGTCACCGACGTCATCTCCCAAATCTTGTCCAAAGGCTTGAATTTGATATAAAAAATGTTGTAAATTGGCTTTTGCAGAACCACAATTCCCACGACAGCAGCATACGAAAGCAGGAATCCGACATCGAACAGGTTTGCCGTCTTTATGCAAAGCAGCGTAAATGCAGATGCGGCTAAACTATTGAGCAACACTCCTTTCCTATTAAGCATATCGCCTAAAATCACGAATGAAAGCATTATCGTCGCACGAAGAATCGACGGAGCAAGTCCAGCCAGCAATGCGTACATCCAAATCAGGAGCAAGAGCAGAGACTGTTTGACCAGATGCTGCCAACGCTTCCGTTTATTAAGAAACGCAAGCATATATGAAAAAACCATGAACACCACACCGACATGAAGCCCCGATACACATAATATATGCATTGAGCCGGCCGCGACATAACTCTGCCGGAGTTCTTCAGGCAATGTGTCGTCAAAACCAATAAGAATCGCAGCCGCGACAGCATACTCATCCCCTTCGACCCCGAGATTCCGCATGGTTGAAAGCAGAAAGTCACGAAGGCGATAAGAAAATCCATAAATCCGGTTTGACTGGTTTACACCAAGACTCACCCATCTGCCATCTTTTATGTACATCTGATGTGAGACACCTTTTCGCAAAAGATATGTCTTATAATCAAATTGTTCGGGATTTTTCGGCGGCTCAACAAAGTCAGGAGGATCGAAAAAAACAATAATATCACCGTATTTCAAAGCCTCCGCACGATCCGTTTTTTCAAAATACGCCATGACTTTTCCGGAGACGCTTTCTGCCGCATCACCAAAACGTTTAACCGCTTTCAATTCCAGAATGACTTTCACGGATTTATCCCTGACAGTCGGACAATCATAAACTCTTGCGACATAACATGTCACATCATCAAGCTCACGATGAGAAATGTGAAATTCTTCCAAATCGTCATCGCGGATATGAACAGAAAACACACCTATTAATATGAGAAGTGCGTTGAGAAGCAAACCGAACAGCCATCTCAGACTATATTTTTTTACGTGATTTGAGACAATTATCAATGAAACGAGCAGCAGCGGAGAAACATACACACAAAATGTGGCCAACACATCAGCATTTTGCGGCTTGAAAGTGCAGGCAAGCCAAATGCCGGATGCAAAAGGTATCAGCAACCTGACGAACGGATATTTAAACCAATTTAACATATTTGCATGTCAGAAACCGGCGTGCAAGTTACGAATAATTTCAATATGAAAAACATTTATTTTATTGATTTTCAAAGAAAAATCAGATGTCTTCATCGATTTGAAAACACCCGATTATTAAAATTTATTTACAAATTTGTAAATTTATTTTACATTTGAAATGATTGCTTCAGCGGCCTTGTCAGAAGCTCCGGCATTACCTAAAACCATCTTCAATTCCTCATAATCTTCGAGCAGTTTACGTTGGCGTTTATGGTTCTTAAGCAAGCTGTCCAGCTCTTCCTTGATGTTTTCAGGGGTCAGATCATCTTGAATTAACTCTTTGACAACCAATCTGTCCATAATCAAATTCACCAAACAGATAAATTTAATCTTCGCCAAACGTTTAGCGATTAGATATGAAATTCTATTTGCCTTATAGCAGACAACTTCCGGGACATCAAAAAGCGCAGTCTCCAACGTTGCAGTTCCTGATGTTACGAGTGCTGCACTTGCCAACTGCAGCAATTGGTACGTTCTGTTCACCACTAAACGCACATTCGCTCTGTCACCAATTATTTTCTTATAATAACTCACTGGAAGCGACGGAGCGCATCCAACAACAAATTGATAATCAGGATATTGTTTGACAACCTTCAGCATAACTTCAAGCATTCTGCCTACTTCCTGCTTGCGGCTGCCAGGGAGCAACGCAATAATCTCCTTTTTTGGATTCAGACGGTTTGACTTAAAGAATTTATCTCTATCAACGGGAACAACTTTTGATATTTCATCAAGCAAAGGATGTCCAACATATTGACAATCAACATTATATCCATCAAAAAATTTCTTTTCGAAAGGAAGAATGCAAAGCATCTTGTCAACCACCCTCCTTATTTTATACACACGGCGGCGTTTCCATGCCCAAACCTGAGGTGAGATGTAATAAAACACCTTATACCCTTTTTTATGCGCCCATTTTGCGATATTCAGATTAAAACCAGGGTAATCGATGAGAATGATGGCATCAGGATTAAATTGCTTAATGTCTTTCTTGCAAATGTTAAAATTTTTTAAGATAGTGTTAAGATTCATTAACACTTCCACGAAGCCCATGAACGCCAAATCATGATAATTCTTCACCACGTTTGCACCGTTTTTCCGCATTTTTTCACCGCCCCACGCACGAATTTTCGCATCCGGGTCTTTTCTCCTGATAGATGCCACGAGATTCGAACCATGTAAATCTCCGGAAGCTTCACCTGCAATTATATAGTACCTCATATCTCCCACGTTTTAAATTTGTCGATGACATTATATGCTGTCCAGTCGTACTGAATCGGAACAACTGAAACATAGTTGTTGTTCAACGCCTTAACATCCGTATTTTCTTCAGAATCCTGCTCGATGAACTCGCCGGTAAGCCAGAAATAGTCGCGGCCGAAAGGGTCAACACGGCGTTCATATTTCTCCGACCAGCGTGCCTTCGCCTGCTGACATATTTTTATTCCCTTAATACCTTCTTCAGAAAATGCAGGGAAATTGACATTCAGGCATACGCCATCAGGCAGACCCTCATCAAGGACTTTTTTCGTAAAACCGATAATATAATTGTCGAGATGGTCGAAACAGGCATCTGGGTCGTAGCAGTCAAGACTGAAACCGACAGCAGGAATGCCATTCATGCAAGCCTCAATGACAGCCGCCATCGTACCCGAATAAACCACATTGGTCGAAGCGTTAGAGCCATGATTTATCCCCGAGACGACAATGTCGGGTTTTTCACTCATAAAATATTGATAACCTATCTTAACACAGTCAACCGGACGACCATTGCAGACATACTTGACATAATCAACATCTTTTTCCAACAGATTGACTCTCAACGGTTCACGAATTGTCATTGAATGCGACTGAGCCGACATCGGCTGTTCTGTTGAAATGACCATGACTTCACCAATCTGACGCATCAAATCCGTCAGTTTTCTCAAGCCCTTGGCTTGAAAGCCATCGTCATTCGCGATTAATATTCTCGGTTTATTTTTCATATTCAAAACTTTTTCAACACCTCATATAATTTATGTGTCGGAAGCCCCATCACATTAAAATATGATCCTTCGACGCCGCAGACCCCGACATAGCCGATCCATTCCTGAATGCCGTAAGCACCCGCCTTGTCGTAAGGTTTATAATTGTCAATGTAATATTCAATCTCTTGATTGTCAAGCTCATCAAATGTCACTTTCGATGTCACCGAAAATGTTTTTGACGTTTCTTTTGTGTGAACCGTCACGCCTGTCACGACACGATGCGTCTTTCCAGACAGCAGTTTCAACATTCTGAATGCGTCTTCCTTATCCTTCGGTTTCCCTAAAATTTCGTTTTCCGCAATCACGACGGTGTCGGCTGTAATCACCATATAGTTTTCAGGAAGTTCGTGGTTTTCAAACGCTTTCGCTTTTTTCAAGCTCAAGAACGGCGCGACATCTGCCAATGGCAATCTTGAAGGATAGCCTTCGTCAACGTCTTTTGTCAAAATTGAAAATTCGATTCCTATCCCTTTCAAAAGTTCCTGCCTACGCGGTGATTTTGAAGCGAGTACGATATTATATTTCTTTAAGTTATCCAACATTTGATTCATTTTATAGATTAATAAAAATCATTGTCAACACTCCAATTAACATTGTGATTTTCAATAAAATAGAAACAATATGATATGTCTTTTCAGGTTTAGCTGGTTTTTGCGTCACTGTTGTCATAAAAGCCGCCATGAAACCTATAAACATATATTTCATTACTTCAATCAAAATTATCGGAGTCCTAATATCACTAATATTTTCAAAAAAATTCTCAAAGCTGAATATAGTCCCGGACATCAAAAACAGAAGAACCATAACTATAATTGACGTTTTCTTTAATCCCATGACCACTGGAATCGTACGGCAATGAGTCCTGCCGTCGCCATCCATGTCTTCCATATCCTTGACAATTTCGCGAATCAATGTCGTCAGGAATGCAAATCCCGTGTAAAACAACACAATACGAAGCGATGCAGTCATCAAATCTTCGTTTACACGAAACAAAAGCGGGTTTCCCGACATATAGAGCATCACGAAAAGCCACGGCAGAAATACCACGAAAGCCACTGACAATGAAACAATTATGTTGCCTATCAGGAATTTTTTCTTGTATGTACTCGAATAAGAATACAAAATCCCTGACAGTAACAGCAGACATAAAAAAACCAAGTAGAATTTCGAGCCGAGAGCTATGATTGTCGATGCCAATCCGCAGCACAATCCGATGATTGTCAACGTCCAATAAAAAACGCCGCATTGTTTTTCAGAAAACACTTTCCCGACAATCAGCTTTTTCGGTTTGTTGATGGCATCGGTTTCCATGTCGAAGATGTCGTTTATGACATAGCCGCCGGCAACGATAAAAACCATTGAGATGACCAGCAATGTGAATGAGACCGTGCTTTGCATCATCATAATGCAATGAAATACAAGGCACATCATCAGAGCCGTAATGAGCAAATTCGGCCAACGGACCAACTTAAAAAACGAACCTATCTTCTTCATAATCTACCAGATATGTATTTCGAAATCCTTCATCCATTTGTCCTGCGCTTTCATCACCTGTTCGATGATGTCGCGGACAGCGCCTTTCCCTCCGTTCTGGTGACTGACATAAACGCTGATCTGCTTGATTTCCTCGGCGGCATCGGCGGGGCACACCGGCACGCCGACTTTCTGCATCACAGGGTAATCGGGAATGTCGTCGCCCATGTAAACAATCTCTTCCTTTGTCAATCCACGTTCTTTCATATACTCATCCAACTTAATGATTTTGTTTGGGATATGAAGAAAAACGTCCTTGACACCGAGGGCTTTCATCCGTTGTTCCATTGACTTGGCGTAACCGCCTGAGATAACGGCGACGTTATAACCCATCCTCACTGCAAGCTGAAGAGCGAATCCGTCTTTTACATTTGTCATCCGCAATGCTTCACCGTCAGGAAGCACCAACACGTCACCTTGCGTCATAACACCATCATAATCAAAGATAAAGGTTGTCACATTCTTCAAAAGTTCCCTATAATTTTTCATTTGTTATCCTTTTAAAATTTAAATTACGAAAATACAAAAAAAATTCAAACACATAGATTCCGCGCTGAATTTTATTTCCATCAAACTTTTATACCAAACCTTTATCTTAATAATTTTACCGTTATCTTGTTTTTTAATACCGTTTACTTTATTTTTCTATCCGTTTACTTTCAAAAATTACTTAAAAAATTTTTCAATCACAAACATTTATATATCAATGATTTGTATTTTCACATTGTAAAAAACAAAAAAAATTCTTGACAAAAACGACCACCATAATAGTTTTGCATTCGAAACAACAAACAAACAACAATCAACCAACAAAAAACAACGACAATGACAGCATTAGAATTCAGCACCAATTTGGTCGGGCAGCAGAGATTTCTCGAAGGCTACGCCCGCCAGCTCACAGGCAACCTTGATGACGCGAAAGACCTCACGCAGGAAACATTCCTGAAAGCTTTGATTCACCGCGAAAAATTCGTGAACCAGAACAATTTCAAGGCATGGCTTTACACCATCATGAAGAACATCTTCATCAACAACTACCGGAGGATGAAAAAAGAAAACACCATCATCGACCAGACCGACGACCTGTACTATCTGAACATCAGCAATTCGCACAGCGACACCGACCCCGAATCGATGCTGAACGCCAAGGAACTCGAGAATGGCATCAACAATCTTGACGCTGATTTCAGGAAGCCGTTCGACATGTACAACGATGGTTTCAAGTACAAGGAAATCGCTGATGCTCTGAATCTTACGATTGGCACTGTGAAAAGCAGGATTTTCTACTCAAGAAAAAAACTCATGGAGAATATGAAAGAATTCGAGGCGTAAAACCTCTTGACGCAGACTCTTGATTTTGGGATTTGAATTTATTTTCAAATCCCATTTTTTTGTTTGAACATTCAATTTTTTACAATATTTTTGCAGTTTTGTTGTTAATATAGAAAAGTTTTAAAAAATCACTAAAATGATTGAGACAGATATTCGTGAATTAAACGAAAAAATTCAGAGGGAGAGTCAGTTTATCGACTTGATAAACATGGAAATGAGCAAGGTCATCATCGGTCAGAAGCAGATGACGGAGCGCTTGCTAATTGGTTTATTATCAAATGGTCACATCCTGCTTGAAGGTGTTCCGGGATTGGCGAAGACATTGGCCATCAAGACGCTTGCAAGCATTGTTGATGCAGATTTCAGCCGCATACAGTTCACTCCTGACCTTCTGCCTGCCGACCTTATCGGAACAATGATATACAGTCAGAAGAGCGAAGAATTCATCACGAGGAGAGGCCCGGTTTTCGCTAATTTCGTGCTGGCGGATGAGATAAACCGTTCACCCGCGAAAGTACAGAGTGCGTTGCTCGAAGCAATGCAGGAGCATCAGGTGACAATCGGAGAGAGCACTTTCGCCTTGCCGGATCCGTTTTTGGTCATGGCGACCCAGAACCCGATTGAGCAGGAGGGGACATATCCGCTTCCGGAAGCGCAGGTTGACCGTTTCATGCTGAAAGTCGTCATAGATTACCCGAAGAAAGACGAAGAGAAAATCATTTTAAGACAGAATATTAATAAGGAGTATCCTGAAGTGAGGAAAGTGACCTCAACGAAAGAGATACTTAACGCGAGGAAGGTCTGCCGCGAGGTCTATCTTGACGAGAAAATCGAGAATTACATCACCGACATCGTTTTCGCCTCACGTTATCCCAACGATTTCAAGCTCAACAAGTTCGCCGGCATGATCAGTTACGGCGGCTCACCGCGTGCATCAATCAACCTGGCGTTGGCGTCAAAGGCATACGCGTTCATCAAACGCCGCGGCTACGTCATCCCGGAAGATGTCCGCGCCGTCGCGCCGGATGTCTTGCGTCACCGCATCGGACTAACATACGAGGCCGAAGCCGAGAACATCACTACGGAAGAGATCATCAACGAGATTTTGAACATCGTTGAAGTGCCGTAATCAGAATTATAAAGTTGAAAGTTATAAAGTTTTTAAAGTTATAAAGTCGAATGGAAACGACTGATTTATTCAAGAAGGTCAGGAAAATCGAGATAAAGACGCGCGGGTTGAGCAACCATATCTTTTCGGGGCAGTACCACAGTGCGTTCAAGGGGCGCGGCATGACTTTCAGCGAAGTGCGTGAATATCAATACGGTGACGACATCCGCAACATCGACTGGAACGTCACAGCGCGTTTCCACAGGCCTTTTGTGAAGATCTTCGAGGAAGAGCGCGAGATGACGGTGATGTTGCTCATCGACGTTTCCGGCTCCAACGACTTCGGTTCTGTTGACGCCACCAAGCGTGACATCACGGCCGAGGTCGCGGCGGTTCTGGCGTTTTCTGCAATTCAGAACAACGACAAGGTCGGTGTCGTCTTCTTCAGCGACCAGATCGAGAAATTCATCCCGCCGAAGAAAGGCACGAGCCACATTCTCCGAATCATCAGCGAAATAGTGACTTTCAAGCCGCAGCACAGAGGCACCGACATCGGCGAAGGACTGAAATTCCTCACAAGCGCCATCAAGAAACGCACAACGGCATTTCTCATCTCCGACTTCGTGACAAACAAATCCTTCGAGCAGGAATTGAGGATCGCTGCAAGGAAGCACGACCTCATCTCGTTGAGAATCACCGACAAACGCGAGCTTATCATCCCGAAGATGGGACTTGTGAAATTCCGCGACAGCGAGACCGGAGAAGAAAGATGGGTTGACACATCGACAAACGCCTGGAACATAGCATACCAGAAATACGTCCAGCACGAAACGACGATGCTGAACCACACTTTCGCCAACAACGGCATTGACAACACATTGATTTACACCGATGAAGATTACGTCAAGCCGTTGATGCAACTTTTTAAGAGGAGAGAATCAAGAAAATGAGGAAAACAATTTTCACAACGTTGTTCTTTGCGCTGTTGGCAGCAGGCTTCAGCAATTTTGCGCAACAGGTCAACATCAAAGGCGTTGCCGACGTTGACAGCATCATAATCGGGCAACCTTTTGATTATCAGTTGTCGCTGACAATTCCAAAAGACTATTATGTCGAGTGGATGCAGTATGGCGACACATTAAGCAAATCAATCGAGGTTATAAACGTCGGCGAAGTCGAGACCACACCTATTAATAATAGTGATGTTCTGATGACGCAGCATCTGACTTTGACGTCGTTTGACACCGGCTACGTTTACGTTCCGGAAATCGGCCTCACATTTGCGGAAAGCATCAAAGACAGCATCCGCCACACGCTTTACACTGACGAGATCGAGCTTTTCGTGAACACCGTCGCCGTTGACACGACACAGGCTTTCCGCCCGATCAAGGGCGTGATAAAACAAGGTTACACATTCAAGGAGATTGTTCCATATTTGGCAATTATCATTGCAGCTTTGGGTGTAATCACTCTGATGTATTATCTCGGAAAGAAAAGGAAAGTCACATCTGCCGTTAAGGCCGAGAAGCCGAAGCCGACGATTCCTGCGATTGTCACTGCGAGAGAACGGCTTGCCGAGGTCAGGACGACGGAAGCATGGAAGACGGCTAACATCAAGGAATATTACACAAACGTCACAGGCATCGCACGTGAATATCTCGAAGGACAGTTTGGAATTGATGCCGTAGAGATGACATCCGACGAAATCATCAGTTCCGTCAAGGCAATCAATTTCGACGGGAGAGCATTTGAGAAATTCCGCGACACTCTCGTCACAGCCGACTTTGTGAAATTCGCGAAGGCGAACCCGACGGCGGCGCAGAACGAGCAGGCTTTCAAGGACGTGAACGAATTTGTCGAGGAGACTTTTGCTTTCTTCCAGGAAGAAGAGAAGCGCAAGGCGGAGGAAGAAAAAGCGAGGAAGAAAAACGAGAAGACAGAGTTGAACAAACAAGAAAAAACGGAGGAAGCGAAATGAGTTCCTTTGAATTTGCATCGCCATATTTTCTTTACGGATTGATTATCATTCCATTACTGATTATATGGTATATTTTTAGAGGCAGGAAGCAGTCGGCGTATATGAGATTCACCGATACGAGTTTCTTTGCCAAGCTGCCAAAGAGCTGGCGTTCATACGTCCGTCATCTTTTGTTTGCCCTTGAGCTTGGCGCGATGGCATTGCTTTTCATCGCGATGGCGCGTCCGCAGAGCAGCTCCACGAACCAGACCATCAACGTCGAGGGCATCGACATAGTGATGACGATGGACATTTCAAGCAGCATGTTGGCGCAGGATCTGAAGCCTGACCGTCTGGAAGCCGCGAAATCGGTCGGGGCGGAGTTCATCAAAGGCCGTCCTGAAGACAGGATCGGGCTTGTGGTCTTCGCGAGCGAGACGTTCACGCAAGTGCCGTTGACGACAGACCACGGCATGGTCCTGAACATGTTGAAAGACATGAAATGCGGAATGCTTGAAGACGGCACCGCCATAGGTGACGGCCTCGCCTCGTCGGTGAGCCGACTCAAAGACAGCGAGGCTATTTCAAAGGTGGTGATCTTACTCACCGACGGCGACAACAACTCCGGCTCCGTTGACCCTTCGACGGCGGCGGAGATGGCGAAACTTTTCGGAATAAGAGTCTATACTATCGGTGCCGGAACAAGAGGCATGGCGCCATATCCGGTGCAGACACCTTTCGGAGGAATACAATATCAACAAGTCGAGGTCAACATCAACGAACCGTTGCTGCAGCAAATCGCCGACATGACGGGCGGAAAGTATTTCAGGGCGACATCAAACGAGAAGCTCGAACAGATTTACGAGGAGATCGACAAGCTGGAACGCTCGAAGATCGAAGTGAACGAATTCAAACGCGTTCATGAAGAATTCCTCCCGTTTGTCCTGTGGGCTCTGGCTCTGCTTTTGCTGGACTTCGTGCTTCGCCACACACTATTAAAAACATTAACGGATTAAGGAAACATCATGGAACCAAATATTTTAAGATTTGAAAATCCGCAGTATCTGTACTGGTTGCTCATCATTCCGGTACTTGTCGCGGTTTATGTTCTGATTCGTTATTGGAACAACAAACAGTTCAAACGCTTTGCGAACATAAAACTCAGAGGCTATCTGATTCCGAATTTCTCTGTTGCGAGAGCCAACACGAAATTCGTCATCTTCACGCTCATCATCACCTTATTAATATTAGGCGCAGCGAACCTACAGTCAGGGTCGAAGATGGAGAAGGCGAAGAGAGAGGGAATCGACATGTTCCTTTGCGTTGACATTTCAAACTCAATGCATGCCGAAGACATCGAGCCGAACCGACTCGCACGCGCGAAGCAGTCGATCAACAAGCTCATCTCAAAACTCGGCGGCGACAGGATCGGAATCATTGTCTTTGCGGGGAACGCATACGTCCAGCTCCCGATCACGACGGACTATTCGGCGGCGAAGATGTTCCTCTCGACCGTTGACACCGACCTGATTCCGACGCAGGGCACCGAGATCGGCAGGGCCATCGAGCTGGCGGTGAAATCGTTCGGCGAGAGTGAAAACAGCAAGGCCATCATCATCATCTCCGACGGCGAGGACCACGAAAACGGCGATGCAGTCAAGGCGGCGCAGGAAGCCGCGAAACTCGGCATCAAGATTTACACCATAGGAATGGGTCTTGACGAAGGCGCTCCCATCCCACTCTACAACCAGTACGGGAAGAAAACCGGATACAAGAAGGACAAGGAAGGCAACGTCGTCATCACCAAGCTCGACGACAACATGCTTCGTCAGATCGCGCAGATCGGCGACGGCATTTACGTGCGTGCCAGCAATTCAAACGTCGGCCTTGACAAGATATACGACGACATCAACAAAGCCGAGAAAAACGAGTTCGAGTCGATGGTGTTCACCGATTATGAAGACCAGTTCCAATGGTTTGTCGGAGCCGCCATCTTTTTGTTAATCATTGAGATACTGCTTTCTTCAGGTAAGAAAGGCTGGGAATCCAAATTCAAATTCTTTGAACCGAAAGATGAAAACATTAAGTAAAACAGGAATATTTTTGCTTTTAGCAACCATTACGATGACCGCCAACGCACAGAGCAAGGAGAGCCTCATCCGCAATGGAAACAGCAATTTCAAAAAAGGCAACTTCAACGTGGCGGCTGATTTCTACAAGAAATCGCTCGACACGAAGTACAACGACAAGGCGCAGTTCAATCTCGGAGACGCATATTATCAGCAGAAGAAATTCAAAGAAGCCGAAAGCAGTTTCTCAAGCGTCGCCGGCAGGAACGTCACCCCGCAGATGGAAGCCGACGCCTATTACAACCTCGGCAACACCATGATGGAGCAGCAGAAATACGAGGAGGCTTTCAACGCATTCAAGAGATGCATCAAGTTGAATCCGCAGGATGAAGACGCACGTTACAACCTTGAATACGCCCGTAAGAAAATGATAAGGCAGCAACAGCAACAACAACAGCAACAGCAGCAAAATCAAGATCAGGACAAGCAGGATCAAAACAAAAATCAGCAGCAAGACCAGAATCAGGATCAGCAGCAACAGCAGCAAAACCAGGAACAAGACAAAGAAGAACAGGAGCAGCAGCAGAATCAGCAACAGCAGCAGGAGCAGCAGATGTCTAAGGAAGACGCCGAAAGGATGCTTCAGGCATTGCAGGAGCAGGAGAAGAACACCATGGACAAGATGAATGAAGCCAAGGCCGCCAAGATGCAGAGACGAAAAATCCAGAAAGACTGGTGATTTTAGTTGAAAGTTAAAAGTTTTTAAAGTTATAAAGTTTAAAGAGAGTTGAGTTAAGAAATGAGAAAAATTTTAACAGCGGTTATCGCAATTCTATTAAACATCGCGGTTTACGCCCAGGATGATGTCGAGTTCAACGTCATCTGCAAGCATCAGGTGATGGTCGGCGAGCAGTTCAACGTCTCGTATGAGCTTGACGGCAGCGGCAGCAACTTCGAGGCGCCGAATTTCAACAACTTCGAGATTGTAGGCGGGCCGTTTTCATCCTCGAGTTCAAGCGTGCAGATCATCAACGGCTCGGTTACGAAATCGAACAAGACGACATATTCGTTCTATCTCCGCGCCATAAAAGAAGGGACATTCACGATTCCGGCCGCGACCATCACTGTCAACAGGAAAAAGGTGAAGAGCACCACCACCGACATCACCGTTGTCGCAGGCAGCGGCAGCATCGGACATTCCGGTTCGTCGTCAAGCGGCGGTGACAGGAGCGCATCGTCAGCGTCAAATTCAAGCGAGGTGTTGCTCGAAGCGGTCCCGAACAAGAGAAGCGCATACATAGGTGAGCAAATCGTGCTGACTTACAAGATTTATTACAACATCGCCATTTCACAACTTTCGATATCCAAGTCTCCGTCGTATTCAGGTTTTTGGACGAAGGACATCACCGACAACAACGGCACCTTGCAGCAGTCTTCGATAGTGAGAGACGGCAAGCAGTATGCCGTAGCCACCGTTCAGGAAGTCGTGCTCATCCCGCAGAAGACCGGCATATTGACAATCGACCCGCTGGATATCAGCTGCATAGCGCAGATCCGGACACAAAGAACCCGCCAACGCACGAACGACCCGTTCGAGGATTTCTTCGGCGACGTGATGGGAAGCAACTACACCAATGTCAAAAAGGAAATCAAGTCGCAGCCGATCACCATCGAGGTGAAGCCGGCGCCATCAGCCGCCAAGCCGGAGACATTCAAAGGAGCCGTCGGACAGTTCACCTTCACGTCGTCTATCGACAAAACCGAGATGCAGTCGAACGACGCTTTCACCTTGACATACACCGTTTCCGGCAAGGGCAACATCGAACTTCTTGACATGCCGAAACCGGTTTTCCCGCCTGACTTTGAAGTCTATGACCCTAAAATCACCACATCGACAAAGAACAACTCATTCGGAATCAGCGGCACGAAGAAAGTCGAATATGTAGTGATTCCGAGAGTCTCGGGACATTTCAAACTCGAACAGGTCGATTTCACATATTTCGACCCGCAGAAAGAAAGATACGTGACGCTGCCGTCTGACGAATACGACCTCAACATCGCCAAAAGCGACAACGAAGGAAGCAGCGGCGTTATCTACGCCGGCGGTCAGGAGGCCATCAAAGTTGTCGGAAGCGACATCAGACATATCATGACAGAGGCCAAACTTAAAAAAATGTCCGGGACATTGTTCACGACACCTCTGTACTACATCATCATGGGTCTGCTTGTCGTTTTGTTTACCGTATCATTGATAATGTACAGCAAAATCAACAAATTCAACAAGAATGAGGTTTTGGTCAGGAATAAGAAAGCGACCAAGACGGCAAAGAAACGTCTCCAGAGAGCTTACAACTACTTCAAAGTCAACGACCAAAATCATTTCTATGAAGAATTCGCACAAGCGTTGTGGGGTTATATTTCCGACAAGCTCAACATTGCACGTTCACAGCTTTCGATGGATACCGTAAAAGAAATGATGTTCAGCAAGAAAGCACCGGAAGAAATTGTAAATCAATTCATTGAATTATTAAACAGCTGCGAATTTGCCAGATTTGCTCCAGGTGATCCAGGCAAGAAGATGGACGACCTCTATCAAAAAGGAGTCGAGGTGATTTCAAAGGCTGAGAGAGTATTAAAGTAAAAAGTTGAAAGTTAAAAGTTAAGAGAGCAGACATGAAAAAGTTTTTTTTGATTTTGGCGATAATGTTGGCGGTGACGGGTCTGAATGCGCAGAAGTTGCAGGAAGACGCCTTCGCCAAGGCAAACGCATATTACAACAACAGCCAATATGACTCGGCCTTGATTGTTTACAACAAGATAATAGGGGAAGGTTACGTATCGACACCTATATTATATAATATGGGCAACGCATATTTTAAAATGCGGAACGTTCCGATGTCGATATATTATTACGAGCGGGCTTTGAAGCTTGACCCGAACAACGAGGATGTCAAGAACAACCTTGCCATTGCCAACTCTTTGATTTCCGACAAGATAGAGCCGCTACCTGTCTTCTTCATGACAAAATGGCATCGCAGCATCGGCAACATTTTCACCGCCGACGGGTGGGCGGTTTTCTCGATCATCATTTTTGCGATATTGCTTCTCGCAGCATTTCTCTACTTCACGGCGCACACGAAAGGCTTGAAGAAAAGCATGTTTTTCATTGGAATTTTCGCACTGGTGTTTTTTGTCCTAAGTATTTCTTTTTCAGCGCAGAAAAGCAATTACATGAAGAGCAACAACGAAGCTATTGTCATGAAACCGACCATTACAGTGAAAAGTTCGCCGTCGTCATCAGGCGTTGAC
Organism: Bacteroidales bacterium; assembly: GCA_024400305.1. Taxonomy (GTDB): domain Bacteria; phylum Bacteroidota; class Bacteroidia; order Bacteroidales; family F082; genus Limimorpha. The sequence goes on along the minus strand of JAKSMX010000016.1, from coordinate 40,786 downwards.
CTTTTTGTCTTGCACGAAGGCTCAAAGGTTGAGATAAAAGAGACAGAGGACAACTGGAGCAAAATCAGGGTGGCCGACGGGAGTGTCGGATGGCTGCCCGAAGACGTTTTGTTGAGATTTTAGGACATTTTTGGGGTTTTGGTAATTTTTTTCATTATTTTGAAAAAATTATTTGTGGAATGCAAAAAATGTTGTATTTTTGAACCCTAAAATATCAAATAATAGTTTTGTAATAAATTTTTAAATTACGTGATATGAAAAAAAGATTTTTACCGTTAAGTATGGTTTTGATAACCATGATGTTAGCGCAGGCAGGATTGGTTTCCAACGCTGCTGAAAACCAAGGAAAATATGTTCCGAGGACTAACACAAAGGCCACAGTTTCTTCATACATGAAGAGCATTCGCGCCAACCAAGAGACAGGCTTGATCGACCCGGCATTGATGCTGAAGGCCCAAAAAGCAGCTCAAACATCAAAAAGAGGCACTGGTGAATGGAAAGTCATGGGACCAGACAATTACGGTGCGCTCACAAGAGCCATGATTTATGACCAGAATGACCAGACGAACAACACCCTCCTCATCGGGACAATGGGCGGACACATTTTCGAGTCAGTCAACGGCGGCATCACAATGAGGCAGGCGTACGACCTCAACACAATGATCAGCTGCATGATTCAGGTTGACGGCGTTACATTTGTCGGCACAGGTGACGGTCGTTCACAGTACATGGTCAACGGACTAAGTCATATCGGCTATGAGACTGGTTTCATCGGTGACGGCATCTACAGAATCGCCAAGGACGGTTCAATCACACTCCTCTCAAGCACGACTCCAACTGCAACAAACGGCTGGGGCTTCGTAAACGAAATGGCAGTAATGAACGGAAATATCATCTTGGCAGCAACAAATGGAGGTGTTTACAAATCATCAGACATGGGTGACACATGGTCATTAGTTGTCGAAGGCCAGGCATCAGCGGTCAGAGCGAACTCAAAATACGTTCTCGCTGTCGTCAACGAAGATGTCCTTCTCATCACAGCCGACGGAGGCAACCTCAACGTCACATCACTCACAGAAGCAGAAAAACTTCCGGTTAAAGACGGGATAAAGATTGTCGCCGCCGCACAGTCAGATCCGGAGTATCTATATGCAGCATACATCAAGAGGAACATCAGCAGCAGCAACGTCATATCATACACCACCGATGACATCTTCTATTCAAAGGATGGTGGCAACACGTGGCAGACGGCACTTGCCGCGACAGGCATTTATGACATCTTCGGTTCAAACGGCTATGTTGACAACGCCATTGAGGTATTCCCGAACAACCCAAGGAAGCTCCTTTTAGGCGGTTCGTCATCAGTATGGACACTTGAAGACGCCACAAACACAGGCGTTTACAGACCAATCTCCGTTTCCGTGGCCGGCAATGAATTGGCTTCAATTCCGTTCTATGTCCACATTGGCATCCAGAATTTCCTTTTCAACCCTGATAACGCCAATGTGTTCTTTGTCGGAACAGAAGGCGGTGTCTTCAAAGGTCTCTATTCTGAAAACACATTCACATTCACAGGCTGCAACCGTTACTTCATCAGAGAAAACGAACAGGGTGAAGCCGTCCACACATCAGTCGCCCGCATGTTCGGTGTCGGCATAGGTGGAGATGACAACAGGGTTCTCGGCGGCAACCTCGACCACGGCACAATCCTCATCGAAGGCAGTGAAGACATCAACAACGTTGAAACAGGCAGAGCAATCTTCCCGAACTGCGACCCGAACTCAAACGCAGCAGTCGTGGACGGATACGGCACATTCAGTACAGCATACGCCGGCGGTCATGCTGAAATCTCAACATTCAATCCAGACATCATCTTCGTCTCCGCAACAGGTTCAATGGCGACACCTCTTTACAGGTCAGAGACATCAGGCAGCGACTATGACATGGAGAACTTCTACAATGCAGACAGCACATTCAGCAAGGTCATCACAAACGCAAACGCCTTCAGAACTCCATTCGCAATGTTCGAGAACTACCAGGACATCTATTCATTAAGGACAACCTATTATGCAGCACCGATAGCCCATGAAGCAGGCGAAACTGTTGAAGTATTCAGCAACCTTTCAAAACATCCTTTCTACTACACACTTGAAGAGGACGTCGAAGCTGGTGACACAATCTGGGGCATTCAGGATATCATTTCCGCTACAATGGTCTGCGGCATCGAAGGCAGCATTTACATGACAAGAAATTCACACTATTTCAACGAAATGTCAAGATGGTGGAGAATCGGAAAGATTGAAGGCATCCCGACAGCAGTCGCAATCAGCAACGACGGTGACATGACAATCGTCGGAACAGCAGACGGCAAACTTTACAGAGTAAGCAACCTTTCAATGGCGGTTACTCCGGAACTCGCAGATGTTGACTCATTGGCATGCATCGTCAACTTTGAAGTTCTCGACACAACAACATTCAAAAATCGCGCCGTCACAGCAATCAGCATCGTTGACGACAATGTTCTTGTTTCTTTAGGAAACTATGGCAACAACGACTACGTTTACCTCTCAACAAACGATGGCGACAGCTTCACTTCAATCCAGGGCAGCCTTCCGAAAGCACCTGTCTATTCATGCCTCATCGAAAGCACCAAGGGTGACATCTTCGTCGGCACAGAATACGGCATTTACTCAAAGAGAAACGGCGGCGACTGGACAGCGGAAGGCTCAGTAAAAGTTCCTGTGACAGAACTCAGACAAGCCACAGTCTCGAACTATGAAGACAAGTCAGTTCTCATAGGCTTCGACAACGGCGATGTTAATAAGCCTCTTTACGAAAACTTCAAAGGCGTCACGAACCACGGTGTCATCTATGCCGCAACATACGGCAACGGCATCATCAAGTGCAGCGACTACAAGACAACAGACCTCGGCATTGATGAAAACGAAATCGGAGCTGAAAACGCTCTTCAGATGAACGTCTATCCTAACCCGGTCAGAGGAACAGCCAACATCAACATCAAGCTTTCAGAGACTGCGACAGTCAGCTATCAGGTCTATGACCTCTCAGGACGCATGGTCATGAGCAACGTCATCGGAACGTTCGGACAGGGTGAAAACACTGTGTCATTCAGCACAAGCGACCTCACAAGCGGTTCATACATCCTCAACGTACAGGCCGGCAGCAAGACTTGCACATCAAAGATCTTGGTTTTCTAACCAACAGCCAATAACATAAAAAAGGAGTTCCAATCGGGACTCCTTTTTTATTTTCCTTTTCAAGGACTAATAAACTCTCTCGGTTTTATATTGCCTGTACTCACCATACGCAGGACAAGACGACGACCTGCACGATGTGAAAACAATTCCCAGAACAAAAACCAGAGCCAACATCAAAGCAATTTTCTTCATATTACCAATAATTTAACTTTTATAATTTTGACATGCAAAGAAACGATTTTTTTTCTAATTTTGTACAATTATTTTTCGAAAATTTTAAAGATGGTAACAGTAAGAAAACCAGACATTGAAGAAGGTTGGTATCAGGCACTTAAGGCGGAATTTGAGTCGCCGTACTTCGCGAACATCAAGGCTTTTCTGATTGAGGAAAAGAAAAATCACATTGTATATCCGCCTTCAAGACTTATTTTCAATGCATTTAATCTTACGCCTTTCGACAAGGTAAAGGTTGTGATATTAGGTCAGGATCCATACCACAACGTGGGTCAGGCTCACGGCCTCGCCTTCTCCGTCCCCGACGGGATTCAGCCGCCGCCAAGTCTCCAGAACATCTTCAAGGAACTGAACAGCGACATCGGGATGGAGATTCCCAAAAAAGGCAATCTCGAAAACTGGGCCAAGGAAGGCGTCCTCCTTCTGAACGCATCGCTTACCGTCAGGGCGAACATGGCGGCCTCTCATGCGAGAATCGGGTGGCAGCAGTTCACCGACGCAGCAATCAGAGCCTTGTCAGACAAAAAAGAACACCTGGTCTTCATTCTCTGGGGCAACTACGCAATCGCAAAAGAAAACCTCATCGACCACAGTAAACATTTGGTTTTGAAAACGGTACACCCCTCCCCGCTTTCGGCAAACCGAGGCTTCTTCGGATGTCATCATTTTTCCCGGACAAATCAATATCTTATAAATAACGGCATTCAGCCTGTCAATTGGGCTTCAATTTAATTAAAACAAAATGAAAAAGTTAGTATTCGCAACACATAATCTTCACAAGCTTGAAGAAATAAGAAACATCCTGAAAAATCATGAAATAGTCGGACTTCCGGAAATCGGATGTCATGAAGACATCGTGGAGGACGCCGACAACCTGCAAGGAAACGCCAAGATAAAAGCCGATTTCGTGACAAACAGATTCCATCTCGACTGTTTCGCCGACGACACGGGACTTGAAGTGGAGGCATTGGACGGCGCGCCCGGAGTTTATTCAGCACGCTACGCCGGCGAAGGCTGCTCTTATCACGACAATGTGGTGAAACTGCTTGAAGCATTGGACGGAGTTGAAAATAGAAAAGCACGTTTCAGAACCGTCATCGCATTGAATCTCAACGGAGAACAATATTTTTTCGAGGGCATCGTGAACGGGAAGATCCTCACTGAAGAACACGGTGATGGCGGCTTCGGCTACGACCCGATTTTCCAGCCTGACGGTTTTGACGAATCATTCGCCGAGATGAACATGGAAACCAAAAACCGAATCTCACACCGAGGCAGAGCGACCGCAAAACTCGTGGATTTTTTGAACAACTATGAAAAATAAATGTCGGAATTGTCTGTTTTTTAACTAAATTTGCAACCTGTTTCAACAAATCAACTCATCACAATGAAAAAGAATGTATTACTGTTATTTTTCGGTCTTTTATTCTTGATGACAAAAGCACAGGAAAACAAGAATTTTTATGACATCAACGTCAAGCGTAACACCGTCGAACTTGACATCACAAAAATTGACCTTTTTGAACAACGCGCCCATTTCATCTATACATTGAATTACGATGAACGATTTCTTGTTTCAACAGGCAGAAAAAATGGCATATTTGTCATATCAACAAGCGAAGAGTATGAAAATCAAAATATTACAAATCTATTCAATGCCTTTTGCAATGAAGAGGCGGAGGCATTCAACAGCATGAGCAAAGACGAGGCCGGCGAGATGTTTTTTGAATGGAAATCATCTTTGCCGGATGATTTCGTCACATCATTGATGATGGATGTATATGTAAAAAGCCGACGCAACAACCTTTGCGCACAAGCGGATCCATTCTGCACCGACAATGGCATGTATCAGTTCCCGGCAGGTGTCGATGCCGGCAACGGTGAACCCGGTCCGAATTACAACTGTTTACATTCAACACCCAACCCCGCATGGTACTACATGAGAATAGATAACGCTGGCGACATGACGATTCACATGTACAGCACTCCCTCTGAAGACATTGACTTCTGCTGCTGGGGTCCGTTCGACGACCCCGTGGAACCCTGTCCGAACGGACTTACAAGCGCCAAAGTTGTAAGTTGCAGCTACTCGCCAGATGCCACAGAGAACTGCCTTATTCCCCAAAGTGCGGCAACAGGAGAGTATTATATTCTGATCATAACCAATTACAGCAATCACGCATGCAACATCAACTTCAGCAAGACGGGAGGCAACGGCACCACCGACTGCTCCATCCTGCCCCCGGCGATTGACCACAGCAACCCCTGCTATGGCGGGACAATGCAGCTCACCGCACAAGACGTGAACAACGCATCATATTCATGGACAGGTCCGAACGGTTTCACCGCAAGCATCCGCGAGCCGCATATCGACAATGTGACATTCGCAAATTCAGGCACTTACAGCTGCTCCATCAGTGTCCCGGGACAAGGCACCAGCGAACCGATGACATTGGATGTTGAAATCCTGCCTGCAATCAACGCCGATTTCAACAACAATGACATTTGCGTTGGCGTGGAGGCCACATTCACCGGCACTGAAAGCACCACGCCGGCAGGACACGAAAGCGCAATCACCGACAGAACCTGGAACTTCGGCGACGGAAGCGAGCCTGTCAGCGGAGCTACAGCCACACACACCTTCAACGCCGCCGGCACATACACCGTGACCTACAACGTCGTCGCTGAAAATGCGACAGGCGGAACATGCGAAGACACAAAGCAAAAAAACATCACTGTTTACGACATTCCTGTAGCTGATGCAGGCGAGAACCAGAACGTCTATTACGGTACTCCCGCCACTCTGACAGCCGCAGCTGTGGCCGGCGCATCATACGCCTGGACACCTACCAATATGATTAACGGCAACCCGAACCAACAGACGGTGCAGACAGTCCCGATGACGGGCGCACAGACGTTCCACCTGACAGTGACCTCATCACACGGCTGCGTTGACGAAGACGAAGTGTCGGTGAGCGTAGGCCAGCAGATGACCGCAGATGTTGAATGCGACAACGCCGTTATATGCAGCGACGAGACCACGACGCTCACCGCCACCGCGACAGGCGGCACCAACAACTTCAGTTTCAGCTGGGAACCCGCAAATCTCGTTGACAGCCCAAACAGCGCAACGACAGTAGCACGTCCGACAAGCACGACAACTTTCACATGCAACATCTCCGACGGAGTCGATGTCATCACAAAAACATTGACAATCACCGTCAACCCCGTCTTATATACTCCAATGGAATACACGGTGTGCGAGCAAATGATCCCTTATCCTATCACTTTGCCGGACGGCTCCGTGATTGAAATCGAAGAGGAACATCCCGAAAGCGATCCATACGAAACAATCGTTTACACAGAACAAGGCTGCAAGAACCATGTCTCCATCGTATTGAACATTTCAGACGTGGTTTCTTATACCGAAACACACCGCGAATGCAACCAAGGTTATGACTGGATTGACAATCTGGAGGCGTCACCAACTTACGGAACCGTCGTCTATCATTTTGAGGAGACAGAAGAGAAAACCATTATCTTCGAGACCGAACCATGTTACACCCAGGTAACGATGAAATTCACGAGAGACCCTGAATATTCTGACCCATACAGCTATGAAGGCGGTGTATTTGACGCCGGCGAGAGCTGCGAGCCATACGTATTGAATTACATCAATTCCCAGACACACGAGCCTGTAACAATGACTTTTGAAGAATCGTTCGATGACGACATCACCTTTAACACATCACATGGATGTGACAGCATCGTTCACTTCACGTTTACAAGACATCACATGTATGAAGAGCAATACCCTGACGCTCATAGAGTTGACACTTGCAAGGATGCCGACGGGTTCTTCATCTGGGGAAACAAATACTGCACTCAAGGCGACCTGACAAACGGAGACATCTGGACAAACAATACAGACTTCCAGACAATCCACGGCTGCGACAGCATCGCAAAGATAAGGCTCAGACTTTTCGACAGGCCAAACGCCTCAAAAATCAACGATTCGGATGAAAAGCTTGTCCAATCCGGCAGCAGCTGGATGCCGTTGGAATACAAATTCGAGATCAAAGATGTCACCGGCGCAGGCATAGAGCAGGGAATCTATCCGGCAGATTATATCTGGAGCATACATTTCCATACGGACTGGGGCGTTCCAGACTGTTCAGACACATGGATTCTCAACACCGACCACAGCAGCGAAGCCTCATTGATGGTTCTGAGCCCCGGAAACGCAACAATCGTCTGCGAGATTCCTACAATATGCGACACTATCCGCAAGGAAATATTTGTCTATACATCGGAATACGGCGTGGAGGAAACGTCTTTTGACAACAAAATCGGCGTTTTCCCGAACCCGACAAACGGTATGCTTTACATCGGCTTCGACAACGCGGCCATCAACACTCCGATGACAATAAGCATTTACAATTGCAACGGAATGCTCATTGACACATTTGTCAGCGCAAACTCAACCGACGACTCCGTGATAGAATATTCCATGAGCGGCCTCGCCGACGGCTTGTATTTCATAAAGATTACAGGCAAGGATTTCAGCGTGGCAAAGAAAACGCTGTTGAGCAGATAACGCAGCATCAAAACACACCAAAAACAAAAAGGCATCGTTGATTACGATGCCTTTTTTGTTTGTCATCAGTTCAATAGATTCTTCCCTTTTTACCCTTGCCCTTGAAATTGCTGCAGTCTCTCTCCCTGAACTTAAGCGGAAGCCCTATGGTTATCATAGCCTCAACTCCTCTGTTGAAACGCTTGCCTTGAGTATTATACGCATTGACATTCACTATGCCATTATTGACAGGGGCAGTGCCGAAACCATCTTCCTGTTCTTTTTTCGAAAATGTATTTAACATGCCAAAATTATATCCGACCTCAAGTTTTGTCACAATTGAAAAAGACGGAAAATTGAAATCATAACGCAGGCCGCCGCCAACGACCGCACCGAAATCAAACATCTGCATATTCGCATCGCCAATGTCTATTGATTGATTTATGTCGTCATCATACTCATAAAAACTTTTCTGTTCAAGAGAAATCGTCCCACCCATCCGATAGGACAAATATGGCGCGACATATACAAAAGGCATGAAGCTGTAAGTGACTGCAAACTTGTAGCTGACAGGCACCCTCAAATCCAAATATGTTGATTTGACAGTATATTTCACAGGATAATCGCTGTCACCATGTGAGTTGTAACTGACATCAACTCCTTTGCCCGCAACGAGCAAATCCACTCCGACCGCGAAATCATTTTTCATCGGCATTTCAACAAAAAGTCCATAGTCAGGACGAAGTAAGACATTCTTTGTCAATGAATTGAGTTCACTGTTTGAATAATGCATATTCGCCGATGAGACACCGCCTTTCAAACCGACAATCACGGCACTTGACTTGTCAACGCCTTTTCTGTTTCCAAATATGTTAAACACGTAACCTTGGGAGAACAAACTGTTACCGACCAACAGGCACACAAAAAAGAAAAAATATTTTTTCATGATAAAACTAATTAATACGAGGCGTTACATAATCCGGAGAAACTTGGGTGTTGTAATCCATTGAGATGCGGTAATCGTCAACACGTTGCAACAGATAGTCGTCTTCGCCCCATTTGTCGTGACAGATACATCCGAATCGGAAATCTTTTATTCCCCCCTCTGTGACAACGCCGGTAATCAATTCGCGTGATTTATATTCGCAATCCCAGCCACTATCCTTGACAGGATAGCCTTTGACACATTCATAATACAATATAAAAACAGTGTCATTCACACCTCTATTGTCAATAACGGCTCCGGCAACAAACGCATTGTCAAATTGTAAATCGTATGTGAGGTCGGCGCCGGAAAACAATTGATAATGCATTTTAATAGAAGAGTTGTTCTGTTCAGCGAGTTCGAACACAAGCGAATCTGAATGGAGAGCATTGAGTTCATCGACATGGTCTGTCATTTGAATTTCATAATCTGTTCCAGCTCTGAACACCTCGTTTGTATGAAGAATATACATGCCATCGACCACATATTTGCCCTCAATATTATGAGGTGTCACCAGATGGAATGACATGTCGCCGCTACCATAACCATGTTGCAGCATCGCTCTCTGCAATATTTCCGGACACAAAGTGTCAAAATCCGCGACATTATTTTCCTCTCCCATCAATATGATTGTACTTGTATCGTTTTTTGTGCAACTGCAAAAAAACATTAAAAGACAGGCACTTAAGCAAACAAAAAGTCTCGTTTTCATTTCATTAATTTTTCGGTTGCGAATATACGATAAATTTCTTTAGGTTCTCGTGTTTTCCAGAAAAAAAACAGCTTCCGAAAAAACATGTTCCGGAAGCTGAAAAACATTTTATGAAAAGACAATTATACAAATATTTCTTTAAGGATTTCCATTGCCTTGTCGATGCCGGCGGCGTTCTTGCCACCTGCTGTTGCAAGCGTCTTTTGGCCACCGCCGCCGCCTTGTATTTCTTTTGCGGCCGAACGGATTATCGCGCCGGCGTCCATCTTCTTTTCGTCAACGAGACTCTGCGGAAGCATCACGCACAATGTCGGTTTCTCTTCAAAGACACCGCCCATCACAGCAACGACTTCAGAATCAATATCCTTCAACGCCATAGCGACGTTTCTCATCTGGTTCATGTCAACGTTCACTCTTGCGAACACAAATTTATGACCTTCCCACTCCGTCGCGTTGTTATAGGCGTTCCTTGCATCCGACACCGCCTGAGCCATCATCATTGCCTCAATCTTCTTCTGCAACATCGTATTTTGAGCTGTCAGCGTCTCGACAGCCTTCACGACATCGCCCGAAGACTTCACCATACCTTTAATCTTGTTCAACGTACCAATCTGATTGTCAAGATAATCAATTACAGCCGCACCTGTTATCGCCTCGACACGTCGCACACCGGCCGCGATTGCGCCTTCATTCAGAATCTTGAATGCACCGATGCGTCCTGTCGATGCGATGTGTGTGCCGCCGCAAAGCTCGCGTGAATAGTCAGCACCGAAGGTCACGACGCGTACCTTGTCACCGTATTTCTCGCCGAACAACGCCATCGCACCCATCTTACGCGCTTCGTCAACCGGGATGTCAACGGCAGTTTCGTTCTTGAGGTCTTCCCTGATCTTCTGATTCACAATCGTTTCAACTTTACGGATTTCCTCATCGCTCATCTTCGCGAAGTGACTGAAGTCGAAACGGAGACGCTCATCGTCAACCAGCGAACCTTTCTGCTCGACATGTGTTCCGAGAACCTGACGCAATGCGGCGTGCATCAAATGCGTCGCAGTATGATTGGATTCTATCCTGAGACGTCTTTCGACATCAACTTTCGCTGTGAACACGGCTTCAGGCTCCTGCGGCAGCACATCTGTGATGTGAATACTCAGATCATTTTCCTTGACAGTATTTATAACGTTAATCGTTTCATTTTCAGATACAAGCACACCTTTATCACCGACCTGACCGCCCATCTCGGCGTAGAACGGGGTCTTGTCGAGAACAATCTCGAAATGTTTCTTGCCTTTGGCGACAACCTCCCTGAATTTCAGAATCTTAGATTCACATTCAAGTTCGTTGTAACCAACAAAACAAGTAGGCTTGTCTTCATGAATAAGTTCAACCCAGTCGCCGGACATCTTTTCAGCCGCCTTACGTGAGCGGTTTTTCTGCTCGGCGAGATGTTCGTTGAAGCCATTCATATCGACTTCAAGACCTTTTTCCTCCGCCATGAGATTTGTCAAATCAACAGGGAAGCCGTATGTGTCGAACAGCTCGAAAGTGAATGCGCCGTCGATGACCTTTGAATCCCTGTTTTGCTCGACATAATTTTCAAAACGCTTGATTCCCAACGACAAAGTACGGAGGAACGATGCTTCCTCCTCATAGATCACCTTTGAGACAAGAGCCTGCTGGGCTTTGAGTTCGGTGTATTGTTCGCCCATTTCAGCGACAAGAACCGGCAGCAGATTATAAACGAAAGGCTCGTTGAACTTCAAGAAAGTATATCCGTAGCGTACCGCGCGGCGCAAGATTCTGCGGATCACATAGCCGGCGCCGTTATTTGAAGGCAGCTGGCCGTCGGTGATTGCGAAACTAACGGCGCGAAGATGGTCGGCGATGACGCGCATGGCGATGTCGCATTTCTCCTCTTTTCCGTATTCGATGCCTGAAAGTCTTGAGATCTCATTAATAATAGGTGTGAAGACATCGGTGTCGTAATTCGACTTCTTACCCTGCATGACGCGGACGAGACGCTCGAAACCCATTCCGGTATCGACGTGGCAGGCAGGCAGATTCACGAGGGAACCGTTGGCGAGGCGGTTGTATTGCATGAAAACGAGATTCCATATCTCAATCACTTCCGGGTCGTCTTTGTTCACGAGGTCGCGGCCGTTGATTTTCCTGCGGGCTTCCTCGTCGCGTATGTCGATATGAATCTCGGAACATGGTCCGCAAGGGCCGGTCTCACCCATTTCCCAGAAATTATCCTTCTTGTTGCCATAGATGATCCTCGATTCGTCAACATGTTTCAGCCAGAAGTTATATGCTTCATTATCAGGGGCCATCCCGTCTTTTTCATCACCGCCGAAAACTGTCACATACAATTTGTCCTTGTCAATTTTCATCACTTCGGTGAGAAACTCCCAACCCCATGCTATCGCCTCCTCTTTGAAATAATCGCCGAACGACCAATTGCCCATCATCTCAAACATCGTGTGATGATAAGTATCACGGCCTACTTCCTCAAGGTCGTTGTGCTTGCCTGAAACACGGAGGCATTTCTGGATGTCGGTCACACGCGGTGCCTTACGGGGGTTATTTCCCAAAAAGACATCCTTAAACTGGTTCATGCCCGCATTTGTAAACATCAAAGTCGGGTCATTTTTCACTACTATAGGAGCCGATGGCACCACAAGGTGCTGTTTTGACTGGAAAAAATCCAGAAAACTCTTACGGATTTCGTTTGCTTTCATTATTTCTTATCTTATCAATTTTATCAAAAAAAAGTGTGCAAATTTACCAAAAAATATTATTTTTGCCGCACTAAAAAAATAAATAATTCGTTTCCTTATTTCAATGGAATGATTATGGCAAAGAAGAAATTTATATTTAACAGCCAAACACTTGATTATGAAGAATATAAGACAACCTGGAAACAGCGTCTTGTAAGATTTTTCACATTCATCATCGCAGCGGGACTGTTTGGCAGCGGCATATATTATTTGATAACGGAGTTCGCAGGGTCTCCAAAAGAGATTTTTCAGGAGCGTGAAATCGAGTTTTTGAAGCTCCAATATGAGATTATGAACGACAAAATCGACAAAATCGACGCTTTGATGACCGAGATGCAGGATCGTGACAACAACATTTACCGTGTCATTTTCGAGGCGGAACCCATTCCGTCTTCCATAAGAAAAGCCGGTTACGGTGACGCAAGCCGTTATGAGGTGCTCAACGGCTATGAAAATTCCGAGATGGTTTCAAACATCGCAAAAAAAATCGATATTCTCGAAAGTCAATTGTATGTGCAGTCAAAATCATTCGACGATGTCTATAAGATGGCAATCAACAAGAAAGAGATGCTCGGTTGCATACCGGCCATCATGCCCTTGAAGAACGTTGATGTCACCCGCATCTCATCACATTACGGATACAGGACCGACCCGTTTTACAAAGTCCAGAAATTCCACGGCGGCATCGATTTCAGTGCACCCATCGGGACGCCTATCTACTGCCCCGGCGACGGGAAGGTTGTCAAGGTCGAGAAAGCCAAGAGCGGCTACGGCAATTTCATCATCATTGACCACGGCTACGGTTACAAGACACGTTACGCACACATCAACAAGTCGCTTGTGAGAGTCGGACAGAAAGTGAAGAGAGGCGAAGAAATCGCCCACGTCGGCAACAGCGGCAAGTCAACAGCACCGCACCTTCACTACGAAGTAATCAAAAACGGGAAAAACGTAAACCCCATCAATTTCTTTTTCAACGACTTGACACCTCAAGAATATGACAAGATTCTCGAATTGTCGGAGTTGCCGTCACAAACAATGGATTAATCATGGAGACAAAAAAACTATATTATAAAATCAGCGAGGTCGCGAAAATGTTCGACCTCAACGCCTCTACGATACGTTTCTGGGAGAGCGAGTTCGATGTCCTGCGCCCGCGCAAAGGCAGCTCCGGCAACAGACTCTACACCGAACGCGACATCCGCTATCTGCAAGTGATCTATCAGCTCGTGAAAGTGAAAGGCTACACACTCCAAGGCGCGAAAGACGCCATGAAGACGAAATTCGACAAACTGGAAGAGAATGCCATGATGATCATGACTCTGACACACGCCAAGGATTTCCTCACAGACCTCGACAAGAAACTTGCCGCAAAGCAAAAGTCAACTGCATCAAAGTAATCATCGGAATCATCCTCAAAACATAAAAAAGACAGGAATCCGTCGATTTCCCGTCTTTCGTTTTAACAATAAAGATTGATTTATCTCAGAAGTTCCTGTCCGGAACCAAATAATTCCTGACATAATCGAAGACGCCGTCTTCAAGCGAGGTGAACGGCTTGTCGTAACCTGCCGCACGGAGCTTGTCCATCTTCGCCTCCGTGAAATACTGATATTTGTCACGGATATCCAAAGGCATGTCAATGAACTTGATGTTCGGCTCAAGTCCCATCGCCTTGAAGGTGTTCGCGGCGAGGTCATAGAACGAACGCGCCTTTCCGGTTCCGAGGTTGTACAGCCCGCTCGCAGGACGTCTCTCAATCAAAAACAAAATCACGGAGGCGATGTCTTTCACATAGATGAAATCCCTGAGCTGCTGGCCGTCAACATAATCAGGACGATGGGAGCGGAAGAGACTCACCTCGCCGCATTCCCGGATCTGATGGAAAGAATGCAGAATCACGGACGCCATCCTTCCCTTGTGGTATTCATTTGGCCCGTAAACGTTGAAAAACTTCAGACCGGCCCAGAACGGCGGGCATTTCTCCTGAGTCAGGATCCATTTGTCGATTTCATTTTTCGAGCGACCGTACGGATTAAGCGGCTTAAGGTTCCCGACAACATCATGACTATCAACGTAACCGAGCTCACCGGCACCGTAAGTTGCCGCCGATGAAGCATATACAATCGGAATCTGATATTCGGCGCACATCGCCCACAGACGCTCCGTGTAGTCAACATTAAGCTTGACGAAAACGTTCCAGTCGAACTCTGTTGTATCCGTCCTTGCACCCAGGTGAATTATAAAATCCACGTCAGAATGGTTCTCCTTCAACCATTCGTGAAAAACCGAACGGTCAACGAGCGACTTATAAGCCTTGTTTCTATAATTATTCTCCTTTTGTTTCTTTGAAAAATCATCGACGAGAACGAGGTCTGTCCTGCCCTTTTCGTTGAGACATCCGGCGACGACGCTCGCGATGAAACCTGCTGCTCCTGTTATTACTATCATATTTATTTATCTATTGATATGTAACCGCTACGCGGTTATAGCTGTTATTATTTGTTTGTGTTATTGATATGTAACCGCTACGCGGTTATAGTTGTTCCTATTTGTTTACATTAATATAATTACGCCATCGTTCCATGACCGAAATCATGTCATTTGGCATTTCCGAGTCGAAATAAAGTTCTTTTCCCGTTGAGGGATGCACGAATCCGAGCACTTTTGCGTGCAGGCAATGACGCGGGATCTCCTCAAAACAGTTGTCAATGAACTGACGGTACTTCGAGAATGTGGTCCCCTTCAATATCATGTTCCCGCCATACAGTCCGTCGTTGAAAAGCGGATGCCCGATATGCTGCATGTGAACCCTGATCTGATGTGTGCGCCCGGTCTCGAGCCTGCACTCGACGAGCGTGACGTAATTGAAACGTTCGACGACTTTGTAATGCGTCACCGCGGTCTTGCCTTGCGAGCCGTCGGGATAAACCGCCATCGCTATCCTGTCTTTCATCGAACGACCGATATTTCCTTCCACAATACCTTCATCATCAGCGAAATCGCCCCACACCAAAGCTTGGTAACGGCGTGTTATGGTGTGTTCGAAAAACTGAGCCGCCAGCACGGTCTGCGCCGTCTCGTTCTTTGCCACGATCATCAATCCGGTCGTGTCTTTGTCGATACGATGCACTAAATAACCGAAGCCGTTCTCAACTTTCGAGCCGTTCTCCCTGAAATGATACGCCAGCGCATTGAGCAACGTGCCGTCGAAATTGCCGTGACCCGGATGAACCACCAGACCCGCCTGCTTGTTCACGACGATGACGTCATCGTCTTCATATACGACATCAAGCGGGATGTCCTCCGGATTTATCACCACCTCGCGCGGCGGATATGCCAGCACGACAGTCACCACATCGAACGGCTTCACACGGTAATTCGACTTCACAGGCTTGCCGTTGACCAGGATGCTTCCGGCCTTCGCCGCATTCTGCACGCGATTACGCGAGACGTTTTCGAGCCTGTTCTGCAAAAACTTGTCAACCCTGACAAAGGTCTGGCCTTTGTCGGCGACGATTCTGAAATGCTCGAAAAGTTCCGTGTTCTCCTCGCTGCTATCGCCAATCACTCCGATAAAATCCTCCGACATTTCACCCTATTTTGAAACAACAAATCTTGATGTCACGGCAGAACCGTCTTCCTTAACGATGCGAAGCATATACATTCCGTCAATCAAATCACTGACATTCAATTCATTGCTAAATGAAATCCGTCTTACAACCTTGCCGGTGACATCGAAAACAGCAAGTTCCGCACACTCATCGGCGTTCATTCCGTCAAGGTGAATGACATCACGCACAGGATTTGGATAAAGAACCAGCTCATCTGTAACATCTTGATTTTCTTCAACTCCGATGAAATATTCCTTGCCGGCCATCGGTCTGATCATCAAAGAACCTGAAAAAGAGCTGTTCTTCCAGTCGGCGTCAACCTTGTAGAAATTGTATTTGCTGTTGTCGCGCGACGTGTCGAAGCCTATGTTTATCGACACTTTCTCCTGCTGCCTGATTCCAACATAGAAAGTTCCGCTCACCTGAATTGGTTTTTCAAACTTATAATACGTAAAACCATATAAATCATCTGTCCATTCAATAAGTTGATTTTCAAGTTTGTAAATCACTTCGCCAGGTTTTCCGTCATTATTTCCCCAGACATAAACGTCGAAGAATCTGTAACTCGGAGAAGTTGGATTTACGGTGAAAATCCGATTGAAGAGGATCTGGACTCCGTAGAGCTTCTCAGGCGACGGCACATTGAACTGTGTCGCGAAATAAGTGTCGTCGGGAGCAAGTCCGTAGCCGCATTCCGGTGTGCCGTCGTCGTAGGCGTAGAAATTATAAAATCCCTGACGGCTCACCATCGAGTCGCCGGCGACGACCTCACCATATTGGTCAACGACTTCGACATATTGACGAATCACGAATGTTGCCGAGTCATATTGCTGATTGTCAGGGAATCTGAAATTCTTAATCCTGACATTGAAATCTTCAACTCCGTAATATGAATATTCGTGCGAGACAAAATTAGTATCATTTACCGAATAAACGTCGCCTGTGTTTCGGTCTTCCACAGTGCAATGATAACGAACTTCGTGAGCCACCGAATCAAGATTTGATACGCTCATGTCGTACAGATAATTCATTGTCACATCCGGGCTTGTCTCCTTATAATGCGAATAAGGCATTGAGCTGTAACGTTTTAAGAATTTAGGTTCAAGACCGGTGAGGCTTACTTTCGGATACGTATCCTCTTTCAGCACCGACCTGCCGGCATCGAGATACACGAAATCGATGTTCCAGATGTCCATGTTGCTTCTGTCGTTCGGATACATGACAGTCGGCAGGGTGCCGTAATTGTAGAACAGCACATAAAACCTCTCGGTGAAATAGCAAGGGTCCTTGACAGGTATCATCACCTTTTTGAAAGTGCTGTCGGACTCCTCACCGGCGATGCTCCACACATGTTTCCATGCTGTCTTTTCATAAATGTAAACGACGCCGTCAATTGTGTCATATTCTTCATAGCCATAGCCGAGGCAAAGCACGAGGGAGTCGTTTTCATCGGGGGCGTTGCCGTAGCCTCCGGCCTGATAATAGAAACTCAGATAGACCGAGTCGGCAGCTGTAAGAGCTTGACCGTCAATACTGTTGAGTCTGATAGCCACCGACATCAGCGAGTCGGCGATGAACGGATTGCTGCTGCCGTTGGTATATACGGCTCCTGTTCCGTCGATGAGGTCGAGTGTCGCCGCGCGGTAATTCACCGGTTTGAACGGGAAGCCCGAGTTGGTGAAGACGCACGGGCTCTGCCATCTCATTTCCGACGGGGAATTCCCCGTTCCAGTGAAATCATCGAAAAACGGCAGCGTCGCCACATTGTCGTTGATGACGATCCTGTGTTGCCAATATTTCGATTCCGGCTCATCGCCAAAGCTGCTCAAATATTCCTGAGAACGTCCTGCCATCACAAAAGACATCAAGGCCGCCAGTATGAAAAGTTTTTTATTCATCATAAAAATAATTGTTATCTTCTTCATTATCATCAAAATCCAAATCGTCAAAATCGTCAAAACACCCAAACATCATCTCCATGTCTTTAGCACGTTGTGCTGAATCAAACGAAAAACTGCGGTGAGATAGTATGTAATTGAAGCTGTCCAGCACATATTTTATTTCCTCAGGGTCTGCTTTCCTAATCCTGAGACTTTCGACGATGGAATCACGCCTGTATTTTTCAAGTTTATACCAGTTCAGATCAAACGTTTTCACCGACCTGTACCAGACATTGACCTCTGACCCCAGTTTCACCATCGTGTTCGGGTCGAACACCGGTTCCATCTTAAAGACTATCATGTTTTCCGGTTCGTCCTTGTCAAGGAAAATCTCCGTTCCGACATTCAGCGACGCGTTGTTGACTCTCTCTCTTGCCACGCTCTGCGCAACGCCGACAATATCAGGAAGATACGTTGTCTTGTCGCCGGTTCCAAGACCGACATGAAGTGTCACGCCGGTACCTTTCACCAGTTCCGTGTTCGGTTCAACGACAGAATCTTTCACAAACTGCTCAACCACGGCGTTGCGTGCGAAGTAATCAACGAACACAAGTTTTTCAACTTTCAAACCAACGGAATTAAGGGAGACCATCGCCTGGCGGAGCGAAAGATTACGCAGATTAGGTATTCTCACGACTTCCGGTGCGACAGAAGTCATGATGATATACATATTTCGTCCCTTTTTCACCTTCGAACCCGGTTTCGGGTTCTGCTGATACACGGCACCTTCCGGGAAGTCCCTGACATAAACACTGTCAACGAGTTGAAAATGGAAAATATCGGAATATTCTGTTTGCACATCCTCATAACTCATTCCCGTCAGATCAGGCACTTCCATCTCCTCACCATGCCTGGTATAGCCGTCAAGCGAACGGAACACAAATTCAAAACCTATGATTATCAATAATATAATCACGCAGATACTGATATAAAGCCATTTGTTTTTCAAGAAAAGCGGTGCCTTCATTATTTTTTATTTTTTTTCACTTTAATAACGCTGTTTTTCGTATTTTTGAAGCCACAAAGATAATCAAATAATTTGAATCTAAAGTTTATTTTGAAATGAAAAAAATAGCTATTGTTTGCGGCGGATATTCCGGTGAGTACGAGATTTCCGTCAAGAGCGCCAAGGTCGTGAAACAACATCTGAATCCAGAAGAATACGAATCTTATATCATTGTAATTCAAAAAGATAGCTGGTATCATCTTGCAGAAGACGGCACACGCACGATTATTGACAAGAATGATTTCTCAATCACCATGGACGGGAAGAAGATTACTTTCGACGGCATTTTCAACGCCATACACGGTGTGCCGGGCGAGGACGGGCAGCTTCTCGGCTACTTTGAAATGCTCGGTTTGCCATATACTTCATCGAATTTCACCACATCGGCTCTGACATTCCACAAGGAGTTTTGCAAGACCATCGCGGCGGCGGCTGGGGCCAACGTGTCGCCGTCGATTATTATTAATAAAGGTGAAAAATACGACAAGACGAAAATCATCAAGACATTGGGACTGCCGCTGTTCATCAAGCCGACGCGCAACGGTTCGTCTGTCGGCGTGACCAAGGTTCACGATGAGGAGGAGTTTGACGTTGCCGTTGGGAATGCGTTTTCTGCCGGCGACCAACTCATGTGCGAGAAGTTCGTCAACGGCCGCGAGCTGGCGTGCACCGTGATGTCGGTGAAAGGCAAGATGATGGTGTTCCCGATCACGGAAATCGTGAGCAAAAACGAGTTCTTCGACTACGAGGCGAAATACACCGACGGCAAGTCGGACGAAATCACCCCCGCCGACCTCGACGAGACAAGCGAAATCGAGGTGAAAGCGACATCGGCGATGCTTTACGAAAAGTTTGAATGCAGGGGATTCGCACGTTTCGACTACATCCTCACGCCTAAACAGCTGACTTTCATTGAGGTGAACATTGTCCCCGGCATGTCGGAGGCTTCCATCATGCCGAAACAGGCGGCATTCATGGGCATCAGTTTAGACAAGTTGTTCGGGATGGCGTTGGAAAATATTTTTTGACGAGCCACTTCCGGCCGGTCTGTCGGTGGGCTTCGGCAAGAATATCGGAAAACCTCGACCCCGACTTGTCGATTTGTTTCTCTATTCCAAGCTGGTGCTCCCACTGCGTGAGGCGTTTGTCAATATCCCTTTTAAGGTCGCCTTCAACACCATAGCCGCCTTGTGCGAAATCCAAATGAAACACCGGATATTGCACCCACTCCTTCTCCAATTCATCAATTTTTAATCCTTTGAAAAGCTCCTTCTCGCCTTTGAAATAGCTTTCAAGCGTTGATATTAGCAATGATTTTCCGAACCTGCGCGGACGGCACAAGAAACAGATGTTTTTCTGCGCGAGGCTGTAAACAAGGGCGGTCTTGTCAACATAGACCATGCCCTCTTCGATGATTTTTCTGAACGTCTGGGTTCCGATAGGGTACTTCATAATTGTGATGTTTTTTTCAGGCTGCAAAGATAAAAAAAAAGTTTGAAAGTTTGTAAAGTACCTGACCATGAACTGACCCACAAGGAAGAAAACCCTCTTGCGCCAGCCACTTTCTACTTTATGAACTTCTTGAACTTTATAAAACAGCAGAGGCCTCCGTTTCCGGAGACCCCTGCACAACGTTTTTAAATGGTTAGCATATCTTCTTCGCGCTGACGGACGAAATGACGTGCCGCCATACGCTTTTCATTTCCTTCACGCATTGCCATTTTGCGGCGCTGGAAGGGTTAAATCATCACTCAACATCGCACACGAGACGGACAGCACATCCGTCATTTTTTAGGGTGTAAGTAGTAGTTTTATCATCATTACCGAAGTGCATAAGGTAGGCACTATTATAAAAATAGTCCCTATCTAAGGTTCGCATTCCAAATTCATCACTTGCCCAGTACCAGCCGAGCACATTGCTACCGTTTATTTTTGTATCTTTCCTGTAACCCAAAGCTGGGAGGAAGACAACGCCAGCATCCTTTAGCTTTCCAAAATCATCTGAAGAATATGTCGTCACATTATTCCAATCGGCCCAGTCAGTATCCTCTGATGAAAAATCAGCATTGAATTTAGCAGGCTTGTCCACTCCAGAAGGCCACCAGAAATTGTCGGGAAACACAAGCATACCACATTTATCGCCAACTTTGACAAGTGCGTAACAATAGCCTTCGCGACTATTAAGCAGGTAATTCCATTCTTCAGAACTCAAAGTGTACCATTTGTTTTGTTCCCCATTTACTGTGAAGTCTTTGTAATGTGGCTGACTCATTTTCCACATATTCGTAAAGAACCGATATTCTCGAGTAGTAATAATTTCTCCCTCATCGTAGGTGATTGCAGTTGCTATTTCGCTGTCATTACTCCAATAGAAAAGATTCGTCTTTTCGCCATCATGAAAACAATCATAGAACCCAAAGTTCCCTCCATCCGCACATAGATTTCCCGGCGAGAACAAAACTTTTTTATTTGCTCCGACACTGAAAACAGGATTTATTTTCGTCACCGACACTTCTATAGGGCTGTTCATGCCGTAGAACTTGTTGGCCTCTATGCCGTTGGGTAACGTCGTAGCGCCCCCAACGTTTCCACCGAATTCCAATTGTACTGAAGACGGTGTTTCTTGAGGGACGAGCATCACGTATTTCGTTGAATTTCCGCCAGCAAGATTAATATCTCCTTTTACACCAGTGAAACTGCCGTTGAAGTTTACCGTCATACCACTGCAATTGCCCCTGAGTACCAGTGCGCCATCATAAGCAGTTTTACCCGCAGCCTCCGTGAAGCTGAAGCACGCTATCGCAACCTGGCTTCTCATCGTCACATTAATGCCACTGATGATGTTACCCACAACTTTGAAGTCTTCCACTTTGCCGTAGCCGACATGGAACGCACCCGCCCCGTTGAGTTTGCCATTGTTATCAGCCGTGATGTTTTGATTCGAGAAATCAATGCCTATTTCTGTGGATGAGCCGACGGTCAATTTCTCCGTGTAGTCTTTACTGCCCAAGTAGAAGAAATGGAACGTATGTACACCTTCACCAACATTGACGTCACCTGTAAATGTGCCTTGTGAGAAGCCAGCACCGCTCTGAAGCGTGAGGCATCCGATACATTTGCCGTTTTCACCGACATAAAGTTTGTCGCCCGTACTCCACACAATGCCGCCGCCAGCACTGATGTCCGTTCTGCCCGGACCCACTGTCACCGTCATGTTCACTGTGTTTGTCTCCGGCATCACAGCCGACATTTCATCTTTCCTGCACTGCGTCATAAGAAGCAGCGCAGCCGCTGCCATCAATAATAAATTCTTTTTCATTTTTCTAATCTTTTAATTTTAACTTTTGAATCCTTGAATCTTTTTATCCCTGCATAGCACGCACCTGATGCGGCGAGTATCAGAAGGCCGCCGCCCACCGGCGTGATGTCGCCCGATCCGAAGCCATCCCACGATGCTCCGTTCCCAGTACCGTCGCCGCCGAAATTGTCCCACGACGCCCCGTTGTAATCATCATCGCCATTGCGGTACCCGCCTCCGTTGTTGAAGAAGCCGTCAGTACCATGACTTTGCCCGTAAGCATCCGCCCCGGACACCGTCAGCGCCAGCAGCACCGCCGCCAGCGCAATCCTGTCTCTAATCTTTTTTCTCATTTCAGTATATTTATTGGTATTGTTGATTATGTTTTTTCGCTTTACACATTGCAAAACCGCCCTCATTTTACGTCCGACCGCACCTCCGTATGAGACACAAACACCCAAAGCCCATGGTATGACACCAAAAAACTTATCTTTTATCCGTATTGTAAATGCTTGATTTTCAATAAATTGAAACGGGGGGGGTATTTTCAATTACCCTGTCCGCCATATCAGGCAGAACGCAATGCCGATTTTCATATTGCAAATGTTCCATTTTCATAGCGGCGGCAAAATTACAACAATTTTCGATACGATGAGTGGTTTTTTGAAAAAAAATTCGGAGAGGTTTCAAGGGTTTCAGGTGTTTCATTGTGAAACTATTGAAACTATTGAAACAATCAGGTGTCTCGGCGGACAACGGACGGCAATCTTGTCCTCCGTCAATCGTTATCCACGGCAATTGTGTCGCTGTACGTCCTCATGACATTCAGCCTTGCCACCACGGAATCCATGATACGCTCCATGACCGACGGGTCTTCGAGATAGTAGTCGTAGTTTTCCTTGAAAACGGAATCGGTGATGCCGTAATGCGCGAAAATGGTGTCGAATCCGCGTGTCTTCAGATATGCCGTCTTGCCGTTCACGCTTCTCTTGTATGAGATGGCGCTTTCCATTATCTGAACGTCCGCCATCACGTCAACCATTTGGGATTCAGAGAGAAGCACTGACGGCAATGCCTTTTCCGGCCGATTTCCGCAACCGGCCAGAAAAAACAATGTCGCTGTTATCACAAGTATCTTTCTCATCATCAAAGGAACAACCGTCCCATTTCAACTTTATAACTTTATAAACTTTCAACTAATTTCCGACTTCCGACATGAACTGTATTCTCATCAGACGCACTTCCTCTTCTTCGTATTCGTTTTCGCCGAGGGCTTTCATCGCCGTGTCGATGTCATCCGACTCCGCCGTCTTGAAATATTCTATGATGTCTTCCTGATGATATTCATCGATGTTGTCGCGGGTGTAGTACTTTATGTCGATATGCGTCCCGCTCGCCACGATGCTCTCTATTTCGGTGAGAAGTTCATCGAAGTCGAGGTTCTTTCCGTAGGCGATGTCTTCGAGTGGCACCTGCTTGTCGATATTCTGTATAATACTGATTTTCAATGCCGACTTATTCACCACCGACTTCACGACCATGTCATTCGGACGTGTTATCTCATTTTCTTCGACATATTCTTTTATAAGCTCAATGAACGGCTGCCCGAACTTCTGTGCTTTTCCGGCTCCCACGCCGGCGATCTGCTGCAGTTCCTCGATGGTGATGGGGTACTGTATCGCCATGTCTTCGAGCGAGGGGTCCTGGAAGATGACGAAAGGAGGCAGGTTTTTCTTCTTGGCGATGGTCTTGCGGAGGTCTTTCAGCATCGAGAACAGTATCTTGTCGGTGCCGGAGTCCTTCGACAGTGCGACTCTTTCCTCGTCAAATTCATCTTCTTCGGTCTTGTCGTAGTCGTGGTCCATCGCCACCATCACCGGATAAGGCTTTTTCACGAAGTCCTTTCCCTCCTTCGGCACTTTGAGGATTCCGTAGTTGTCGATGTCCTTGGTGAGCAGCTTGTTCACGATGGCCTGGCGTATTATCGAGGTCCAGTATCTGTCGTCGTGGTCGTCGCCGGCGCCGAAATACTCGTTGGTGTCGTGTTTCGCCGTCTTGATGTCGCCTGTCTCCTTGCCGGCAATGAGTTCGGCGATATGTTTCGTCTTGAACAGTTGTTTCGTGGCGATGACGGCTTCTATCGCGAGCTTGATGTCCTCCTGTCCGTCGAAGCGCACTTTCGGGTTGAGGCAGTTGTCGCAGCAGCAGCAGTTGTCCTTCGGGTATTCCTCGCCGAAATAATGGAGAAGCAGTTTGTGCCGGCACACCGGCGATTCGGCGTATGTCACGGTCTCGTTGAGGAGTTCGCGTGCGATCTCCTGTTCGGCGAC
The DNA here is from genome assembly GCA_024400305.1 of Bacteroidales bacterium. Lineage (GTDB taxonomy): Bacteria > Bacteroidota > Bacteroidia > Bacteroidales > F082 > Limimorpha. Next base: position 16,093 of record JAKSMX010000016.1, on the reverse strand, counting down.
GTTCTTGCCCTTGTTGAATTTCTCGAGTTTGTGTATGTCCTCGTAGTCGTAGAACGCAATGCAGTTGCCTTCGCCTCCGTCGCGTCCGGCGCGTCCGGTCTCCTGATAGTAACCCTCAAGGCTCTTCGGGATGTCGTGGTGGATGACGAAACGCACGTCAGGTTTGTCGATGCCCATGCCGAAGGCGATGGTGGCGACGATGACATCGACTTCCTCCATCAGGAACTTGTCCTGGTTCTCGCGCCGCGTCTGGCTGTCGAGGCCGGCATGGTAAGGAAGCGCCTTGATGCCGTTGACCTGCAACGCCTCGGCGAGCTCCTCCACCTTCTTGCGGCTGAGGCAATACACTATGCCCGACTTTCCGGGGTTGCTCTTTATGTATTTGACGATGTCCTTGAAGACATCTTTCGTCTTCGGCCTCACCTCGTAATAGAGGTTGGGTCTGTCGAATGACGACTTGAAGACCTTGGCGTTTGTAATCTCAAGATTCTTCATAATATCCTGCTGGACCTTCACTGTCGCCGTCGCCGTGAGCGCGATGATCGGGAGGTCGGGGTTTATCGCGTTGATGATAGGACGAAGCCGGCGGTATTCCGGGCGGAAATCGTGCCCCCATTCGGAGATGCAATGTGCCTCATCGATGGCGAAGAAAGAAATCTTAAGTCCGCGCAGGAATTCAAGCGTCTCCTCTTTCGTCAGCGACTCCGGCGCCACGTACAGGAGCTTCGTCTTCTTCTTGATAAGGTCTTCCCTCACCTGCATGAGCTCCGCCTTCGACAGCGACGAGTTCATCACGTGGGCTATCCCTGTGTCGGTGCCGAAATTCCTGATCATGTCAACCTGGTTTTTCATCAGCGCGATAAGCGGCGACACGACGATGGTCGTCCCCTCGCTCATCAACGCCGGAAGCTGGTAGCACAGCGACTTCCCGCCGCCGGTCGGCATCAGGACAAAAGTGTTATTTCCTCCAAGAATACTTTTTATTATAGCTTTCTGATTGCCCTTGAACTGTTCGAAACCGAACACATTCTTCAGCAGGTCATGTAAACTTTTTTCATCAATTTTTGCCATTTTGACTTCTTTATGAAATTTTGATTATTTTTGCATCGTTTTTCAGCGATGTTTTTTATAACTCGTTTCAAATACAAAGTTATATCTTTTCGTTTTAACAAAGCAAAAAAAATTAAAAAAATTTTCAATGAAGGAAAATATTAAGGATATTGCACTGCAAGTCATTGACACTGAAGCAAATTCAATCTTGGGATTAAAGGATTTGCTCACCGATGATTTCGAGAAAGTGGTCGATTTGATATACCATTCGAGCGGAAATGTCATCGTTTCGGGCATTGGCAAGAGTGCAAATATCGCCCAAAAGATTGTGGCGACGCTAAATTCGACAGGAACGACAGCTGTTTTCATGCACGCCGCCGACGCCATCCACGGCGACCTGGGCATCATCCGCGACAACGATATTGTCATCGTGGTGTCGAAAAGCGGCGAGACGCCGGAGATAAAAGTCCTCACACCTTTAATAAAAATAAGGAGGAACAAACTCGTCGCAATCGTCGGGAACACCAGCTCCTACTTGGCGAGACAGGCCGACTACGTGCTCGACACCACGGTGCCGCGCGAGGCGTGTCCGAACAACCTGGCGCCGACGAGCAGCACGACGGCGCAGCTCGTGATGGGCGACGCCGTGGCGGTTGCGCTGCTTAAGATGAGGGGCTTCACCGCACAGGACTTCGCACGTTTCCATCCCGGCGGCGCACTCGGCAAACGCCTCTACCTCACCGTCGGCGACGTGTGCGTGAAAAACGGCACGCCGCAGGTCAGCCCCGACGACATCATGACAAAAGCCATCATCGAGATCTCGGAAAAAATGCTCGGCGCCGCCGCCGTCATCGACAACGGCAGGCTCGTCGGCATCGTCACCGACGGCGACCTCCGCAGGATGCTGATGAAGCACCCGAACATCGAGACAGTGAAGGTGGCCGACATCATGACGAAGAACCCGACCACGGCGGAACGCAACTCCCTCGTCGCCGACGCACTGAACATAATGCAGCACAAGGAAATCTCCGTGCTCCCCGTGATGGAAAACGGCAAGTACGTCGGGATGATCCACATACATGACATAATAAAAGAAGGGATTATATAATTAAGGAGTTTAAGGTGATTAGGTAATTAGGAATTTTAGGTATTCAGGTGACTGAAACACCTAAATTTCCTCAAACTCCTAAATTTCTTCAAACTCCTAAAACACCTAAAAAAATGATTTTAAAAACAGAAGAGTTAGTAAAGAAATACAAGCAGCGCACCGTGGTGAAGGGCGTGAGCGTGGAGGTGAGCCAGGGCGAGATCGTCGGGCTTCTGGGACCCAACGGCGCCGGCAAGACCACCACATTCTACATGATAGTCGGACTGATAAAGCCGTTCTCCGGCCACGTCTATCTCGACGGACAGGAGATCACGCAGTTCCCGATGTACAAACGCGCGCAGCTCGGCATCGGATACCTCGCGCAGGAGGCGTCGGTGTTCCGTCAGATGTCGGTCGAAGACAACATCTATTCAGTGATGCAGTTCAAGGAAGACATGACAAAACAGCAACGCGCCGACAAGCTCGAGTCGCTGCTCGACGAGTTCGGCCTGCAGCACATCCGCAGGAGCAAGGGCATACAGCTCTCCGGCGGCGAACGGCGACGCTGCGAGATAGCACGCGCCCTCGCCATCGACCCGAAGTTCATACTCCTCGACGAACCGTTCGCCGGCGTTGACCCCATCGCCGTGGAAGACATTCAACGCGTTGTCGCGAAACTGAAAAACAAGAACATCGGAGTGCTCATCACCGACCACAACGCCAACGAGACGCTGTCGATAACCGACCGCGCATATCTCGTCTTCGAAGGCAAACTCCTCAAGGCCGGCACACCTGAAGAATTGGCCAACGACCCCGTCGTCAGAAGCCATTACCTCGGAAGCAACTTCGAGCTTCGCAAAAAGGAATACTAACCCCTGTAGAAGATGACAGAGAGAAAGATGTAGAAAAGGAAGACGAACGGCAACGCGACCCACCTGAAAACGGCGAACATCACTACGGCGAACACCACGAGGATGTAACGGAGTTTGTTGTCGCCAAACTTCAGATTCTTCATCTTGAAGGAGAAGAACGGCACCTCGCTGACCATCAGCCAGCTGAAAACCAATATGATGGCGATAAAGAAATATGGGTTGTTGACGATTCTCATCAGCAGCCCGTTTTCGTCGATGCGCATCATCATTATCGAAAGTGACGCGACGAACAGACCCGTGGCCGGAACCGGAAGCCCGAGGAAAGAACTCGTCTGACGCGTGTCGATGTTGAATTTCGCGAGACGCACCGCGGCGAAGGCTGCGAGGACAAACGCCGTGAAAACGAACACATTGACGCCGCCGACAAACCATTCCACGCCCATGCCTTTCATGTAATGAGCCAGGATGAACGACGGCGCGACACCCGACGAGACGACATCAGCCAGCGAGTCAAGCTCGCCTCCTATCGGCGATTTCGCGTCAAGCGTACGGGCTGCGAAACCATCGAAGAAATCGAATATGGCTGCGGCGAACAACATCAACGCCGCCGCGAAATGAAATCCGTTAAAAGTCAAATATATTGAAATGCAGCCACTTATCAGATTGCAGCAAGTAATTGTATTCGGGATATGCTTTTTTATCGACATTATTTCCAAAATTTTTGCAAAAATAGTGCTTTTTCATTTTCGCTATCAAAAAACATTTTTTTTAATTAAATTGATTTCGTTTCAAAAAATTTCATAATTTTGCAGCGTTTTATTTTCCCGGGAAAAACAGGGGAACACCATCATTAACAATCATTTTTTATCACGAATGTTTAACATTATAACAATATGAGAAAATTTTACAGGAAAATCGCATTGACTCTTTTGGTTATTGCAACAGGTTATTCCGTTGAGGCACAAACCGTCCTTACGCTACAAGATTGCCGTAACATGGCACTTGAGGGCAACAAGAACGTACAGATTTCACAGGAGAGCGTGAAGATGGCCGAATACGACAGGAAAGTAGCGCGAGCAAATTATTTCCCGAAGATTTCGGCGACCGGCACCTACATGTACAATAACAGGAAGATTCAGCTCCTCTCCGACGACAAGCTGAACGGCATCGGCAACGCCGGCACACATGCAGCCCAAGGATTGGGCAACAACATCACCCAGACGATTACCGACATTTTCCAGAACACGCCGGAGATACAGCAGCTCATTCTCCAAAGCGACTGGTTCAGGAATTTCATCCAAGACTTGCCTAACGCAGGCGTGTTCCAGTCAATCAACGCCGTCGGCGAAGAGATCGTCAACACACTGACACCAGACACGCGCAACATCGCAGCTGGAATCATCACAGTTGAAGAGCCGATTTACGTCGGCGGCAAAATCCGCGCCTACAACAAGATCGCCGATTTCGCGCAGGAGCTGGCTCTCTCCAAACTCTCGACCGAGCAGCAGGAGACCATCATCACCACCGACCAGGCCTACTGGCAGATCGTCTCGCTGGCCAGCAAGCTCAAACTGACGGAAAGCTACGTCGAGCTTCTCCGCACCATGACAAGCAACGTTGACAAGCTCGTCGACGAAGGCATGGCCACCAACGCCGACAGGCTTTCAATAAAGGTGAAGCTCAACGAAGGCGAGATGACACTACTGAAGGTGCAGAACGGACTCACGTTGTCCAAGATGCTCCTCTGCCAGCGCATCGGGCTGCCGCTCGACAGCGAGATCACACTTGCCGACGAGAACCTTGAAAACGTGGAAATCCCGACCTACCAGCAGGAATACAACGAAGAGTTCATCATGGAGAACCGTCCGGAGCTCAGGAGCCTTGACATCGCGACGCAGATCTACGACAAGAAGGTGGACATCGCACGCTCGGAGTTCCTCCCGACAGTCGCGTTTGTAGGCAACTACGTCGTGATGAACCCGTCGTTGTTCAACGGTTTCGAGAAGCAGTTCAACGGCATGTTCAACGTCGGCGTTGTCGCCAAGATCCCGATTTACCATTTCGGCGAGGGAGCCAACAAAATCCGCAAGGCGAAGTCAGAGGCCGCGATACAGCGCATGAAACTCGACGACACCAAAGAACTCATCATGCTTCAGGTCAGCCAGTACGAGAACAAGATAAAAGAGGCGGAGTCGCGTCTGACCATGACGACGGATAAGATGTCTGACGCGGAAGAAAACCTCAGGATGGCGACACTCGGTTTCAACGAAGGCATCGTGCCGTCATCGACGCTCACCGCCGCCCAGACAGCATGGCTTCAGGCTCATTCCGACCTCATCGATGCGAAAATCGATGTCATCATGTCAAATACATATCTGAAGAAAGCCGTCGGAAGTTTGAATCAGGAAAACTAATTTTTAAATTGAAACAAAAAATTGAAATAAGAAATTAAAAATCAAGGGATCGCACAGCGGTTCCATACCGTAAAAAAACGTAAAATCATGGTATCAGAGAAAACACAAAGAATCAACACCTTCATCGCATTAGGTGTTTTGGCGATTGTCATCGCAGTGATATGCGTAATCGGAATAGTAACATACGGCAAGACTGACGAGATATTGCAAGGTCAGGCCGAGGCGACGGAATACCGCATTTCGAGCAAGATTCCTGGAAGAATCATGGAGTTCCGTGTCCAAGAGGGGCAGCACGTGAAAGCGGGCGACACCCTCGCCATCATCGAGGCTCCGGAAGTTGACGCGAAGAAATTGCAGGCGGAAGCCGTCAAGACGCAGGCACGCGCCATGAGCGACAAGGCGGAGGCCGGCGCGCGCGCCGAACAGATACAGGGCGCATACGAGCTCTGGCAGAAAGCCAAGGTCGGCAGCGAGATCATGGAGAAGTCGTTCAAACGCGTGAGCAACCTTTATAAAGAAGGTGTGGTGAGCGAGCAGAAATACGACGAGACCAAGGCACAGTACGATGCGGCCAAGGCTACGGAACGCGCAGCCAAGTCGCAGTACGACCTCGCCGTCAACGGCGCACAGAAGGAAGACAAGGAGATGGCAGCCGCCAAGTACGAACAGGCCAAAGGCGCCGTGGCGGAAGTCAACTCATACATCAACGAGACATACCTCATAGCATACGCCGACGGCGAAGTCATGGAGATCTTCCCTCACATCGGCGAACTCGTCGGCACAGGCGCCCCTATCATGAACGTCGCCATGATGGACGACATGTGGGCCACGTTCAACGTCCGCGAGGACTACCTTACCAAGATGCCGATTGGCCAGACGTTCACAGCGGAGATCCCCGCCCTCGGCAAGACGACGACGATGTGCGTTTACAACATGAAAGACCGCGGCGACTACGCTGCATGGAAAGCGACGAAACAGACAGGCCAGTACGACCTCAAGACTTTTGAAGTCCGCGCGAGGCCGACAGAGGATGTCGAAGGCTTAAGACCAGGCATGACAGTGTTGTTCAGAATTAACAAGCAGTAAAAAATGCATCAGATAAAGCAAATCTTAGCTATCGCCCGCCGAGAGCAGAAACGTCTGCTCTCGAGGCCGATATACCTCTTCTGCATGGTGCTGGCCCCGATATTCGGGTTCGTGCTCTTCACCACGCTGATGCGCGAAGGATTGCCGTGTGACCTGCCAGCCGGTGTCGTTGACGAAGACAACACCTCGATAACACGTGAACTGATGCGTAACCTCGATGCCTTCCAGCAGACCGAACTGGTGAAATATTACAGCGACGTCGCTGAAGCAAGAAACGCCATGCAGAAAGGCGAGATCTACGGCTTCTTCTACATCCCAGAAGGCACGACAGAACAGGCTCTGGCAAGCAAACAGCCCAAAGTGTCGTTCTATTCCGCCGCGTCGTACATGATTCCGGCATCACTCGTCTATCGCGACATGAGGATGATGTCAGAATTGGCGTCAGGCAGCATAATGCGCTCGACACTTTACGCCAAAGGCTACACGGAAGACCAGGCGATGGCGGTAATACAGCCGATAAAATGCGAGATGCACGCAATCGCCAACCCGCGCCTGAACTATTCGGTGTATCTGTGCAACACACTGCTTCCGGGTCTCATCATGCTTCTCATCATGCAGGTGACGATATATGCAATATATGTCGAACTGAAAGAGTCAACGGCAAGCAAATGGCTGGGCATGGCCGACAACGACATCGTTGTGGCACTGACCGGGAAACTCCTGCCGCACGCCGCCATCTGGACGGTGATGGGAATACTCTGTCTGATGTGGCTCTACGGGTACTGGCATTTCCCGCTCAACAGCGGCATCTGGCCGATGGTGCTCAACATGTTCCTGCTCATGGCCGCGGCGATGGCATTCGCCGTGTTCTTGTGCGGGTTAGTGCCGTCACTGCGCTGGGGCCTCAGCCTCGCGACGCTGTGGGGCGTGCTATCGTTCCCTATTTCCGGGTTCTCATTCCCGCAGATGGCGTTCCCCGACCCGCTCAAGGCACTGTCGTACTTCTTCCCGCTGCGTCACTATTTCCTTATTTATGTTGACCAGGCGCTCAACGGACGACCGCTCGTTTACTCATGGCAAAGCCTCGCAATGCAAGTGGGATTCCTGATACTTCCGCTACTCGTCTTGAGAAGACTGAAAACATTCTTGTTAGAATATCGCTATACACATTAATACAACAGATATGAAGTGGTTAAGAAATATTATCGATGTTTGGTTCTATGATATCAAAAACGCACTGTTAGACGAAGGCGCACTCGTTTTCTTTATCATAGTCCCGCTGCTCTACCCTCTTCTGTACGCTTACCTCTACGGGAACGAGAAGGCTTTCGATGTTCCGGCCGTCGCCGTTGACTGCTGCAACTCGTACAACAGCAGGGAGTTCCTGCGCATGGCCGACGGGACACCTGACATACGCATCGTGGCACATTGCGCCGACATGCAGGAAGCGTTGGAACACATCAACAGGAAAGAGGCCTACGGTCTGATTTACATCCCGAAGGAATTTGACCGCGACCTGATGAGCCTGCAGCAGACCACCGTCGAACTGTATTGCGACATGAGCGGGCTTCTTTACTACAAAGCCATCTTGAGCGGATGCACCGACGTGTCACTGCAAATGAACAAAACGATAAAGGCGAGCAGAATGCCCGGCGCGACAGACGAGCAGATCTCAGCGGCGCAGTACCCCATTGAATATGAGTACGTCCCGATGTTCAACACACAGAGCGGCTTCGCTACTTACATGATCCCCGCCATCCTGATGCTCATCATACAGCAGACAATGCTGTTCGGTGTCGGCATGATCGCCGGTGAGGAACGCGAGAAGATACGCAAGGGCATCGCCGAGCCTCACCTTATCGGGAAGAAACCACATGAAATCCTGATAGGAAAGGCATGTGTCTATTTTGCCATCTACATCATTATCGCAGCCTATATGGTGTGCATAGTGCCTCAGATGTTCCATCTCATCCACATCTGGGACTGGCGCACAATGCTGGCGTTCATGTTCCCTTACGTGCTGTCGTGCGTGTTCTTCTGCATCACGATAGCAGGGATGTCACACGACCGCGAGGCGTTCATCATAACGTTCGTCTTCATGTCAATCCCGCTCACCTTCCTGAGCGGCATCTCATGGCCGGGAAGCAACATCCCGCATTTCTGGAAGGTGTTCTCATGGATCATGCCGTCAACGCTTGGCATCAACGGATATGTGCGCATCAGCGAGATGGGCGCACATCTGGCCGATGTCATGCCGGAGATAATCGGGCTTTGGATACAGACAGGCGTGTATTTCATCATGGCATACACGGTGTACCGAAAGACATACAGCAAGCAGTTGTTCGTATAAAATCAGAAATGGTTTCCCATCAATACACATTTTTTCATGAAAAACGATGTCATTTTCATGAAAAAATGTGTATTTTTGCAACTTTAAATCTAAGATGACATGACAGAACTGATAATTGAAGTCGAGGACAAAAGCATCCTCGCAAGCCTTAAGAAAATATTGTCAAACCTCGACGGGGTGAAGGTCAGGAAAAACACCACCCGGAAGAAAACAGGCATCGAACTGGCTCTTGAAGACGTCGAAGCCGGAAGAGTGAGTGAATGGAACAGCGTTGACGAAATGTTTGATACAATACTTGAAAAATGAGATACAGAGTTCTGACAACCAACCGTTTTGAGAGATCCATGAAGTTGTGCCAGAAACGCAACTATCCAATGCAGAAACTCAAAGATGCCATCCGGGAACTATCTGAAAATGGCTGTCTTCCTCCAGAATACAAGCCCCACAAGCTGACGAACTATCCCGGCGGCCGAACATGGGAGTGCCACATCCAGCCGGACTGGCTTCTCGTGTGGGAGCAGAACGACGAGGAGCTTATCCTTCTCATGTTGAACACCGGCAGGCATTCGGATATTTTTTAATCTCAACTCAAACGTCCATGTGGAATAAAACAGCCAATTACATCCTGAACCACAGAGTTCTCAACCTTGCAATAATCATCATTTTATTAGCGTTCATGGGTTTCAAGGCCTCGCACGCGAAAATGGCCTACGTCATGGCGAACACACTGCCCGACGACGACCCGACAATGATTGTGTATCAGCAATTCCTCGACCAATACGGTCAGGACGGCATGGTCGATTTCATCGGGATGTACGACCCCGACCTCTTCGAACTCGAGCATTTCCAAAAATATTACGACTTCAACGAGCACATCAGAAGCCTCGACGGTGTCGTCGAATGCCTCTCGGTGACGAGGATCTTCAACCTCGTGAAAGACGACAGCATCAAGAAGTTCGACTTCAAGGAAGTGGTGCCGACGCGTCCGGAGACGCAGGAGGAGGTTGACCGCATCAAGGAGGAGATCCTCGGACTCGAACTGTTCGACGGTCTTCTGTTCAACAGCGAGACCGGCGCATACCTCATGATGATAACGCAGACCGACTCCGCCGTTTACACCTCGATGCGCGTGGCGTTCACCGACTCGCTTCAGGCCATCACCAAAGCCTACGAAGAAGCCAACGGCGTGGAGATGCACCTCTCCGGGATGTCGTACATCAGGGAGGTCACCACAGAAAAGATGGTCTCCGAAATAGTGCTTTTCACCGTGCTCTCGATGATCATCGCCGGCATAATCCTGTTCCTCTTCTTCAAGGAATGGCGCCTGCTCGTCTCCGTGCTCGCCATCGTAATGATCTCGGTGGGTTTCATGTTCGGGCTCATGGTGTCGCTCGGCTTTGAGATCACTATACTCACCGGCGTGCTGCCTCCGCTGCTGATCATCATCGGCGTGGAGAACTCCATCTTCATGGTGAACAAATACAACACCGAGTTCGCGCTGTGCCACGACAAACGTCAGGCGTTGCACAACACCATTCTGCGCATCGGCCCGGCCAACTTCCTGACAAACATGACCACCGCCGTCAGCTTCGCCTCGTTCATCATCACGAGAAACGAGCTTCTCGTCCCGTTCGGCATCCTCGCGAGCCTGTGCATCATGCTCACCTACGTCCTCACGATGATACTGCTCCCCACATTCTTCAGCTATCAGCGCGAGCCGAGCGGAAAGACCATCACCAAGTTGGAAAACAGCAAGATACACGCTTTCATGGACAAGCTCGCCGGATACGTCATCAGTCACAAGAAGATGACTTACGCCGCCCTGTGCTGCTTCATCGCGCTCTGTTTCCTCGGAGCTTCTTTCATGACGACATCAGGACGCGTGGTCGATGACATCTCCGAGAAAGACGAGCTTTACCAGGACATGATGTTCTTCGAGAAGAACGTCGGCGGCGTGATGCCGTTTGAGATCTCCGTCGATACGAGGAAACCGAAAGGCATCCTCAACGCGCGTTTCATCAACAAGATAAGCCAGCTTCAGGACACCCTTGCGCTGTATCCGGAGTTCAGCGAGCCGCTCTCGGTGGCGGAGGTGGTGAAGTTCGGACGGCAGGCGTTCTACAACGGCGACAGCCGCCAATACAAGGTGCCGACCAACAACGAGTTCGGCTTCATCATGAAATACATCCCCGACATGCAGGGCGGCGGGATGCCCGACATCATCACGCAGTACATGGACAAGGACATGCAGCGCACCCGCATCAGCGTGCAGATGGCCAACATCACCACACCGAAGGTTGACAGCATCATCACATCGCTGCGCCCGAAAATCGAACAGATCTTCCCGAGCGAGAAATACGACGTCATCCTCACCGGCAGCAGCGTCGTGACACTCGAAGGCACCAACTACCTCATCGAGAACTTGGCCTATTCGCTCATCCTCGCCTTCGTAATCATCGCCATCCTCATGGCAATAACGTTCAAGAACTTCAAGATGATTGTCATCTCATTGATACCTAACATCATACCGCTGCTGTTCACCGCCGGCATCATGGGCGTGACAGGCATCCCGCTCAAGATGTCAACGCTGCTTGTGTTCAGCATCGCATTGGGAATCAGCGTGGACAACACCATCCACTACCTGTCGAGATACCGTCTTCAGATGAAGACCCTCGGCAACGATGTCGAGAAATCGGTGGTTGAAGCCATCAAGGAGACCGGCCCGAGCATGATCTATTCGGCCAGCATCCTCATCTGCGGCTTCCTCATCTTCGCCTTCTCGTCGTTCGGCGGTACCAAGGTGGTCGGAATCCTCGTCCCGGCGACATTACTCATCTCCTTGATTACAAACATCGTAGTATTACCGACTTTAGTTTTATCATTTTTCAAAAAAAGAAAATAACCATGACATCAGTTGAAAAGATACAGGATTCGATCACGAAATTCATTGAGTCGCAAGATTTTACAGGGACGCCGGCGGAGCTTTACGCCCCCATCGCCTACACCATGAACCAGAAGGGCAAGCGGATGCGCCCCACATTGTGTCTCCTCGCCTGCGAGATGTTCGGCGGCGACATCGAGGAATGCCTCACCCCGGCGGTGGCGGCCGAAATCTTCCACAACTTCACTCTCATCCATGACGACATCATGGACGAGGCACCGCTGCGCCGCGGATTGGAGACCGTCTATCACAAATGGAACTCCAACATCGCGTTGCTCTCCGGCGACACCATGCTCATCAAGGCGTTCCAGTACGCCATGAGAACCGGCAACAGACACTCTTCAGAAATACTGAACGAGCTTGTGAAAGTGGCCTTGGAGGTGTGCGAAGGCCAGCAGCACGACCTCAATTTCGAGACCTCCGACGACGTCACGCTTGAACAATACATCGAGATGATACGCCTCAAGACGGCGGTGCTTCTCGGCTCCGTGTTGAGGATAGGCGCGATAGTGGCCGGAGCGTCAGACGAAAACAAACAGGCGGTTTACGACTTCGGCATCGACCTCGGCATCGCGTTCCAGCTTCAGGACGACCTCTTCGACTGCTACGGCGACGTGAAGGTGTTCGGCAAGATGCCAGGCGGCGACATCGCCGACAACAAGAAGACGTATCTGTACCTCAAGGCGTTACAGCTCGCATCCGCCGACGACAAGGCTCTTCTCAACAGATATTTCACAATGCCCAAAGGCCGCGACGACAGCAAGATGAAAGCTGTACTTGACATCTACGCCAAGTACAACGTCCGCGGAATCGTCACCGACCTCATGACCGAATATTATGAAAACGCGGTGCGCCGCCTGAATGAGATAGCACTTCCGGAAGAGAGAAAAGCGGTGTTGAGAGAATACGCCAAATACCTTTACACGAGGGTGAAATAACGAGAGACGAAAATGTTCCACGAATTTCACGAATGACGTGGCGTGGCTAAACCACTTCCCATTCAACGATATTTTTCTTCTCTGATGAGAAGCTCACTCCGATGCGGAAAAGTTTTCTCTTGTCGGCGGCGTATGGCTCGGCGTAACCTTTGTCTTCGATTTGTTTTAGGGCTTCTACGGCGGTGCCGTCAAGTTTGAATTCGAAGATGTAAACGTAGTCGTTTGTCTCAACAATCATGTCGGCGCGTCCTCTTGAATTTTCCTTTTCCGTCAGGATCGTGTAGCATGATAAAAGCCTGAATATCAGATAAAAAGTATAGTGATAATGGCTCTCGTAGCTCCAAGCGCGTTCCTGATAGTTCGCATTGTACGGGATTGAGGCGAAGAAAGCCGACAGTTCATCGCGGAGGTCGTCTATGCGGCCCTGCATCAACGCCTTGTTTATCGTCAGCGCGAGGGGCTGCTGCACGTTGTTCATCTTGAAGTAGTCGTTCGCCAACAACGCCACGAAGCCCTTCTTCACTTCGACATTCGGGTAGTCCAAGGTGTAGAATCTCACGCACCCGATTCTTTCACATCCTTTTATTGTAAGATAGCCGCTCTGGTAAATCATCGCCAAAGGGTCTTCGATGTCGGCCTTGTAGTCCATGAAGTAGCTGCTCTCATATTCCCCGTTCAGAATCTCCTGCATGTTCGTCTTGCCGCGGTCGAGCAGACGCATGAGGTATGTCGGAGTGCCGGATTTGAACCAATATTCACCGAGTTTCCTGTCATTCAATGCGTTCAGCACGCTGTATGGATTGAAGATGTCGAGCATTTCTTCCCTCGACGACTCTTCGTCCCACATTCCCTCGGAGAAATGATAGCCGTCGTACTGTCTCTTGAGCAGCAGGTACATTTCGTCTTTCGTGCAGCCGTATTTTTTTGCCATGACTTCTATCTCCTTGTCGAAATAACCCACGAGTTCGTCTTTCGTGATGCCGCAAAGCGCATCGAACTCGCTCTTCATGCTGATGTCCTCCGGCTGGTTGAAGCCGCTGAACACGCTCACCTGCGAGAACTTGGTGACGCCTGTGAGAAGCACGAAACGAAGATGTTCGTCTGTTTCCTTGAAAGTGCTGTATATCTCCTTCAGCGCATCGCGGTTGAGCTGCTCCTGCGGCTCCATAAGCACGTCGAGCATCGGCTTGTCGTATTCGTCAACGAGAATCACAACTTTCCGGCCGGTCTTCTCATGTGCGGCGGCGATGACATTGCTGAAGCGGACACCTATCTCGTTGTACTTGCTAACAACTCCGTATTCCGCCTCCCACTTGTCAAGATAATTGCTCATCGTGCTGGAAATGTAGCTGGAGTCCTTGAAATTGCCTTTGGAAAAATCTATTCTGAACACCGGATATTGTTTCCATTCCTTTTCCAGTTCCTCTATTTTCAGGCCTTTGAACAGTTCCTTCTCGCCTTTGAAATAGCTTTCCAATGTTGATAATAACAGTGATTTTCCGAATCTGCGCGGACGGCACAGAAAGCAGATGTCTTTCTGCGCGAGGTTGTAAACGAGGTCGGTCTTATCGACATAGACGTAACCGCCTTCAATGAGTGTGCTGAATGTCTGTCTTCCGATGGGGTACTTCATAACGATATTATTTTTTTCGGCTGCAAAGATAGTAAAAAAGTTTTTAAAGTGCTAAAAGTGGAGAGTTAAAAGTTAAAAGAGGAGAGAGTTTTTTTGATCTGCGGGGCAGATGCCGGGCACGCGTGCCGCGTGCCCGGTTATTGAGGTACTGCCCTGCGGGCAGCCCGCAAGCCCGGCGGTGCCTGTAAGGCACCACCTTGATAACCGGGTACATGGAGGCGAAGCCGACATGTGCCCGGCAGCATGCGACAACCAACTCCACTCTCAAAACTAAAAACTAAAGACTAAAAACTAAAGACTAAAAACTAAAAGGGAAACCCCACTTCTTCGTGAGGCTTCCTTTTTTTGTTAAATATCTTGTCCTCTCTCGGGGGAAAGATAAATTCTGCAAAGAACAGCTACCGGACCAGACGGACGGAGACCCCGCGGTACCGATCGGTGGTGCTATGAGGAAAGACACCGTACAAATAGAAGTCCACGTAGTACGCGCTGCCGCTGCCGCTGCACGAACTCGACCAATAGTAGCCGTTAGAACCGACATCGCTGAGACTCGTCCCATCGCGGCGGCCGGCTTCCGGAAGGAAGACAACGCCGTCAGACTCCATCGCGGACCACTCCGCCTTCGTGTAGGACTTCGCCCCCGTCTGTGCCGTGTAGCCGTCAGGGTACAGCAGCATGCCGTAAACCTTGCTCCCGTCCGACGCATCGCTGTTTATCGTCGCACGCCGGTAGCTCTTGCCCTCACATGTGCCGCCGTTGACCGTCCTCGTTTTAAACAAGTACTCCCACTCGGCCCAGCTCAGCGTGCGCCAACTCTTGCCCTCACCGGCCGATGGAAGACCCGTGACACAGCCCCAGTCCGACCCGTGTTCAACAGACAGGCCGTACTCGTTATCGTGGTAGTCAGGACCGTAACCGTATTTGTTGTAGGTGATATGGACAGTCGATGTCGATGTCGAGTACGGCTGGTAGTTCGTCTGGAAGATGTGGGCGCCGTTACGCGCGTCCTGGGATCCCGTGCAGCCCCAGCCGAACAGGTCGCGAGCAGCCGCCTTGTCATCCACGGTCTCGCTGCCGCCGGCGTTGCCGGAACCCGTGTTGTACATTTCATCCGAGTAACCGAGTGAGCTGAGGTCAACGTTGCCCTTGTTTGACGTTGCAGAAGGACCCGCGCCCATGTAGTCCCACTGGTGTTCGGCAAAACGCCACGTCCCCGTGCTGGCCAACTTGCCAAGGTACTGCAGGTTGCCCGGCGAGAACTCCACCGTGGTGCCGCTGGCATCGACAGTGAACCTTCCGGCTGGAGCAGCCGCCTCCAGCGTCACAGCTATCGCCTCGCTCATGCCGTAGAACTTGTTTTCGTGTATGCCGCCTTCTATAGTCGCCACGCCTGTCTTGCCGCCGCTGGCGAAGCTCAACGCAACATCACCAGTGCCGGTAGGAACAAGCATAACGTAACGCTCCGCATTGCCAGAACCAAGGTCGATGTCGCCTTCCGTGCCGCTGAAGCTGAAGCCTGTGCTGCTGCTGAAATCCACCGTCATGCTCTTGTAGATGTGAGTGCCGCTCAATGTGAGTTCGCCTGTGTAAGGGGCGTCGTCCTTCTTGAAGCTGAAGCGGGCAAGGGCAACCTTGCTGACAAGCGTCACGTTGATGCCTGTCACAATGCCGTCCTTAACAGTGCCCTTCGCAGTGCCGTAGCCCACATGCTGGGCGCTCGCG
>JAKSMX010000015.1 GCA_024400305.1 Bacteroidales bacterium | reverse complement strand
TTATTGTTGTCCGCTAAACATAAAAAGTCGATTTGAACCAATTGTTGTTCAATGAATTCAAACAAGGAATTGTTATCCAAGCCCTCACGCGCGTATGTGTGAGGGCTAATTTTCTGTGTTGTCGGCATCGGATGGACTCTCCATCATGGCAGCCAATGCTTCCTCCCAGTCTTTTTCGGGATGTTCAAGGAATCCCTGTACGTTGATATAGTACATCAGCATAATCCTGACGATGGTGGCAAGCCCCGAGAAGCTCCATGAGCGGCTGACACCCTTTTGCAGCAGTGTGATGAGCAGGTTCGCGATGAGCGTCACCCACACCTGTATCTTGATGGCATTGGCACTCTCCCCGTAGAAGTATCTGAGGGGGAAATTCTGCTTTATCTGCTTGAAGAGCGACTCTATGGCCCATCTTGCCTTGTAAATGGCCACGATTTCTTCGTATTCGGTCTCAAGGTCGTTTGTAAGCAGCCGTATGATTTTTGCATTGCCTTTCTTCTTTTCATCGATGTAGGTGACGATACGGGCATGGTGCTCTATCGTTTTCTTCTCCACCTCGCCTGTTTCCTCGTTCTTGGTCTTTACCTCCTTGCGGAATGTGACAAATTCCTCCTTCCACTGCATCAGACCCTCTGCGTTCATGTAACAGGTGCTCTTCGTGACCCCATACGTCAGGTTATGCTTCATCTTGGTCACATAGATCACGCCACGCTGCGTCATTTCCTCGAATTTGGCATAGTCAATGTAAGCCCTGTCAATGGCAAGGATGTCGCCCTTGTTCAGTTTTCCTGGGCAAAGCATGAAATGGTCGTGTGTGGCCGCAGAAGTGAATTCCACGTCACATGGCACGCCCTCGTTGCCATGGATGCACGTATGCACCTTCATGCCGCCTTTCTTTTTCCCTGTCTTGGGATTGCGTCCCACACCCTTGAATACGAGGTTGGAGAAGAGGCTGATGGTCGTGGAATCGATAATCTGGAGCTTTTTCATCCACTTTGGAACCTTGCCGGATGGGCTGTACGACGAAAGTTTGTCCCTGTATGCCAGATACAGTCCCTGATAAATTCTTTCGAAAATCTCATGCGAGCGTCTGGCATTGGCATCTGAGAGTGTACTGCGCCTGGGAAGGTCCTTTATGCCCAGATGAGCCAATTTACGCCACTCCATCATTGTGGCTGAGGTGATTTCGCGCAGGGAATCAAAACGCATGATGACCGCATACAGCATCACAGTGAGGTGACACCATGCGTTGAACGTCTTTACATACCTCTCTCCACCCATCTCGCGGCTGATTTGAAGAATTTTTTGCTTGTTGAAGTAATTTAGTAGCTGATTTAGTATCGGCTGTCCGAGAAAATGTGTACCTTTGCTCATTATTTGGTAATCGTGTTTGTTTCGCAGCTACAAAATTACCAAAAAGGGCTGACTCCTCAAGCAAGAGCCAGCCCAAATTTTTGTTTTTCGAGATTTTCATGTGCATGCATACACGCGCACGCAAGGCACGAAGTTTTAGCGGACACCAATAATTTTTTTTATTTCATCGAAAGAATAAACCTCACCTCTTTCAATCTGCGCTTCCGATTCTTTAATCATCTTCACAAATTCCGGGTCGTATGGCGACTCTTCCTCGTCTTTTTTCTTTTTTTGTGAGCAGCCGCCGTTCTTGATCTCCATTGAGAAAACTCCAAGTGACATCAAATTGTCAATCGCCTTGCGTGCCACACTGCTTCTGCCATCGTAAGTTAATGTTATTGTTGCCATTGCCTAAAAATTTTAATTTTGCAAAAGTACACATATTTTTGAAAATGTGGTGGCTTTTCAAAAATAAAATGGAAAATTGAATATATTACAATAATTATTGTCTGTTTTGCAATAATTTTCCAATGGCTTCGACAAATTCAAGTGCGTCTTTGGTGTAACCGTCGGCCTTGATTTCATCGGCGAGGTTTTGGTTCAGCACCGCTCCGCCGACGAAAATCGGGGTTTTGACATTGTTATCTTTCAGATAATGAATGGTTTCCTCCATCGAAAGCACCGTCGTTGTCATCAAAGCGCTCAACCCGACGATGTCGGGATTGTGTTTTCTGACAGCCTCAAGAACCGTTTCCTTTGGCGTGTCTTTTCCGAGGTCGATGACCTTGTAACCATACGACTCGAAAATGACCTTCACAATGTTCTTTCCGATGTCGTGGACATCGCCTTTCACTGTCGCCAATACGACCGTACCTTTCTGATTGTCAGTCTGTTGGAATTTTTCTTTGATGACACCGAATGCCTCTTTGCACGCCTCCGACGCTGAAATCAACTGCGGCAAAAATATGATTTGCTTTTCAAAATCAGCTCCGACTTCATTCAACGTGGGAATCAGAATTTCGTTGATGATGTTCATCGGCGAATGGTTTTCAAGCAGTTGTTTTGTTATCTCGACACTTTGCTCACGAAGACCGCGGCGCACCGCATCGTGAAGAGGGGAAGAGGAGTTTGAGGCGATTAGGTTGTCAGGAGTTTGAGGAATATGAGGTGTTGAGGTTTCAACGGAAATTACGTTGTTGACGAAATTATCCAAGTCGGCGGCGTTGCCTCTCAATGCGTTGAAAGCGAGTATCGCATTGGTCATCATTGCGTTACACGGGTTGATAATCGGCATGGTGAGACCGTTTTCGAGTGCCATCGTCAGGAAAGTGCTGTTGATGACCTCGCGGTTCGGCATCCCGAAGCTTACGTTTGAGACGCCGAGTGATGTCTTGACGCCGAGTTTTTCAGTCACCATCTTCAGGGCACGGAGTGTCTCTTTCACGAGTGGTTGCTGTGCGCTGCAAGTGAGTGTCAATGTGTCAATCATCATTCGGTGACGCGCGATGCCATGTTTTTCGGCGCTTTTTACAATTTTCTCCGCGATGGCGAAACGCTCTTCCGCCGTCTGTGGAATTCCGTTGTCGTCCATCGTAAGCCCCAGAACAACAGCACCATAACGTTGTGCAATCGGGAAGACAGCATCCATGCAGATTTCGTTTCCGTTGACGGAATTGATGAGGCACACTCCGTTGTAATAACGGCAACCGGCTTCGATGGCTTTCACGTTCGACGAGTCAATCTGAAGCGGAAGGTTCGTTATCTCATTGAGTTTCATAACGACGCGTTTCATATTTGCGACATCGTCGGTCTTCGGGACACCGAGATTCACATCAAGCAGGTCGGCGTGAGCTTCCTCTTGCTTTATGGCTTCTTTCAAGATATAATCGAAATCGCCGTTGATGATGGCTTCCTTGAGTTTTTTCTTTCCCGTCGGGTTGATGCGCTCTCCGCAGATGCGGATTTTGTCGAACGTAACTGATTGAGTTGCAGAGCAGATCATCGTTTCTTTGATGACTTCGCGTTTCACAACTGGTTTGTCTTTGTTCACGGCAATCGCCTTGATGAATTCCGGGTTTGTGCCGCAGCAGCCGCCCAAGACAGCGACGCCCTGCTCATAAAACTCGTTCATCACTTCGGCGAACGCTTCGGCTGAAAGCTGATACATCGCTTTCCCGCAACGCACCGTCGGGATGCCTCGGTTTGGTTGTACTATTATCGGCTTGTCACAATACTTAACAAATTCATTTACAATCGATTTTAATTCTTTAGGACCTAATGAGCAGTTCACGCCGATGGCATCGGCTCCCATGTTTGACATGAGTTCCGCCATGATACGTGGCGATGTTCCTGTCAAAGTGTGGCCGGTGTTGTCGAACGTCATCGTGGTGAAAACCGGTTTGTCGGAGTTTTCCTTGACCGCGAGCAGTGCGCATTTCAGTTCATACAGATCGGGAAACGTCTCGAGGATGAAGCCGTCAACGTGGTCGCGGGCCGCCACGACCATCTCCTTGAACGCCTCGTAAGCGTCATCGAATGGAAGTTCCCCGATCGGAGCCAGCATCTTGCCGAGCGGCCCGATGTCCATCATCACATATTGTGTCGTGCGGTAACGTTTTGCGTTTTCTATTGCTTTCTCTATCACCGACTTGAGGTCTGCATCCGGCATCTTGCAGCGGTTCGCGCCGAAGGTGTTTGTCGTGATGAAGTCGCATCCGGCTTCGATATAATTTCTGTGAATATCGGCGATGTCGTCCGGATTTGTGATGTTGAGCATCTCCGGGCATCTCGTCATGATGCCGCGTTTTTCGAGTTCGGAGCCGAAGCCGCCGTCGAAAATCATTATTTGTTTTCCTAATTTTTCAAGCATTTCCATAGCAATATGTTCCGTTTTTCCTGAAACCGCAGTCGCTTTTTGCGGCACAGCCGCCGCAGGATTTTTTCACGTTTTCTCCAATTTTAATAATTCCAACCATTGATTTCAATGGCACCATCAATCCCGATTCAAGAAAGGTGATTCCAATTTTTTCTGCATTTAAAATTCTCGCAATCTTTTGATTGTCAATGAATGAAGTCCCAGAATATCCTGGGCAGAAACGGAAACCGAGATTTCCAAATTCTAAATTTCTTTCAAATTCATCGGCTTTTGTTTCCAAAAAAACAGAAGCCGACGCATCGAAAACCGTGGCGTAAGCCATGTCTTTCAGCTGCAAACGTTGGATGTATCTGTCAATCTGAACGCCGAGTGTCGTTGCGCAAAGCAAAAACGGCGAGTCTTCAAGATAACTCTGATAACCTGAAATATCTTTCATGAAAGGCAGCGGCTCATCGAATTTTTCGTAAATGTATTTGAATTTCGATTGCTGTTCAACTTCAAGTAAAGCCTTGTCAATCAATGAATTGGTGTGTTCATCGACTGAATTTGCATCTTTGTGGCCGAGATATTTCAAGATTTCTTTTTTCATCTTCCTTGCCGGGCACATGTCGGCTTTGCCTCCATGTACTCGGTTATTAATGTAATGCCTTACAGGCATTTTGTTATCTTAACTCCTTTTCAATCACGTTTTTAATTCGCTCGTAAATGTCGCCCGCGACCTTGGCGTTGTTCATCGTATAGATGTGGATGCCATCGGCGTCGTTGGCAAGAAGTTCGAGAATCTGGTTCACGCTGTATGCAATGCCGATTTCGTACATCGCGAGCTTGTCGTTCTGGAACTTGTCGAAAAGCATTCGCATCTCAAACGGGATACTCGCGCCGGCCATGTTCATGATTTTGTTGAACATCTTGGTCGAGGTGAGCGGCATGATGCCTGGGATTATCGGCACCGTGATACCGATTTTCTTTGCGGCTCTCATAAGACGATAATAATAATTATTATCATAAAACAATTGAGTTACAAAGAATTCCGCTCCCATGTCCTGTTTGATTTTCATGTTTTCAAGGTCTTCGTAAAGGCTCGAACACTCGATGTGACCTTCCGGATAACACGCTCCGCCGAGGCAGAAATTGTATTTCGATTTCAGATGCCCCATCAGTTCGGAGGCGTGCTGAAAGTGTTTCAGATAGTCGCCGTTGAAATCAGCGGGACGGTCGCCACGAAGAGCGAGGATGTTTTCAAGTCCTTCATTATTAAGAACTTGAGCGATGTTATCAACATCGTTTTCGTCCAAGGCTCCGCAAGTGAGATGCACCAACGGTTCGGCGGCGGTGTTTTTCTTTATGTAACTCGCCAAATTGATGGTGTTCTGTGCGAAATCGCCAGTTGATTTAAACGTAACACTCACGAAATCAGGATGATACTGCTGAAGTGCATCGATTGTTCCGTAGATGTTGTTGATGTCAACGGTTTGCGGGTTCGGAGGGAAGACCTCGAACGAAAACGTCTTTTTACTTTTTAGAATATCACTGATTTTCATAACGAGTATGATTCCTCGTTTAAATATTATTCAACAATCACGAGTTCGTCAATGATATTCTGGACTTTGCCGACTTTTTCGAGGCACCAGAGGAGATAGCGTGCGTCCATGCAGATTGTGCGCTGCACTTTCTGCTCAAACATGATGTCGCCGCTCATCGCCTCCCAGTTGCCGTCGAAGGCCAAGCCGATGAGTTCGCCTTTGCCGTTGATGACAGGGCTGCCGGAGTTGCCGCCGGTTATGTCGTTGGTTGTGATGAAGTTGACGACGAGGTCGCCGTTTTCATCGGCGTAACGGCCGTAGTCGCGGGCTTCGTAAAGGTCACGGACATCCTGTGGAATGTCGAACTCCCAGTTGCCCGGAATGTATTTCGCCATCACGCCGTCCATGGTTGTGTAATAGTTGTAGTTGACGGCGTCGGCGCCTTTGTATGGCTCGACGGTGCCGTATGTCAGACGCATCGTGAAGTTCGCATCCGGGTAGAAGTTGCGTTCAGTCTGCATCTCCATCAAGCCCTTCATGTACTGGCGTTCACCGGCGTTTCCTGCGAGAGCTGCCTCCATATAAAGCGGGACGACAACGTCATTGTATTCATTCACGAAGCTCATCGCCAACATGTAAATCGGGTCTTTGTCGAGTCTCTTCGGATTTGCGAGCCATTTGTCAAGGCGTGCCTTGTCGGTAAAGACAGATTTTGCAAAAGCTGACTCCGTCCATGCTGTGAAATCGCCGCCGTTTTTCGCGCCGAGTTCTTCAATCATGGCGGGGACGTATTTTTTGATGTCTTTATAGAAAAGGTTGAGCAATGCCGCCGTAACGTCTTGGTCGAGAGGCATGTCGTAGTCTTTAAAGAAAGCTTCAGTGCGGTCTTTGAGTCCTTCTGCCATATTGGCGATGTCTTCCTTTGAGCCTTTTTCGTTTATCAACTTGTTGATTCTCATAAATCTGCGTGAGAATGCGACGGCCTCACCGCCGTTCCAGCCGGCTTCGTAGAGATAAGTGAAAGCCTTTTCGATGTCATCCATGATCTCCCATTTGCGCTGGATGCCGTCCCATATTTCGCCATATTCAACCTTGCGTGCTTCATCGGCGGCGACCCATTCGTTGAAAGCCTTTTCCTGGGCTAAACGTCTCTCATACACATGGTTGCGTTTCAGCTGCTTCACCTGACCGATGTAATATTTCCAGTAATTCGACACGCTTGCCTGCTTTGAGGCATACTTGATGAACACCTCTTGGTCGGCGTCCATGTGCTTGCGGTATTCGTTGAGTTTCGTGGTGCGGCAGTCAATTGTGGCCGGGCCTTCCGACTCGATGATGTTTTTTACTGTGTAAGATGTTGAATATCTGTCAGTTGAACCAGGATAACCCATAATCATTGCGTAGTCGCCAGGTTTTACACCTTTTATATTAATAGGTAAGAACCATTTTGACTTCATCGGGATGTTGTCGGGGCTGTATTTTGCCGGTTTGCCGTCCTTGTCGGTGTAAACGCGGAAAATGTTGAAGTCGCCTTTGTGACGGGGCCATGTCCAGTTGTCGGTGTCGGCGCCGTATTTGCCGATGCCCCAAGGCGGGCAGCAAACGAGCCGTACATCGCGGTAAACATCGTATTCAAACATAATGTATTGATTTCCAGAATAGAATGCGACTATTTCCACTTCCACATCGCGCTCGCCTTTGCGTTCTTTGCAAAGTTTTTCAATGTTTTTGTTTATGACATCGTGGCGTGTCGCTTCATCGGTCACGCCTTCGAGGACGGCTGTCGTCACATCTTCAACGAAAGCGAGGAACGACACCGTAAGGCCGGCGTTGGGAAGTTCCTCTTCTTTGCTTTTCGCCCAGAATCCGTCGGTGAGATAGTCGTGTTCGACGGTGGCGTGTTTCTGGACGTAGCTGAGTCCGCAGTGATGGTTCGTGAGCAGAAGGCCTTCAGGAGAAATGAGTTCGCCGGTGCAGCCGCCGCCAAACTGAACGATGGCGTCTTTAACGCTCGGCTGGTTGAGGTTGAAAATCTGTTCGGCTGTGAGCTGGCAGCCCAATCGCTGCATCTCCTGCAAACTTTGGTTGCTGAGGCTGTAAGGAAGCCACATGCCTTCATCGGCTCTTGTGCATAATGCGCCGATAATCAATGCGATAGTTAAAAATGCTTTTTTCATTTTGTTATAATTTTAATTTATTTTTATCAAAATTTATTAAAAAAATCATCCGAAAATTTTTCTGAAAATGTCGTTGTTGTGTTCAATACGGCTCTCCTCCTGCATTTTCCTGATGTGTTTCAGGCATATTTTCCACAATTTTATGTCAAGATAAATGAACAAGACGTAGAGCAGCAAGCCTAACCATTCAATATTTTGTTCTGCGAAAGCTGATGAAAGCATTAGCATGTAATCAAACAGTCCATGTGCCAAAATCGGGAGTAAAATACTGAGTGTCAAGAATTTGCATTTTCCTTTTTGTTTGAATTTAGCCAAGCCGAAATAATAGCCCATTATTACGGCAAAGAGGAAATGTCCCGGAACTGAAAGCAAGGCTCTCATCACGCCGGTATGAATTGCCGAGCTAAATGTTTCATTGTCAAATACATACATGATGTTCTCGATGCAAGCGAATCCAAGTCCGATGAAACAGGCATAGACGATGCCGTCGAAAAACTCGTTGAAGTTCTTGTTTTTCCAGATTATCAGCATGAAAAGCCCCCATTTCGCCAGTTCTTCAGGGATTCCGGCTTGGAAAAATGCTTCGAAGAATATGGTTTTGCCCGGTAACATCTCCGCGAAGATTTCATCACAACATAACGCCAATGGAATTGACAGTATGCCAAGGAGGAACGCTTTAATCAGCATTCCGATAGGTTCTTTTTCGTATTTGTCGCTTTTATAGACATAAATCATCAGCGCGATGACCGGTAAAACCGCTAATGTTAGAATTAATGCATTCATTTATCTTTGATTTAGTAAAAATTCAAGCAAATTTTGATGGATAATTCCTTTGTAGCGGCTGCCGCCAACAGAAAAATCGTCCATTGAAACAACATATTTCGGAAAATTGTCTTTTATCGCCATCAGATTGCCAAATTCGCGTTCAACGACCGACTCGTCGCTGAGCAGATATGCCACTTGAACATATATTCTCTCACCGCTTTTTGTCGCTGTGAAATCAATCTCCTTATTGCCAACCTGACCAACGTAAACTTCATATCCACGTGATATAAGATCTTGATAAACAATGTTTTCCATCAATTTATTAATATCATTGACGAAAGTGTAGCCACGCAACGCATTTCTTATCCCCCAATCTTCAAAATAATATTTATCGTTTATTTCAAAAATCTTAAAACCTTGAATATCAATTCGTTGTACTTTGTGGATAATAAAAGCATTACATAATGCGGAAAGGTAATCCTGCACAGTTGTCACCGCAATTTTGATGTTTTGCGATTTCAGATAGTCACTGATGTTTTTCGCTGAAAACAAATTTCCGACATTGTCTGCAAGAAATGCCACTAAACTTTCAAGAAAAGGGATGTTTCTTATCGACTGTCGTGCGACGACATCGTGGAGCAAAATTGTGGAATAAACGTTTTTCAAATACTCATACGCCAAATCTTTGTCTTTTGCAATGTGAGTCAGATATGGCATCCCGCCGAAAGTGAGATATTCCTTCAGTGATTCTTTTGTGGGATTCAGATTGTTGAATTTTATGTACTCTTTGAATGTCAATGCGTTGATTTTCAATTCTATATATCTCCCGCTGAGATGTGTCGCCAACTCGCCCGAAAGAATCTTGGCATTGCTGCCGCTGCAATAAATGTCACATTTGTTTTGATTTAATAGACTTCTCAAACACAATTCAAAGTGTTCAATTTCCTGAACCTCGTCAATAAATAGAAAATTGTCGGCACTGGCGTTTAAATTTTTTTCAACATACAAGTTAAGTGTATGAGCGTCAATTATATCAGAAAATTCGAACAACTCCTTGTCAATGTAGATTATATTGGCGTTACCGTTGTTTGACCTGATGAAATCAGCGGTCTGCAACATCACGAAACTTTTACCGATTCGTCTTTGACCGGTGAACACCTTTATCAATTGCTGCCCGATTAAAGGCTTCACTTTTTCAAGGTAAATGTCTCTTAATATGTAGTTTTTATTGTCCATATTTAGTTTATAACAAAAACTTCTTGCAAAAATACAAAAACTTTTTGTTATAAGTTATTTTTTTATAAATCTTCAGCTTCCCATTTTCCGTTTCTGAAACACATCGTCTCTTTGTAACCGACTGATTTCAAGGCTTCTTCAGCTTCTTTAAAATAATATGTCAACTCGAAATATTTATGTGCGTCAGATGAAATGACGACGGGGACGTTCAGTTCTTTCATTCGCGGAAGCAGCCATTCCGCCGGGTAAAAACCGTTGTAACGCTGCTTGTAGAGTCCGCGTGTATTGATTTCCACTATCAAATCGTGTTGTTTTATCAAGTCAAGCGTTTCAAGAACCATGTCGCGGTACCATTTCTCGTCTTCTTGAAAGTAACGGCCTCGTGCGTTCATCTTGATTTTGTCAAAATGCCCGATGATGTCGAACTTCTCCGTTTCAATCATCAGGTTTTCCTGGTCGAAGTATGCGCGGACGCCTTTGCGGATGTCGCCTCCGAAATAATTCTGAAGACCTTCGTCATAAGGCTCGATGTTTTTTCCGTCGATGAACCAGAGATGTTCAGGGTCGGTTCCTACAAGGTGCACGGAACCAATGAGATAGTCGAGGCCAAGGTCACGTTTCGTCTTCTGGAAATCTGTCACGATGTCGGGGATGAACTCCATTTCCATCGATGACAGAATCGTGATTTTGTCGGAATAACGTGTTTTCAAATCCTTGAGGTGATTGACATATTCATCAACTTTGTCATTTTGTATTGACACTTTGCTTTCAAATGGGACCATGGAATGGTCGGAGAATCCGAGTGTGTGAAGGCCTTGTCTTATTGCTTCATCAACGGTTTCCTCCATCGGGCATTTTCCGTCGGAATATGTGCTATGTGTATGTAAATTAAAACGTTGCATTAAAAAAATGTTTAATTGTCTTCTTCTTGTCCTGGAACGATTTTGTAAACTTTATCGCCGCGTCTGACAGTGTCGTGTGCGGGAATGGAACACAGTTCGCCTTTGACGGTTTTCTCAACCGGCTGAAGGTCAACGCGGATTTCCTTGATAGTGTCTTCATAAACACCTGTCGTCGGGCCGATGATCATTATCTCGTCGCCGGTGTTGAGGTCGTGAGTCTCCATTCTGATTTCCGCCACGTTTATCTTCGCGAAGAAATTGGTTATCGTGCCGACGAAGAGTTTTGTCTTTGTCGCCTGCGAGCCGTATTTTTTTGTCCACTCTCCCATTTTTCTGCCGAGATAATATCCGTCCCAGAAGTCGCGGTTATACACGCTGCGGAGGCGTTCCATCCAGGCGGCGACTTTCTCTTCCGTGAACGATCCGTCGCGTATCGCGTCAACGGCGTCGCGATAGACGCTGACTGTCAGCTTGGTGTATTCCGGCGAGCGGCCTCGGCCTTCGATTTTCAGAACCTTGACACCGGCGGCGAGAAGACGGTCTAAAAACGGAAGCGTGCAAAGGTCTTTCGGCGACATGATGTATTCATTTTCAATCGCCAAGGTGATTTCTTTGTCGCGGTCGGTGACTTCATAACCGCGGCGGCACGGCTGCACGCACGCACCCCGGTTGGCACTCGTCCCGAAGTTGTCGAGACTCAGGTAACATTTCCCGGAAACGGCCATGCACAACGCGCCGTGACAGAACGTCTCAATCCTCACCAGCTCGCCTTTCGGCCCTGTAATGTGTTGACGTTCAATCTCATCGGTGATGTGCTTCACCTGATTGATGTTAAGTTCACGGGCGGTGACAATCACATCGGCGAACTGTGAATAATATTTCACCGCCTCAAGGTTCGTTATGTTGCATTGCGTTGATATATGGACTTCGACACCGATTTCCCTCGCATATTGGATCACGCTTTGGTCGGAGGCGATGATTGCGGAGATGTCGTTGGCTTTCACCGCGTCGAGAAGCGCGTGCATCTCGTCGATTTCCTCGTCAAAGACGACGGTGTTCACGGTGACGTAACTCTTCACGTTATGTTCATGACATATTTCGGAGATGACGTGAAGGTCGTCGAGTGTGAAGTTCTTCGTTGATTTCGAGCGCATGTTCAGCTTCCCGATTCCGAAATACACCGAACCCGCGCCGGCTTGGATTGCCGCCGACAGGGCCTCGTATGATCCCACCGGCGCCATCACTTCAATATCGTTATAGTTCAAATTCATTGTTTTTCAAACCAGAAACAACATTTGGTTCTCTTGACGTTCCTCTCTTATCTCTTCTCGCTTAACTTCTCCCTCAACTCCTCGTATCCGGCTTTGCCGAGCAGAGCGAACATGTTTTTCTTGTAAGCCTCGACACCTGGTTGGTTGAACGGGTTGACTTCAAGCATGTAACCACTTAGTGCACAAGCCATTTCGAAGAAATAAATGAGTTGTCCCATGATGTCGGCGTCGATTCTCGGCACTGCGATGCGGATGTTCGGCACGCCGCCATCGACGTGAGCGAGGATGGTCGCTTTCTCCGCAGTGAGGTTGACTTCTGAAAGACGGCGGCCGGCGATGTAGTTGAGCTGGTCAAGGTTGGCGTCGTCTTCAGGAATGCGGATGTCGTTGTCAGGGTTCTCGACGGAGATGACGGTCTCCATGAGGTTGCGCAGGCCTTCCTGGATATATTGTCCCATTGAATGCAAATCTGTTGTGAATGTGACACTTGCGGGGAAGATGCCTTTCCCGTCCTTGCCCTCGCTCTCGCCGTAGAGCTGTTTCCACCATTCACTGAAATATTGCAGGCGAGGCTCGTAGTTCACAAGGATTTCGTTTGTCTTCCCGAGGTGATACAGCGCCTGACGTGCAACCGCATATTTTGCGGCCACGTTGTTTTCGTTCTGATTCTCAATGCAATATCTTTCCATGAGTCGTGCGCCGCCAACGAGTTTCTCGATGTCGATGCCTGCGACGGCGATAGGAAGTAGGCCGACAGGGGTCAGCACCGAATAACGTCCGCCGACATTGTCAGGCACGACGTATGTCTTGTACCCTTCGTTGTCGGCCAGCACCTTGAGCGCACCTTTCGCCTTGTCGGTGATGGCGACGATACGTCTGCGGGCTTCTTCTTTTCCGTATTTCTTCTCGATGTGGTTCTTCAGGATGCGGAACGCCACGGCCGGCTCGGTGGTCGTCCCCGACTTTGAAATCACTGTCATCGAATAATCTTTATTGTCAAGCACTTGCAATAAATCCGACATGTAATCCTCACTCATCGTGTGACCTGCGAAAATAACTTTCGGCGAATCTGTCTTTATAAGATTTGAAAAATGATTTACCAATGCCTCGATGACAGCCCTTGCTCCAAGATACGAGCCGCCTATGCCGATGACAACGAAAACCTCTGACTTCCTACGCAATTCTTCTGCCTTGCTTTTTATGTCGGCCATGAATTCGGCGGTGATGCTCGACGGAAGATCAACCCAACCGAGAAAATCATTGCCTGCACCTGTGCGGCCATAAATTGTCCTGAATGTGTCCTGTACTTTTTTATAATACGTATCTAATTGATTGTCAGATACATGATTTTTTATTTGTTCTAATTCGACTTTAATGTTTGTCATAATGCTGTAGGTTAAATTTTTTGCGAAGATACGAAAAATATTTGAATCTGAAGATGTAAAAATCCATAAATAAAAAAGAGACCCCCCATTGAGCGTGGGAGGTCTCCAGAACCAAAAACCAAAATTTATGAAACCTTTACGAACAATGTTAATTCCCCTAAAGGAACTATGGATGAACACTGTTTCGCACTGCAAAAATACAACATTATTTTGAATTAAAGTTAATTTTTTTAAGATTTTTTGTTTTAAAATGAAAAAATTGTAAAAAACAACAAATAAATGTGATTTTTAACAATTTTTCTTGGTTGTGTGAGAAAAATATTTTTATTTTTGTAAAATCAATTGATAATGTGACTATGAAAGATGAAAAATACGAATATGTAACTAACGCTTTTCATGAGCTGAAAAGTCCGTTGACGACAATCATGCTTGCCGCTGAAATCATCAAAACGCAAAATGTCGATGATAAAGCCAAGGAGTCGTATCTGACTATGATATTGGATGAGAGCCTGAGGATGAAGAAACTCATCACAAAAACAATTAATTCATTGAAAAGCAATTATTTTGATGTTAATTTAAATCAATGTTGTGATATAAATAAGATTATTGAAAATGTTGTAAAAAGTGAAGGATTCGTTGAATTCGGATTATATCTGATGGCATCGCGGCACGTTGTGAGAGGGAACGAGGAATACATTGAATCGGCTTTCAGGGAATTGGTTGAAAACGCCAGGAAATACAAGTCGGAGCGTCCGCTGAAAATCAACATAACCACTGCAAACGATGGAAACAGAATTTGCATAAGGTTTTCCGACAATGGAATTGGAATTGCAAATGCAAGGTTGAAATCTTTTTTTGATGGTGATTTTTGCAGTATGAGCAATTGTGAGATTGAAAATCAATCTGATACGGGTGTCGGATTGTATTTTTTAAAGAGAAATCTACAGCGGATTAATGGGACGGTTTCAGTTGAAAGTAAAGAGGGCAGAGGTTCGGTTTTCTCGATAACGCTGCCGATTATTGTATAACAAAACTTTAACGTATGAAAAAAACGTTGCGAATTTTGATTGTTGAGGACGACAAGTGTCTCGGCACGATTTTGAAGTCATTTTTGGCTTCGCATGGCTTTTCGAGTGTTTTGTGCAACGATGGCGACAGTGCAAAAAATTTTTTTGAAAATGATGTTTTTGACATGATAATCACGGATATCATGTTGCCTGGGACTGACGGATTTGAATTTATGAAATTCGTGCGCATCTCCGACAAGGAAATCCCAATTGTCATCTTGAGCGGAAAATCCTTGCAGTCTGATGTGCTTCGCGGTTTTGAGCTTGGCGCTGACGACTACATCACAAAACCTTTCAACATGGACGAGCTGCTGCTGCGTATCGAAGCCATTCGGAAAAGAACCAGAATTGGGGTGAGAAGTCAGCATTTTTTCAGGATTGGTACGTATTCTCTTGATACCGTGAGGCATCGGCTTACACGTGACGAAAAGGAATACAAGCTGACAACCAAGGAGTTGGATCTTCTGCATCTGTTCTGTGAAAACAAAGGACATGTGGTGGAACGGACTGTCGCCTTGAAGGTCGTATGGAAAGAAGACAACTATTTCAGTGCGAGGAACATGGATGTTTATGTCGGACGGTTGCGGAACATACTCAGCGACGACCCGAATGTCAACATCGAAAACGTTCATGGTGTCGGTTACAAACTCACCGACAAATGATATGTTTACTTTTTGAAAAGGTATGATGAGTACGGGAATCTCAACCCTTCACTATATTCTATATAACGGATGTTGATGGATGATGATGCCAGCAATGAGGTGTCGTCTTCCAGCAGTTTCCAGAATTCGTCGGCATTGGGACCCTTGTCGGTATTGGTGAGGACTATTAATACGCGGTCTTCCTTGTTGTTGCGCATGTAGAACGAGCGGTATCCTTTCCACCATCCGAAATGGTAAACGCAGTCGGGATGTTTGTATGTCATGCGCCATCCGAAGCCGTAGTTGTCCTGTTTCTTTTTGCGGACAGGGCTGCCCGGCTTGAACGCCTCTGCCTGAATGCTGTCAGGCACCAGCAGGCCGTAGTCAACGGCGACCCAGAATCTGTACATGTCTTCGACGTTTGAAAACATTATTTTGTCGCCTTTCACGCCGTTGAGGTAGTCGTTTTCCGCCTGCCGCGGACGACGGCGTCCGAGATAATATCCCTGCACGCAGTCGTATGGCAGATATGTCGGTATGGTTTCGTCTTTCGGTGCGTCGTAGATGAAGGATTTTTTCATGCCGATTACATCAAAAATCTCGTGTTGCATGAAATCGACGAAACTCATCTTCGTGACGCGTTCCACAATATTGGCAAGCAGTGCGTAGTTCACGTTGCAGTAATGGAATGTGCGGTCGGGGGCGGTGTAAACCTCGGGTTTGTATTTCACGTAATATTCAATCAGGTCGTCGTTGGTGAAAAACTTCCCTTTGTCAGGCCAGTTCTCATCGGCGAGCGACTCGTAACGCGAAAGCCCTGACCGGTGTGTCAGAAGCATTCTTGTCGTGATCCCTTCGTATGGAAATTCCGGGATATATGTCTGAATGTCAACGTCATAATCAATCAGCCCGCGGTTGTGAAGTATCATTATCGCTTCAGCTGTGAACATCTTCGAGACAGAGCTGAGCTGGAATACGTCGTCATTTTTCAATTGGTCTTTTTTTGTCCTCAAATTGCTGACGCCGTATGATTTCTCCAATACGACGCGCCCTTTTTCCGCATAAAGCACGACACCGTTAAATGATGTTTTTTTCTTCAGATTGATGAAAATATTGTCAATCTGCGCGGCTTTGTTTTCGATGTTTCTTTTGTCAAGATTTATGAAAATGCTGTCGGTGTTCACATTCGGCCAACTTTCATATTCATCCTGCTCAAACATTTCATTGTCTTTGCAGCTGAAAAACAACAACATGCAAATAAAATATATCGAAAATCTTATTTTCATTTCTATCTCAAAAATCTTGCAAAGATAGTAATTTTTTTTGTAATTTTGCACCCTCAAAATTATTCTATGTTTCAAGATTTCAATTTAAACCCTTCAATCCTAAAGGCAATAGATGAATTAGGATTCAGAGAGCCAATGCCTATACAGGCGGAAGTGCTTCCAATATTATTATCACAACGCACTGATTTAGTGGGGCTTGCACAGACGGGAACGGGCAAGACCGCCGCTTTCGGACTGCCGCTTTTGCAGAATATTGATGGCGGTAAACGATGTGTTCAAGGTCTTATTTTGTGTCCGACGCGTGAGTTGTGCATGCAAATCACGAAAGACCTGCGCAGTTATGCGAAATACATGCCGGAAATATTGATTGTGCCGGTTTATGGCGGTGCAAGCATAGAATTGCAGTTCAAGGATTTGGCGAAGAAGCCACAGATAATCGTGGCTACACCGGGACGACTTCAGGATATGATTCGCCGTAACCGTGTGGATTTCAGCAATGTGGAATGGATGATCCTTGATGAGGCTGATGAGATGCTCGATATGGGATTCCAAGAAGATGTCGATGCCATCCTTGAATACATGCCTGCCGAAAAGAATATCCTTCTTTTCTCTGCGACAATGCCTGCCGAGGTTGAGAAGATTCTTACACGTTACATGAAAGATCCGAAAAGGATTTCAATCGGTCAGCGCAATTCGGGTTCGACCAATGTCAAACACAACTACTATCTCATCCGCGCAAGCGAGAGATATTTGGCGCTGAAACGTCTCATCGACTATTATCCGTCAATTTACGGCATCGTTTTCTGCCGCACGAAACTTGAAACACAGGAAGTCGCCGACAACCTCATCCACGACGGTTACAACGCGTCGGCGTTGCACGGCGACCTTTCACAGCCGGCCCGCGACCTCGTCATGAACCATTTCAGACAGGGTTACATACAGATTCTTGTCGCAACCGATGTGGCGGCCCGCGGCCTTGACGTGAATAATCTTTCACATATCATCAATTACAATCTTCCTGATGATATTGACACTTACGTTCACCGCAGCGGCAGAACCGGACGCGCTGACAAGACCGGCATCTGCATCAGCCTTGTCCATGTGAAAGAAAAATCAAAGATAAAGGCGATTGAGAAACAACTCGGACGCCCGCTTGAAAAAGCGATGATTCCGACCGCTCAGGAGGTCTGTGAGAAACAGCTTTTCCGTCATATCGACAATCTTGAAAAGGTTGACATCACGAGAGATGACATTGACGACTATCTTCCAATTGTATTCAAGAAGCTCAACTGGCTCACGCGCGAAGAACTCATCACACGTGTCGTGGCGTTGAATTTCAATCGTTTCCTTGATTATTACAAAGATGCGAAAGACCTTAATGTAGATGAATCGGAAAGCGGAAAGAAAAAGGATAAAAAGGAAAAGAAGGATCGTGATGACAGCAACAAGGTACGTCTTTTCTTCAGTTTGGGGAAGAGAGACAGAGTCAGGCCTAATGTTCTTATCGGATTGATAAACGATGTGACAGGAACTAAAGACATTGAAATCGGGCACATCGATTTGATGGAGAACTTCTCATTCGTAGCTGTTGACGGTGACAGGGCGAAATTCATTGTTGACTGCTTTGCCGATCCGGGCAAGAACCCTGAAGGTGTCCGTGTTGAGATCACCACAGGCGAGCCGAAGGAAGGCGGAGAAAAAAGAGGCGGAAGAAGAAAATCTGATGAAGGCAGAAGTGGAAGACGCAAAGACGATGACTTTGAAATGCCTGAACGTAAGTCAAGGAAGAAGAAAGAAGAGAAAAAAAAGGACAGTTTCCATGAAGAACGTTCCCGCAGAGACCGCAGGTCAGATGATTTTTACGAAAGACCACGCCGTGAATCACGGAAAAGCCGCCGTCAGGAAGATAAAGCTAATGGCAGAAAGAAGAGAAAGAGCTTTGACGATGACAGACCGGAAAGAAAAAACGGCAGGAGATACCGTTATTGAATAAATGAAAAAGACAGCGACCTGATTTCAAGTCGCTGTCTTTTTATCATGTCATTGATTCATCAAAAAATCAGTATTCCCAAAGATTCTGTTCGAAATCGATGATACTCTGTTTGATACGTTCTGACTCAAGCATAGCATCGATGCCTTGGGCGTATTCTTTGATGCTGCAGTCGTGGATGTTTGCTTCTTTATAGATATAACTGTCGAACATACGGTTACAGAATATCTCGTCGTATGAGAATTGTGATGCGGAATTGTTTCTGTTGCAGTAAGGAGCACGTGCAAGCACTTCACGTGCGCTTTCGTAAGGAATCCAGAACATCGGTTGCGGCACTTTTGTTCCGTTCATGTCTTTCATTTTGACAGGGCAGATGGCGATGATGCGAACCAGCAGCTGACTTCTCTGTTTGTCGAAATACCAGTCTTCCTTGATACGGACGCGCATGACCTCCGAAGGGTCGAATTTGGAGATGATCATCGTGTCGTATTGGTCATACGGAGGATAAGGTCTCGTCAAGGTTTTGTATGTTGTGTCTGCCTGTGACGCGATGAACTTGTTGTATGAAATAGGTGTCAGCATTTCGTCAGTTTTTTCAACTTCAAAAGCCTGAATTTTCCCTTCTTTGAGGCCGTCTAAAATGACAGTGATGAAATTCTTCCAGTCTTCATGATTGGTTGTAGGATAGAAGAAGCCCTGGTTCATTTTCTGACGGAAGTCAATCTCACGCCAGATTCTTTTTTCCCACATGACATCGGCTTCCCTTATGCTCAGCATTGGGGTTGGCTGTTTGATGCCTGTTGCCTCTTTGACATAAAGTCCATCGGTATAAGTCTGATCGATAATCTGTGCTAAAGTCCTGTTGGCTCCGCAAAAACAGATGAAAGCGATGACTGCAGATGCAATGATTTTTTTCATATTTTCAACTATTTGATTTCAATGTTAATAGGGTTGAGTGTACGTGTCATGCCGTCGGGGCCCTTTGCTGTGATGTTTTCAAAGTAAAGTTTCTGTCCATGTCCGGCATTCTGGATGAACTTAAGTGTTTCAGCGTTGAAGACACCGCCGTTGTTTGTGCCGGCCTCCTTGAGGTCACCGGCGATAATTGTCGAGAGTTTGAAAGAGACGATTCTGTATGAATAGTCGCCGAATTCAAAGTCACCCATGTTCGGGACAATGCCTCTTGCGGCCAGGATGTCGTCTTTTGCGATCTTACCGCTTGAGACGCCGGCAATCTGTGCTTCCGGACTTGGAACACGTTTCACGCGGAACTCATAGCTTCCGAGGACGATAGGTGCGCCGTCGAGTTCGCCGGATGCGGTGACTGTGACATTCTTTGTCCCCGCAGCCACTTCCACGAAATATGTGCCCGGGACTTCGCCAACTGTGAGTGTTGCGCCGTTGGAGACAGTGACGCGGATGTTTTCGTGAGCGACGCCCGGTGCTGAGACGGAGATCGGGTTTTTGAGTCCCTGATAGAAAATCATCATCTGTGTAGGTGCTATTGTCGCTGACGGCGGCGCCACCGTGTAATTTGATGAGAACGGATATGGGACCACTTCGCCGGTTACAGGATCCGCCATCTCAATGACGCCTGCGTATTTATGGAAGCCCGGAGTCGTCGCCGGGAATTTCAATTTGACGACACCGCCGACACTCTGTATCTCAGGTGCGGTAGTGTTTTCAATGTTGAATCTGTCAACACCCATCGAGTATCTCACGTCGAATTTCTTCGTTGTATCCTGTGCTGCAATGAAGACGTCAGCCTCATAGTTTCTGCCCACGATAACGTATGTTGACTTTGGCAAGACTTTTGCTTCCAATGCGTTGAACTTGTAGTCGGTCGCGCCTATGCTTTTGAAGAGTTCTGAGACGGCGTCGAATTCTGTTGTCTGAATTTCACCGATTATTTTGTTGATGATGGAGATGTCGGCTGCAAGAATCATGTGGTAGAAATTCTTGTTTTCCCATGAAAGTTCCACGCCAGTAGGGTCAGTATATATGATATTGTTGCCGTTTGCATCAGTATCTGTGAGAAGGGCGACTTTGCTGTTGAAACCACCGACACCGGCGCTTTGGACAGTCGTGACGATGAAGCTGCGATACTCTTTGATTTTCTCCTTGAGTTCGGTGGCCTTGCCGTTTTCAATCATGAAGTTTGTCGGAATGTCGTATTTGTCCTTTGCCGCGACATTGTTGAGCGCGAGTTCGTGGAAAACGCGTTTTGGATTCGACATAACCTGCTCGCGGTTCTTGATGATTGGTTTCTTTGCGTTCGGATCCATGAACTCTTCTTCAGTTAGTCCTTCTGTGGCAAGAACCAACGGAATCTTCACTTCTCTCTCGATGTAGTTGATGATTTCGTCAGTCTTGTTACGGATAAGATTTGCCTTGTCCCACAAATCCTGCACTTTTTCCGGCTGTTTGTTGTACTGCTGTTCGAATGTTAAATAATAGCTTTCAATTTTGTTTTCAACGCTGATATTTGATCTTTCAAGACCTTCGTTCACGTTGGAGAATGCGTCGAGGATGTCCACTGACACATTCATCGCTAACAAGGCAGTAAGTACTAAGTACATCATTGAAATCATCTTCTGCCTTGGGGTTTCCTTTGCTCCTGCCATATTAATCTTTTTATTAGGTTAATAACAAATTAATTTAACAAGAGTCGTTAGGCCTTGATATTCATTGCTGAAAGCATGTTGCCATAAACGGTGTTCATTGCTGACATACGTTTTGACATGTCTGCTATCTGTTTGTTGAGTGCTTCCTGTGATGAGGCTGATGCATTGACTTTTTCGATAAACTGGACCATTGTCGCATTGAGCTGGTTGCTGGTTTCAGCTACTGTTGCGATGTTTTTAAGCTGTAACTCGAATGAAGCTGCTGTCTGTGCTGTTTTTGCCATGACCTTTGTGTAGTCACTTGTTGCTGTCATTGCTCCGCTGATGTCAGCGAGTCTGCCGGCTGTCTCGCCAAGTTTGTTGATGCCTGTGCCGAGTTTCTTCAATGTTTCCTCATTGATATTGGCGCTTTCAAGCAAGTCATTAAACTGATTCATTGAGGTGCCGTTTGTAGTATTTCTTGATGTGCCTGCCACATGTTCAGGCCTTACTTCATCTTCATCGTGAAATGCGTCCCATAATTCAGGATAAACGAGACTCCAATCTGGTTCTATGTGAATCGGTTCGAATGCCGAGAATGCGAAAATGATTGCCTCTGTGAGAAGACCTACTGTCAACATTGCGTTAGCACCTTTCCAGTGTGTGAGTTTGAACAATGCACCGACGAGAACGACTGAAGCACCGAGGCCGTAAATCTTGGCCATGACATTCTTGTACTTTCTACTTGCTAAATAAGCTGAAACTTTACCCATAGTGTTTAAAAAATTTTTCTTTTTTCAATATTCAATCAAATAAAAACAATCTCATTAATATACTTTTGACATCTTGCGTGGGTCATCGTCTTTCATCCTTCCGAGGTATGACTGGACGCAGCGGAAGCCGATGTAACATTTTGCTGTGTCCTGGTATTCGTATGTGCGCGTACTCACCTGAAGGTAATGTGCGATGTCTTTCCATGAACCGCCGCGGACGACCTTTCTCTTCATGATTGGTGAGTCGTCTGCTTTTGCGTTGTAAACGTATGCAGGGTTCATGTCCCATGTGATGTTGTATGAAACTGGGTCGTATGCGCTGCTTGTCCACTCAGCCACGTTGCCTGCCATGTCGTAGAGGCCCCAGTCGTTTGGCTTGTAATGGCCCACGATGACTGTTGTGCTGCCGCCGTCGGAGATGTAGTTGCCGCGGAGAGGCTTGAAGTTGGCGAGGAGGCAGCCTCTGTCGCTGCGTGTGTAAGGGCCGCCCCACGGATATGGGTTGAGGTGGTTGCCGCCGCGTGCCGCCCACTCCCATTCAGCTTCCGTCGGAAGACGGAACTCCGCCGGGATGGATGCGTTCTTTTGGCTTAAGTTGTAGTCTCTTATCTTGTTAGTGCGCCACACGCAGAATGCGCGCGCCTGATTCCAGTTGACACCGACTACAGGGTAATTGTCGTAGGCCTGATGCCAGAAATATCTCTCTGTCAACGGATCGTTGAACGAATATGAATAGTCGTGAATCCATGCCAATGTGTCAGGATAAACGTTTATCGACTCTCTGATGACGTAAACTGAACGGTCTGTCATGCCTTGAGGACGGTCGGCGAAACTGGCGTTATGATAGTCGGCGCCTTGATTGAACTCTTTCTTTGCCGCTGCGTGAAGGTCGATCCAGAAATACTCGAACAGGAGTTTCCTCGCGTCGATTTCCTTCCTGCCGAAGAAGCGCTCCTCTTTTGGGATGAACATTTCCTCAAGTGCGTCCCGGATGTCCTGCTCATCGCTGTTCCAGTCGATTTTTTCTTTCCAGTTGAGATGCGGCTCGTCATACACCTCGCCGGTCTTTGTGTTTTCTGTTATGAGATAGTCCTGGTTGACTTCTCCGAGGAGTCTTCTCGCTATGGAGTCGCGGACATAATATACGAACTCGCGGTATTCGTTGTTTGTGATCTCTGTCTCATCCATGTAGAACGACGAAACCGAAATTGTTTTTGCGGTCGCCACATTGCTTGATGTGATGTCCTGACCTCCAACGCCCATGGTATAGCTGCCCATAGGCACGAACACCATGCCGTAAGGGTCTGGCTGATAAAACGGTTTTGATTTTTTTCTGACACCTACTAATTCACCATGATTAGTACTTGTACAGCTGGCTAAGACAACAGCTACGAGGCATAACAAAACGAACTTTTTCATCTTTTTGTCGATAGTTTATTACTTGTTTTACTTATATTTCAATATCTAAAATAAATTTCGCCAAAAATAGCGTATTTTTTATTTTGTTCAACAAAAAATACAACATAGTTATCAACATTTTTACAGATACCTTACATTGCTGTAAATTCTCGGTGATTTTTCGAGGTTCAGTTTGAAGCAATAATTCAATGACACTTCGTGAGAACCTTTCACACCATATCCCATTGTGTTGATGTCGTATGCGTAAGAAAGCACAAACCCTTTGATATTCAAGCCTGCCATGACTGCGACAGACTCTTGGAATCTGTAATTTGTGCCGAAATAAAACTTCTCGTTGTACCATAGTTTCGCTCCGATGTTGAACTGTGTGTTTGCGATGTCGCTCATCAGACACATCTCAGGATTCAGCATGAAGTACGAATTTGTGAAGTGAAACTCATATCCTGCGACGAAATATAACGTGCGGTCGCCCACGAAACTTGCGCTTGAGGCGGCGTTTCCAGCCAAAACTTTACCTTTCGTCTCCAAAAGACTTGTGACGGATGCGGCTGCGTAGAATTGGTCCGGAATCATGTAGAACAGACCGAAGTTGCCGTCGAAGAGCATGTCAGTCTGTTTGCTGTTCGGGATGCTTGCGTCGCCATCTTCAAGTGGATTCGCTAAAGAGAAGTCAACCGTCCTGTTGGTGAGGTTCAAGGCTAAACCGATGCCCAACGTGCCGGAGCCGAGGTCGAGATGATATGAATAGCCGATGTTGACGCCCACGTTGTCTTCAAGACCTATCTTGTCTTTCACCACCGAGAGACCGACGCCGCCCGCTATTGCCGGAATCGGCATGTCGGCGGAGATCAGGAACGTGCGCGGAGAAACTCTCTCGCCCGTTGACCAGTCGTTGAAACCTGTATATTGGTCGCGGTAGATGCTGTTCACGCTCACACCCTCGCTCAAACCGTAGAATCCGGGGTTGACCGCGGCGTATGATTTGCTGTAATTGGTGAACATAGGCGCCTGCTGGGCACGAAGCACGCCCGTTATCATCATGATAACCAATATCAACACTATGTTTCTCAATTTTCGCACGTCTGTAATTTTAATTTTCAAAAACGTTATACTATTTTGTTTATTGTGTAATAATCCAAACTTTTCAACAACTTTTCAACACCTTATTATATATAGCTTCTTGAGAACGTCACCTGAACAGTTTGACAATATCATTTCCGTTGGCGTAAATCAAAAGAAGCAGAAGGAATATGAAACCTATTGTTGTGGCTTTTTCAAGGAATTTGTCGCTCGGCTTGCGGCGCGTTATCACCTCGTAGAGGAGGAAAAGGACGTGCCCGCCGTCAAGTACGGGTATCGGCAGGATGTTCATCACAGCAAGGATGATCGACAGCAACGCCGTCAGACGCCAGAACTGCTGCCATTGGAAAGAGTCGGGGAAGATTTTGCCTATGGCGATGAATCCGCCGAGGCTCTCGTATGCGCCGGTGCTCGGGTTGAAGATGAGTTTCAGCTGCTTCCAATAGTCGCCGATTTCGGTGAACGTCTTCGTGAACCCGTGCGGTATCGCCTGCCAGAATGTGTATTCTTCGGTGGAGAAACTCAACGTCATTGAGTTGCGCACCCCGATGAGTCCGTTTTCTGGAACGGATACCGGCATGACGACGGTGTCGGTTCCTCTCAACACCGTCAGGTTGACTTCCTGGTTCTTGTGTCTCACAATCTGTTTTCTGAAATCGTTGAAGTAAAGCGTGAGGCTGTCGCCAACTTTGATGACCCTGTCGCCGACGGCCAAGCCGGATTTTTCGGCTGCTTCGCCTTCAAGCACGTCGCCGACGATGAACGGCATCCTGAAGTCGATGAACGAAGTCTGATGTTTGAGGAGGTTTCTCACCGCATCATCGGGGAGATATACTTTCATGACTCTTCCATCTCGTTCAACTTCAATGTATTGTGTCTTTTCGAGGATGAGTTCCATCGGGATCTTGTAGAAATTCTCGATGTATTTGCCGTCAACGGAGACGATTTTGTCGCCGTCGCGCAGTCCGAATGAATAGCCGAGGCTGTCAACGGTGATTCCGTTTTTGTTGACTTCAGCCGTTGAAAGGTACTGTTCGCCGTAGCTTGCCGTGAGTCCGATGTAGATGAGGAAGGCCAGCACCACGTTCATGAACACGCCGCCGACCATGATGATGAGCCGTTGCCAGGCCGGTTTGGTGCGGAACTCCCAAGGTTTAGGCTCCTGCGCCATCTGCGCCTGGTCCATCGATTCGTCAATCATTCCTGCGATTTTGCAGTAGCCGCCGAGCGGAATCCAGCCGAGCCCGAACTCGGTGGTGTCTTCAGCCCTGCGCCAGTCGTCTTCCGGAAGCGTGGTCAGGTCTATTGGCTCGTAAGTGTATGATTTCTTTTTGGTTATCGGGTCGATGTTTTCTATGGTCTTGTATTTTTCGGGTTCGTTTTTCTGGAAAAATTTGAAACGCCACTTCCCGTTCACTTTTTTGCATCTGAAAATCGAGAATTTGGTGTCGAAAAACATATAGAACTTTTCGACCCTGACCCCGAATATCCTCGATGCAATGAAATGCCCGAACTCGTGAATAATCACAAGGATAGAGAGTGCGATAATCAGCTGTAAAACCTTTATTAATACTACCATTTTATCTGTTCGTTATCCTATAATTTTTTTGGGTGCAAAGATACAAAAAAATGCCATACAAAAAATATTTCATTCAAAAGAAATATAATCTTCCGGATTCAGTGCTTTCCCGTTGCCCCAGAGTTCAAAATGCAGGTGATGGCCGTTTGATATGCTGTCAGGCACGCCGATGATCGCGATGGTGTCGCCGGCATGTATCACGTCTCCTTCATGACGAAGCAGTGACGAAATGTTTTTATAAATCGAAATCATGTTTCCAACATGCTGAATGCCAATGACATAACCTTTTCCAACGCTCAAGTCGGAAAGTATCACCGTGCCGTCGGCGATTGCTTTTATGATTGTGTCTGACTCGGAGAGCATATCAACTCCAAAATATTTTGAATCTGGATTGAAATAGTTGGTAATCAATCCTTTGAGTGGTGGAAACAATGTAGGGATTTCGTCTTCCTTGTTATTGTTGTTGACTAACGTCGATTCGGAAAGGTTGTTTTGTGATTCGGCCTCGAACTTGAGTCGGAACAGACTGTCTTTCTCTGACTTGAAGTCGTTGACGGTGGGGGCTGCTTTTACACCTTTATTAATTAATGCGGCGAGGCTGTCGTCCGGGAGTTTTCCGTCAAAAATGATCTGGCGGATGTTTTCTATGTATTGTTCTTTCTGAGTCACCACGTTCTCAATCGAGTCGGTGCGGCGTTTCAACTCATAGACATGTCGGCTCAACGTGACATCGGTATAGCCTGGTATGAGTTCGCGGATCGGGGTGAAAACGATGAGTGCTGCCGTGCCTAAAATAATGAGAATCACCGCCATAACCATGAAAATGGTTAGTCTCATCTTGCTCATGTTAAATCCGCCCTTCTCCTCGTATGTGTCCGGATGAAGGATTACAATTTTGAACTTGCCTTTGAAGTTGTTGAAAAAACCTTTACCTTTCATATTTGAATTTTTGTGACTGTAATCACTCCAAGTTGAATTTTCCTTTGGTCTTGCCTTGCATTCCCCTGTAGAAACCCTCAATCATCTTCCAATCCTCGTCATAGTCTCCTGAAGGATAGAAAAGCGGACCATAGCCGCAGGTCTTTGTCTTATAGTCAATAAACCCCATCACCACAGGCACTTTGGCTATTTCGGCGATGTAGTAGAAGCCTCGTTTCCACCGTTCGACGCGCTTGCGTGTGCCTTCGGGACAGATAACGATGTAAAGTTCCTCATATTGTCTGAAGACGGCGGCTGTTTTTGCGACCATGTTGTTGCCGCGACTTCTGTCAACGGGGATGCCGCCGACGCGTTTGAGGATCCAGCGCAGGAC
Organism: Bacteroidales bacterium; assembly: GCA_024400305.1. Taxonomy (GTDB): domain Bacteria; phylum Bacteroidota; class Bacteroidia; order Bacteroidales; family F082; genus Limimorpha. The sequence continues at coordinate 36,686 of JAKSMX010000015.1, read as the reverse complement.
GGGGGTTTTGAAAAACTCCTTTTTCATAAGGAACTTCACTTTTTTTTCACGCGCCCAGAAGAAACCCAGCCCGATGAGGAAATCCTCGATGCAGGTGTGCGGCGCCTCTATTATCATGCATTTTTTTTCTTCAGGCGGGATGTCGCCCACTACGGTCCAGCCGCGGAGCTTCAGATATTTCTCGCCTATCCATTTCTTGAAACTCATGTCTATATGTCGATGTTAAGGCCCAAGCCATTTTTTAAAGTTATCACATTCGGATTCAACTCCGCCATCTTCTCGAACTTGCTGCGGTCGGTGTAGGCGATCTCGTCAACGGGTTTCTCCACCACATGATGGACGAGGGTGAACTGGTTGTTGTTCAGCCTGTTGGCAAGATGCTCGCGTAGCCTTGCCATGTTTGCGAGGTCGTTGGCGACCAAAATGTTGTCAATCTGGTAGTCGATGACGTTGTTTGCATTCAGCGTGGGTGTGTATTTCCCGATGCCGGCGACGAAAATCGGACACGTATCCTTGTGTGTGTCAACGAATTCCTTCCACGCAGCCGTCAGCATCTCATCTGTAAAAGGGCTGTTCTTCACCTCCTCTCGAACCTCCTCCGCCGGTGCTTTCCTGTCTTCATCGAAAATGGAGACCGTGTTCGAGCGGTGCATCCTTCCTATTGGACGTGCCGGCTCGGTGACCGTTTGCTGAACCGTTGCCGTCGGAGTCTGCTTGACCTGAACCGAATTCTGTTGGACTTGGACAGGTCGCTGTTGAACCGGATTTGCCGTGTTGGACTGAGGTTGCATGTGAGTCTGCTGGTTTTGTACTGGCTGCTGTTGAGCGGGGTTCACCGTGTTGGGTTGAGTTTGCATCTGGACCTGCTGCACGGGAACGGGCTGGCTGAAACATTGCGTCATCTTGAGGAGCGTAATCTCAAGATGCAGGCGTTTGTTGTTCGCGCTTCTGAAATTGATGTCGCATTCGTTGGCGAGATTCAGGGCTTTGAGCAGGAACTCTGTGCTGCACTGCGCCGCCTGTTGAGAATATCTCGCCTTCAGCTGGCTGCTCACTTCCATGAGTCCGATGACGCGCTGGTCCTTGCCGAGAAGCAGGTTGCGCAGGTGGCTCGCCATTCCCTGAATGAAGTTCTGTGCGTCGAAACCTTTGTTGATCACATCGTTCAGGAGCAGAAGTGTGGAGTTGATGTCGTCGGACAAGATGTTGTCAACGGCTCTGAAATAGTATTCGTAGTCGAGGACGTTGAGGTTTGTGATGACGTCTTTGTACGTGATGTTGTTCCCGGAGAAACTGACCATCTGGTCGAAGATTGAAAGCGCGTCGCGGAGTGCGCCGTCGGCTTTCTGGGCGACGATGTTCAGGGCCTCCTCTTCGGCGTTGACGCCTTCTTTCGCGGCGATGTTCTGCAGATGTTTCGTGATGTCATCGACGGTGATGCGTTTGAAGTCGAAAATCTGGCAGCGCGACAGGATCGTCGGGAGGATCTTGTGTTTCTCGGTGGTTGCCAGGATGAATTTCGCATACGCCGGCGGCTCCTCCAATGTCTTGAGGAAGGCGTTGAAAGCCGCTGACGACAGCATGTGGACCTCGTCGATGATATACACCTTGTATTTCCCGATTTGCGGCGGAATCCTCACCTGGTCGATGAGGTTTCGGATGTCTTCGACGCTGTTGTTCGACGCCGCGTCAAGCTCGAAGATGTTGAACGAGGCGTTGTTGTTGAAACTCATGCATGACTCGCATTCGTTACACGCCTCCATGCCGTCTGTCGGGTGCAGGCAGTTGATTGTTTTCGCCATGATACGTGCGCATGTCGTCTTCCCTACACCCCTCGGACCGCAGAAAAGAAACGCCTGCGCAAGCGTGTTGTTGCGAATGGCGTTCTGCAAGGTCGATGTTATAGCATGTTGACCCACAACGCTTTCGAACGTCGCAGGCCTGTATTTTCTCGCCGATACGATAAAATTTTCCATCAAAAAATAGCCTTTTATTCAGCGTGTAAAAATACGAACTTTTTCACAAAGGTGAAGCATTATTTATATTTTTTTGAAAAATGGCGCGTATTTCAGCCTAATTTAGTATTTTTGCAAGTTCGCAGAGAAGCGAAAAATAAAAACGCAATTCATGAGTTAATATTGAATTAACATATTTGGAAATGAAGAGAAATAAGATAACATACGAGATATTCGGGGTATTCGCGATGGCTTTGGCCGCGCTCGTTTTTGTGTCATGTTCAACGAAGAAAAACACTTGGAGCAGAAGGGCGTGGCATAACATGACCGGTCATTATAACGTGTGGTGGAACGGCAACCAGAGCATAAAGGAAGGCGAGTTGGCGCTGCGGCAAAGTGTCATCGATGATTATACAAAGACGCTGCCGGTGTTCAACTACGGCACCAAGGAGAACGCGACGGCTCAGAATGCCAAATTCGACCGCACAATAGAGAAATCGGCGATATGCATACAAAAACACTCGATGCGCTTCAACGGGAAAGAACACGTCAGATGCATCGACGATGCGTTCATCGACATGGCGAAGGCTCATTTCTACAAACAGGACTTCGTCCCTGCACGGCGCACGTTCGACTATGCAAACGTGAGTTACCCTGCAAGCCGCGACCGTTACACCGCAAATCTTTGGCTTGCAAAGACTTATATCGCCACGAAAGAATATGAAAAGGCGGAGGCCGTCTTGCAGTCGCTGCTTGTGACGGGTGCGTCGGGCGAGAAACTCCCGAAATACGTGCAACGCAACCTCGACCTCGTCTTCGCCGACTATTACATCGCGGTGGGGAAGGAGAAAGAAGCCGTGAAATATCTGCGTAGCGCGTTGTTCACGGCGAAGGGCAAATACAACAAGAGCCGCGCCATGTTCATCCTCGGCCAGATCTATGCCGACCAGAAAGAATATGCAAAAGCCACCGAACAGTTCAAAAATGTCATAAAAACGCATCCGGAATACGTGATGACGTTCGAGTCGCGGATGAACATCGCCAAATGCTCGGCGGGAAGCGACACGACGGCGATGCTCAAGATGCTCCGCAAGATGCTTAAAGACACCAAGAACACCGATTACAAAGACCGCATCTACTACGCCATGTCTGACGTGGTGCTTAGGGAAGGCGACCGTCAGGCGGGCATAGATTATCTGAGAAAGTCAGTAGCGGCGAGTAGAACCAATGTAAACCAGAAGATTAAATCCTCGATGGAGGTCGCCGACATGCTCTTCAGCGACGGCGAGTACGTCCTTTCGCAGGCTTATTTCGACACGGCGGTGATGTCGATGGACAGGACCTATCAGGGCTACGACAGCCTCCTCAACCTTTCGGTGATGCTTTCAGACCTCGTCGGGAATCTCACGACGTACGACCTTAACGACAGCCTGCTGCGGCTTTCGGAAATGGACACGATACATCTCTATGCAGTGATTGACAGGATTATAGAAGATTATCAGGCGGAGCAGGAGCGTCTGGCGAAAGAGGCTGAGACGAAGGCGCAGATAGAGCTTCTCGGCGGCACCGCCGACCCGCAGATGTCGATGCCCACAGGCGACAACTCCAGCTGGTATTTCTACAATTCGACCACGAGAACCCGCGGGATGAACGACTTCCAGAAGAAATGGGGCAAACGCGTGCTTGAGGATTACTGGTTCATCACCAACAAGCAAAGCATGAACCAGAGCGAGGAAGAACTTCTCTCCGAAGAGGAACTCGCGGAAATGTCGGAGGAGGAACGCGCATCATACATGAAAGAACACGGAATCAGCGACACTCCCGCCGACACCGCTAAATACACGCAACTCGACCGTGGTTATTACCTGCGTCAGATTCCGTTCACGGATGAGGCCAAGGCGGAGGCAAACAAACAGATTGCCACGGCTCTCAACAACGTCGGCTTCATCTATTATAATGATTTGAAAGACTATGCACATTCCATCGAGGCTTACACCGAGTTGACGGAGCGTTATCCCGACAACGAGAACGAACTGTCGGCGTGGTTCTATCTTTACAGGATGCATTCGAGACGCGGCGAGGAGACGGAGGCTGACAACTACAAGAATCTCGTCCTCACGAAATATCCCGACTCGAATCAGGCGAAGATCATCCTTGACCCGGAGCATTTCCTGAAGGAGGCCCAGAAAGGCGCGGAAGCCGAGCAGTTCTATTCGAAGACCTTTGATGCCTATCAGAACGGGCAGTATCAGCGCGTGAGGATGAACGTCGAACGCGCGAGGAAACTATATGCTGAAGACACGCTTCTCATGCCGCGGTTCGAGTTCCTCGACGCAATCTCGCTCGGCTACGTCGAGGTCGTTGACTCAATGGCGTATGCACTCTACCGCCTCGTCCAGAATTATCCCGAAAGCAGCATCAAGCCGTTCGCGATGGAGGTGCTTCTCAAGGCGAACGACATGTACAAACTCGGTCTGAACATCGAGAGCGCGCGCCCGAAAGAAGAGGCTGCAGAAGAGGAGAAGGAATCGATTTACACGTTCAATCCGGATGAGCCTTATTACATCTTGGTGATATGCGACACGAAGAATGTGCGCATCAACCCTCTGAAAGTACGTCTCAGCGACTTTAACAAGAACAATTTCAGGCTGTTGCAGCTCGCTGTCAAGAACCTGATGTACAGCAAGGAAGAGGCGATGATCACCATCGAGAAGTTCGAAAACCTCTCGGCGGCGAATGACTATAACAATGCATTGTTGAGCAGCGACTACGTCTTCGGCGGTATCGATGCCGGAAACTACAAGGTCATAAAGGTATCAATTTCCAACTATCCTATATTTTATCAGCAGAAGAACATTGATGAATACATGGAGTTTTGGAACAAAAATAACAAGTAACATGGCAAATAATACATCAGAAACAATTGGCAGGAACAACCTTATTAGCAGTGGCACGAACATCAAAGGTGACATTGAAGCGGCTGGCGACATCCGCGTTGACGGTGCGATTACAGGAACATTGAAATCCAGCGGCAAGGTTGTAATCGGACTGCAAGGCTGTGTCGATGGGGTTGTGATATGCAAGAACGCCGACATCTCCGGCAAAGTTAAAGGTTCAATCATGGTTGAGGAACTCACCTCTCTGAAGTCAACCTCGCAATTGGAGGCTGACCTTTGCACAAGGCAGCTTTTCATAGAAGTGGGCGCGATTTTCACTGGCAAATGCATTATGGGCCAGAAACCTGATGAAATTCAAGAGGAGCAGTCATGAAGATTTCGAAGAAAGACAAGAGTTTCCTTTCTGGTCTCATCTGGCTGACGCTCGCTGTCAGTGCGGCGTCGCTTGGACTCGCCAGGTTCGCCACGATGTGGTGGCCGCTGATGATAATATTCTTTTTCATCGTCAGTGTGGTGATGTACCGCTGCTGCGAGAAAGCAAGGCAGAAGGACATGCGCAAGTTTTACAACTTTTACATGGTTTCCACCGTTGTGAAACTCGTCGTGTATCTTTCCATTCTTACAATTTATTCGCTGAATTTCAAGGAAGACTCAAAACGTTTCATGCTTACGTTTTTAGCTTATTATGTGATTTACAGTGTCTTTGAGACCTGGCAGCTTGTAAGGAAAAAAGAGAACAAAAATGAATGAAATAATTGGATACGAGAAAATCGAGAAATTTGACCCGGAGCGCACGGAGAAACTGATGGAGCATTACAGGGCGATCCTCAAGCTTCTCGGTGAAGATCCCGACAGGGAAGGTCTCTTGAAGACGCCACTCAGGATGGCGAAGTCGATGCAGTTCCTGACACAGGGCTACAACCTCGACCCGATGGAGATACTGCTTTCGGCACGTTTTAAGGAAGACTACCGCCAGATGGTGATTGTCAAGGATATTGAGTTGTTTTCAATGTGTGAGCATCACCTCATACCGTTCATAGGGAAAGCACATGTCGCTTACATCCCAAACGGTTACATCACCGGATTGAGCAAGATCGCGAGAGTCGTCGAGGCTTATTCGCGCCGCCTCCAGGTGCAGGAACGGCTGACGACACAGATCAAAAACGCCATCAACGACGCACTCCATCCGCTCGGCGTAGCGGTGGTCATAGAGGCGAAGCATCTCTGCATGAGCATGAGAGGCGTGCAGAAACAGAACTCCGTCACGACGACTTCGGACTTCATCGGGGCGTTTGAGAGGAACGAGACACGCGCCGAGTTTTTGCAGCTTTTAGGAAAAAACTTACATTAATTCAAAATTTATAATCTATGTATCAAGAAACAAAAGCATTATCAAACACTTTCATGGCAAACGTCTTCAGCTGGATGTTTGCTGCAATGGGACTCACGGCACTCGCGGCGTATCTTTTCGGCACGAGTGAAGAACTTTTTTCATTCATCTACGGCATTAACGAGAAAGGCGTGATGTCAATGACGATGTTTGGCTGGTTAGTGACATTGTCGCCGTTCATCATCGTGCTCGGCATGTCGTTCAGCGGAAGCAAACTCAGCGCAAAGACGACAATATTGCTTTACCTGCTTTATTCCATCCTCATGGGAATGAGCCTGAGTTCGATATTTTATGTTTACACGAGCGCGTCAATCGTGAAAACATTTGTCATTACCGCAGGGATGTTCGGCATCATGGCGATAATGGGTTACACCACAAAGACCGACCTCACCAAACTCGGATCAATCCTGCTCATGGCGTTGTTCGGGATGATCATCGCAATGCTTGTGAACTTCTTCACTCACAGCGCACGTCTGGAGTACATCATCAGCGTCGTCGGCGTGATCGTTTTCACCGGCCTGACAGCATACGATGTTCAGAAAATCAAGAATATAGGACGGATGGGAATCGATGAGAATGACTCGATGGTGAAGGTCACAATCTTCGCGGCTTTGAGTCTGTACCTCGACTTTCTCAATCTTTTCCTTTATCTTTTGAGATTTTTCGGAAGAAGAGACTAATGAATTACACCTTATTAATATATAAAGAGAAATGAAAGCATACGTTTTTCCGGGACAGGGAGCCCAATTCGTTGGGATGGGCAAGGATTTGTACGACAAGTTCCCGAAAGCCAAGGACTTGTTCGCCAAGGCTAATGATATTTTGAAGTTTAACATTACGGATGTGATGTTCGAGGGCACTGATGAGGATCTGCGTCAGACGAAAGTGACGCAGCCGGCCATTTTCCTTCATTCCGTCATTTTGGCGATGATGCTTGAGGACTTCCGTCCCGACATGGTCGCCGGCCACTCACTCGGTGAGTTCTCCGCATTGGTGGCAAACCGCGTCCTGACGTTTGAAGACGGTCTCCGTTTGGTGTCGCAGCGTGCGGTGGCGATGCAGAAGGCCTGTGACGCGAACCCTGGCACGATGGCCGCCATAATAAACCTTGAGGATGCCAAGATAAAGTCAATATGTGAATCGATAAAGGAGGTTGTCGTCCCAGCAAACTACAACAGCCCCGGGCAGGTCGTCATCTCCGGTTCTGTCGAAGGTGTCGCCATCGCCTGCGAGAAGATGAAGGAGGCGGGCGCAAAACGTGCGTTACCGCTCAACGTCGGCGGCGCATTCCACAGCCCGCTGATGGAACCGGCACGCGAGGAGCTCGCCGAAGCCATCAAGAAGACAAGGTTCACGGAAGGCATCTGCCCTGTGTATCAGAATGTCACAGGCCAGGCCGTGAACGACCCGGAAATCATCAAGAGCAACCTTATCAAACAGCTGACATCACCGGTGCATTGGACGCAGACGATGGAGAACATGGTCGCGGCGGGCGTGAACCAAGTGGTCGAAGTCGGCCCCGGCACGGTGCTTCAAGGGCTTTTCAAGAGAACATTCAAGACATTGGAACTGAATAGTGCCACAATAGAATGAAACGAAACGTCCTGACACCGGTTCTTTTAGCCGTGGCGATGGCTCTCGGCGTAGTCATGGGGATTGCTATCGCCCGCGGCAACGGCGATAAGACCGTCATTCAAGGCAATGGAAACCTGAGTACGATAGAAAATGTTTTTTATCTTATTCAGAATGAATATGTTGATACTGTAAACATCGATCAGCTTCAGGTTGATGCCGTGACGAGCGTCATCGATGAGATGGACCCGCACAGCGAATATTTCGTGCCTGAGGTTTTGGAAGAGGTCACGGAGGAACTTCAGGGCAGCTTTGAAGGCATAGGTGTGACGTTCCGTATCGAACACGACACGATAACCATCATCAACACCATCAAGGGCGGCCCGTCTGAAAAGGTCGGGATACAGGGCGGCGACAGGATTATCTATGTCGGCGACAGCCTGATTGCCGGAAACGGCGTCACCAATGCTACGGCGATGAAACTCCTCAAAGGCCCGCGCAACACCAAAGTGAATGTGAAAGTGTTCCGCCGCGGTATCGCTGAGCTTCTCGACTTCACCATCACACGCGATGTCATCCCGACATACAGCGTCGAAGTGGCATATATGATTGACGACACGACGGGTTATCTGAAACTGTCGAAGTTTATCGCCACCACCCACAAGGAGTTCGTGAAGGCTGTCAAGAAACTGAAAGACAATGGGATGACGAATTTCATCTTCGACTTGCGCGGCAACAGCGGCGGATACCTCGGCGAGGCCGTTGACATCGTTGACGAAATGCTGCCGAAAGGAAGCCTCATCGTTTACACACAGGGCGAACACCGCGACCGGCAGTACATTTTCGCGAGAAGAAACGGAATGCTTGAAGACATGCCGGTGACTATTCTCATCGACGAGGGCTCGGCGAGCGCGAGCGAGATAGTGGCCGGCGCATTGCAGGACAACGACCGCGGCACCATCGTCGGACGCCGTTCCTTCGGAAAAGGACTCGTACAGGAACAGTTCGACCTCGGCGACGGTGCCGGACTGCGTCTCACCGTGGCGCGTTACTACACACCGACAGGACGTTGCATACAGAAACCTTACGACGGCGACAGGGAGAAATATCTCTTCGAGGCTTACGACAGATACACATCGGGTGAGATGTTCACCGCCGACAGCATACATTTCGCTGATTCTCTGAAATATACGACACCAGGCGGCAAAATAGTCTATGGCGGCGGAGGCATCATGCCCGACATCTACGTGCCGCTCAGACAAGACACGACAGAATATTTCTTCAACAAAGTGGTGAACGCAAGCATTCTCTTCCAGTACGCCTTCGACTTCTCCGACTCACACCGCGACGAGATCCTCGGCTATGGAAGCGCAAAGAATTTCAACAGCAACTTCGTGTTTTCCGAAAAGATGTTCACCGACATCTTGAAGGAAGCGAAGAAAAAGAAAATCACCGGCACCGACGAACAGGTTGAAAAAGCACGCGAGCTGATGGGACCGCTGTTCAAGGCGTACGTCGCACGTAATATCTTCAGCGATGATGAATTTTATCCGATTTACGAGCCGCTTGATGAGATATTGCAGCAGGCGTTAAAAAAATAATTTTTTTTAATGTAAAGACTATCAAAATAATTCATATCTTTGCACCCCGAATTGGTATTATGAGAAAAGAAGAGAACGAATATACAATTCCATTGACTGGATTAGCCTTCGGACATACTGAATATCAATATGTTATAGGTGACAGTTTCTTCGGGAAAAGAGATTATTCCGAGGTTCAGAATGGTGTTGTAAACCTTCATCTTGATGTCGAAAAATTGGAGACAATGTTCATTTTGACGCTGAATTTTGAAGGGAAAGTTGTTCTTCAGTGCGACAGATGCGGCGATGACTATGAACAGCCTGTCGAAGGTTCGGCCGAAATATTCCTGAAATACGGAGTCGAAAACAGCGAAGAGGACGACGATGTCATCTTCATATCAAAGAATGACAATGAGTTTGACCTCGGCGACCTGTTTTATGAATACATCATCTTGTCGCTGCCGATTCACCGCGTTCATGAGAACGAAAACGATTGCAATCAGGAAGTGTTGGATATGTTGTACAGTGCTGATGAAGACGAAAATGAAGGGGAGAACGACACCAATCCGGCCTGGAGTGATTTGATGAAACAATTGAAAGACAAATTAGATAATTAATAACTAAAAAATAGTGTAAAATGGCACATCCAAAACGAAGACAGTCTCATACAAGAGGCGCTAAGAGAAGAACTCATTACAAAGCAGAATGCCCGACATTGGCAACATGCCCGGTAACAGGCACAATTCACGTATATCACAGAGCATACTATGTTGACGGCGACCTTTACTACAAAGGGAAACTCGTCATGGAAGGCGCTAAGAAGTAAATCGTGAACAAGGCGGATTGATAAAGATTTGATTCATCGGGGAAGCGATTCCCTGATGAAATGAATCTTTGTCGCCTTTTGAATAATGAAATGTTACGAGGTAAAAAGCTGCAAAACAGCAATATTTTCAAAAAATTCATTGCGGAATAAAAAAAAGATGTTATCTTTGCAGCGAAATTAAAAAAGAAATTTTTTTCATAATCTTTATATTGTTTTTCCCCGCCTTTCGTGTAAAGGTGGGGTTTTTTTAGTGTTAAGTGTGGAGAGTTAATCTCTACTCTCTCATCTTTTATCGCTTAACCATGAATTTCGTTGAAGCTCCGTTCATTTTCACAAAATAAACGCCGCTTTCCAAATCGCTGATATTCAATTCTTTTTTATCAATAATTTCAAATCTCTTCACAAACTGCCCGACCATGTTGACAATCTCAACTTCCGTGTTGAAGTTTGAATTGTTAATGATTGTTAACATTTCCGTCGCGGGATTAGGATAGATTGCAAAGATATTTTCACAATTCTCCTCGACGCCGTCAGGGATTCCTACTCCAACAAGCGTGTCGGTCGAAGCCTCGCATCCGTCGCTATAGACAGCAACAACATGATATAAAGCCGTCGCACCGACAGTGATTGTGTCAAGATATTCCAATTCATCTTCCAAAGAAGCAATTAAATTCATGTCGCGATAGACATCGTAGCGGGTGAGGTCTCCGGTTGAGCCTTCTTCAGGTGCTTGCCAGAGAAGCGCCAAAGATGTCATTTCCTTGCCGGTCGGGTAATCAATAAAGAAATTCCGTGGTGCGTTGCAGGCGACGACAGGTGCCCCGCCGGTCGGGTTTGCGAGTTCTGTAAGGCAGCCTATGTTCATCTGCGTGTAACGCTGCGACATCTCGAAACTGTTGGCACTGTTGCCGATAAGGTCTTCTGAAGTGTGGATATACGGGCTTTCATGGTTCACATCTTCAAATGGATAGATGCCCATGTAGCCGACGTTGTTGAACGAGGTGTGGTCGCTGTCGCCGTAGTCAAGGTTCACGTGCTGGATCTGCATATCGGGGAAATATACGCTTCCGACATTCATGTAATACGCACCTATCGGCTCAACCGAGTTCGGGTAGATGCAATCGATGTGGATTTCATCGCCGGGGTTGAGATAGCCGTTCATGTCGTTGTTGAAATATCCGAGGATCTCCATGCCTTCGCTTGCGCAGCGGTCGGCGTAGGCCTCGCTTCCGTAAAGGCCGCATTCCTCTGCCGAAAAGACGCAGTAAATAATTGAATATTCAAATTCGTATTGTGTCAGGATTCTTGCGCTTTCGAGGACGGCCGCCGTGCCTGTCGCGTTGTCGTCGGCACCGGGGCACAATCCATAATATGAGAACGAATCGTAGTGGCTGCCGCAGATGACGTATGTGTCGGGGTAAAGCGTACCGCGTTGAATGCCAATGAGATTGTGGCATGTCGCACTGCCCATCCACGAACTCACGTGAAATTCCTGAACCTCGGTTTCAAGTCCGAGAGCTTCCATCTTGCCTTTGACCCACTCTCTCGCCTGCGCGATGTGTGTGCCGTTGAACTTTCGCTCGCCGTAGTCCTGCAGGAACTGGACCGTCGCCTCAAGTGAGTCCATATTCACCTGATTCATCATCTCGCGGATGACAGGATTCTCTTCGGTGATGACAGGATAGTCGCGCGTCACGACAGGAAGTTTCGCCTCTTTGTCAAAAACAGCGACGACACCGTCGTTCTTGAACGGCATCGCGGTCCCTCCGATAGATTTCACAATCAACAAATTGTCATTTCTGTAAAGGACTTGTAAATTTTCTTTAACATTTGAAATGTATGAATCCTGGTTTTCCTTGTCGCAATAGACGATGTAATAAGCGTCATTGCCTGCGAATGCTTCGTTGTCGAGGACGGTGACGTCATTTTGAGCGTTGTCAAAACCGTCTGATGTTGTTGCAAGGACGAAATCGTCATTGTAATAATGGATTTTTAGATTCGGGTTGCCGGACAATCTTTGCGTGTCTTTCAGGTTGTCAACGTTGATTATCACGAATTTCTGTGAAAACGCCAGTGCCGTTAAAAACATCAAGGCGATAAGTGTAAGTGTTTTCTTCATTTGTATATAATTTAAATGTTCAAATTTCTGCAAAAATAGTGATTTTCTCTCAACCGATCCGGCTCCAGTCGAAGTCTCGTTCAAACATTTTGGCGAAGTATATCTTCGTGGCGTAATGTTCTGGTTTTGAGAGAGTAGGGTCGTTGTCGAGGAGAAGGTTAACCATTTTTCTTGTGTGTCTTATTATCGGTTCGTCGTGCTGGAAGTCGCCGATTTTCATCTCGATTTGTCCCGACTGCCGTGTGCCTTGTGTCTCGCCTGGTCCGCGGAGCTGGAGGTCGGCTTCGGCGATCTCGAACCCGTCGTTGGTGCGCACCATGGTTTCCATGCGTTTCTTGCCTTCGCCGGTGAGTTTGTGGTCGGTGATCAGCACGCAATACGACTGGTCGGCGCCGCGTCCGACGCGTCCCCTGAGCTGGTGCAGCTGCGAAAGCCCGAACCTGTTGGCGTTCTCGATGATCATGACGGAGGCGTTAGGCACGTTGACCCCGACCTCAATCACCGTTGTCGCCACCATGATCTGCGCCTCGCCGCGGACGAAACGCTGCATCTCCCAGTCCTTGTCGTCGGGTTTCATCTGTCCGTGGACTATGCAGATGTGATACGGCGGCTCTGGGAAGTCGCGGCACATCGCATCGTAACCCTCCTGAAGGTTGATGAGATCCATCTTCTCCGATTCCTTTATTAATGGATAGACGACATAAATCTGGCGGCCTTCGGCGATCTGTCTCTTCATGAATCCGATGATCGAGAGCCGTTGTTCCTGAAAGGCGTGAATGGTCTTCACGGGTTTCCGTCCTGGCGGCAGCTCGTCGATTTTCGACACATCGAGGTCGCCGTATTCGGTCATCGCGAGGGTTCGCGGAATCGGGGTGGCTGTCATCACTAATGTGTGCGGCGGATATGGTGTCTTGTCCCAGAACGAGGCGCGCTGCGCCACGCCGAAACGGTGCTGCTCGTCGATGATGCAGAGACCCAAGTTCTTGAATTTCACTGTGTCTTCGATGAGAGCGTGGGTTCCTATTATTATCTGGAGGTCTCCGGAGGCGAGGTCGGCGAGAATCTGCCGGCGTTCCGAGTTCTTCGTCGAGCCGGTGAGCAGTGCCATGTGGACGTCCATGCCTTCGAGCTGCCGGCGTATCGTTTCGAGATGCTGTGTGGCGAGGATCTCGGTCGGTGCCATGAGTGCGGCCTGGAATCCGTTGTCGAGTGCGATGAGCATGACCATCAGCGCGACGATGGTCTTGCCGCTTCCCACGTCGCCCTGGAGCAGGCGGTTCATCTGGTGACCGCTCTTCAGGTCGGCGCGTATCTCGCGGATGACGCGTTTCTGCGCTTCGGTGAGCGGGAAGGGGAGGTGCTCTTTGTAAAAGGTGTTGAAATAGTCGCCGATGTTCTGGAACACAACGCTTTGCGTGTTTTTCTCGCGGTCTTTCTTATGAATCAGGAGACGCATCTGGAAGAAGAAATGCTCCTCGTATTTCATCCGCAGCGTCGCCTGCTGTATGTCGCGGCTGTTTGACGGGAGGTGTATCTTGTAATACGCCTCCTTGCGCGGCATCAGCTTGTCTTGTATGACGAGGCTTTCCGGCAGCACCTCTTGGATGTGGTCGCACGATTGCAGCACGCAGTTCTTGATGATTTTAGCGAGCTGTTTCGTGCCGAGTCCGGCGTTTTTCATCTTCTCGGTGGTGTTATAGACACCTTGGAGTGCCTCGCCAGCCACCACGTCGTTGGGGTCGTAATCCTCCACATCGGGGTGGGTGAAGCTGAATCGGTTGTTGAAGACGCCCGCCTTGCCGAAGATGAGATATTTCTTCCCCGGCTGGAAACGTGTCTTTATCCATTTCAGGCCTTTGAACCACACGAGTTCTATCGAACCGCTGTCGTCGGTGAAGGTTGCAGTGATGCGCGTGGTGCGCGGCTGTCCGAATTCCTTGAGGTTGCCGACGGTCCCGACTAATTGATAATAGACGCTGTCGTCGCAGATGTCGCGCACTTTGTGGATCTGCGAGCGGTCGATATACCTGAACGGGAAATAGTCGAGCAGGTCGTGGAACGTGAAGATTCCGAGTTCTTTGTTGAGAAGCTCGGCGCGTTTCGGCCCGACACCCTTGAGGTATTCTATTTTCGTTTGCAGAAGGTCAACCATTCGCGGAAAAATTTCTGCAAAGGTAGTGATTTTTTGAAAAACTTCCCTATTTTTGCGGCTATAAATTAGAAGGCTGAAAAAGCATCAAACCTGTAATGTGAAATGAACCCCAAAGGTTTTTTCCAACCTTTAGGGTTCACTTCACAGGATTTTAGCCTTGTTTTAAGCTTTTTTGTATGAACAACAATAGTGCAAAGCGACGGTGTCGATTTGCACTATTGGATATGGAATCGCTATGCGGTTCTCTTCTTTTCTGTTATCTCACAACGAATCTCACATTCTCGCTGCCGTTGATTACCATCGTGTAAATGCCTGATGTGTAATTTCTTACGTCAACGTATTGTGTTGATTCGAGTTTCTCGACAAGCTGGCCGAGTGAGTTGTAAACGACAATGTTTTCAACCTCCACGCCTTCGATTGTGATTGTCTCCGATGCCGGGTTCGGATAAACGCCGATGATGTTTTCAGACACCTCGACCACATCCTGAATCGTGGCGCATGTCGGGCATGACATCGCAAATCTTTCAGGGTCGTTGGTGTCGAATGAATAGACTTTTCTGATGCAATATTCATATTCGCCTTTTGCGTCTTCATCGATGAAAGCGTTGCCGTGAATCGGTTTCGGTGTCAGGCAGACGCCGTTTTTGAACACCATAGTGCCGAGAACGCCGTTGTTTTCTTCGATGTAACCGCGCAGGTTGAATGAGTTGTCGGCGCCGTTGGCGGCGAGGTCGTACCAGTCAGTGCCGTTGTCAGAATAGAGACGTCCGTACGGGTCGCCGGTGTTCGGTCCGATAGGGGCGGGATAAGCGCCTGTGAGACTCAGCATCACGAACCAAACGCCTCTTGTGTTGTCGATGGCGACATACTCGTCAAACGGGATGTCAATATATTGGCCGCAACCTGTTGTTATGTAATTCTGGGTGTAAAGCAGGTTCTCCGGTGTTGTCTCATCGCCCTGGTAAATCATGATTTTGCCGCGGTGTCCTTCATAGTCGAACATCGCAACTTTCGTGGCTCTGTAATTGATATAAGGTGAAAGGCTTGCCGCCGGGATATGAATCGCCCAGTAGATCGGGGTGCCTGAACCTAAACCGATGCCTTCCTCATTAGTGCCGTCATCGTAATACAGATACGTCCCGTCAAGTTCCTCGGTTTCCCAAGTCACAGCGACATCGTTTCCCATGTGTTCAACCTCAACTGATTCATAACCATCGAAGTTGTCGCATGATGCGTATGTCCACTCGAATGTCGTCCAGTCGCTCTGACCTTCATCGAAAACAGTCTGGACCGAAGTCGTATATGTCTGACCTTCAACGAGGTTGTTTGTTTCAAGCTGAAAATAGCAGTCGGCAACGTTCTGAGCCACAATCTCGTCATTGAGCTTGATATTGAAGCCGATGAAATCTCTCTTTGTATCATTTCCGAGTTGGACGTTCTTAAGGTCAATCTTAAAACCGTCAGCCTCGTAATGGCGGAATGCGATATAGACATAGCGGCCGGCGTATTCGCCGAGGTCAATGGTCTTCGTCTGCCATCCGTGAGCCGCGACTCCGTGGAAGATGACCGTGAAATCGTCAGGGTCTGTCGGGCTTCCTGTTGAAATGGCGACTCCGTAATGGTCGCGCGGGCTGCTCCAGTGGCTCGTTATCTCGTAAGTCAAAACTGATTTCTTGCCGATAAGTACCTGCGGCGAAACCAAATAGTCGTCGGTGCCGTATGACGTGTAGCCGTCGGTTGACGCTGATGAGGCGCAATATTCGCCGACTCCTCCGAACGGGTCATAACCGACCACCCAGTTTCTGCCGTCATTGTTGCCGTCAATCAAAGTCCAGCCGGCGAGAGTGGGTAAATTGAAAGGATAGAAGAATGTCTCGCCGTATTCGGGCTGTTCGATGTTTGCGTTGCTGGTCCACTGCACCCAGCCTGTCGGTGATACGTGAAGATTCTCAGGGGCTTCAATCTGGGCTTTCATGCTCAAAAAACTGAAAACCGCCATTGTGATTAACAGATAAAATTTTTTCATTTAGTGATTTTTTAAATTAATATTCTTTACGTTTGGGTTGCAAAGTTACTTCTTTTTCAGAAATATTCGTACTTTTGTGGAAAATTTATTTCAGATGAAAAAGAGAATTGTATTTTTGTTTGTAACGCTTTTATTTTCAAATATTTATGCCCAAAATCGCTGGGAGATGACTGAAAACGGCACGATTCGCTGGACTGTGGAAAACTCCAGGCTTCCGCACTTCGACCACATTGAGATGAGCGGGCAGCAGGTTTCCACTGTCTTGCGCTACGGTGTTGACGAGAATTTTGAATTTAAAATAGAAAGGTCTTTGGTCTTTCCGATGCTCCGCACGATTCCGAACGACACACACGCCAGCCTGATGTTCAGGAACGCCACCGACATCACAAGCATGATAAGCGTCAATGGCAGGACTTTGCAAGACGAAACCGTTGAATATCTTGAACTTAACGGAATGCTAACCGTAAAAAGCGTTTTTTCGACCCAACGCAAAAATGCGGCACGTTCATGGCGCGACACAGAAATAGAGATGACACGAACCATATTTCCTTCGACGGAAAACGCCCTTCTCATTGAAAGATACGAGATGAAAAACCCCGCGCGGTCAACGAAAACGAATGAAAATCCAAGGAATGTTTCCGTCATGATTCCGGAGTTCCATCAATCCTATGCCACCGACCCTGCAAAAGGTGTTGAAGGCTCGTATATCATTGAAAGTGAAATAGTCGGCAGCGGGAATTTCATCCTTCAGGAAGACGAAACCTTGACATTCTGGGTCATCTTCAGTGCCGGCCGTAAGAGTTTTAATGGAATTGAAAAACAGAGAAATCCAAAATTCTGCGCCGAAGAGTTCAACCGAAGAACAGCTCTCGTCAAGGACGGTTTTCAGGAGAATTTGGTTCTCGAGACTCCCGACTCCGTCATCAACAACGAGTTTGCATTTGCCAAAATTCGGGCCGCTGAAAGCATCTACAAAACCAAAGGCGGCATGATGCACGGACCCGGCGGCGAGTCGTATTATGCTGCAATATGGGCCAACGACCAGGCCGAATACATCAATCCGTTCTTCCCGTTCCTCGGCTATGACATCGGCAACGAGAGTGCTTTCAACGCCTACATGCATTTCGCGCGTTTCATGAACGACGATTACGAGGCCATTCCAAGTTCGATCATCGCGGAAGGGACCGACATCTGGAACGGCGCCGGTGACCGCGGCGACGCGGCGATGATAGCCTACGGAGCCGCACGCTACGCCCTCGCACGAGGTGACAAAGCCGAAGCCGAACAGCTGTGGCCGCTGATAGAATGGTGCCTCGAATACTGTCACCGCAAACTCAACGCCGATGGCGTCGTCACATCCGACTCCGACGAACTCGAAGGACGCTTCCCTTCAGGAAACGCTAATCTCTGCACCTCGTCGCTCTACTACGACGCGCTCATCTCCGCAACATATCTCGGAAAAGAACTGAAAAAAGACAAACAAAAACTCGCTGACTATCAAATCGAGGCAGCGATACTTAAAACAGCTGTTGAGGTTTATTTTGGTGCCGACTTATACGGATTCCACACCTACAGATATTATGACAGTTGCATGCTTCTGCGTTCATGGATCTGCATCCCATTGACAGTAAACATCTTGGACCGCGCCGACGGCACGCTCGACGCCCTTTTCAGCGATTACTTGTGGCATGACGACGGATTGCTTACCGAACAGGGCGACGTGACGTATTGGGACCGTTCGACGCTTTATGCGATGCGTGGTGCGTACATAGCCGGCGCCACCGACCGCGCCACCAAATATCTCAACTATTATTCCAGCCGCCGGCTTCTCGGTGAGCACGTCCCTTATCCCATCGAAGCGTTTCCGGAAGGCTCGCAACGTCACCTATCAGCCGAAAGCGGACTTTACTGCCGTGTCATCACCGAGGGTCTCTTCGGGATAAGGCCGACAGGATTCAAGACGTTTGATCTGACCCCGCGGCTTCCTGAAGACTGGAACGAAATGAACCTCAAGCATATACGCGCTTTTGGCGATGACTTCAGCATTAATGTCAGACGAAACGGAAAGAAAATAAACATCGAAATAATCAGCGGCAACGGAAAAATCATAAAGTATTCCTGCAAAAACGGCGAGATGCTTAAAGTGAAACTATGATTCAGTCATGCAGAGATTGTGATTTACAAGTTATGCAAATCTCGCAAATTGAAGCGAATCTGTTACAAAAAACAGGATGAAGTTCATCATCCTGTTTTTATATATCTGCGTTAAATCAGCGGGACAAGATCTGATGAGATCAACCTCCGCACTTGGAGTAGCCGCAGTTGTTGCAGTGTTTGCAGCCGTCTTCATACACGAGTTCGGAGCCGCATGTCGGGCATTTCTCTTTTTCAACCTTGGTGCCGTCCTTGATGTAACGTTTCAGGGCGCGGGCGATGCCGTTCTTCCACGTGTTGATGTTGTCCTCCTCGACATTCAGGTTCTGGACCAAGGTGACGACGTACTGAATCGGCATTCCGTGACGCAACACACCGGAAATCAACTTGGCGTAGTTCCAGAATTCCTTGTTGAACGAACGCGAAAGCCCTTCCATGTTCACTTTATATCCTTGCTTGTCGGCGTATCTGAAGTCGTAGCGTGTGTGGTCGTTCTCGTCTTTGTTCTTGATAATCCAGCCCGTCTCGACGAAAGGCGGGATGAAGAAGTCGTCGGCCTTACCCGAGAAAATCTCGTAAGGCTGGCCGTCGATCTTGCCTACGAAAGCGATCCATTTCTCATAGTTGTTCTGGAAACGCACCACATCGCATTCGACCTCCTTCGGTCGCGTCGGCGCCTGGTTCTCTATGATAGTGTTGTGTTTCTCATCTTTCTTTTCTTTTTTGTCCTGACTGACCAAAACGCCAGTGCGCGAACCGTCGCGGTAAATTGTCATGCCTTTACAGCCGCTTCTCCAGGCGGTTTCATAAATCTGACTGACGAGTTCCTCCGTAGTCTCGGCCGGGACGTTGACGGTGACGCTGATTGAATGGTCAACCCATTTCTGCATCGCACCCTGCATCTTCACCTTGTTCACCCAGTCGATGTCGTTTGAAGTGGCTTTATAATAAGGTGACTTCTCAACCAACTCATTGATCTGTTCCTGGGTGTAATTTTTCACCTCTTCTACATTATAGCCGTTGACTTCAAGCCAGATGAGGAATTTCGGATGGAAGACGTTATATTCCTCGAATGAGTTTCCGTCGTTGTCGGTGAAAGTAACCTTCGCGCTCTTGTCGTTCGGGTTGACCTTGCGGCGGCGTTTGTAAGCCACCATGAACACCGGCTCGATGCCGGAAGTCGTTTGTGTGCAGATGCTTACGGTGCCAGTCGGGGCGATGGTGAGCATCGCGATGTTTCGGCGTCCGTATTTCGTCATATCTTGATAGAGGTCCTCGTCGATGGCGCGAAGACGCTGGATGAACGGATTGCTCTCCTCTCGTTTGGCGTCGTAAACCTCGAAAGCTCCGCGTTCCTTCGCCAAATTGACCGAAGAGCGATAGGCCTCATGAGCCAGGAGCTGCTGTATCTCCGTTGAGAAAGCTATAGCTTCGTCGGTGGCGTAACGGTATCCGAGAGCTGCGAGCATGTCGCCTTCCGCCGTGATGCCGATGCCGGTGCGGCGGCCCTGCAGCGATTTCTTTCTGATGGTTTTCCAGAGGTTTATTTCGGTGAACTTGACGTCTTCATCCTCCGGGTCGGAATAGATCTTGTTCAGGATTGCGTCCACTTTCTCCACCTCAAGGTCGATGATGTCGTCCATCATGCGCTGTGCGATGCCGACGTGTTTCTTGAACAGTTCCCTGTTGAACCTCGCCTGAGGCGTGAAAGGATTCTCGACGTAGCTGTAGAGGTTTATCGCCAGAAGGCGGCAGCTGTCGTATGCGCAGAGCGGTATCTCGCCGCATGGGTTGGTGCTTATGGTCTTGAAACCGAGGTCGGCGTAGCAGTCAGGAATTGACTCACGCTGTATGGTGTCCCAGAAAAGGACACCCGGTTCGGCGGAAGCCCATGCGTTGTGGATGATTTTGTTCCACAGCTTGCGGGCATCTATTTCCTTGTTATATAAAGGGTTAGGCGAGTCGATGGGGTATTGCTGCACGAAAGGCTTGTTCTCAACCACGGCTTGCATGAAGTCGTCGGTGATCCTGACGGAGACGTTGGCGTTGGTGATTTTGCCCTGTGTCATCTTGGCGTCGATGAAAGCCTCCGAATCGGGGTGTTTTATGCTGATGCTCATCATGAGTGCGCCGCGCCGTCCGTCCTGCGCTACCTCTTTCGTTGAGTTGGAGTAGCGTTCCATGAACGGCACCACGCCTGTTGACGTGAGGGCGCAGTTCTTCACCGGGCTTCCGGCGGGGCGGATGTGCGAAAGGTCGTGGCCGACGCCGCCGCGGCGTTTCATGAGCTGCACCTGCTCCTGGTCGATCTTCATGATGGCGCCGTATGAGTCTGACGAGCCTTTCGTGCCGATGACGAAGCAGTTCGACAACGACGAAATCTGGAAGTTGTTGCCGATGCCGGCCATCGGGCTGCCCTGCGGCACGATGTACCTGAAGTCTTTCAAGACCTCAAAAATCTCCTCTTCCTTCAACGGATTGGCGTAACGGCTCTCAATCCTCGCGATCTCGCCTGCTATGCGGTGATGCATGTCGTCAGGCGTAAGCTCGAAAATATTGCCGTCGCTGTCTTTCAGAGCATATTTGTTCATCCATACGTCACCGGCAAGCTGGTCGCCGCCGAAATATTCGGCAGCAGCCTTTTTCACATCTTCAATGGAATGTTTTGTATATACCTTTTCCTGCATATTTTGTTTGTTTTCAACGACTTCCATATCTTTATCGTCACTTTTCCTGATATAATACTCCCCTTCCGAGATCCTGTTCTCGTTGCGGAATTTTATCATTCTGTCAGCATGAGTGTCGTTGTTTTGCACCTCATCACGCTTTATTTCGCTTTTTTCCAATTGCGTGAACAAGTCGCAGCCATCCTCGTAATGCCTGTTTGTAGTCATAGTGATTGATAATTAGTCGTTTAGTAAAATATAAAATCTTGTGAATTTTTCGCAATTTCCGGGTGCTAAAATACTAAAGAGATTTGTATCTTTGCACTCTGAAAACAAGATTTTTTTTAATTTTTTTCAACTGAAAAATGTTGAAAAATTTTTGATGATTATAATAATTTTATATATTTTTTTGATATAAAATATTTTAAAAAATAACGATATGCTTAACGTAAAGTCCTTTGTTTTCAACACTTTGCAAGAAAACACCTATATTCTTTCCAATGAAAACCGCGAATGTGTCATCATCGATGCCGGCAATTTCACCGAAGCTGAAAACGATGAGATAATGAATTATATTGGCAGTAATAAACTGACCCCGAAAATGCTGCTCAGCACGCATTCGCACATTGACCACGTGATGGGAAATTCAATATTGCACGAAAGATACAACATCCCGCTTGCGGCCTGCCCGGTTGAGAGGGAATATTATAACAAGGTGTGGATGTATGCGGAGGTCTTCGGCATCAAGTTCACGCAGGATAAATGCATCTATCCGAGCATTGACCTTGCCGAAGGCGAGATGATAAAGATCGGCGATGACGAGCTGAAGGTGCTGTACACTCCCGGACACGCCAAGGGTCATGTCAGCTTCTATGCAGAAAAGGAAGGCTTCGTCCTGACTGGCGACACGTTATTCCGCCGCGGCGTGGGGCGCAGCGACTTCCCGGGCGGCAGCTATGAGCAACTCGAAAACAGCCTCAAGAACGTGCTTTACAAACTTCCCGGCGACACCATCGTGTATCCGGGCCACGGCCCGACGACGACAATAGGGGAGGAGAAACGTAATAACTATTACATAACGGAGTAACTTGAGACTTTTTTAGTGTGGAGTTTTGAGAGTTGATGGTGGGGTCTTGAGGAATCCCACTCTTGATATTTCACAGCAACCTACAATTTATCGGCCATGTCGTCAATCATTTCCTGACTGATGCCGCTGTTTGCCATCAGTTTCAGGAAACGTTTCTTGCTTTCCTCGCGTTCTTTCCTGATTCCTTCCTCAAGTCCCTTCTGCATTCCTTCCTCAAGTCCTTTCTGCATTCCTTCCTCAAGTCCTTTCTGCATGCCGTCTTCAAGTCCAACGGCATAACCCTCCTGACGGCCGTAAAACATGCCTTCGTCCTTTGAAAGTTCCATGTTTCGTTTTATCGACTTGTTTTCAACCAAGTCCTTGAAATAGAAGTCGGCGTCTCTGCGCGAGTACTTCTTATAAACGTCGAGTGATTCTCTCGCCTCGGGGAGGCCCGGTGCGGTGGCAGTGTCGGGGATGTCGCCTGTCTTGAGATATGACACCCATTCCTCCAACGGTGTCTCCGCTACCTTGTTGAAGTTGTCCACCTTTATTATATAGTATATCGGAAACAGTTTCGACACGCTGTCAACGTTGAATTTCGCAATCTGGTAGTTCTTCAGGTTGAGCTTGTCGCCGTTGTTCACCCCGTAAAACTCCGTCGTACCTTTGTATATTATGTCATCGCCGACGCCGAGGTCGAAATACACAATGTTTATGGAATAGATCCTCTTAATTCTCTCATACTCTTCGCCGCTCTTGATGTAATCGGTCACCGCCTTCGACGTGGCGAAGAGCATACGCTGGAACATGCCATATTCATTTGTGGCCTGCACCTCTATTATAAACAACTCGCCGTTCGTGTCTTCCGCCAGAATGTCAACCCTGTTTGTCTTGTCGTCACGGTGCTCACGGTTGCCCTCGCTTTCCAACAGACTTTTAATCTTGATCTTTTCGCCAAGCAAAACGGTGAGAAAACCTTCTAAAACCACAAAATTCGCCTTGTCGCGAAGCACCTTCTTCAATGCGTAATCAAACCTGATGTAATATTTGTCATCTTCCATAATGAAATTTTTTTGTTTTTAAAAACTGCTTATCAAGCCGCAAAATTACAACACAAATCACTATTTGTCAAGGGGTTTTGAAAAATTTTATTGTAAAATTTTGTTTACATTTCACCCGTTTTCTGTAAAGAAATGTTTGCAAAAAACCAATTGTAAACATAAATTGTAAAATCCGAATATTCTTTATAATTATGCGACAATAATTAGATTTCGGTTTTTCATTTTTCATTATTTCAAAATTAAACATTTCAATTTTTTTCTTATTTTTGCACCCAAATAATTTTTTGAAAAAATGTTAAGCGAACAAGAACAAATCAGGAGAAACTCCTTGCAGGAGCTTTATAAATTAGGTATCAACCCTTACCCTCAGGCGGCGTTCGACGTGAACGTCACCACAGTACAAATCAAAGAGCAATTTGATGACAACGACCTCGCGAAATTCGACAATGTGAGCATCGGTGGACGTATCATGAGCCGCCGTATCATGGGCGCGGCATCGTTCTGCGAACTTCAGGACGCCCACGGCCGCATCCAGCTTTACCTCAACCGCGACGAGATTTGCCCGGGCGAGGACAAGACCATGTACAACACCGTCTTCAAACGCCTGCTTGACATCGGCGACTTCATCGGCGTGAAAGGCTTCGTGTTCCGCACCCAGATGGGCGAAATTTCCATTCACGTGAAAGAACTCACGGTGCTGAGCAAGTCGCTGCGCCCGCTGCCGATAGTGAAGGAGAAAGACGGCGTGAAATATGACGAGTTCAACGACCCGGAACTCCGTTACCGCATGCGTTATGTTGACCTCGTCGTCAACGACAAAGTCAAGGACATCTTCATCAAGAGGACGAGAGCCATCGACAGCATCCGCCGTTTCTTCAACGAGAGCGGCTACCTCGAAGTGGAGACGCCTGTGCTTCAGTCGATTCCGGGCGGTGCGTCGGCACGTCCGTTCATCACGCACCACAACGCACTCGACATCCCATTGTATCTGAGAATCGCCGACGAGCTTTACCTGAAACGCCTTATCGTGGGCGGCTTCGACGGCGTGTATGAGTTCTCGCGCAATTTCCGCAACGAAGGCATGGACCGCTCCCATAACCCGGAATTTACATGTCTTGAAATCTATGTGGCTTACAAAGACTACCTCTGGATGATGGATTACACCGAGGAGATGATTCACCGCTGCGCGATGAACGTGCTTGGTACTGACAAGGTCATGGTCGGCGACCACGAAATCAGCTTCAAGCGTCCGTTCAAACGCATCTCAATGATCGACTCCATCAAGGAGAACACCGGCATCGACATCAACGGCATGAACGAGGAGCAGCTCCGCGAGGTGTGCAAGCAGCTTGAAATAGAAATCGACCCTTCGATGGGCAAGGGCAAGCTCATCGATGAGATCTTCGGCGCAAAATGCGAAGGCAACTACATACAGCCGACGTTCATCACCGACTATCCTGTCGAGATGTCGCCGCTCTGCAAACGTCACCGCAACAACCCGGAACTCACCGAGCGTTTCGAGCTTATGATCAACGGCAAGGAGGTCGCCAACGCATACACCGAGCTTAACGACCCCATCGACCAGCGCGCACGTTTTGAGGAGCAGATGATGCTCGCCGGCCGCGGCGACGACGAGGCGATGGTCATCGACCAGGACTTCCTCCGCGCCCTCGAATACGGAATGCCTCCGACATCGGGCATGGGCATCGGCATCGACCGTTTCGTGATGCTGCTCACAGGCCAGACACAGATACAGGAAGTGCTTCTGTTCCCGCAGATGCGTCCTGAAAAAGTGAAGAAAGTCGCGACAAAGGAAGATTTCATGGCGATAGGCGTCCCGGAAGTTTGGGCGGAAGTTCTTGTGAAACAGAATTTCACGTCTGTCGAGATGCTCAAGGAACAGAAACCTGCCGGTCTCCGCGAGAAGCTGAACGGCATCAGAAAGAAAAACAAGGTGGACGTTCCGGCATTGCAGCTCGAGGATGTCGAGGCGTGGATTAATTAGGTAATTAGGTAGTTAGGTGAACAGGTAATTAGGTAGTTAGGTGAACAGGCGAGTAGGGGAGAACCGCGTAGCGGTTCCATATCCATAGCGGTTTCATATCCGTAGAATTTCATATTTGTTTAAAATTTTTGTGAAAAAATGAAAAAATTATTATTAACAGCGTTGTTTTCAATGGTTTTGAGCGTGTTTTCATTTGCCCAGACAGTTGAAAAAGTCTATCATTTTGATAATCCGACATCAAGAGTTGTCAATGGTTACGACCAGATTTATTTTGATGGGACAACAAACACCGCAAAGGTTGGGCAGCCGTCGCTTCCGTGGCAGAGTGTCTCGCTTCTGCTTCCGCAAAACTCCGAGGCCCGGGATTTCACGGTCGAGTATTCCGATTTCGTGGAGCTTGACGGGACATACAACCTCTTCCCGTATCAGGAAATGCGTCAGGTCGGTTCTGAAAAAGAATATCCTTTTGTGGTTGATGAAGACCTTTATAAATCAAAGGGTTTGTATCCTGAAGTCTGCCGGTCGAAAGTGATGACCCAATATATGAACGGTTATTCATTTGCGACGGTTTCATTCACTCCGGTGAGATATATTCCGGCAACGGGGAAGGTCTCGTATGCGAAGACAGCAACCGTCAAAGTCAACGTAACAGCTTCAAAGACAGACAGAAGCGATCTTCTCTGGACGACACCGGAGATAAGAGGCAAGGTCGAGAGATTGGCGCAGAACCCGGAGGCCATCGAACAGTATTACACACGTGGCCGCTCGATGTCGGGCTACGAGCTTCTCGTCATCACGCCGGCGGAATGGGTGTCGCATTTCGACGAATATGTCACCTTCTATGAGGCACGCGGCCTCCGCACGCGCGTTGCGGCGTTGGAAGACATCCTGGCTGGCAACAGCGGTCGCGATGATCAGGAGAAGATGTACAATTACATCAAGCAAGAGTATGAGATTGATGGCATTATGATGGTTTTGCTCGGCGGTGACACTGGACTGATTCCGTTCCGTAGCCTGTATGTCAATGTCTTCGACGAGGAGATAGACAACATCCCGGCAGACATGTATTTCACCTGTTTCGACGTTGACTGGGACGCCAACAACAATGGTGTCTGGGGTGAAATCGGAGAGAGCGACTACATGCCAGAAATCGGCATCGGGCGTTTGTGTTTCAATAATGAAGAGCAACTCAACAACTTGTTGAACAAGACATTCACATATCAAAGCAATCCTGTCTTGGGCGAGTTCCGCGATGTCATCCTCGGTGGCGAACATCTGGGCGACGGCTATTACGCCAGCACCGACCTCGAACGTATCATCGGCGGCAGCAGTGACTTCGATTACACCACTGTCGGCATCCCTGAGGATTATAACTTCCACAAGATTTATGCTGACGGCCCGACCGGCTGGTCCGGCATCATCTTCAAACAGGCCATCAACGATTTCGGCGGACAATATGTCCACCATTTCGGACATGCAAACACCGACTATGTGGCCGGCTGGTATGAGAACGGCATCACCGACAACAGCTTCTACAACCTTGACGGTGTCACTCACAACTACGGATTCTTCCACTCACACGGCTGCATCTGCGGTGACTTCTCGCACAAGTGCATCCTTGAGAAATTGACGACGGTATCGACAGGTTTTGTGGCCGCCACCGGCAACTCGCGCTACGGCTGGTACTCACCTTGGGGCGACGGTCCCTCCACTCACCTCCACCGCGAGTTTGTAGATGCGTATTACAACGACAGAATCCCGTATATCGGAATGGCTGTCGTAGAAATGAAAAACACTGTCGCACCTATTATTAATACGGGCTATTATTATGACCCGTACATGATCTGGAGTTTTTGGGCGTTGAACATCATGGGTGACGTGGCGGCATGCCCCTGGCTCGACGAGCCTTTCCGTCCGGAAATCAGCTATGACGTTGCGTTGCCGCAAGGCACCACCCAGACCACACTGACAGTCAATAAGATCGGTGAAGCGCAGAGTAACTTCCGTTGCAGCATCTTCCACGACGGAGAACTTCTCGCCTTCGGTCTGACAGATCTGGATGGCGTGGCTGAAGTCAATTTCTTCGAGCCGCTCGATGTCGAAGGTGATCTGCAGCTCATCGTCACAGGCCCGAATGCCTATCCACAGACAATCAATATTTCAGGCATCAACGACAATGCGGCTTTCGTGCTTCCTGAAAACATCACGTTGAGCGATGACTTCGGATATTCAAACACAATTTCAATGAATGTTGATTTCAAAAACGCCGGCATGGTTGATGTCAGCAACGTAACAGCCACATTGTCAACAGATTCCGAATACATTGAGATGATAAATCCGACAACGACAGTCGGTGCCGTGGCTGCCGGAAGTACCGTCAACGTTGACGATGCCTTTGAATTTAAAATCGCCGACAATGTTCCGGATTGCGAATACGTCGATTTCGTCGTCACCTGTACCGACGGCAATGAGGTCTGGGTGAGCAACATACTTTACAGGGCGTTGGCTCCGGCATTGGCAATCAATGAGATAACATACAGTGAACTTGAAGGGAACATGAACGGCTACATTGATGCCGGCGAAGTGTTGAGGGTCAACGTCTCGGGCAAAAACATCGGCCACAGGGCGGCTTTGGGATCGGTTCTTCACGGATGCGACGAAAATCCGTATATCACCTACACTGAAAATGATGTCGCGATAGGTGACATCGCAGCGAACCATGAATTTTCAAAAAGCATTGACATTCACATTTCTGACGAGATTCACGACGGCACAACCATCGATCTGAAACTAAAGGTGAAGTCGGGGCTTTACGCGGCTGAAAAACATTTCCTGTTCACAGTCGGGACGATCACTGAAAACTTTGAGACCGGCGACTTCTCGCACCTCGAATGGAGACACGACGGCGCAAAGCCCTGGTTCGTGACAGATGAGATGAAACACGAAGGCTCATTTTCAGCGCGGTCAGGCGACATAACAAACGACGAGGTTTCGTCACTCATCATCGAAACAACCACAATAACCGATGGCGAAATCTCATTCTACTACAAGACCTCGACAAGAAAACGCAAAGACTATCTTGTGTTTTACATTGACGGTGAAGTGATTGACAGATGGTCAGACATCAACGACTGGACGTACGCCGAATATGATGTTGAAGCCGGTGACCATGTCCTTGAATGGCGTTACGACACAAGCAAGTCCGGCGACTGCTCCGGCGGCGCCTGCTGGATTGATGACATCTCATTCCCGGGAAACACAATAGTGCTGGACGTCGAATCAGTGACATACGATAAAGATGTTGAAATCTATCCAAACCCGGCAACAAATTATATTACAGTGAAATCTGGTGATATTCAGACAGTTGAGGTCTATAATACTGTCGGAATGAAAGTCAGGGCCATGAAAGTCGCGGCGACAGAAGTGAATGTCGATGTCGCCGACTTGAATGACGGTGTCTATTTCATCAGGATTGTTGACAGCGAAAATAACTGCGTTGTCAGAAAATTCGTCAAGAAATAATGTTGTTTTCAGAGATCATAGGACACGAAGAACTGAAAAAACGCCTGATACAGAGCGTGAGGGAGAGCCGTGTGTCGCACGCACAACTCTTCCTCGGCCCTGAAGGCAGCGGCAAACTGCCTTTGGCGTTGGCTTACGCACAATACATCAACTGCACAAACCGTTCAGAGACAGACAGTTGCGGCACTTGTCCGTCGTGCAGGAAATACATGTCGCTGACACATCCCGACCTGCATTTCATGTTCCCCACCGCCACCAACAAGGAAGTGAAACAAAATCCGGAATCAGACTTGTTCATTTCCGACTGGCGCAGTTATCTCAATGATTGTCAGGGTTATGCTGATCTTTCCGATTGGTTTAACAGACTTGACATCGAAAACAAGCAAGGTGTCATCAACGTGCGCGATGCCGCGACGATTTTAAGAAAACTGAGTTTCAAAGCCTACGAAAGCGAATACAAAGTTGCAGTCATCTGGATGGCGGAGAAACTTAACGTACAGTGTGCCAACAAGTTACTGAAACTCATCGAAGAGCCGCCGGAGAAAACGCTTTTCATCTTAATTGCCGAAAACCAAGAGGAGCTCCTGACGACAATCCGTTCGCGCTGCATGCTGGTGAAAGTTCCGAAGATAACGATGCCGGAACTGCAAGACGCTCTCGTGCAGAAGTTTGCGTGCTCATCACAGGAAGCCTACGATGCGGCCGCACTCGCAAACGGGAACTGGCTGCTGGCACAACATTACGTCAACGACAAAGAAGACGAAAAACTTTACGCAAACGTATTCCAGAAATGGATGCGTTATTGTTTCAAAGGCGCAGTCCCGGAACTTATCGACCTCGTGGCCAATGACATAAAGCCACTCGGACGCGAAAAACAAAAGGAATTTCTTGAATACGGACTTAATATTTTCCATAACTCGCTGTTATTCAACAATAATATGTCCGATGAGGTTTTGCTTCCGACAGACGAGAAAAACTTCACCAGGAATTTCGCACCTTTTATTAATATAAAGAACGAGGAGCAGATCTGCACCCTCTTTGAAGAAAGCATCAACCAGATTGAGCGCAACGGCAACGCATCCATCATTTTCACTGATAACAGTTTCAAAATCACCAAGTTATTGAGAGTCAAGTAAATGAAGACGAAAACGAAAATAGGATTGGCGTTTCTGAGCGGACTTTTGATTGCCGCGGCGTGGCCCACGAGAGGTTTCGCACCTTTGGCGTTCGTCGCTTTCATTCCACTTCTTTTCCTTCAAGACCGTATCGGCGACAAGGAAAATCCTGAAAAAGGCAAGGTTTTTCTGCTTTCTCTCATCACTTTCGTGACATGGAACGCGCTGACAACGTGGTGGGTATGGAAGACAACAGCCGCCGGAACCATCGGGATGATTCTGCTCAACAGCGTCTTCATGGCAACGGTTTTCTGGACCTATCATCTTGTAAAAACAAAATTATACGACAATAAAAAAGGTTATTATATATTGATAATCTTTGTGTTAGCGTTTGAATTCCTGCATCTTAACTGGCAACTGAACTGGCCGTGGCTCAATCTCGGTAACGTCTTCTCACATTATTACACATGGGTT
The DNA here is from genome assembly GCA_024400305.1 of Bacteroidales bacterium. GTDB lineage: Bacteria > Bacteroidota > Bacteroidia > Bacteroidales > F082 > Limimorpha. The sequence goes on along the minus strand of JAKSMX010000015.1, from coordinate 6,103 downwards.
CAATGGTATGAATGGACAGGCAGCGCCGGCGGGACAGTTTGGGTTTTGGCAACAAACATCTTGATTTACAAGATTTTAAAGTTTTCATTTCAAAATAATGGGATTCTTTTTGTCAAAAATGAAAAAGGCCGCAATCCTGAAGCGGATGCATTACAGTCGCAATTCAGGAAAAATCTTATTGTAATATTGGCTATTTCCTTTATTCCGTTAATTATCAGCAAGATACTGTATTCCATATACCAAGAGACAGGTGATGACGTTGAGGTTGTGGTGGTCCAGCCGAATCTCGACCCGTATTCGGAGGAGTTCACCTTGACACCGGAACAGATTTTGGACAGAAACCTCAAAGTAGCCATTCCGATGATTACGGAAAACACACGGTTTGTGGTCAGTCCGGAATCGGCTATACAAGAGAATATATGGCTTGAAAATATTGATAACTATTACTCCATCAATAGGTTACGCAGCATTGTGGAATATTTTCCGCAAACATGTTATGTAATCGGACTCGGTCCTTACGGGATGGTTCCGAAAGGAGAAGAGAATGATTTCGCCGCACGAAAATTCTATGATGCCGACCAATATTATTTCGCTTATAATACGGCTGCGCTCATCACAAGCGACAGCATACAGCTCTATCACAAATCAAAGATGACACCCGGAGTCGAGGCGATACCGTCATGGTGGTTCATCAGACCTTTGGCTGACATGGCCATCGACCTCGGCGGCACAAGCGGAACATTGAAAAAAGACACCGAAGCCCGCGTGTTATCATTTGATAATCATAAAGTTGGAACATTGATTTGTTACGAATCGGCATTCGGCGGATATGCCACGGAATTTGTCAAGAAAGGCGCAGACATGCTTTTCGTCATCACCAACGACGGCTGGTGGGGAAACACTCCCGGTCACAGGCAGCATCTTGAGTTTTCAAGTCTGCGTGCTATTGAGACGCGCCGAAGCATCGCCCGCTCCGCCAACACCGGCATCTCCGCCTTCATCAACCAACGAGGCGACATCGTCGAACAATCGGAATACTGGGAACAGACCGCCTTGCGTAACACAATCAAAACCAACGACAAACAGACTTTCTACGTCCGCTACGGCGACTATATATATAAGGTGTCGGTTTTCCTGACGGCGCTTTTGCTTGTCTTGACATTTGTAAGAATCATAACAAAAAGGAAATGAACAAGTTAAGTCTGGCACCGTTTCAAGGGATCACCGATGTGGTTTACCGCAGCATGTTCATGAAACATTTCAGCGGCATTGACAAATATTACACTCCGTTTTTCACAGGAATACAAAAAGACAATTCGAAAAGCCTGAGAAGCGATGAGATAGATCCGAGATTTAACGACGTAAACATCATAGTCCCGCAGATTTTAAGCAATACCGCAGATGAAATCATAAGGTTTGCAAATCAATGCAAATCAATGGGTTATCCTGAATTTAACTTGAATATGGGCTGTCCGTTCCCACGTGTCGCCAACAAGACACGCGGCTGCGGCCTGATGGCGGACCCGAACCGGACAATCGCAATGCTTGATGAAGTCTGCGACAACATCGACGGAATAAAATTCAGCATAAAATGCCGGCTCGGCTATTACAGCGAGGACGAGATTTTCAAGTTCATCGATGCATTTAATTCATTGCCTTTCAGCGAGATAATCGTTCATCCACGCATCGGGAAGCAGATGTACACCGGCGAGGCATCGCTTGAAATGTTCAAAGAGCTTATTCCTTTGATTAACAAGCCATTGATCTATAACGGAGATATTTATACGGTCGAAAAATATCATTCGGTTGTAGAAAATATTTCTACAGATAACAATCATACGATGTTGGGACGCGGACTGCTAACGAATCCGTTTTTGGCCGAAGACATCAAGCAAATCAGTGACAATCAAAATGACAGACAGACACGACTTCACGATTTTGTCGTCAGTCTTTATGTTGAAAGGCTTCATCATGCCGGTGGCAGTCCGAAAATCATCGGCAGCATGAAAGAACTGTGGAAATACATGATGAACATCTTCGACGACCCGCAGAATGTCTGGCGTAACATAAAGAAAGTCAATCATTTAGACGAATATGAAAACTCTGTGGAAAAAATATTTAACGAATATAAAGTCATAATATGAAAAGGATATTTAACATACTGATTATCAGTTTGTTGCTGATTTCTTGCGCAGCTAACAAACCTTCATCGAATAATGGATCAAAGGAAATTGTCATTCTTACTGTCAACGACATGCACGGCCATATTGAACGTATGCCGCGCCTCGGCTTCGTTGCCGACAGTCTGCGTGAGTTGTATCCTAATCTGTTGATATTCAGTGCAGGAGATAACAGAACCGGTAATTCTTATAACGATTTTTATCCAAATCATTCCAATTATCCAATGATTAAACTGATGAATGAGATTGGATTTGACCTCTCTGCGATAGGCAACCATGAATTTGACAAAGGCATTGACGGGTTGGTTGATTTTCAAAAAAACACTAATTTTCCGACGATTTGCGCAAACGCTGATTTTTCCAAAGAACCGAAATTGAACATAAAACCGTATCATTTTATTTACAATCAAGGTGTTAAAATCTGCATTCTCGGACTTGTAGAGACATATAAAAACGGTCATCCGTCGGCGATTGATAAAAACATAAAAAATATTAGTTTCACTGATCCGCAAGAAACTGCCAAAGATTATTTACATCTCGCCGACAGTTGTGATGTGTTCATTCTGCTCTCGCATTGCGGTGAAAGAGGTGATTTCCCGATTGCCAAGGCCTGTCCGCAGTTTGATGTGATAATCGGTGGTCATACTCATCACAAATACATTGGATATGAAGGAGATAACGTGCTTTGCACACAGGCTGAATCCTATTTGAATTACGCCAATATCGTGAAAATCAATGTTGTTGACGGAAAGGTCGTTTCAAAAACAGCGGAATGTGTTTCACTGAAAAACGGACTACCTGAAAGCAAAAAAATCAGGAAAAGTGTAGATAAATTTTATAAAAACAAATCCTTGACGCGACTTTTGGGATATACGGCAATTCCGCTTGACAACAGATACAGAATCGGCTGTCTGCTCGCCGATTCATACCGCGCCACCATGAAAACCGACATCGCCTTCCATAATTACGGGGCCATCAGGAAAGACTCTCTCGAAGGAAATGAAATCAGAGCTGTGGATGTCTATGACTTCTGTCCCTTTGATAACAGATTGAAAACCATTGAGATGAACGGCAGGGAAATAGTTGACTTCCTGAATCGTTTTTCGACAAGCGACCGCGGTCCGACATACGTCTCCGGCTTGAACTATTCTATTGACTACGTTTTTGACAAATACAGGAATCCGCATTTTTCAAATGCCGTTGTGACTCTTGAAAACGGTGAGCCGGTTGATCCGGAAAAGAAATATTCCGTCGCATTGAGCGAATATCCGATGGAATTCATTGAAAAACAAGGATTTAAAGCGACATCAACTGGACCGCTTGTTTATGATGCGTCCATGGAATATTTTGAAAAGTTAGATACCGTTGGTTATCAATGCCTTGACAGAATCAAAGCGAGGAACATCGATACCTTGGAAGTTGTTATCCTCTCTGTCAATGACATGCATGGCCATATTGAAAAAATGCCGAGATTTGCGTATGTTGTTGACAGTCTTCGCAAAATCTATCCTGATCTGATGCTTGTAAGTGCGGGCGACAACAGAACCGGGAACATTTACAATGACAAGAATCCGACGCATTCAAACTTGCCGATGATATCTCTGATGAATGATTTGAAATTCACTGTCAGCGAGTTAGGAAATCACGAATTTGACGGAAGCATAAACGGTCTCGAATATTTTGTGAAAAACACAAACTTCCCAATCATCTGCGCCAATGCCGATTTCTCGAATTATCCTGAAATTTCAGGAATGATAAAACCATACTACAAAACCATAAAAAAAGTCAATGGTGTGGATGTCAGCGTGATTTTCCTTGGGATGATCGAGACATCGAACTACGGATATCCGAGTGCACACCGCGACAGCATAAAAGACGTGCGGTTTGTTGACGCAAATCAGAAAATTACTGATTATCTGTCACTTAAAGACAGCTGCGATGTATTTGTACTGCTCGACCATTGCGGTATCGAGGTTGATTCCATTCTCGCCCGCATCTATCCGCAGTTCGACCTCATCATCGGCGGCCATTCACACCATTTGCTGACAAAACAATATCCAAGCGGTGTCTTATATACCCAGTCAAAAAGGAATTTAGATTTCGCAACGTTGACAAAGATACAGGTTTGTGGCGGAGAAATCATCAGCAAACATTCGCAAATCATTGATTTAAGTGAAATTACAAAGGTTGATGAAAACATCAAAAAGAAGGTTGACGATTTTTGCAATGTCCCGGAGTTTAACAGGATTGTCGGACATTCAAAGGCTCCGTTGGCGAACAAAGAAGAGCTTGGCGCATTTATGACCGATGCTCAGCGGTATATCGCCAAAACCGATGTGGCGATCCAGAATCCGGGCGGCGTGCGTTTTGACAGCATGGAAAGCACAGATTTCAGATACATTGACATCTTGAATCTCGATCCGTTTAACAACGCTATCGTCACGATGGAGATGACGGGCAGGCAGATAGAAGAATTCCTCAACCTCGCCGCGACAAATGATTATTCCCCGTGCCATGTCTCAGGAATCACTTACACCATTGAGCATTACGTTGGCAGCGACAATGTTGACCATTTCGTGAATGCGAAGGCTTATTTGGAAAACGGACAGCCCATCGACCACGAAAAAACGTATTCCGTGACGATGAACAGTTATATCGCAATCTGGGCTAAAGACATGGGAATAAGCACCAGACCTTTAGGTTTCGGGACAAACGAGGCCGAGTTCAAATGTCTGAAGGATTTCCCGTTGATTGATTATCAGGGAATAAGCAGATTCAAGTCAACTTTGATTGAAAAATAAAATGCCATGAAAATCCTTATAATACGATTCAGTTCAATAGGCGACATCGTCCTGACAACCCCGATAATCCGTTGCTTGAAATGGCAGATGGACGACGATTTGGAGTTGCATTATCTCATAAAAGAAAAATATTCGAGCATTACACACGCCAATCCATACGTTGACAAGACACATGAATTTTCGGGTTCGTTGCGCGAGACCATCAAGGAATTGAAAACGGAAGATTTCGACTATATTGTTGATTTACAGAATAATCACCGTTCAAAGATGATTTGTCGCGCCTTGAAATGCGAGCATCACAGCTTCAACAAACTCGATTTCAAGAAATTGCTTCTTACGACTTTCAAAACCAACAGGCTGCCGAAAGTCCATATCGTTGACAGATATTTTGAAGCCGTCAAAGCCATTGATATAAAAAACGACGGCAAGGGGCTGGATTTTTTCATCAGCGACACTAACCAGATGCAGGAGCCGGATCTTCCGGAGGAGTTCCGCAACGGATTTTACGCCGTCGTGATCGGCGGAAGCTACAACACCAAGGTGCTGCCGACACAGAAAGTCATCGAAGTCATCGAGAAACTCGACGAGCCGGTCATTCTTCTCGGCGGCTCGGAGGACATGACACGCGCCAAGGAAATCGTTGACGCAGTCGGCGAAAACGTCGGAAATCCGGTCGGGATGCTGAATCTCGAGCAGTCGGCGTCAATCATAAAAATGGCGAAGGCGGTTCTGACCAACGACACCGGAATGATGCACATCGCCGCGGCTTTGCACAAGCCAATCGTCTCGACATGGGGCAACACGGTGCCGGAATTTGGCATGACACCTTACGACCCACAGCACCCGGAGTTCTCGAAAATCATTGAATGTAAAGGACTTAAATGCCGTCCGTGTTCAAAACTCGGATATAAAAACTGTCCGAAGAAACATTTCAAATGCATGAACGAACTGAGCAGCGACGAGATCTGCGCGGCGTTGAAAAATTTTTGATAAATTTTGTCGGGCATATTGAAATTATTTGTACTTTTGCAGCGTCAAAAAATGACCGAGTCGGGTTCTACTAACGGTTAGGTAACGACACTCTCACTGTCGAAATAAGGGTTCGATTCCCTTACCCGATAC
>JAKSMX010000014.1 GCA_024400305.1 Bacteroidales bacterium | reverse complement strand
CGGTCATTTTCACTAAAAAAAGCGATACGTATCACCATCTTGCGGTCATTTTCACTAAAAAAAGCGATACGTAACACCATCTTGCGGTCATTTTCACTAAAAAAAGCGATACGTATCACCATCTTGCGGTCATTTTCACCGAAAAAAGTGATGCGTATCACCGAAAACGCTGGCTTTGTCTATTTCTTCGTGCTGTCGCGGTGCGACTTTGCGAGGTTGTTGCATTCGTCGATTATGTCTTCGACCATTTTGAGTTCGGGCCGGTACAGTATTTTACTGTTATGTGTTTAGGTTTAACGTATGAATGTTGTTTTGATGTTTCCGACGGCAAAAACATGCAAAAGCCATGACGCTTTCAGGTGGTTAGGTGATCGGGAAATTCAGAATCGAGAATGCAAACCATTTCCATCACTTATTCCTTCACCCACTTCCCGCTCTCGGCCTTGCTCCCGTCCTTTATGGAGTCGAAAACATATTCGAACTCATATTGCGCAGAAGCCTTGCCGCCCAGGACGAGCAGCAAGGTGAAGATTATGGAAAGTTTCTTCATGGTACATAATTTTTTTAGTTATAAACTATTGAATTACAATTTCTTGTCACTGTTTTGTTTTTTGACATAAAAGTCAAATTATCTTATAAACAGAATCTCTCGAACGTGGTGTGTTGGTTATTATGGCTATCAAGGATCTCCCTCAAATTGACATTATTTTAATCATTTAGAAAAACCATCCTAACCCGACCTTAAAACTTTTAACCTTCAGCTATTTTTCCCTTAAGTCATAAAAGTTGTGATCCTGGACACTTACATCAAAACGGCCGTCATAAATCGAATGCGGTTGGTTGTCAACGATGAACTTCATTGAAAAATAACCTGAAAGCACCGTCCCGCTCACAATTTCGTCGATTCTAAACGGTTGGACTTTGTGAAATTCTATCTCACCATCAATCAATTGATAATCAACAGGCGTGCCGTCACGATAAAGTGCGAACGACGAATTCGGCTCTTTGAAATTGTAAGTTTTTCCGTCAAGGGCAAGAAGTTCGGCATAATTGCTTGGAAACATGTCTTTCAGTTTGAAATCAATGGCGACCGTTCCGTATGGATAAAGTACAAAATTCATTTTGAAGACCGACATTGTGTCTGTCGTGATATAGACAAAACCGGAATTATATTGATATTGTGATTTTGTCATGCTGTTGTCGTCGAACATTGCGCCGAATGTGTTGTACCCCGATTCGGAATAAATCGGCAGCGACGGGTTTGCCGGGTCTGGGATAATATATGACCCGCTTAATGTCGTCTCTTTTTTGCAGGACATGAATATCAGTCCCAACATGCTTATTATCAAAAAATATTTTTTCATGGCTTATCTTTTTACAGGTAATTTATATTCAAATGTAAATCCGATGATGTCGTTTGTATCTATTATTCCGCTGCTTTTTTCGTTTGTCATATAAGGGAACAAGAACTGCAGGCTGAATTTCTGTTCTCCCGGTTTTCCGAACTGCATCCCGATTCCGGCATACCATGTCGTGTAGTAAACATCAGATTTCTTAAAGTCTTTCCCGATGCTTTTAACGGCATCTTTAAAATGAGAATCAAAGGCTTTCACGTGTACATTTTCATGAATCCGCACATTAAGTTCAACTCCGAGTTTGAAATATATCCTACAGAATTTGTTTTTTGACATCGGAAGCAGCACCAACTCCAACGGAACGCCGAGGTATCCGGTGTTCTGAATCACTTTTGTAATCCTGTAATAATCAACACTATTTGTGTTTGTTGTGTTTTGCAGATACAGATAATTTTCCGTAAAACCGTTTCCGTCCGCCGCTTCAATTTTCTTGAAATGCAAAGCGTACCTCAACCCCGTCTCGAATCCGACTTTCTCGTTTTTGGAAAAGATGGCGAATTTCCCGCCGACCTGATAACGTCTTCCAAATGTATAAATATTGGGTGACGAATATCCGTCATAACAATTTCTCAGCGGGATGTTACGTCTGAAAGACGTTTTGCCGAAGCCGCTCAAGGTTGCGTCGAACCCGTAGTACATCGGATTCCGGTCTTGTGCCAACACCATTGTTGACAGCAAGATACAGATTGCGAAGATTGATAGTTTTGTCCTCATATTTTTAAATTAATTTTAGTTTCTTTTTGTGATGACAAGCCGGAATCCCGTGTAAATGTCGTTATGTGTCGGATCTGCGTAATGGCCGCGATAGAAGACGTTGGCTTTTGAGGCGTCGTCGTTCCAGCTGCCGCCACGGGTCACTATAGTATCAGATTTCCCGTAGCTTCCGTATGAATTCGAACAGTATTCCCAGACATTTCCTTTCATGTCGAAAAGCCCTAAATAATTCATGAGTTTTTTCTTCACGAGATGTGTGGTCTCGCTGCTGTTACTTTTAATCCAGGCCTCTTGCTCAGGTTCACAGCACAAGCCGCCGAGCAAGCCGCCACGAGCCGCAAATTCCCATTCCGCTTCTGTAGGCAGACGGAATTCACAGATGCCAATCTCATTGATTTTATCTATGAACGCCAGGACCTCCTCATAACTGACGCTTTCCACCGGAAAATCCGGGTTTCCGTAGTTGAAGTAGCTCGGGTTGCTTCCCATCACCGCCTCCCACAATCCCTGTGTAACTTCATTTTGGCAAAGATAGAAATCATGCACGGTCTCAACATGTACAGGCGTGTCGTCACAAGCCAGAGAATCATAGTTGATTCCTTGTGGATCAGTATTTTGCGCTCCCATATAAAATGTACCGCCCGCTATATATGAGAAAAACAGATCATGTCCATAAATCTCAACGACCCGCCAAGAAACATTTTCTCCACCAGCTCCATGTAAATGAAAATTATCATCATCAGAATAATCAACTTTTTGGCATGAAACCATCAGCAAAAATGGCACAATTATGGCTGTTTGTAAATAAATTTTAACACATTTCATCCTTTATATATCCTTAATAATTTCTTCAAAAGAACGTTCATCGTCATTCATTTTCAATTGTTTGATACGTTTCTTGCGTTTGTAGAACGAGTCGGTCTGCGTGTCGAGCAATATTGAAATGACGCTGTTCTGGAACTGATGTTTTGCGAGGCAGCAGATTCTGACATCCCATTTTGTCATCTTCGGATAAAGTTCCGTCAGACGTATGGTGAAATCGCTGAAAGCCAGGTCGGTGAGTTTCACGAAATCCTCCCAATCGTTTTCTGTCAACGTGAAATTCAGTGTCTCGGCTGTGGTGTGCTTCGCCAAAGCTTTCGCAGTGTTCAGTATCTTGTTGTTCGCTGAAATCATGTTTATCATTGAGGCTTCCTTGTCGGAAACATTTTGTTTCAAATTCGAAAGCTGTTCGTTTTTATTCACGAGGTCTTCTTTTTCCCTGACAAGTTCTGAAATGCGTTTCTGGTTTCGTTCCATCTGCAACCTGAACTGTTCGGTTTCAAGTCTGTTTTGAGCCAATTTCCTGTTTATGACTATCAGCAGCACAAGCATGACAATTACTGTCGCCGCGGCAATCGAAAACATTTTCAGATTCCTGACTTTCTGTTTTATCATTATCTCGTTTTTCTGTGCTTTCAGGTCATAGTCAGCCTTTATGCGCTGCATGTTATCGCTGCGGTGTTCACTTTCCATCTGCATCATGTTTTGCGTGAACAACTTCTGATAATCAATTGCTTGACGCATATTGCCGAGTTTGTATTCAATCGCATAGAGTGTCTGGTAGCACGACATCTTCAGTCCAGCACGTTCGCTCCGCAGGGCATCGTTGAGATGTTTCCTGGCGAGTCCGTAATCTTTTGTGTAATAATACAATACGCCAAGTGTCATGTTACAGATGTCAACGTCATTGTCACGTTCAGCATCGTTGTCGCTCCGCCGCATGTCAAGTGCCGTGAGCAACATTTGGATTGCTGTTTTATATTCACCTTTTTCGAGATGGTAATCGCGTGCGAGGTCAATATATGTGCTGTGTTCAAGTATTTGATTTGCAATTGTCCTTGATAATTCTATTGTTTCTTCGTAATATTTTTTCGCTTCCTCCAGCTGTCCGCACGAAGCCGCCGCCCTACCGCAGTTTCTGATTGCATAGACCTTGTTTTCATCATCGCCGGTTTTTGAGAAATCCGTCACGGCATCCTGATGGCATTTCAGAGCCTCTTCCATCAGATTGTGTTTCCAATACATGGCGCCGAGGTTGTCAAGAACCAGCCCGCGCAGACGCAGCATCTCAACGTCGTCTTCGGCGACATTCTTATTTATGATGTCAAGTGCGGCGTTGAAATCCTCGGCGGCGGATTCAGACAGTCTCTCGGCTTTCTTTTCCAAACCGTTGTGGTATAACGTGGCAGCCACATCATACGCCGCATCACGCGAAACGCACGATGTCATTGCCAGCATAAATGCCGCAACAATTGACAATATATGATTTATCAATTTCATCTGTTTATAATCAACACTTTACCTTTATTCCCCACTTTAAAAAAGTAAGTTCCGGCTGTCAGATCAGATACATCAATATATCCTTCGCAAATTTCATGTCTCCTGACCAAGACCCCCATCATGTTGAAAATTTCAACTGACATAGGATCCAATGAGTTCCGGTTGTTCTGCGGTAACTTCAAAAACACGGCATCCCGTGCCGGATTCGGATAAATCACGAATTCCGCACCTTCATTCTCCTCCAAATCGTAAAACGTCTCACAATCCGACAAGCCGTGTTTGTAAAGCAACTCGCCATTAAGCCAATAGCATCTTAACCCGTTGACTCTGTAGTCATTATCAAGCAACTCCTCCGGAAAGAAACTCTTCAGATGACCTATCCCGTAAACTATCAAGCCGTTATAATTATCAGCACGGTCTCTTGCATGTATGACTTTTCGTGTAACACCCATATAATCAAGGTAATTCACAAAATCGACCTTCATGTTGACGGCGGTGTCGAGCACATTTATGCGCCACCCATCATTGGCTTTGGCTGTAAAGTCGTAAAGAACGGTGAAATCACCAAGTTTTTTGTTATACCAATACACAATGCTGTCTTCTTCATAAATGTACTCTACTTCGGTTGACAACGCCTCCTTATTATATAAGGTGTTCGATTTGATGATAATCTTTACGTCTTCGTCATTGACAGTCGTGTCGCCCTGACAACTCAAATATTGGTACGACACCTTTCCGCCACTCACAATTTCATAATACCACTCCGAACCTGTCGGTATGGCATCTTGAGCGAAATTCTTCAAACTCAAAAAGACAAGGAATAATATCAAAAAAATTCTCTTCATAAAAATCAGATCAATTCGAGGGCAAAGTTACAGATGTTTCTCAAACAAAAAGACATTTGTCAAGCCCAGAAAACATAATGTCCGTATTTTTAACCTTATATTTTTTGAATATCATTGATAATTAAAACATTACAATTAAACAAAATTTAAATTGTCCCTATTTTTTCATTAAAAATTGCGGCGGTGATGAGAAAAATTCCATCGCCGCCGCGCCATCATAATATAAATAACGTTGCTATGGATATGAAAACGCTACGCTGTTCTTTTCAACATTTAATATACTTTCAGCTTGTCTCCTGTCTGCTCGATGATCGCCTTGTAGAACTCATCGCTGTATTTCGGCTGCTCGACTTTCGGAGCATAATATTTGTATCCTTCAGGTTTTTTCTGGACTGTCTTGACGTTGCCGTCCATGTATTTCACGAAGAGGTATCTGTAGAACATCTTCCAGTCGGCGCAGAGGTTTGTTGCTGCTGAATTTGAATATTGCATGAGGTTTTTCATGACGCCTTTTTCGCCTTCGCTGTCGTAAATTTCCGTGAATTTATTCCTGAAAGCAGCTGTCTCCTTAATCCACATCTCTTCATAATAGTCTTGTTTTTCAGCTATTTCCGGATGGATGTAATCGTATTTCGTATAAGCGAAATTTGAAACCTGATTGAAGATCCAGAAAGCGGCCGTCTCCGAATATTCCATCATCGAGCCGTTGCCTTCGCGGAAGCAGAGCGGGATTTCTGTCATCGTCGTGTACATAGGGCAATATACGGTGCTTGCCGCGTCATCGACGCCGAACCAGATGATGCCGCCCATTCCTGGAATATTTTGACTGTTGCTCTGCGTAACGAACGAGAAGCCGGTCTGCTGTGTCGCCGTCGTCCTTTCATGGCAGTAGGCCTGTCCGTCAACCTCGAAATCCATCGGGCGCCAGCGGTACGGACAGTGGAAAGGACCCGCGCCGAGGTCAACAGACATGTCGAGTTCGGTGCCTTCGAGGTGGTCGCGCATGAAGTTCATCATGTCGCGGACGCTCACCTTCTCCTTCGGGAGAACCCAGAGAGGCATTCTGTTTGAAGGGAAGTTCTCGACGGTCTGCGGCTGTCCTTTGACGTAAGGCTTCGCGCGTTTGATGTCGCGGCCGGTGGCATAGTCCCAATATGCGTCCATGCCGTCGGCGACTTTGTTGAACATCGCCCATACGCGGAGGTCACAGCCACGTGCGCCGCTGAAATCAACGGGAGCGTAAACGTCTGAAAATGAGAAGTCTTCATCTTTTCCGACATAGAGATTATTAGCCTTCGCGAAAGAGATGACGTCTTCGGCATAGATGCAATCGACCTTGGTATTTGTCATGAACTTGTCGAAATCCTTTGAGGTGAGGACGTTTTTGCCTTTCAGCGGGAACGTCTGGATGCGTGCCTGGTTTGCGTGGCCGCTGACGTAGCCGTCGGGGATGCGGCGTGCGACCCACACCATGCCTTTTCCGAACTTGCCTTTTCCGATCACTTCCATGATCCAGACCTCTTCGGTGTCGGCTATCGAGAACGACTCGCCTTCGCTGATGTAGCCGTATTGTGCGGTGAGCTCGGCGATGTTACGGATGGCTTCACGGGCCGTCTTGCAACGCTGCAACGAGATGTAAATCAACGTGCCGTAGTCCATCAGGCCCTCGCCTTCCCAGAGGCATTCGAGGCCGCCGTAGGTCGTCTCGCCGATGGCGAGCTGCCATTCGTTCATATTGCCGACAACGTTATAAGTATGACGGACTTCTGGAATCTGACCGAGGTAACGGCCGCTGTCCCAGTCGTAAAGGTCACGCATCGCGCCTTCCGGGTAATCAGCCGCAGGATAATGATACAACTCACCGTAAAGTACGTGAGAATCAGCGGCATACGAAATCATTGTCGAACCATCAGCCGATGCACCTTTAGTAATAAGGAAGTTGGTGCAGGCATTAACCTTAACTGTTGAGAAAAGGCAGATAACTGTGATTAATGCTAAGAGTTTTTTCATGATAACTTATTTAAAATATTTATAATTGTCTGTTCATCAATGTTGATCTGACGTTTCAACTCATCAAGACCATTGAATTTCTTCTCGTCTCTCACCCGATCCACAAACCTGAGAGTCAATTGTTTACCATAAAGATCGCCATCAAAACCGATGAGATGCGACTCTATTGTAGCGGGGCGGTTGTCGTTCACTGTCGGGCGGCGGCCGATATACGTCATCGCAGGCATCGTCTTGCCGTCGAAATCGACGAAAGTGGCATAGACGCCAGGCTTCTCGATAAGACGATATTCGAGTGCGACTTCTAAATTAGCAGTAGGATAGCCCATCTGACGGCCCAAGCCCATGCCGTGAACCACGATTCCTGTGTATGAGAACTGATGTCCGAGAAGCATGTTGGCGTTACGGATTTCGCCCATCTGCAAGGCGTGACGGATCTTCGTAGAACTAACCACAACATTATCAACGTCTTGCACAGGCACACGCTCCACTTTGAAATTGTTTTTCTCGCCGAGTTCGTTCAGCATTTCAAAATCGCCGAGACGGTTATTCCCGAAATGATGGTCATAACCGATTATCAGCACCGCCGGTTTGATTTTTTCAACGATGTAATTATTGATGAAATCTTCGGAAGACAATGTTGAAAAATCTTTCGTGAACTTTATAACTATCAGATTGTCAATACCCAAGGCATCCATCTGTTTTATTTTCTCTTCTTGTGTGGAAATGAAACGGAGGCCGTTGTCGCCAATGCAAAGCACCTGCCGCGGATGCGGAAAGAATGTCACCACAACAGTCTCACCTCCGATTTCATGCGCCTTTTTCACCATATCATTCAAGATGACCTGATGTCCGCAATGCACGCCGTCGAACGTCCCGATGGTGACAATAGCATTTCGCACAGGCTTGAATTCCAATATATTATGATAAATCTTCATTTTTTCAGTGTGGAGTTTTAAGAGTGAAGAGTGGAGTTTTCCAACTTTTCTAACATATTAATAACATGTTTCGCGATTTGCACCGCGTTGGTGGCCGCGCCTTTGCGGATGTTGTCGGTCACGACCCAGAAATTGAAGCCGTTTTCGATGCTGTTGTCGCGGCGCATCCTGCCGACGAAGACCTCGTCCCTGTCGTAAGCCATCAGTGGTGTCGGATAAATATTCTGGCTTGGGTCATCAGCGATTACGATGCCCGGAAACTTCGCGATTTCCGCTTTAAGTTCCTGTAAATCGTAAGGTTGTGTGAACTCAACATTGACCGACTCCGAGTGTCCGCCGTAAGCGGGGACGCGTGCCACCGTCGCAGAGACCCTGATGTCGGAGTGCATGATTTTGTTCGTTTCAAAAACGAGTTTCTCTTCTTCCGTTGTGCTTCCGTCGTCGTTGAAAGTGCCGCCGTGCGGGAGGATGTTTTCATGAATCTGATGCGGATAAGCCGGATTCTCGGCTTTCTCGCCGCGTTGTTCGCAATGAAGCTGGTTGAGACCCTTGAGTCCGCTGCCGCTCACCGACTGATACGTTGAGACCACGATGCGTTTTATCCCATAGCGTCGGTGCATCGGCGCGAGAGCCATCACAAGCCCGATTGTCGAGCAATTCGGGTTCGCAATTATGTGAGTATCAATATTTATGTCACCTGCATTTATTTCCGGCACCACAAGCGGGATGCCGTCTTTACGACGCCAGGCCGAGCTGTTGTCGATGACGTAAGTGCCTTTCTCCGCAAACAACGGCGCGTATTTCAGCGACGCGTCGGAGCCGGCTGAGAAAATGGCGATGTCGGGACACATCTCGATTGCCTGCCCGACAGAAACAAATGTATATTCCTTACCGCAAAACACGATTTTCTTGCCTATCGAACGCTCAGAGGCCGCCACAATCAGCTCATCAATGTGGATTTTCTGCTCACCAAGCACCTGCAACATCTTATGTCCGACCAATCCTGACGCTCCAATGACTGCTATTTTCATTTTTTTGTTTAATTTTTTTTACAATTAACCCCGTTTTTGTAAAAATTATTTTACAATTCAACGATTTTCCGATTTTCAGTGTAAATTTCTTTTACATTTGAAAATATCCGGATTTTTTGTTATACTTTTGCGCAAAAGTACACAAATTTTTCAAATCATTGGAAGTTATGAAAGTAAAAATATTATCGATATTATTTGCGCACCTTATTATATTAACGAGCCTGTCAATTTCAGCGCAAATAACCGACGATTTCTCCGACGGAGATTTCACGGAAAACCCGGCGTGGACCGGCACTGACACCATATTTATTGTGAACGCCAGCAAGCAGCTTCAACTCAACGCGAGTGCCGGCGGATACGCCTCGCTTTCAATTGAAAACGCCATGACGCCGTGCCGGTCCGAAACGGGTTTGAAAAACGAAGATTTGGAATGGCGTTTCTGGATAAAGGAGGCTTTCGCTCCGTCGTCGAAAAATTTCACCGACGTGTTTCTGTGCGACAATTATTTCATCCGCTTCGGTGAAGCCGGAAACCAAGATGTGATTGGCTTACAACGTGTTGACGGCACTACAATCGTCAGTATCTGCCGAGGTTCCGACAACTTCATCGCCTCATCTTTTTCAACATTTGTAAAGGTGACAAGAAGCGCTGCCGGACTTTGGCAGATTTTTATCGACAAAAACGGGAATGACGATTATTCCCTTGAGGCTCAATGTGTTGACAGTACATATATTCCGACCGGCGACTTCGGATTTCACATAACTTTCAGCAAGAGCAACGCCCAAAAAGTGTATTTTGATGATGTCTATATCGGACCGAAAATAGTTGACAGCACCCCGCCGGAACTCGATAACCTGATTGTCTTAAACGAACACCAAATCCAACTTTCTTTCAATGAAAACATTGATGAATCCGCTTTGCAAAACGACAATTATATTGTTGACAATCAATTATATTCCCCGGAAAAAACCGAGTTTTCAGAAAACCATTCCCGAATAATTCTGACATTCTCCGACATTATTCGGGAAGATGTTTATTACACATTGACAATCAATAAAATACAAGATTTAAACGGCAATGTCTCAGAAAAAATTCAAAGTACGTTTCTACGACACATCACACATGAAAACGATTTGGTTATCAATGAGATAATGGCCGATCCAGAGCCTTCTGTCGCACTTCCGCCGTGTGAATACATCGAGATTTATAATACGAGCGAGTTTTCAGTTGACTTGAAAAATTGGTTTTTAATTATCGGGACAAGTGAAAAGGAACTAACCGAAAGCGTTGTGATTCAACCAAATGAGTATTTGATTTTTTGTAAAACCGACATGGTTGAAACACTTTCCGACTATGGAAGTTGCTACGGGTTTTCAAGTTTCGGGATAACCAACGCCGGTGTGAAAATCGAACTCAGAGACAAAGATTTCGGCATGATTTCAGACGTGGATTTTAACTTGTCGTGGTATCGCGACAAAGACAAGGAGGAAGGCGGCTGGTCGTTGGAGCAGATTGACCCGGAAGCACCGTGCGCCGGCAAGGAAAACTGGCGGGCCAGCACCGACCCGCGAGGAGGCAGCCCCGGCGAAACCAATTCCGTCAACGCGGCGAACCCTTTAATCCCAAGCATTGATTACATTGACGTCATCTCCGACAACTGCATTGAAATCGTCTTCAATCAGAAAATGAACCCCGAATCTTTAGACGACATCGAAAACTACTACATAACCGAATTTGATTCAAATCCGTCGGAAACCGCGACTTTCTCGGAAAAAACAAACGCCGTCCAACTGACATTCATTCAAAATTTTGAGATTGGTCGTGTTTATAATATTCTGATAAACAATATTTTAAATTGTTCAGGCATTCCAATTTCGGAAGATACCCAATACAGTTTCGGACTTCCTGATGTTCCGAAACCCGGCGATATTGTCATCAACGAAATACTTTTCGACCCTATCGAACCTGCTGGCGATTATGTTGAACTTTTCAACAAAACAGATAAGATTTTCAACCTTTCGGAACTCAAAATCGGTTTGGTTAAATCAACTTTCCCCAATCCGCCCGACACCACAGTCAAGCAGATTTGCAATGAAAACAGGTTGTTTTTACCGTCTTCTTTTGTACTATTAACAAATACCACCGAAGAAATCGGACGGCAATATGAATGTGAGACCGACAATTTCGTTGAAATGCAGAGTTTTCCGCAGTATCCTAACAGCGGGGCCGCGGCGATTCTTCTTCACGAATCCAAAACTATTGACGTAATCGGTTATTCCGAAGACTTTCATCATCCACTTTTGACCGAAACGAAAGGCGTATCTCTCGAAAGGATTGATGAAAGCTGGCATTCCGCAGCGGCACCATTATACGGAACACCAGGCTACACGAACTCGTCAACAATCGAAAACGAAAATATTGACAACGAAATTGAGGTTATTCCGTCTGTTTTTTCTCCCGACGGCGATGGTTTCGACGACATCACAGGCATTCATTACAAATTCAATGAAGCCGGTTTCGTAATCAATATCAAAATTTTCGATTCATACGGAAGATTTGTAAAGCAACTGGTTGACAACAGTTTGGCTTCTTCCGACGGACATTTTGTCTGGGACGGCGTCGATGAAAATGAAAACTTGGTGCAACCGGGAATCTATATTATTTTTACTGAAATCTTTGATTTGCATGGATTTATTAAAAGATATAAAAATGCTGTCGTTGTCGCCGTAAAATGAATTTTTCAAGTGTCTCCAAATTTTATCACTCCCTAAAAAAACTCATATTCTCAAAATCGAAAACAAAATTAATACAAAAAAACGCCATTGTAAATAATTTTTATTACCTTTGCAGTTTAAAATTTGATGTATGACTTTTTTTTCAGGAGCATTACTCGGTTTATCGTTGGCAACGGTCTTCGGCATAGGGCCGGCTTTTTTCACCTTGATACAAACCAGTCTCAACAAGGGCTTCAAGAGAGCTTTGTTCTTTGACGCAGGCGTTATGTTGAGCGATATCATAGCCGTTGTTTTGATGACAATGACATCAATCCGCTTTGATTTCAGCAGTGGAAGCAGAAACGCTTTGCTCGCCGGAATCGCCGCCGGAATAATTGTCATCATTTTTGGAATAGTCACATACAGAACCAAACCTGAAAGAGTCGTTGAACGTTCAAAGCGCAAAAACGATGATTTCGCACAGATGGAGAAAAAGCTCGAAAGGCACAATCAGGAATTTGAAGAATCACTTGAAGACAAAAGCAAAGGTACTGGTTGGTATATCTATTTACTTAAAGGGTTGTGTATCAATATTTTAAATCCATTCATCTGGTTCTTTTGGATGACATGCGTCGCCACCGCTTCTGGAACTTACAATGGTGACAATCATAAACTTTTGTTTTTTTTCATAGGAACGTTCACCACTGTATTAGTGATTGATTTGCTGAAAATAATCGGTGCATACTCATTAAAACGTTTCTTCACAGAAGAAAAAATGAAACTCCTGAATCACATCATCGGCATCATACTGATGATTTTAGGATTGGTGCTGATCGGGAAGGTGGTATTTGCTTAATTGGTTTATTTGTTATCTTTGAACTTGATGTCTTTGACATTGAGTTGGAGCGTTGTCTTCCCGAGCCAGAAGTTCTCCTCGACGTAATAGCACATTGAGAACGGCTCTTTCTCGTGAATCCTGTCAAATAGGTCGCCTTTCTGGAAAGCGATGCCGGCAAAGGTATCATCTGGATGATCCTTCTGTATAACAGTGAGTTTCAGATGCTTACGATTTCCAACAGCTCTTGAATAGCCCGTATCAACGACGTTATCAGTAAGGAAGACCGGCGACAGGTTGCCCGGTCCGAACGGCGCAAACTGTTTCAAAATCCTGACAAACTTAGGTGTAATATCGGAGAAGTTAAGACGGATATCAACATTAAGTTCCGGCACAAGTTCCTCATCTTTAAGATGTTCCGAAACATATTTCTCAAAACGCTCGGCAAATTCCGGCAGGTTTTCCGGTTTGAGTGAAAGTCCGGCGGCATATTTATGTCCTCCGAAATGTTCAAGCAGGTCGGAACAATCGTCGATGGCATCGTAAATGTCGAAGTTACGTATAGATCTGGCGGAACCGGTTATGAGATTGCCCGACCGTGTGAGAACGATAGTCGGTCTGTAATACGAATCTGTCAGGCGCGACGCCACAATACCTATGACACCTTTGTGCCAGTTTTCGTTGAAGATCACTGTGCTCTTGGCGTTCCGCATTTTCTCATCGTCACGAATCATCTGAAGTGCCTCTTCCGTGATGGCGTTGTCAAACTCACGACGTTTTTCATTCAAATCGTTGATGCTCGAAGCGAGTTTCTCTGCATGTTCTCTATTGTTCGCAATAAGCAGACGCACCGAATCGCTTGCTTTCTCAAGACGACCGGCGGCATTGATTCTTGGTCCTATCAGAAACACCAAATCATTGATTGTCAATTCTCTTTCGAACACATTCGGAGATTCTGTTTCATGGTGTTGACTTTCATCGCGGCGACGGATGTTCGCATGACGCAAGATGGCCTCGATGCCCGGACGCGGACGTTTGTTGAGAAGTTTCAAGCCGAAATACGCCAAAACACGGTTCTCGCCCGTGATAGGTACGATGTCGGCGGCAATACTCACTGCAACAAAATCCATCAATGCATAGACTTCTTCGATTGGCTTTCCGAGACGCATTGACAATGCCGTGATGAGTTTGAAACCGACACCACAACCAGACAATTCTTTATAAGGATACTGACAATCAATACGTTTTGAATCAAGGACAGCCACTGCATTCGGTATCTCGTCACCTGGACGGTGATGGTCGCAGATAATAAAATCGACACCTTTTTCATTGGCATACTCGATTTTCTCAACGGCTTTTATCCCACAATCGAGAACAATCACAACACCAAAACCGTTTTCGGCAGCGTAATCGATACCTTTATATGAAATTCCATAGCCTTCTTCATAGCGGTCTGGAATATAGAACTCAATTTTCTTTTTGTTCACTAAATTCTTTAGATAAGTGTAAATGAGTGCCACAGCCGTAGTGCCGTCAACATCATAATCGCCGTAAATGAGAATTTTCTCGCCATTATGCATCGCAAGCTGAAGCCTGTCAACAGCCTTGTCCATGTCTTTCATCAAAAACGGATCATGCAGATGCGAAAGCGACGGCCGGAAAAAGTCACGGGCATCTTCATACGTTGTAATTCCACGTTGGACAAGCAAAGTTGCAAGATTCTCGTCAACGCCTAATGCATCTGACAAGCTTCTAACATTTTGTTTATCAGCCTCTTGGGCCATTATCCAACGAGTTTCCACCATCTAAAAATTTTAACTTGTAAAATTATTAAATTTTTCTTGGTTTTTGACAGTTTTTTCAAATTATTTTTTAGCTGGAATAATACGCTAATATTCAATTATTTAGAATGACTGAGCAAAAACATTTATAACTCTGTTTTTTTTACAAATCACCTTGATAAAAAGTTTTTGACTTTTCAAATGTTGAAAAACTCTTGAAAAAAATACTTCGTCAAAATGTCTGCAATTCGCATTTTTTTAGTATAATTGCAACTTTAAACCCATAAAGAAAATGGCATTAAAAAAAATATCAAATTGTTTAATATCAGTATTTTACAAAACTGATCTTGATAAGATTGTTGAACTTCTTAAGAAAAATAACGTACAAATCTACGCCACTGGCGGAACTTTGGATTTCATAAAAAAGATAGATGACAGCGTTCGTTCCGTTGAATCGCTGACAGGATACCCTTCGATTCTCGGCGGTCGCGTGAAAACCTTGCATCCGAAAGTGTTCGGGGGCATCCTCGCACGCCTCGACAACGAAACCGACCTTCAGGAAATGCAGAAGTATGAGATTCCGGCTTTCGACCTCGTCATCGTTGACCTCTATCCTTTTGAGGAAACTGTGAGAAACACCGATGACAGAACACAGATCATCGAGAAAATCGACATCGGCGGCATCTCGCTCATCCGCGCCGGCGCAAAGAACTTCAACGACTGTCTCATTGTTCCTTCATCAGCTCATTATCAGGAGTTTATGGAAATCTACGAGCGGCAGGACGGATGCACTTCCATCGAAGACAGAATGCGTTTCGCAAAATATGCGTTCCAGACAAGCTCACATTACGACACGGCAATTTTCAATTGGTTTGATGGTAAAAAAGTTGATAATCAGACATTTCCATTGAGATACGGTGAAAATCCTCACCAACAGGCCGTCTTCAACGGAAACCTTAATGACGTTTTCGAGAAACTTCACGGCAAAGACCTGTCATACAATAACTTGTTGGACCTTGACGCAGGCTTGAACCTCATCCGCGAATTTGACGAGCCGACTTTCGCCATTCTGAAACACAACAATCCTTGCGGAATAGCCTCGCGAAACAACATTCTCGACGCTTACAACGCAGCTTTGGCAGGCGACCCCGTCTCTGCTTTCGGCGGCGTTATGGTGAGCAATCAACCGATTGACATTCAGACAGCTACGGAAATGAACAAGATGTTCTTCGAAGTCTGCGTGGCCCCTGATTACGAAGAAGGTGTCCTCGATATCCTCTTCACAAAGAAAAACAGAATCGTCCTGAAGCTGAAATCCAACAAATTCCCTTCAAAGATTTACAAATCCGCACTCAACGGCATTTTGGAACAAGACCGTGACCTTCATGTGGAAACGGCTGCCGATTTCAAGCCTGTGACAGAAAAACTCGTTGAAAATCAAAACGATATTGATGATTTGATTTTCGCAAACAAAATCGTGAAACACAGCCGTTCAAACGCAATCGTCCTTGCAAAGAACAAGCAGCTTTGCGCTTCAGGCATCGGTCAGACCTCACGTGTTGACTCATTGCGTCAGGCTATAGCGAAGGCGAAAAGTTTCAACTTCGACCTCAACGGCGCCGTTTTGGCGTCCGACGCATTCTTCCCGTTCGACGACTGCGTGACTATCGCCAACGAAGCCGGCATAAAATCCATCGTACAGCCTGGCGGCTCGGTACGTGACCAAGACTCAATTGACGCCTGCAACAAATTCGGCATCGCAATGGTATTCACTGGATACAGACATTTCAAACATTAAAAAATAATATAAACATGGGACTTTTCTCATTCTTCAACAAAGAATTGGCAATCGACCTCGGTACGGCGAACACCGTCATCATATATAACGACAAGGTGATGGTTGACGAGCCTTCCATCGTGGCGTTGCAACGCGACACACAGCAGATCATGGCGGTGGGCAAACGCGCCATGATGATGCACGGAAAAACACATGAAAACATCAAGACTATCAGGCCTTTACGCGACGGTGTCATCGCCGACTTCCAGGCTGCGGAGTTCATGCTTCGCGAGATGATCAAAATGATTAATTTCCATAACTCGATATTTCCTCCCGCGCTCAAGATGGTCATCTGCATCCCGTCCGGAATAACGGAAGTGGAGGAAAGAGCCGTCAAGGACAGTGCCGAACAAGCCGGCGCAAAAGAAGTGCGACTCATCCACGAGCCTATGGCGGCGGCCATCGGTATCGGTATCGACGTCCTGGAGCCAATGGGAAACATGATTGTTGACATCGGAGGAGGCACCTCGGAAATCGCCGTCATAGCACTCGGCGGCATCGTCACAAACAAGTCAATCCGCGTGGCAGGCGACGACTTCACCGAGGAAATCGTTGACTACATGCGCAAGGAACACAACATGAACATCGGTGAACGCACCGCCGAACTCATCAAGATTGAAGTCGGTTCCGCCATCCAGAACCTCGACAACCCGCCTGATGAATACGCTGTTCACGGCCGCGACATGCTGACGGGCATCCCGAAGGAAATAAAGGTGAATTACAAGGAAATAGCGCACTGCCTCGACAAGAGCGTCTCCAAAATCGAAGCCGCTGTACTCAACACTCTCGAAACGACACCGCCTGAGCTTTCAGCCGATATTTTCCGCACAGGAATCTACCTCACAGGCGGCGGCGCATTACTTAGAGGTCTCGACAAACGTCTGCACGACAGGACACAACTCCCGATACACGTTGCAGAAGACCCGCTGCGCGCTGTGGCACGCGGCACCGGCATAGCACTCAAAAACTTCGACAAATTCCCGTTCCTCATCAAGTAACGGAATATCAAGATGTACAACCTGCTTGTCTTTTTGAAGAAATACAACGCAGTTTTGCTGTTCTTACTGCTTGAAATTATCTGTATCATTTTGATACTTAATAGTTTACCGTATCATAACAGAAAATTCGTGAGTATTTCAAACAGCATTTCAGGCAACCTGCATTCAACATCGTCGAATATCGGCAATTATTTCACTCTTAAAAATGAAAACGAATTGCTGATTTATCATAATGCCTTGCTGATGAATGAATTGGAAAAATACAGGTATTCCGTTGATACCGTCAGGCATGACGAAACATTCATTTATATTCCGGCACATGTAATCAGTAACAGCCTTAATCGGGTGAATAATTTCATTCTCATCGACAAAGGACGGCTCGACGGCATCGAAACTGACATGGGGGTTATTTGTGACAACGGAGTCGTCGGGAAAATTGTGAATGTAAGCAACCATTACGCTTCGGTGATGAGCATGCTCAATTTGTCGTCAATCACAAGCGTCAGATTCATCAGCAACCAGAATATCGCGAGTGTGGTTTGGAACGGCGACAGTTACATGTTCAGCACTGTGAAAGACATACCAGCTCATATTCAGATAGAAAAAGGCGACACCATAGTCACAAGCGGTTACTCCAACACCTTCCCGGCAGGCATCATGGTCGGGACAATCGAAGAAACCACCTTTGACGAAAGATCCGACTTCAACGCAGCCAAAATGAGATTCTCAACGGATTTCAGTACGCTGCAATATGTTTATGTCGTTAAAAACAACTTTAAGGCAGAAATTGATTCATTATGTATAACACATTGATTAAGAATATTTTAATATTCATCGGATTGTTTTTGCTCCAAGTTTTGGTGTTCGACAACATCCGTATTGGCAATTATCTGCATCCTGTAATCTATGTGCTTTTCGTCATGATCCTGCCTTTCAAAACGCCGAATTTACGACTTGTTATCGACGGTTTTCTGATCGGCATGACCATTGACATCTTCGACGGGACACCTGGACTGAACGCCGCCGCGACAGTTTTGATTGCTTATTTGAGACCATACGTCATCGGGTTCATGACAAGAAAAAGCGAATTGGATGAAAAAGACGCACCGAAAGTCGGAATAATGGGCTTCCCTTGGTTTTTGGTTTATTCGCTTATTCTCCTGCTCATTCACAACTTCACGTTATTCCTGCTTGAAGCATTCAGTTTCAAACTGTTAGGAATAGTTTTGCTCGAAGTCGTGATAAGCGTCCCCGTTTCTCTGTTCGTAATTTTGCTTATATCATATTTATTCAAACCAATAAAAAAGAATTAATTTAAAAATGAAAAAATTACTTGTTGCATTATTAGCTGTCATCTGCCTTGCATCTTGCAATGACAACTCATTCAAAATCAATGTGAACCTTAAAAATTCAGACGGCAAGACCGTTTATCTGAAACATTATGTGAACGAAGAAATCGAGACCTTGAACTCTTTGGTTGCAAAGAATGACAAGGTGGTTTTCAAAGTTCAAAAAGGCGAGAATCTCGATTCATACCTCATCGACATCGACGGTTGGAAGAGACCTCTGGCAATCTTCACCGAAAATCAGGATGTCATGATTACAGGCGATTGCCAGAATTATAACAAAATCAGCGTGAAATCAGGTCCAAAACAAGACGAACTCAATGCCTTTGTTGAAGAATTTGACAAAATCGAAGACGAAACCGACGCAATGTATTTCGCAATGCGATTAGTCAAGGAAAACCGCGACAACGTCCTTGGCGCATACACCCTGTATCGTTATAAATGGGCTTTCAGCCTTGAGGATCTGTACAAGCTCATCGATTCTTTTGAAGGTGAAGCCCGAAATAGCGGTTACACCAAAATCATGAAGAATTACATTGTGCGTCTTGAAAGTGTTTCGGTCGGACATAAATACATCGACTTCAAACAGGAAAAATCTGACGGTGAAATGATTGCGTTAAGCGAATTTGTAGGAAACAATGAACTTTTAATGATTGATTTCTGGGCGTCATGGTGCCCTGACTGCCGCAAGGAAAATCCGAATGTCGTTGCGGTTTATAACGCTTTCAAAGACAAAGGATTTGACATCGTCAGCGTTTCTTTGGACACCGACAAGGCGGCGTGGGAGAAAGCCATCGTTGACGACAACCTTTCGTGGGAAAATCACGTCAGCGACCTCAAAGGCTGGGAAAATAAAGCGGCGGCTTTATACAGCATCGCATTCATCCCGCAAAATGTTATCATCAACAAAGACGGTGTCATCGTGGCAAGAAACCTGAACGGTGAGGATTTGATGAATTTTGTAAGCGATTGTTTGAAGTAGTCACCCCACAAATTTCATGAATGACACGAATAAAAGAGACGCACCGCAGTGCGTCTCTTTTGGTGTGTAGGTCAATTTATTCTTTTAAAAATCATAATATTCCGATAATACGCAGGTGCAAAAGTACACAAAATTCCGATAGTGCGCAGGTAAAGAGTCCTATTCAGCTTTTCAAAATGTTTATGTACATTACTTTTACCAACTAAATAGTACAGTTTTGAATTCAAATGTTACATTCTTTTGAAAAATTTTTTGAAGAATTTTAAAAGCATAAAAAATTCAGGACAGCCTCACCTCTGTCCTGAGTTTTTAGGGTAAAAATCTTAAAATTCACTTTTGCCAATTATGAACACAGGGAAGCGGAGGGGTAACACAATTCCGTTTATAAACGCCTCCTTCGCCGAATTGTTAAAATTACGCACAAGCCTGTCTCTCTCCGAACGGTCTGAAAACCATTCAACTATTCTGTTCCAAATACTCATAACCTTTATGCAACTTATTATTACGTTTTATCACATTCTTACTCCCAAACCACCAAATTCCTGTCAAGCATTATCTTTTTCTCACGGCCGTACTCGCCGTTTATGATGTAGTATTTCGCCAATGTCTTTTCGTTGAATCTTGATATGAATGCTTCTCTAACACGTGCGCATTTTTCGTTTATTGAATTTTCCTTCGGATTGGTCAATGCTTCTATACTTTTCATTATTACGGTGCCGGTCTCCCTGTCTGTCAATTTTAAGTATATGTCAAGAAGTTCGTCGCGGTAATATGGCAGATTCCTGAATAAAATGCCTTCAGGATGTTTGAGAAATAAAAGATAAACCGCTTTCGGCAACGGCGACATGTTTATTTCCATGTTATTAAAATCAGGAAGTAGTATCCTGAAATCTTTAGTTATGATCATTCGACTCGGCTTCGTGTCCGGCTCGATAAGCGTTTTTAAAACCGCTTCATCAACGCCAAGCTGCCTTAACTTGTCGACTTTCTCACGGACATCATGCATTATGTTATTGATGTCTGAATTGAAGTGATTGTCTGCATCATATTCTTCATCGATATCAGTCGTTATACAGGACATTGTCACACTGTCTTCTGCTTTTGATGCATAATATTTGAATTGGCAAAATATTGATTCATCCTCATCGAATTGGAAACATTTGAATTTGTAACAATACTTGCCGTTTTCGAATTCTTTCGAGTCAAATCTTAAAAGTGCAGGTTTGCTTGGTTTGTAATCAACAAAATACGGCGTGATTATTTTACTGTAAAAATCGACATGATTATTGTTGATTTTGTGATGTCCTGACATTGACGGAGCATAATAAGATAATGCACTTTTGCCAATTTCAAGTGCTTTTTGCGGAAAGTAACAAAATGTTTTGCCTATTCCGTCTAATAACTGGCAGATTTCCAAGTAATGCTCTTTGATGTAGCAATTTAATAATGTGTTGTAAGATGGCTCGTAATAAATTACCTGATTGTATTCTGGCGTGAAGTCAATATCCAAGCTCAAATATACAGGTCGAGAGTTTTTCCTTACGTTCTTATAAAAAATTTCTGTCAACTTTTCCATATTGATGTGTGTTATGTTATTGTGTCTTTCAATGGATTTTCTGTGTTTACGTTATCTTGAATAAGGATTTTTGCGGATTTCCGCAATGATTTCATCAGGCAGGTAAAACTTGTATTCCCTGCCGGTTTCTTCATTGAGGCGAAAAACGAAACAGGAACCGGCATTGTAAACCGGATACCTTCTGCCTTCAGAATCTCTCCAGACCATACTGGTCAGGCAGTAGTTATAGTTGCCGTTTGATTCAAAATTATCCGGCATAATTCCTTCAGGATGGTCTGCTGTATATACACGTTCATGCATTCCTCCATCAATTGTGTCCCGCACGTAAAAATATTCCTCAATCTTGACAAGTTTCATCTTTCTCTGTTTCTCCAACATACAAGTCATAAGCACGTCTTTTGTCCCATCGCTAAAATCGCTCGTGATAGGGTTCAATGCTTTTTCAGGGTCTTTCTGAAACGTGACGTATGAAAAATCATGACCGAAATAGCCGTATGTGGTCACTGTCTTGTTTTTGATGTCAATGATGTAACAGTCACGGAAAGTGCGGAATGGCAAATCGTTATCAGACACGAGGCTGTCGCCGATTTTCCTATAAATGTAATGAAATTTTCCACGTCTGTCCCAGATGTTGTTGTCTTCAAAAATCACCTCGTCAACTCCGTCAAAGTCAATGTCAAAGTACCTGTAAGGCAAGTCTGTCACATCGAAGTCTATGTTTTCAGCTTGTAATTCACTTGCCGACTTCCTCTTTTCTGCGTATGGAATACTGGTGATGTGAATCAGAGAGTCGTTCTCTTCGATCCTGTAAATAATGGAATCATTCTCGTTTCCGCCTGATTGCTCCGTTTCCGCCTGTTTTGTGCTGTCTTTTCCGGACGGACTGTCACAATTTGAGAGTGATGAAAAGGTGATGGCAAAAACAACGGCCAGTTGTACGATGTCTTTTTTTACATTTTTGATTGTTTTCATGATTTTAAATATTGATTTGCAATTTGTTGATAATATTAAGGCAATCGTTGGATTGCCATGATTCTGTTAATCGGAAATATGTTAATAACAAGTTAATATTCCAGCATTCCAATGGATTCCGCCATTCAGTCTTCATTCATTCATGTAAAGAAATGCTCTGTTTCTGATAGTTCCAAATTTGCCTCTAATGTATTTGACAAAACCATCGTGGTCAAGGTTTGTGAGTACCCACATCGATGAGTATTCGTACTTTTCCGCCAAATGCGGAATTATCAATTCTGCGTCGAGTTTGTTCCAAGAGTTCTCGTAAATTTTCAAAAAATCAATTACTTCCATGATTATGCTTTAGTAATTTTTACAAAATTCTACAATTATTTCTGCAAAATTAGTAAATAAATCAAACGGAATAATGGTGATGTGATGAAATCTGCGTTTGCAAGCCTTGCAAAGCGTGCTTCCGACAATAATTTGTCTCATATTTCCTCATACGCTGAAATATGTCATCTGCAATTTTCATCTTTTCTTCATCAGGAGCAAATCTGTTAGGATGACAACTGACTTTTAGTTTATTATACAATTCCTTTGAATGAAAAGCACTCATAAAAGTATTGTCAAAATTAATTTCACCTTTGAGCATCTCTCCTTTGACTTTTCGCATTTCTTCGTATCTTACATTGTTTTTCTTTCTTAAAACAAGTAGTAAAACTATGATAATCAATTCAATAATTGCAATAATCATCCAAATGTTAAAGGATGAACCGTCACTGTTTTCTAAACATGTAAACGTGTTTGATACAATTGAGTCGTTAACTATTATTTCCATAATACATCCTATTTATATCCTAAATACATGAAATCTTTAAGTTGCCAGCGAAGTCCGAAGTTTCCCTCGTCACAGTGAATTTCTAAAGTATCCCATCCAAGAACGACGAGCCGTCTGACAAGCACATCATCGGATAAGATAACTTGTCCGATTAACTTAATCTCGTCTTTCGAGAGTTGTCTTCCGCTGAAGACCTCAATACGGAAACCACTGCTCAACCAAGACGAATATTTATGATGATACTCTTTGCATCCTCTTGATATTTTTGCTTTCAGCATAGTCGGTGCCATTCCGTTTATAAAGGCCTCCTTCGCCGAATTGTTAAAATTAAGCAAAAGCCTGTCTCTCTCCGAACGGTCTGAAAACCATTCAACTATTCTGTTCCAAATACTCATAATAAACCAAATATTGATAATAACACAGGGATAATTACAATCATTCCAAAAATAATCAAGACTATTATTCCTGTATCCTCAATCATCAAATTCATCTCTTTTTCAAATTCACTCAAACAATGGTGAGACAAATTTTTATTAATATTTTCTCTAAAATGTTCTACTTCGTTACCATGGAATATTTTGTAATTTTCAATGGGAAAATTGATTAGTTCTTTGTATATTTTATTGCTTTCTGAAAGTATTTTTATTTTTTTCTCTATTTCTTCATAATCCAGCAAAGGCATTTCCTTGATAATTTCTTCTTTCTGACAGAGAAACACATCGTCAACGTCCAATGACTGTAATGTTGTAAATAAGTCAATATATTTTGTTCCATTTGAAATGTTTATAATATCTTCTTTAATCAATTCAAGTTCTTCTATATTATCGGCCGCCATCAACACTTTCAAATGATAATCATTGATAATGTGCTTTGTTTCAATGTCGTCAAAACCATCTGGATTTGTAAGTTTTAATAATTTTTCATACAGGTCTTTTGTAACAAATTTAACTTCGAGTTTTTCAATTGCCGACTTGCGTAATCGTTTCAATGTTGGAATATCGTTCTCATCTGTTCTCTTGATTTCATCGGTTAAATCAATGGCAGAATTTACCATATCATGGTCGTATTTTTCGCCATAATAATTCTTAGGTTCACATTTTACAAGCAATTCTTCCTTGAGATTTGAATATGTACGTAAATCACAAATAGGTTTTGGATATTTACGCGATTTTTCAAGATTAATTTTTCTAACCGAGACATTCTCTGCGTTATTCCAAATTATATTATCAGTGTTGTTCTTATCTTTTATCTTTTACTATCTTTCAATTACTATCATTTTGTTGCTAAGTGTCTTTCTCAAAAGCAATGTAAAAGTTGTATTACGTGAGAATAATTCCAATTTTTCAAAATGACAATAAAAAACCGTGAAACTTTTTGTTTCTTACGGAGGCTCTGGTAAACCTTTAATGCAAACAAGAAAGCTCACGGTAAAACCGCAAGCATTTCCACTTTCTTTTGCATTAAACTTTGAAATTTACCAGATTTCCGTAAGCCAAGAAAAGCGAAAACGCCTTATTTATATGTCTTTATTTTTTAAATTCTCTATTTCTTGATCCCTATTTTTTCGCTGCAAATATAGCAATGTTTTTTAATATATTTTCAAAATTGATTCTCAAAAAAATTCGTCTTTTTATTTAAAGGAAATACACTTCGTTTGTCAGACTGCGCACTCCGCCGCATTTCAGCTCGGGCGTGTTAATCCTGATGTCACAGTCAACCACAAAAATGTTTCCTTTTTTCGATTTAATCACATTTTCATCATGAAGATCACTCAAATAAATTTCAGGTGTGGCATACGTCCAGTTTTTAGAATTTATCAGATTGAAACCCAAAGACTTGGCATATTTATCAATTTCAGCATCTTCCATTCTCTCACCTTGAATGAATGTCTGTTCCACGATAATCTTAAAATCACCGTCACTGGTTCTGCCGAAGCCAAGCACCGTCATTTTCGTCTCTGGGAAATAAGCATTGTGTAGGCTGATTCTGTCTAATGCAAGCACCGGCTGCACAAAATAATCAAGACCAATGGTTTTGATTATGGTATTACCATGGTCATAAACACGAGCTTCACCGCCTTCAGCTATATAACTGCCAAATGTTTTTGATATGGTTTCATCAACATTATCAATCCAATAACTATTTTTCTTAGACCAAAGTTCTATGCGGTTTTCTTGGATCTTTCCACATTGTTGCTCTCTTTTGAAACTCCCTTCTGATGCAGTGAGTTTATCTGTTCCAACTTCTGCTCCCGAGAGTAGGGATGCAACGACATGGATAACGCCTCCATCTGCGCAGCCATGCTGCTCGAACGGTGAAAATCGTTTATAAATAAGCTGGTTTCTGATGAATTTGTCGGCATAATATTCAAGTTTTTCAAGACCTTCGAGCCTGAAACCGTCAGCAATGATATTCTCAACAGATGTCCAAAAGTCTTCTTTCGTCATATTTTTTTAATGCAAATATAGCAATATTTTTTAAACCTTCACGAAAAATGTTTTCAATTTTTAAAAGCCAAAATTAATTGACAAAAGCAAGTGGTTCAAAAAATAAAAAAAGGCTGACGCGGTTGATATAAACCATCTTGCGTCAGCCCACTTTTTACCTTTATAACTTTATTAACTTTCTACTCTTTGACGAACTTTCTTGTCACAAGCTGTCCGCCGATGAAGTTGACCATATAGACACCTGAAGGAAGGTCTTCGATGTCGATTGTCGTCTCGCCTTCAAACACGAAGTTGCGGACTTCCTGACCCTGCATGTTCAAGATGTGGCAGCAGATACGGCCCTTATCGTAATTCGTTGAAAGTCTTAACGTTGATTTTGCAGGATTCGGTTTCATGCTGACATCAAACGAATCGCTGTGGTCAATCAAGGTAGGAACATCGTCAATAACCGCGATGCTGTTGCTGTAGCTGACGACGGCACCTGAAAGTCTCAATATCGGGTTATCGGCGGCACTGCAATTAGGGCAGTTGTTCTGACCGTTCACACAGTCGGGATAATTCGGGTGGCACTGGTCAATGTATGTCGGGTCTAACTGATAGAAAATGTTTGCGTTTCCATTGCCGACATATTCGCTGAGGTCGAAATCCCAGACCATACCCATTGAACCAGGGCACCATCCTGAACGCTCGTATGTCCAAGTGCCGTTCTGCGGTTGGCATCCGTAAGGGTTAGGATTGCACGTCAACCAGTTGTGTTGGTCATATTTCTTTGTTCCGTTGACGAAAACGTGGTGTGTGTTATTGCTGAATTCAGCCGCATTGTCAGTGTTGTATGCGCCGTTAGTGCCGCTGCTCCAGTTATGACCTGTAGTGATAACCTTCAAATGCGCCTTCTGTGTTCCTTCAGGGAATGTGTAATTGATTTCAGGAACAGGCTGCTGATTTGCATAATCACCGAAATCGTATATGCCAAACCACAACTCGTTCATATCAACGTATTTATATTCAGGAGTTCCTTTTGTATAACTGAAAGTTGCGATAGGAGCGTAGCCGTTGCCGTTCCATGTTTGGAAATAGAGTTCAAACTCAACGAGTCCCTGAAGCACCGTCGTATAATCTGTGACATCGAGGTCGGCATCGCATTCCACGCCGAATGGAGCGATGTAACGGAAGAGTTCAACCCATTCGCCGCGGTAATTCTTCACGCGGCAGTAACCGACGCGGTCGTACGGGTCGCAGCCGCCAACACACTGATGCTGATAGTTCAGCCTGATGTCGTTGAAGGCGTTGACGTGAGAAGGAAACACATATTCAGCTGTGTTTGTCTGCTGATTCGGTGTCACCACGAGGTCGCCGTTAAATGCAGTCACTTCAATATTATTAAATTCGTTAGTTACTGTAAATGAATTATTTGCAGTTGTTGTCTTTCCTCCGCTCTGTGTGATTGAAGCTGTCATGTCAAAGCTGCCGTAAGCCGTCGGAATCCATGTCGTGTACCAATAACCGTTTGACGGGTCGTCAGGATAAGCTGTTTCAAGTTGTAATTCCTCACCGTTGATTGTACATTTCACATCTTCAAATTTGATGGCATCACCGTGTTCTATATATGCGCTCAACACAAGAAGGACAGGATCGTTCAACGTAGGCGCATAGACCATTGTTCCTTCGTACGGACGGCGGATTGTTATTTCCGGAGTGTAAGCATCCGGATCAACAACTTCGAATGTACGTGTTACTGACGGAGCCGGCTGCCAGTTTGCGTCGCCTTCTTGAACAGCCTTCACTTTCACCACGCCTGAAGTGCCGTTGAGTGTCAATGTGTTTCCGTTGACTGAAGCAGGACCTGAAACGACTTCAAAGCTAACAGGAAGTCCTGATGAGGCGGTTGCGTTGAGCTGTATTGGGGCAGCTGATGTCAGTTGGTCTGAAATCGCCTGAAAATCAATAAACTGTGAAGCAAGTCCGGCTGGGATCGTACGAAGTACGAAGTTGTCGTAACCTGCATGGCTGCTGTTGAGGAAGAACACGCCGTCCCACATCGCAGGATCGAAGCGGTCGCCTGAACCTGGAGTAAGTCCGCAGTTGACACCCTGAATTTCAGGAACCGGCTGAAATTCGCCTGAACATTCCGGATCGATGAACATCGAAACACTGCCCTGACCGTTGTTGGCTTCGAGGTCAATCATCATTTTCCAGCGCATCCATCCATCATAATCGTAATCGTAATCAACAGCCAAGGTGTTGTCAGGCAACACTATGCCGTTGATGAAACGGTCATCGTTGGTATTGTTGTATGTTGTCGTGAACCAGATGCCGCCGTCCTGGGTAGGAAGGTTAGGATTAGGTTTCGTCGTCTCATAACTCATCGGAGGAAGCACCGAGCCGTCGCCGTCAGCGTCGTAGCCGACACCGAACACCGTTCCCCAATAGTTACGATACATGTCAATTTCAATCTCGATTGTTCCACCCTGTGAGAAATCGAAATTCCAGCCGTTTGTGGCTTTGTGTGTGGCAATCTCACCATAGTTTGTATTGGCGGCATCGAAGAATACGCCGAGGGTCTCGTCAGGCGTTGTGGTGCCGTCGCCGCCTACATATTCTATTTTCAGCACGCCGCCGCCGGCACTGTGTTTCACGGCTTTCCAACCGCCCTGGCCGTTGAAAGTGCCTTCTGTGTAACTGTTGAAATCGTCTGTAATCTCAACCTGCGCAAAAAGTCCCAGACTTGTGAGCGCAATAAGCAAGAATAAAGGTAATTTTTTCATTGTTTGATTTTTTTGTGATTATTTTTCTTTAATACCATTCGCTTCTTTCCAAAGTTGTGAAAAAGTCTTTTCCGCAAAAACAGGAACAGCACGTTTCAAACCCCAGTTTTTCTTCATCAACTGCTTGTATTGCAAGTTGATAATAATATTGTTCTTATCCATTGCCTTTCTGTTTTCAACTTTTTTTATCATGAAATTGAAAATATTTCTCTCATCAATCAACGAATCGTTTTCTCTGACGACGTCCATTCTGTTGCGTAGAATCAAATCGCTTATCTTTATGTTGACCGGACAAATATCATCACATTGATGACATGATGTACAGAGTGTCGCGAAATGCGAGGCCTTTTCAAAACCTTCAACAATAGGATTGGTTATCGTCCCGACAGGTCCCGGAACCGGCATCTCATAAACATGTCCGCCTATTGTGTTGAAAACAGGGCAGACACTGTTACATGCGCCGCACTCAATACATGTGAAAATCTGCCGCTGATACTCTTTTTCGAGAATATCCGAGCGTCCGTTGTCAACCAAAATCAAGAAATCAGGTTTGTTTACAATCGAGTAAACCGCTGACACTCTGTTCTTTGAAACTTCAAAAATGGACGACAGCGGCATCAATGTTGAAATATCTTCAAGTGAAGTCACCAATTTGTCAATACCGGTCAAAACAATGTGTTTTTTTGCAGAAGCGATTGATTTCAACACATTTCCTTCGTTTTCCGAAAAGACAATACTGCCTGTGTCGGAAGTTATGAAATTTGCTCCAGTAATGGCAAAGTCTGCATTCAAATATTTGTCTTTCAATATTTTACGCACAACTGTCATAAGTTGTTTCGGATTCAGGTTCTCCTGCACGGAAAATTTCTCGGTAAAACGTTCTGAAATCTCGTTACAAGTAAGATGCGCAGCCGGATGCTGCGGGTCGGAAGGACGTTCGTTTTCGGCATAGCAAATGAAATCGCCTGAATCTGTTTCAGTTACGCTCACTTTCTTCATTTCCAAATAAGAAAGCAGACCTATCTCCTCAGCGACATTATTCTTTGTCTTTATAATGTTCTTCGCCTTTTCCTCACTGATGATTTCATAAATCATCTGTTTTGCTTCCTCTGCGTCCCTCGCCCACTTCACTACAACCCCGTTGGCAACGCAGTTGGTTTCAAAATCAACTAAAAGTTTGTCGTAGTTTCTGAAGGTCTTGTTGCGGATGTTGAAAGCCCTTGACTTTTCAAGTTCAAAATCAGAGTAATGACTTGCGCGGTTTTTTGCGACCATCCTGAAAAAGTCGTAACGCGCCTCCATCTTGCGAAGGAAATCCGTATCATTTACAACACGGTCAACGTTTTGCTTGAAAACCGAACTTTCAGCCATACTATTGATGTTTAATCTTTAATTTTTTTATAATTTTTGTTTACAAATTTATTATTTTTACCTATCCCCCACTCTCATCACAAATCACTAAAAACTAACAACTAATAACTAACAACTAAACTTCAATCTTCTCAACCCTTCTTTCATGTCGTCCGCCTTCAAAACCAGTCGTCAGGAAAGCCTGTGCTATCTCCCATCCGAGTTCGTTGCTGATGAAGCGGCCCGGCAAAGAAAGTATATTTGCGTTGTTGTGCTGACGTGCCAATTTTCCGAGTTCGACGTTCCAGCAAAGAGCCGCACGTACGTTGTGATGATGATTCGCCGTCATCTGCGCACCGTTTCCGCTTCCGCAAAGTATTATTCCGAGCGGATATTCACCATTTTCGATGTCTTTTGCCAAAGGATGTATCATGTCAGGATAATCCACACTCTCATCCGAATAGCAGCCGTAATCCTTCACTTCATAGCCGCTATCTTTCAGTCTTTCAATAATATACCGCTTCATTGCGAAGCCACCGTGATCTGATGCTATAGGAATAATCTGTTTCATAAAACAAATGTTGAAAAATTTTTACAAAAGTAGAAAAAATTTCAAAACGCCGCCACTCCTTTTTCTCTAATTTTGAATAAGTTATAAATTTAATTTTTTTTTATGATTTTATAACTTTTTGACAATCAACAATTGTTTTTTTTCAACAAACAAACTTTAAAATTGTTCATAACTTTATTGATAAAAATTCACAACTTTCAAAAAGTGTTGAATTCTTTGAAAATTTAAAAGTTTTGAAAAGTTATTATCTTGCATTTAACAGGTTTTTTCAACAGTTTTCAACAATTCATCGGTTTGGTTTTCAAGCCATTGTAGAGTTATCAACAAAGACTTATTAATGCCAATTTTTTATTTGTTTTTATTATTTTAAATCAAAAAAAAAATCAGATAACTCAAAGGTGTTCTAAAAGTATTTTTGTGCCGAGCAGAATAAGAATCACGCCTCCTGTGATTTCCGCTGGTTTTGAATAACGCGCCCCGAAAAAGTTTCCGATTGCGACACCGCCGAAGCTGAAGACGAAAGTCGTGACACCGATGATAAGAACTGAAATCCAGATGTTGACTTGCAGGAATGCGAACGACACTCCGACAGCCAAAGCGTCAATGCTTGTGGCGACGGCGAGCATGAACATCGTCTTAAAAGCTGTCGTCGAGTCGGAGGATTCCGACTCCTCCCCTTTCACGGCTTCGCGAATCATGTTCGCTCCTATTAATAATAAGAGTCCAAATGCAATCCAGTGGTCGATGGCAACGATGAAATGCTCGAACTGCGCTCCAAAAAAATATCCGATGACAGGCATCAGTGCCTGAAAACCACCAAACCAAAGTCCGCAGATTATTGCTGTTTT
Source organism: Bacteroidales bacterium (assembly GCA_024400305.1). Classification (GTDB taxonomy): domain Bacteria; phylum Bacteroidota; class Bacteroidia; order Bacteroidales; family F082; genus Limimorpha. Next base: position 35,638 of record JAKSMX010000014.1, on the reverse strand, counting down.
CAATGAGAATTTATTGGTTGCCAATCCTTTACAGATCGAAACTGAAAACGCATCCATTGAAAGTGCTATGCCGATGCCGAATATTGTAAGAAAATCCATATTAAAATTTTTAAAATTGCAAAGTTAAAATTTTTTTACTTTTGCAAAAAAATATAGTCATGAAAAGATTGTTTGCAATTGTAATAATTTATTTAGTTTCAGTACACTTTGTTGACGCTCAAATTGTTAATAAAATTTTACCTCCTCATCTTTACAATCATACCTTTCCGGAAATCTCTGAACCAAATTCAAAAATTCAGGCGATGATTGAAGATTTGAAAGTTGAGGAACTTCAGGCTGATGTTGACCATCTTTGTTCGTACCACAACCGTCGGGCTAAAGGTCCATATATTTATGAAGTTCAGGATTGGTTAGTATCTGAATTTCAATCATTTGGAATTGATACTGTTGTTCTTCACCAATTTAAGCCTATAAATACTTGGGGATATGAATGGGGATTTGAGACGGCAGCCAATGTCTTGGCTGTTCAAAAGGGGACTAAATATCCGAATGAATATGTTATATGTGGGGGTCATTACGATTCTACTGTAAAAGTTTATGAATATGATGATCCATACGCTGACACACTTCGTTCGCCTGGTGCCGATGACAACGCTTCCGGTACTGCAGGGATTCTCGCAACTGCAAGAATATTAAGTAAATACAATTTTGAACGCACTATCATTTATGCTGCGTGGAATGCCGAAGAATGTGGACTTTGCGGCAGCAGCGAGTTCGCGAAAGACTGCGCCGCCGACAGCATCGACATTGTCGCTTACACAAACCTCGACATGACAGGCTATCTTGAACCTGGCAACGAAATGGTTATCAATCTTTTATATACTAAATGCGATTCGCTTCTCGGCAAATTCATGAAGCAGGTGGTTAACGTTTATTATCCTGAAACAAGAGTGTGGTATTCATGGCTGAACAGCGGCGACACCGATTATTCATCGTTCAATCGCAATGGTTATCAAGCGATTTCGCTCAGCGAAGAGGTTGATCACATGTCGCCTTACATACATTCAATCAACGATGTGGTCGGCGTGAGTCTGAATAACTATGAGCAGTCGATGCTCTTCACTGGCGTCACTCTTGCGGCGGTGGCCGAACTCGCAGGCTTGTCGGAACTTTCCGTTGACGAAAATGTTAAAGAAAATTTACAATTATATCCAAACCCTGTTTCGGAAATCTTAAAAATTGACGGTGAAATTTTGGGTTTTGAAATTTTTGATTTGACAGGCAAAAATATTTTAAGTTCAAAATACGAAAACGAAATTGATGTAAGCGGTTTCAAATCAGGTTTTTATTTCATCAGACTTACTGATTTTGAAAACAATGTCGTCACACAAAAATTTTTCGTAAAACACTAACAGTTTTAGGGTTTTAGGAATTGTCAGTTTTAATTATTGTCATAATTTTGCAAAAAATTCTTGATATGATGTTCAAAACTGACAAAAAAAGCGAAAATAATATTTCACAAAGAAATGTATTTGTAATTCTGATTGCGGCATTGTCTGTTTTTCAACTTGTTTCGTGTTCAAAGGAAAAGCAGCTTTCTCATAATCAAAATTTAATTGTAAAGTTTAATAATCAATCATTTAGCGAGCGTCTTTATGATTCCAAAAAGTCGTTGGAGTACGCCGATTCGGCACTTTTTCTCCTTTATCGGGATTCCACTGATTTGATTGAAAACGATCCTGATTTTTATTATGATAATTTGTCAAGAGCCTTGAATTCAAAGGCTTACGAAAATTTTCTTCTTTCAAATTTTGAAGAAGCCAAGAAAAACATTGAAGAAATATATTCGATAGAAAAATCATACCCGAACGAGAAAATCGAACAGACAATATCGAAGATTACGGAGGCGAAGATGCTCATGCGGCTTCGTATTTCGTGGGATGCCGAGGAGCTTTTAAAGTCGGGAAACGTCCATAAACATTGCGACGACACGCTTTGCAGATGGGCGCAGGGTCAGTTTTACATCACGAAACTGTTTTTGAATTGTTTCTACCGTGACGGGAAATATCAGTATTTCGAGTTGAAAAAAACGCTTTCAGAAATAGAAAAGTACGATGTTTTTCAACGACTTATGGTTGATGAAACTCAAACTTACTCGCTTTACTACGCACTCATGGAGTCGTACAGAATCTTGTCGAAAGTCTCTGAATTTTATCAAAATGAAGAAGAGAAAAATGTGCTTTATCTAAAGAAATCCATTTCGTATTTGAAAAATAGTTTCGAGTTAATGGCTGATAATGAAAGAGTTAGCAAATACGACCTTGCAAATAATTTTCAGACCTTGGCTGGATTGGTAAACGAAACAGAAAAAAGTTTGGATTCCACTGATATCAAAGACGACATAAATCAGATATTGTTGATTATCAACGATAACAAAGAAAAATTCGGAGTCTGTTTTGACATTGATAAGGGTAATATTGATTTTGATTTAGGAATGAAAATGCTTCTCAAAGCTGACAGTCTTTTCATGGAAATTGAAAATCCTTATCAGATAATCGCTTCAAAATCAATGGTCGCCGACTTTTACATTTTCAACGGAGATAATGATGAAGCCCGTCCTTACCTTCTTCACGCCTTGAATTTCATGGATTCGATTGACAAGGCCGAACGTAAGGACATGCCGAGCCGTTTCAAGTTCAGGAACACCACTTCCAAAATGGCTGAAAGGGTTTACAACGGACTTATAAAAACACAGGCGTCGGAAGATTCGGAAGTGCTTCTGAAATGGTTTTCGCTTTATCAGTCGGAGACGCACAAGGCTTTTGAAAAAGAAAAATATGACTTTAACTATATGGAAATCAGAAATGTAGAAAAAGAAAACAAGGAGAAAATGATTTATCTGATTATTTTGCTTCTGCTGCTTTTCGTGATTTCCGCGATACTTTTGGTGTTTTTCAACTACGCTAACAGAAACAACAAACTGTTGAAAAAACAGAAGGAGCTTGACCTTGAACGCATTGCGAATGTCGAGACATGTCTCTCGATTTTCCGTCACGACATGTCGCCGTTCATAACTTTCCTGCAACGTGATAATCTGCCTGAAGAAATTCGTCGCGATGCCCTTAACAAATTGATTATCACGTTGAAAAATACGATGAAATGGATTAATCTTTCAACGCCGAACGGACTTCCATTCAAGAAAATTGATTTTGTAATCAACGATGTTTTTGAAGCTGTGTCAAAGGGAATCACCGAACCGAACGAAGGCGTAAAGTTGGTTTTCAGTCACGCCCCATGTACCGTCTGCGGTGATAAGATTCTGATAGAAATACTTCTTAGAAATCTGATTAACAATGCGTTGCAACATACGACAGAAGGTTATGTCAGGGTTTATGCCGAAAAATATGAAAAAAACGATGAATTTGTGGAAATCACGGTTGAGGACACCGGCTGCGGCATTCCGCCGGAGCAAATCGACGAGCTTTTCCGTTCCGACAAGTTCATAGAATCGGAAAATTCGGCCGTGACGGGTCATCATGGTTTCGGGCTGATGCTATGCGCTTATATCATCAAGAAACATGACGATGAGACAAAACGCGGCTGTAAAATATGGGTTGAATCGGAAGTGGGAAAAGGCACTAAAATTCATTTTATCATCGAGAAAAAAGAAGAAAAATAAAATATTATGCGCGACTACATTAACATTATTGTCATTGACGACGAATCATTGATCAGAAAATCGATTGCATTTGAATTTATGCATAACAAGCAGACAATCACTGTGTTAGATAAAGATGAAACTACTTTCACCAAAGAGATTCGTCTTTTGGCCACTTTCGGTACAAAGCGTGAACTCTTTGATTTTCTCGACAATCCGGAAAATGAGAAGCCCGATTACGCCCTCGTTGACATGCAGTTTCCGAGTCCGGCCGAGCCTACGGGAGGCATCACGTTGACGAAGGAGATTTTCGACGGCGGCTACACCAACATGGACGGTGACGACATAAAAATAGTGATCATAACATCGCGTTTCGACTACCCTTCAGAAGACGAAATCAACCGCGACCAGAAAATTAAGGAGATAAACCGCGTCATCGTTGACTCACTCGAAGCCGGCGCAAAGGCTTTCGTTAGTAAAAACGCAACGGAAGGATTTGAAATTGAGAACTTTACACGCGCCATCGCCTGTCTCGAACGCGGTGAGAAATATTATTTCAACCATCCAGTCTTGCAGACTTTGGTTGACTCGGCGCAAGACAACGTGCAGCAGAATTTCTATACTTTGAAGCAACGCAAAAAATATGATCTCGCCCCGCGTGATATGGAACTTCTGATAGGATTGGCGCGTGGCGAGACGGCGGTTCAGATTGCAAACAGAATTTACGGGAAAGCCGACGACGCTCAAATTAAAGCTGTCCAGAATCTGCAACGTACTGTGGCAGAACGAATTAACAACGGCGACAACAAAGCCTCCGCTCTCGTGGCAAGAGCAATTTTCCTCGGAATTTTGACAGAATCGGAAGTCTATAAGAAATAATTCATTTTATCATATTTTCCAATTGAATGCTTCGTCTTCGGATGAGGCATTTTTTTGAGAATTGTTTATAAAGTGTTCAAAAAAATTGTTTATTTTTGCCGTTTATAAAAAATGTAATCTATTTTGAAAAAATGAGGAAAATTTCAGCTTTGATAATTTTGCTGGCCTTGGCGTTGGGTGTCAAGGCGCAGGAGGGGTTTTCAATTTCGCCGTTTGTGGGTTTTGCAGGAAGCGGCATCGGCATCAAAAACGATAATGAAAATGTACAGAGTTATACAGGAATGAAGGTCGGTTTTGCCGGCGGTCTGAAGTTTCAATACGAGTTCGCAAAACCTTTTCTTGTTGAGTTTCAATCGTTTTACAACAGATGCGGCTACAGTCTGACAGTGCCGGAGACGGGCATGAGCGAACATATTGATTTTTACATGGATTTCATCTCAATACCTTTTCTTATAGGTTATAATTTCTACGTCGGAGAAAATGATAATTTCATAATTTCCCCGAAAGTCGGCATTGCCCCTAACATTTTCGTGAACACTTTCGCAAAATATCAGGATGAGGAGTTTGACACAAAGGTTGATAATAAAGTCGATTGGCGCGGCATTTTGGAATTGGAGTTCACCTGGAAGATCAACAGTCTGATGAGCGTTTTCATGAACGTGAACGGCAGGGCCGGCTGGGGAATCATCACCTACTCCAACATTTCTGATTTTGTCAGCGACTGGAAAGATCCGGGCATTTACAACTATGTCGTTTCAGGAAATCTCGGACTGAAGTTCAAAATCACCAACAGGGAAAAAGAAGTTTACGAATTTTATTAAAAATTTATTAACAATTGAAAAATGAAAAAGACAGTTTTATTTTTGTTATTGACGGTTTTTGCGTTGGGTGTCAAGGCGCAGGAGGATTTTTTGATACTTAATCTCGGAGGCAATTTCAGCGGAATGGCTTTCAATAAGAACGATTATGGTTGTAATAGTCATAAGATGATGAAGGGCGGTTTCATCGGCGGTGTGAGGTATCAGCATCAGTTCGGGAAGCCTTATCTTTTTGAGACGGCGTTGCTTTACAACGAATCAGGTTTTATCTTGAACGACATTGATCAGCTTGAGATCTATCAGTATTTCCCGCCTGAGTATCAGGAACATCCTTTCGACAAAATCAATTTCAAGTTCAATTACCTGTCGGTTCCGCTCATGTTCGGCTACCGTTTCGGATGGTTTGACAGGAATTTCTCCATCGCTCCGAAAATCGGCGTTCAGTTGAGTTATCTCACTTCTTCAAAGATGAAATACATTTACAATTGCGTTGACAATAAGGACGCTTTTGACACCGACAACAAGTTTGACGTCGCTGAAGTCTGCGAGGTAGAGTTCAGCTGGATCTGGGGTAAGAGAGTCTGCTCTTTTGTCGGCGTAACCCAAAGATACAGCTTCACAGACCTTAATTCCGGCGATGACACTTTCATTCCCGCCGACATGAAGATGCAAAACTATCAGATAAGCGTAAGCGTCGGTTTGCGAATCAAGGTCAACAAGATGCAGAAGTCATTTTTCGATTAATTATAATTGTTAATAAAAATTAAGGTTTAACTAAAAATTTTCAAATGATGAAAAAGTTATCGTTATTCATTGTGATGCTGGTTGCGATGACAATCGGTGTCAAGGCTCAGGGACATTTTGTCCTCCCCACAATCGGTTACAATTTAAGTGACGTGGCTGTTTCAAATTGCACACTTGAAATACCCGGTCTCATTGATTTAGATGCAAAAGACTACCTGATATCAAGATTGGGATTCAGTGCAGGTTTGAATTACCGTTATGAATTCAGGAAGCCTTTCATTGTTGAAGCCGGCATTTATTACAACAACTATGGTTATGGAATGAAGGACATCAAGCAAATGGGCACTAAAATCCTGTGGAATTATGATTTGAGAATAAGTCATTTCTCGGTTCCTGTGATGTTTGGCTACAAGTTCGTCATCGGAAAGAGCAAGATTTTTTCCATCACGCCGAAGGTCGGCCTTCAGTTTGGTTCATATTTAAAGGTTTACGAGAAGTATAAATATTTAACCATGATGGGTGAAGGTGAATATGACGAATCTTATTCATTTGATGATGGATTTGATGTCGCCGAAATGGTTGGCGTTGATTTTTCATGGAGACTGAACGAAATTCTTGACATTTTCGTGAACGTGAACAACAGATTCAGTTTCAAGAACATTGTCGAGAACGATTACAATGATGCAAAGATGTTCAATTACACATTTGGCGCAAACGTCGGTGTGAAAGTCAAAGTAGGCAAATAAAAAAACAGTTGATATTCAATATAAAAGCCTCCGTTGAAATTCCAACGGAGGCTTTCTCTTATCTCTACTCTCTTAACTGATTAATCTCCGAGAGTTGCGACCATGACGGCCTTGATGGTGTGCATGCGGTTTTCGGCTTCGTCGAACACGATAGAGTTCTTGCCTTCGAAAACTTCTTCAGTGACTTCGATGCCGTCGAGACCGAACTGTTTGTTGACGTCGCGGCCGACCTGTGTCTCGAGGTTGTGGTAAGCCGGCAGGCAGTGCATGAACTTGCAGTTCGGGTTGCCTGTCATCTCCATCATCTGCTTGTTGACCTGGTAAGGACGGAGGAGGTTGATTCTCTTTTCCCAGACTTCAGCCGGTTCGCCCATTGATACCCAGACATCGGTGTAGATGAAGTCGCAGCCTTTGACGCCTTCTTCGACATTGTCGGTGACTGTCACTGTAGCGCCTGTCTCCTTTGCTATTTCCTTGCATGTGTCGATGAGGTCCTGTGCCGGCCACAGTTCTTTCGGGGCGACGATGCGGACGTCCATGCCCATCTTCGCGCCGCCGACCATCAGAGAGTTGCCCATGTTGAAGCGTGCGTCGCCGACGTAGGCGTAGCTGACCTGGTTGAGCGGTTTGTCAACGTGCTCCTGCATTGTGAGGAAGTCGGCGAGGATTTGTGTTGGGTGGAACTCGTTGGTAAGGCCGTTCCATACCGGCACGCCTGCGTATTTGGCGAGTTCTTCCACTGTCTTTTGTGCGAAGCCGCGGTATTCGATGCCGTCGTACATGCGACCGAGGACGCGTGCTGTGTCTTTCATCGATTCCTTGATGCCGATCTGTGAGCCGGTTGGTCCGAGATAAGTGACGTGAGCACCCTGGTCGTAGGCGGCTGTTTCAAATGCGCAACGTGTACGTGTTGACGTTTTTTCGAAGATAAGAGCGATGTTTTTGCCCTTCAAAGTCGGTTGTTCTGTTCCTGTATATTTGGCTGTCTTGAGGTCGGCAGCGAGTTTAAGGAAGAATTTAATTTCTTCCGGAGTGAAGTCCAGAAGTTTCAGAAAGTTTCTGTTTCTAAGGTTAAATGCCATGATACTTAATATTTTAATAAATAATAATTCTTAAAAATTTTTTTGCAAAAGTAATGTTTTTTTCAATGTGAAAGCAGTTAATTATGCTAAAGGAAAAAATTTTTAAAATAAATGTTGAATGTATCAAAAAAAGCAGTACTTTTGCACCCGAAATAAATGATGCATCCTTAGCTCAGTTGGTAGAGCAATTGACTCTTAATCAATGGGTCCAGGGTTCGAATCCCTGAGGATGTACAAAAGCGGCGGCAATGCGGATTGTCGTCGCTTTGTCGTTAATGGCATTAGCTTTATATTTCTAAAAAATATTACTTAAGAGAAACGTTTTCTGGCAATGCATCAGTGAGAACGCGAACCATTTTTTGCCAAGGTCTTTCAGCGACGCCCCTATGTGATAAACCTCGTCGTCGATAATCAGAAACCTGTCGTGCGACTTGTTGAAATTTTTAACCGTAATCGATTGATATTGTGAGTTGTATTTTTCCAAATCGAGTTTGAACTGATTTGATATTCTTGAAGTGTAAATTGTGACATCGACATTTTCGTTTCTTTTTGAAAGGATATTCAGAACGCTTTCGTCAACGTAATTATCAATGAGGATGATTTCTTTCTGTGCTTTTTTGATTAGGTTTGAAACGAAGACGTAAGCGTCGAAGATTTGTCCGTCGAAAAAGATTCCTTCAGAAGGATATTCTTCTTTTTTATCAAGACGATCAAAAAGTTCGTCAATCTTTCTGTCGGATTCGTTTTGATGATGCTCCATTTCAAGTTGGTGATATTCAATGGTTTCAATTCTCTGGAAAAGTCTTGCATTCTCATTGATGAAACGCCTCATCCCAACGAAGGCCCGCATGATTCTGATGTTGGCTTCAATGGCCGTCGGCGAGTGCAAAACACTGCTCAGCATGGCGACACCTTGCTCCGTGAAGGCGTAAGGAAGATACTTGATGTGTTGTCCTTGTTTTGAGTTTAAGGTCGCAATTTGCGACCTTAAACTTGAGGTCGCAATTTGCGACCTCAAGTTTTTACACTCATCCCATGTCAGCTGAAACATGAAGTCTTCGGGAAAGCGTTCGATGTTGCGGACCACTTGTTCAATCAGTCGTTTCGTCTCAACACCATACAATGCCGCCAAGTCGGAGTCGAGCATAACCTGTTGATTCCTAATGATTTTAATAAGATTCCTGATTGAATTGTCGGGAATCATCAGGCTTGAGGTGCGTGCTTTTATCACGTCCTCGGCCCATGTTTTGAACTGATTAATGTTTGAAGATTTCACCCGATTTCCGACGGAAATTATCATTTCAAAGTTGTAAAAATCAATGCTTCTGTTCACATTTCGGCTTCCTTCCTGCCGAACTACTCGAAATTTTCGAGTAGTTGCCTCAGGCTTCAATTCGCCGATTGAATAGATTTCCTTGATGTGATAAGTGATGGTGTTCTCTTTGACACCTAAAAGCATACAAATCTGCGCCTGCGTCAGCCAGACCGTCCCGTCTTCAAAAACGACCTCGATTTTCTTGGAGTCGTTATTCTGAAAAATAATTGTCTCCTTCTCCATAATGATGATTTTTAACCATTTACGAAAAAATGGCCACCAAACGACCGCCATAAGGCGACATCATTTGATAACCATTTCATCCGAGCCGCAAAAATACGGATTATTTTTCAGATGCAGGTTAAAAATTTGTGATATGACGATAAAAATCCGGCGGCAATTGTTTGAACTGCCGCCGAACCTGAATTAAGATATTATTCCTTAACAACACCTTTGATTCGCAAGATGGCTTTCTTGTTGGTTGTCGCGTTCGACTTCACGACAATCACTTTCGTGAAAGGTCCTGTCTGCCCGGTGTTATACTTGACTTTTATTGAGTTTTTGGCACCAGGCAGAACCGGTTCTTTCGGCCATGTCGGGACGGTGCAGCCGCACGACGAGAACGCCGAGGTGATGATCAGCGGCTCGCTGCCTGTGTTCTCGAACTCAAACCAGCACTCGCCGTCGGAGTCTTTGGCGATGGTGTCGAAGTCGTGAACTGCTTTGCCGAACTTTATCTCCGGGCCTTTCGGCTCATTGTCCTGGGCGTGCACGGCGACGGCAGCCAGCAAGACGACAGTTAAAAACAGTATTATCCGTTTCATGATTTCTAATTTTTAAATGATGCTTCGTAGTCGGCCTTGGCCTTTAGAAGCTCGGAGTAATCGCCTAAATCATTAGATCTATAGACAATTTTTTTTTCAGGTGAAATCAAGAAATATGAAGGGAAAACACCATTTACCAAAAAAACATTGTTACTCACAACATTTGCGGTATAAAATGGAATTACATTTCCGTGCTCTTCTGATGTTTCCTTGATTGCTTCCATATTGTTTGACTTAGGATTTGCCGCGAGTAGCTTTATACCGGATTCTTCAATTATGAAATGGTTTAAAGAGTCATATTCATGCTTTAGTTGCTTGAATGCATACTCACAAGGGCCGCATCCGAACATCCACAAGTCGAGGAGAATCCAACTATCTTGGTCAGCGACGCAAAGCGTATCATATTCAACACCAATGAGTTTAAGTTTAATATTACAGGTGTCAGAAAAATCACGACTGCTATTAACAGGTCTGGCTTTTGAAATATCATCATTACCAGGATTGAAAATAGAATTGTAATAATTACTCTCATCGTCATTATTGATATTTGAAAGCGTGTAAACGGTTTTGAACGATGACAGTTTATTGGAAATATTGACTGCCACGACACTATCGACGTGGAATGTCTCGCCGTTAATCCATGTGGTGCATTCATACTGGACAGGAATGGTGTATCTTCCTGTGGAGTCATTCATCATTCTTTTCTGTGTTTTGCTTATAAATTTTATGCTTAATTTCCCGTTTATCACCGTGTCTTGTCTGCAATGGAAATCCTGGTCGCATTGTCTGCACTGCATGGTGTAAGGCAAGACGTATGTGTAATATGGCATAAATTCAAATTTCCATTCGGCGTCGTTCCTTCCAGAAAAATATGAGTTTTCCATTGAAAAAATCTTATATGAACGGAAATAATCTCTGTTGAATACGCTTGCGAAGACAACCTCTTTTCTTCCTACATTGTAAATAAGATCTTTTTCAGATGAACACACATATAATCTTGGATTGCGCTTGTCGAAGCAATAGCTTATGTGATAAGACGTATAGAACGGACTGCTGTCGTGATAAAAATCCCCGACAATCAAATCAAAATTCAGAAACATGTTGGCATTCACGGCATTTTCAGCCAATTGATTATAGTCATTTTGCAACTGATTTTTTGAAAAGATGTTGAATCTTGATAGCAGAGCAACCAAAATCCCTGCTATCAAGATTATTTTTATTGGTGTTTTATTATTCAATTTCATCATATTATCATAACAATTATAGTAAGACCAGTCAATCCCCAAGTAATAGTATTGTTGGTCGTAGTACCGCTACAATAAGGTATAGCGTTTGGAATATCGTAATAACGTTTACATTTGCATTCCCAACTCCAACTATGAAAGTCTTTGTCACAAGCCGTACAAGGATATGTTGTGGTGCACGAAAGATCCCAAGGCAACAATGGTCCCATTTCTGGTTTGTTAATTGTATCTGTTGAGACAAATGATCCATGATTTACATTGATTCTGTAGTAGCCATTTTCATCAGCCGTGTAATATGAAAAATCGCCATCAATAAAATCTTTGGATAAATAAAAATCTACATTTTCTCCGCTTTCATTGATTTCCCAAAATCCGTTGCAAAACCAATGCGTTTGTGATATTTCTTCTTCTGTGTCAAGTACCGTTAGTTTAACTGCTTTGGTGTTTTCTCCATCTTTTTGGTTTGTGTCTATAATGTTATCAAATTCAATACCGGCAACGATGTATCTTTCATCACCTTTAATTCCTAATTGATCATTAAATTTGGCTTGAAATTCGTTGATGTCAATAGTTGTAGTTGTCTGACCAGTTTTTTTGTTATAAGAAATAACTGGTTTCGTTTGCTGGTTTTCTATAATTTGCTGGTCAGTAACGCTTTTATTTTTCCTGCATGCCTGGAACACGACCACGCTTGAAACTATAACTGCCAATAATGCGACAATGGCGAAAATTCTATTCTTTTTCATGATTATTTCTATTTTGTTTGTGTTTCACTTGCACTTCCCATGGCACGCGGGCTTGTTGTGCGGCAGCCCGTCGTTGTCTTCAGGTCAAAGCCTCTGAAACCGACATCGCAGCCATCAGCTGTTGCAGAGGCTCCACCCAATGAACTTGTTCATGCCATCCTCCACAATGGCCAACCTCAAAATTACACAGCAAAAATAATGATTATTTCCAGAAACCGCAACATTCAGCACAAATTTTTTGGAAATGTTCCCATTTCCTTCAAAACGTCCTGATATGTGCTTGTGGTTCATATCTGTAGATTTAAAAAGTATCATTCTGTCACCATGAAATCACCGTAGTAAACATCTCCGTTGTTCAGTGTTATCGTCACCGTGTAGAAGCCATCGTCATCGATGAGTATCGTCGTCGGGCGTGTGAAGGATGTTGTCGCGGTCGATATAGACGCCGTTCGAGTTGGTGACGACGATGTGCGCTATGCCTACGTTCTCATTAATGTAAATGGTGAGCGCGTGGCCGTCGATGGAGGCGGAGATGGAGTTCCCTTTGTCAGATTGACCGTATGTGGCCGTGCTAAATATAACAATAGGGTCTTCGTCTTTTCCTGTAGCATTGTCATTTTTTGCTACACTGAAGGCTGTCGGAACAATAACGCCGAGCAGCAGCATGATAATTTTAATTTTGTTTCTCATATTTTTGATTTATTTAACGCAAAATTACAGTATAAAAACAATGTGAGCAAGAAAATGATGGAGGGAAATGGAGGGAAAACGGCTTGAAACGCTGTAATACAATATGTTATATTTACATGCTTGCCATATTATAAAGTGCTTCGGTAAGATTATTTCCCGTATTCAGGATGGATTTTATCTTGTTGCTGCGGTAACGGACGGTGGAATAATCCTTCTGCATGAAGGCGGAGACATCGGAATCTTTCAGACCGAGCAGATACAGACAGCAATAGTCGATGTCGTCGTTGGTCAATTTCGGGAATCTGTCCTTCAGCCTTGTCGTGAAATTGTCGTAATGCAGGTTGGCGGCCTCGCGCAGCTCAATGAGTTGTTCCTTCCTTAGTGCATAGTCCTTATAACAAAGGCAGTCAACCTTTGATTTGAACTGCTGTTCGTTTGCGACATCCAGAATCTTTTTGCAGATGGGTTCGTCGGCGAATCGTGTCACACCCAATTTCATCTTAATCTCCGAAAGCGTGGCTTCGGTTCTCTCCAAAGCCAATTTATGCTCTGAGGTGCGTTTCTTCCCCCATTTGCGTGTGATTGCGAAAACCGTAAAAACTGTCAGAAGAACAACAGGCGTTATAATATATGCCGCCCTTCGCTTTGCCGAACGCTTTTCTTCCGTGAGCATTCTGTCTTTCCCATTTTGCAGGTGGCTTTGGTACATGTTGTCGAGTCTTGAGACTCTCGCTTTGCTGCTGTATTCCTTCATCGCATGTTCCGAGAGGAATGCGGCATACTCGTCAGTTTTGTCTTTGTTGCCGTTTATCCGGCTTGTTTTGTTCAGATAATCAGCGGCTTGAATCTTTGAGACGACATCTTTGTTGTTTTTGTAAACATTTTCAAAATAAAATGCGGCTGAATCATATTGCCCTGCTTCACCGAACAATGCGCCAAGTGCCAGAGAACGTGTCATCCGTTCCGTTTCGGTGGCGGCTTGGGCGGCTATCATCCTCATGCTGTCAATGGATGCCCACACGTCGCTTTTGGACGAGTAATAATTATTCAGTACAATAAGTGAAAACAAGTCCCTGTATGCAATGTTGTCTCTGTCGGGAAGCTCCTCCAATGCCATTCTGTAATAGATGGATGCGCTGTCGCGTTTGTCCATCATGTCATATTGCTTGCCTATGAATGAATACGATTTTGAGATCCCATATTTTGAAGTCGGTTCTATTTTGCAGAAATGTATGGATTTTTTAAGACATCCAATTGCCGGCTCCGTCATGAGCTGTCCGGAGAACAAGTCGGCGAGACGGTTGTACGTCAACGCCATGAACTTGGCTCTGTGTCCTGTCAGGTCTTTCTCATCGAAACGTTTTTCCATGACATATAATGCGTTCAGAAACTCCTCGCAAGCCTCCTCCACGCTGTCGTTCTCGTAAAGACCGACTCCGTTTATGTAATGCGAGCGGGCGGAGAACATCGTAATGTCGTCATTGTCAGGGTGTTTCATGGTGAGACTGTCGAAGAAGCGTACTGCATAGATTACTTTCTGTCGGTTGGTCTGTGCGCAGTCGTTCTTGTACAGCGCCTCCGCCACAAGTATCTGATATTCATTTACAACGGAGCGGCTCGTGCTGTCGCCGATGCCGAAACCAACCAGCACCTTCAATGCGCTGTCGGGCAGCTCCTGCATCAGCTCGTGCGCCGTTTGCAGCTCCGGCGCGGGATGCCAGCCGCCCGCCCTGTCGGAGCACGAGGCGAAAGCGACGAGAATAGTCAATATGGCGAGGAGGTTTTTCATGGCGGCAAAGATAAAGAAAATTAGTGTTGAAACGCCCGGTTATGAATGAATTTTGTGTGTTTTTATTTAAAAATTTTTAATAATAAATATTATTTTTGCATCAGTTTTTGAAAAAAATGTAAGGCGATGATAATAATTGATAATGTTATAGTTACGGATGAATTTCTGAACGCGCGTTTCTGCTGCCAGCTCGCGCGGTGCAAGGGCGAGTGCTGTGTTGCCGGCGATGCCGGTGCTCCGCTCGAACCAGAAGAGGTCGGTGTAATAGAAGAGAATATTGAGGAAATAAAACCTTATATGCGCCCCGAAGGCATCGAGGCCGTTGAACAAAACGATGTCTATGACTACGACGATGAAGGTAATATGGTGACGCAACTCGTTAATAATGAGGAATGTGTGTTTGTGTATTTCCACGAGAACGGAACAGCACTCTGCGCCATCGAAAAAGCATACAACGAAGGGAAAATCGATTTCTGGAAGCCGATAAGCTGCCACCTCTACCCTATCCGGCTCGTTGAAAAAGACGGATTCATCTATGTCAATTACCACGAATGGAGCGTCTGCGTCCCCGCAAAACGTCACGGCGAAAAGGAAGGAATCGCCCTCTACAAATTCCTCCGTCAACCGCTTATCCGCCGCTTCGGCGAAGACTGGTACAACAGACTCATCGAGCAAATCAATAAAAAATGTAAATGAATTTTTACATTATAATTAAATTGTAAAAAATTATTAACAATTGTAAATCAATTTGTTACAAAAATTTTGGCACGGTTTTTGATAGGATATTGGTGTTAGTTTCGACATTTAACACTAATATTTTTTTATATGAACGAAAACGAAATTTCAAATGCTGTAATGGATTGCGCAATCAAAGTTCACAAAGTTCTTGGTCCAGGACTGTTGGAATCTGTTTATCAAAGATGCCTCGAATATGAACTGACAGAAAACGGATTGTTTGTGGAATCTGGAAAAATTCTTCCTGTTAATTATGAAGGTATAATACTTTCTCAAGGCTACCGAGTCGATTTGATGGTTGAAAACAAAGTAATTATTGAAGTCAAAAGTGTTGAAAATCTGCATGATGTCCACAAAGCTCAATTACTGACTTATTTGAAACTGTCGGGATGCAGACTTGGTTTGCTAATAAATTTCAATGTCAAATATGTCGGACTTGGATTTAAGAGAGTAATTAACGGGGTAATTCAAGGTAATTATTTTTAACACAAGTTTCACAAGTTAATACACGGGTTTCACAAGTTTTAATTTTTGCTCGTGTAACTCGTGTTAAAAAACCCGTGTAACTCGTGTTAAAAAAACTCGTGTAACTCGTGTTAAAAAACCAGTGCAACCCGTGTTAAAAAAACAAAAAATCATGTTCAACCAAATCATAAATCTTTTTTTTCCGGAGGTCTGCGCCTCTTGCGGGAATCTGTTGTTGAAAGGCGAGGAGACGGTCTGCACCACGTGCCGTTATCTTCTGCCGAAAACGAGATACGAGCTGAATCATGAGAACCCATTGGCGGTCGGGTTTTTCGGCCAGATGCCGTTTAACGCCGTCACGTCGGAGTTTTTCTTCAGCAAAAGCGGTCACGTCCAGGCTCTCATACACGGCCTGAAATATCATGGCGCAAAGGAGAACGGTATCTTTCTCGGCAGGGAAATCGGGAGAAGCATCAAAGACGCGCCGGCTTTCCGAGACATCGATTTCATGATCCCGATTCCGCTTCATCCGAAAAAACTCAAAATTCGCGGCTACAACCAGAGCATGGTGATAGCGCAGGGGATAGGGGAGGAGACGGGCGTTCCCATCGCCGCCGACTGCCTTGTGAGAAAGGTGTTCACGGCGACACAGACGAAGAAATCGCGCGAGGAGAGATGGCAGAATGTGAAAGACATCTTCGACGTAGTAAATGTCTCTAAAATCGAAGGGAAACACGTTTTGCTGGTCGATGACGTGCTGACAACAGGCGCAACTCTGCTGTCAGCCGGAAAAGCCTTATACAACGTCAAGGACATAAAGGTCAGTGTCGCCACCGCCGCCTGTGCCAACGGGTGATGTCTGACTTTCGTTGTAACTCCAACGCGAGCAGTCGCAGTTCTTCTTCTTGTGCTTCTTCACACCGATTGGTTTGTAAGCCTTTGAACATGAAGCGAGTAGGAGGGAGGCAATGAAAATGAAGACAGCGCGTTTCATAAATGAAAGAACGTGTGCCGCTTTGAGTCCTTTTGAGTTTTTACTTTCAACATTCAACTTGTTCATGGTTTCAGCCAGCTTTTGGGGTTAGTGTGATTCTTGTCGTTCCAGACCTCGAAATGCAGTACGGTCGTGTTCTCGGTCGCGCTCGTGTGTATGACCCCGATTTTGTCGCCGGTTTTCACTTTCTGTCCGCTCTTGACATAAACCTTGTCGAGGTTGGCGTAAAGCGTGAAATACAATCCGTGGCGGACCATCACGACGTTGCTCTTTCCGGTGCTGAAAACGGTCGAGACCTCGCCGTCGAAAACGCTGCGTGCCACCGTGCCTTCCGTCGTGGAGATGTCGATGCCGTGGTTGTCTATCGTGACCTTCGTCTGTGTCGGGTGCTGGCTTTTGCCGTATTTCCCTGTCACGATGCCGTCGCACGGCCACGGAAGCACTCCTTTGTTATTCTCAAAATTGGCGGAAAGCTGATAATCGACAGACGTCTTTTTGCTGTCTTTGGCTTCACGCACTTTACGCGCCTCTTCTTCAATAATCTTGCGTATTCTGTCCTGAAGCGCCTGCGCCTCCTTGTTTTTCTTCTGTATGTCTTTTTTGATGGATTTTTCCTTTTTCTTAAGGTTGGAAATTTTTGTATCTAACTTTTTCTTGTCTTTCTCCAAAGAGTTTTTTTCTTTCTTCTGCGCGTCCAAAAGCTTCTGCTTGTTGCTCTTTTCGGTTTCGTTTTGGGATAACTTATTCTTAATCTGCGATTTGGTGTCTTCAATCTCATTCATTTTTTTCTTCACCATGTCATTGAACTGCTTGATGTAACGCATTCTTCTGATGGCTTGGTTGAAATCGTCTGATGAGAAAATGAACAGAAGATTGTTCAGATTGTTACGGTTTTTATGGCAAACGACCAGCAAATCCGCATATTCTTGACGAAGGTTTTCAAGTTCGGTCTGTAATGTCGTTATTTCGTTCTTGTTTCTCTTTATTTCTTTGTTGACCAAGGAGATCTGCTGTTCGTAAGTTTTTATAAGGCTCTCGCGCTGTGAGATTTGCACTTTCAAAAGATTGACCTCGTTGATTGTCCCCTCCTTGCTTTTCGCGGTTTCCTTGAGCAGGTTTTCAGCTGTCCTGATGTCTTTTTCAAGCTGGTTCACCTTCTTCTGAAGGTCGTCTTTTGATTGGGCAAAACAAGAAACAGTCGTGATTAAAAACATCAGACAGAACAAAAAAACCGCAGATTTCTTTTCTTTTATCATTTTGCCAACGTGAATTTTTTAGGTATGCTGAATTTGTAATCATGTTCAGCATTTAAATTAATGTTTGAATATGAGATGTTTATGTAAATATCCGGATTTTGATTCATTTCAAGTTCGATTTCTGTTGGAACCAATCCGCCTTCAACCGCCTCGAATTTGCCGTATTTCAGTTCAACTTTCCGCGCCTTTTTGGAATTTTCCTGCAGGATTAATTTGCAGATTCTGAAATTTTCAGGATCTATTATCAGATCTTTCGTTGCGGAATATGTCTCGTTGTTTTTTGATGTGATTTTTAAAATGTTGGAAGTCAATAAATTATATTTTCCATCAACAATTTGAACATCGTTTTTGTCGCTTTTTTTCAAAGTGATGTCATTTCCGACGAGAATTGCCTGAATGAAACCGATTTCTGCGATTTCCGACGGAATCTGCTTGAAATGCTGTATGCTTTCCTTGATATATGTCTTCTCGGTTCTGTTGATCATGAAAACGGAATCCTTTGTAACCAAAGCCCTTACGACTTCGACGCCGATTGGAAGCGCGACCGAAATCCATACAATGCTGTCGTTTTTCATCCTGAGCTGGCCTTTGAGCGAAAGATTTACATCGTCAGTCTTGACCTTTGCGTTGAACTTGGCCTGGAACTTGTCAAAGACGAAATTGTTGTTTTCAACTTCATGAATCAGCCGGTTTGCGGAAATGTCTCTGATGTTGTTTTTTTGCAGCCCCTTGCTTGCCGAACAACTTGAAAAAGCAATCGACAATATCGGTAAAGCAATGAATAACAATATTTTAAAAAATTTATTCATATAACTTTTCGTCTTTTATCTTGTTGTCAATAAATTCTGAAGCATCGCCCGCCTTCTTCGCTTTCTTCCAGTTTTGAAGTGCGCCTTTGGTATCGCCGAGCTTGAACAGAATATCGCCGAGGTGTTCGTAATTTACGCCGTTCGGGTTCTTGTCGTATTTGAAAACCTTCTCCATCCATTTTCTGGCTTCCTGGAAACGGTTCATTTTATAAAGAATCCAGGCGTAAGTGTCGAGATAAGTGGCGTTTTTCGGATCGGCTTTGATTGTCTTCGCCGACATCTCCAAGGCTCTTTCAAGATCTTGATTATCAAGGGAAAGATAATAAGCGTAGTTGTTCAGGACATAAATATTTTCCGGGTCGGACTTCAAAACCCTGTCGTATGCTTCGTAAGATTTCTTTCGGTTTTCGAGAAGGTTGTAAGCGTCGCCGATGTAAATGTCAAAATCTCTCGTAAGTTCTTTGTTTGCAGAGAGTTTGCGGCCTTTTTCGAGGCTTTTTATCGTGTTTTCATAATCTTTGAGGTTATAATAGGAGAGGCCGTTGAACATGTAGAACAAAGGCTGCTCGGGGTAGAGGCTGATGGCGAGTTGCGTGTGTTCGAGGGCTTCCTGATAATCATTCAGATTCATGTCAACAAGGCACAATTGGTAAAGCGTCGCGAAGTTGCTCTTGTCCAATTCGAGCGATTTCTTGAAATATGCCTGTGACTGTTTGTAGTCGTTGGTGTTGCTGCACGCGACGCCCATGATGTAGTAGCCGATGTTTTTTTCAGGATAGGTCTCGATGAATGCCTGGCCGACATCGACGGCACGCGGAATCTTGTAGCCGTCGTCGCTTTTTTCAATCTGCTCCGACCAAAGCTCGTAAATCTGAACCTTTGTTTCGTAGTCGAGATTCGTGTTTTTTATGGCGGAGACAAACTCATTAAAAGCCTTGTCGATTTCGCCTTTGCTTTGATAATAATCGTAAAGGGAAACGTTGATATATTTGTTGTCCGGCTCTAACTCTTTGATTTTCAAATAAAGCTTGTAAGCTTCGTTGTCTTTTCCGTTCTGACGGTAAAGCTCGGCGAGCATTGCGATGTAACGGGTGTTTGACGGCGCAATCTCGATGAGCTTTTCCATCTCATTCATCATTTTTGAATAGTTTCCGACATTTTTATATATCTCGGCTTTCTGCAACGTTATCATCTCGTTTTTGCCGATCATTTCCTCCATGACGTCGAGTTTCTCAATGACTTTTTCATATTCACCGATTCTTAAAAGTACGTCGATGTAGTTTTCAAGATATTCGAGGTTGCTGGGGTCGTCGGCCATCAACTTGTCGTAAATATCTATAAATGACTGATAATCAGAATTTTGAAGATAGAATTGCGCAAGTCGCAGCTGATACCATTTGTTTTTCGGTTGCAGTTTTGCAGCCTGTTCAATCATTGTGAACGCCTCTGTTTTCCTGTTTTGCAACTGATAAAGTTCAGCGAGTTCGTACATGCTGGCGTCGTCGTCCTTGTTGAATTTCAGTGCTTCCTCGAAGTATTTGATGGAGGCTTCAAAATTCTCGTTGTATTTGTTTTCGAGGCCTTTTGAGAAATTCTCGGCGTTTTTTGGCAGATCGAGTTTATAGATTGTGTCGGCGGCGGCTTCCTTTTGTGCGGAAGCGGCGATTCCAAATAACAATAAACAATTAAATATCAATAATTTAAACTTCATAATATTTTAATTTTTTCCAGTATGACCGAAACCGCCCGCACCGCGTTCCGTTTCTGAAAGTGATTCAACTTCAACGACTTCCATCTGTTCGCATTTGGCGATGATGAGCTGCGCGATGCGGTCGCCGCTGTTGATAACGAAATCGTTGTCAGAAAGGTTTATCAAAATCACCTTTATTTCGCCGCGGTAATCGGCGTCGATTGTGCCGGGCGAGTTGAGAACGGTTATTCCGCTTTTGATGGCGAGTCCGCTTCTCGGTCTGACTTGTCCTTCGTAACCGACAGGAATCTCCATAAAAAGCCCGGTCGGAACCAAAATTCTCTGCATGGATTTTATAACTATCTGTCCGTCAGGAAGATACGCTCTCAGGTCCATTCCGGCGGAATTTACGGTCTCGTAGTTCGGCAATGCGTTGTCCGATTTATTTACAATGTTCAATTTCATATTTTTATGGGATTTTTACGTTCAAAAAATATTACAGTTCCAATATAAACCAATATCAATAATGTATTGATTGTCAATTTAATAGTTAAAGAAAAGTCACTGAATAACATGCTTGTGAAATATAAACCTATCGCCAGGATGGAATACAATGCGATTCTGCCGATTTGGTAAGGAATCGGGAAATTCTTCTGTCCCCAGAAATAGGAAACCACCGCCATGATTGTGTAGCAGGCGAGATGAGCGAAAGCCGCTCCCTTGTACCCGATTTTCGGAACCAAAACGAACAATGTCAACAATGTCACCGCCGCCCCGATTATTGTGATGACGGTTCCGCAGATTGTCTTGTCTGTCAGCTTGAACCAAATTGAAAGATTGAAGACTATTCCATACAACATGTTTGCAATCAATATAATAGGAACGATTACAAGTCCTTCGTGGTAATCGCTTCCTTTGGTTCCGATGAAATATTTCAAGACATCAATGTATAACATTACTCCGAGGAAAATCAGGAGGCAGAAGATCACGAAATAAGTCATTACTTTGGCGTAGAGTTCTGGTGCGTTGCGGTCTTTCGCCCTGTTGAAGAAGAAGGGTTCGGAGGCGTATCTGAACATTTGGATGAAGATTGTCATAAGCACCGCGAGCTTGTAGTTTGCGCCGTAAATCCCGACTTGTGCGATGGCATATTCACGTGCTGTCAACCCAAGAGAAAGCAGCGTTTCTTCATCGGGAATAGGGGTGAGGTACTTGATCAAAATCTTGTCGGCCACTTCATTCACCATCCCCACGATACTTACGAGCAGAATCGGCAGTGCGTATTTGAACATCGGCTTTACAAGGTTTCTGTCTAATTCAAAATGGAATGATTTCAACTGGGGAAGAAGCAAAATCAGGCTTAACAAACTTGATAATACATTGGAAATAAACACCCAAATAAGTAATCCGGCTTCCGGGCCAAACAATTTTGCGGAAATGGCTTCTGACTTTTCGGGAATGGCAAGCAGGAAGAAAAGATTCAGTCCGATGTTAAAGGCGACATTTGCAATTTTAATTATTGTGAATCTTTTCGCTTTGTTTTCTTTCCTGAGTTTTGCAAAAGGAACGGCTGTCAGCGCATCAAGATCGACGATTATTCCGAGGAAAAAGACATATTGTGTGTTATGGTCATATTCAATCCAATTGGCGAAAGACTTGTAAATGAAGCAATAAACCAAAACGAAAATTGCTGTCGTCGTGAAAATGCACGACATGATGTTGTTGAACACCTTGTTTGCATCGGCCTTTTGGGTATAGCGGAAAAAAGTTGTTTCCATTCCGTATGTGAGCAGTGCCAACAGCAGGGCGATCCATGCGTAAAGGTCGGTGATTTGACCGTAAACGCCGGATTCAAAGACTCTCACATAAAGCGGCACGAGCAGATAGTTGAGCAGGCGTGGGATGATTGTACCCATTCCATAAATCACCGTCTGTCCGGCCAAGGCCTTCAAAGGATTGTTACTCATATTTTTTTAATTAAAAACTTCAAATTTATAAAATTATTTCAAAACCGTAAAAATATCGTCAAAAAAGTGCCTTTTTTTAAGGCGTTTTCTCGAATTTTTTGATGTGTGACACGTTTGAAAATCAAAGTGTCTTAAATCGCCTGAAAAGTGGCAAAAATCAAATCTTGTCGAAAACATATACCAAACTCGAATATTCTCCGGTCTTTTTTGCCTTGTAATTTGATTTGAGACCGGAAATCACACCTTTTAAAAATGAGTTGCCTTTGCCGACATAATTTTCACTCAATATGGAAATATAAAATGCGTCCCATTTCAGCGGATGGATTTTTTCCAATCTGAATTTGTCTTTCATGATAAATTCGAGCGATTCTTTGTGGAAATGATTCAGATGCCGAGGCACGTCGTAGGCGGCCCATTTGTCTTTGTAAATTTCCGCGTCGTACGATTTGTGGTTTGGAACCGCAATCACGAGTCGGCCGTTGTCGGCGATAATCCTGTGAAATTCGCTGACCAATTTTTCGAGGTCATCGACGTGTTCAAACACATGCCATAAGGTCACGACATCGAAACGCCAGTCGGGTTGGGTTGACAGTTTTTCCGGGGCGTAAATCTCTGTTTTCAGTTTTTCCGAAGCGAAATTTCTTGCATCTTCGCTTAAGTCGCAGCCGTAAATGTTGCATTCATGCTGTTTTGCGTAAAACAAGAAATCACCTACGCCGCAGCCGTAATCAAGAAGACGCGTTTTGTTCTCTTTAACAAGATCATCTGCAAAAGCAATTTCAAATTTCCTTCTTATATTTATTTTCTTGACCTGGTTGTATATCCACGGGACGAGTCCTTTTTTGTGTTCGTTGTGGCTCAAGTAATCCTCCGACCTATAGTATTTCCCGATTTCAAGTGGAGTAGGGCGGGGGGCTGTAAAAAGCAAATGACAGTCGGTACATTCGTGAATTTCAAACTCTTCCTGCGTCAAGAAATAATCCTTCAGTTTGAGAAATTGCTTCGTGTTTTGTGATTTGCAAAATGGGCAGATATAAGTCATAACAATTTATATTTTAATTATTTACAAAAATTCTTTCACGTGAAACTATCGTCCGAGAAACACTGCAAGCACCGAAATGTCGGCAGGCGAGACCCCGCTGATTCTCGATGCTTGACCGAGAGTTTGTGGCTTGTGTCTTGTCAATTTCTGACGAGCTTCTATCGTAAGGGAATGCAGTGAATTGTAATCAAAATCAGGGTTCAGTTTCACGTCTTCGAGGCGTTTGAGCTTGTCGGCGACTTCGCGCTCTTTTTCAATATAGCCTTCGTATTTTATCAAAATCTCCGCTTCTTCGGCAATTTCTTTTGTCAAAACATCGGTCAAATCTAATTTGGATTTCAGTTCGTCAACATGACTTGTCATGTCGGTTATGTTGATTTGCGGACGCATGAGAATCTGTGCGAAACGCATTTTATTTGTGATTTCCGGTGTTTCCTTTTCAACAAGAAGTCCGTTGATGTTTTCCGGATTTACGTTGGTTTCCTTTAAATATTTCACTAATTCTGCGACACGATTTTCTTTTTCGAGAAGCCTGTTGTATCGTTCTTGCGTCGCCAGACCGAGTTTGTAACCGATAGGGGTGAGGCGCGTGTCGGCATTGTCCTGACGGAGAAGTATGCGATATTCGGCGCGGCTCGTGAACATTCTGTATGGTTCATCGACGCTTTTTGTAATCAAATCGTCTATGAGAACTCCGATGTAACCTTGGTCGCGGCGTAAAACGAGCGGTTCTTCATCGTTGTTGAATTGATGAGCGTTGATGCCCGCCATGAGGCCTTGTGCGGCGGCTTCTTCGTATCCGGTCGTGCCGTTAATCTGTCCTGCGAAGAACAAACCGTGGATTCTGTGTGTTTCCAAACTGTGACAGAGCTGTTCCGGCGGGAAGAAATCGTATTCAATTGCGTAACCGGGGCGGAAGATTTTGGCGTTTTCGAAGCCTTCGATGTTGCGCAGAGCCTCGTATTGTATGTCTTCCGGCAACGAAGAACTGAATCCGTTGAGATAATATTCAACTGTTGTGGCTCCTTCTGGCTCAACAAACAACTGGTGGAAATCTTTTCCAGCAAAACGGTCTATTTTATCTTCGATGCTTGGACAGTAACGAGGGCCTTTGCCTTGTATTCTGCCTGTAAACATGGGCGATTTCTCAAAACCGCGACGTAAAATTTCGTGGACTTTCAATGATGTGTAGGCGAGATAACAGCTGCGTTGTTTTGTTGGTTTTTCGACATTCATAAATGAGAATCCGGTTATTTCGTCATCGCCTTTTTGTTCGGTTAGTTTACTGAAATCTATGCTGCGTCCGTCGATTCTCACCGGTGTCCCTGTTTTCATTCTGTCGGATTCAAAGCCGAGTTCCACGAGTTGTTCTGTGATGCCGTGACTTGCTCCTTCGCCTATTCTGCCTCCTGAAAACGATTTCTCGCCTATGAAAATCTTCCCGTTCAGGAAGGTCCCGTTTGTCATAATCACTGTTTTTGAACGGATGTTGCCGCCCATCATGGTGTGTACGCCGGCGATTCTGTCGCCCTCGACCAATAATCCGTCAACGTGGTCTTGCCAGAATTCAAGGTTTTTCGTGTTTTCAAGTGTGTTTCTCCATTCTGCGGAAAAAGCAGCCTTGTCGCTCTGTACGCGCGGACTCCACACTGCCGGTCCTTTTGACTTGTTGAGCATTCTGAATTGTATCATCGTTTTGTCAGCAATGATTCCCATCTGTCCGCCGAGTGCGTCAATTTCACGTACAATCTGTCCCTTTGCTATTCCGCCGACGGCGGGGTTGCACGACATCGCCGCCATGAAGCTCATGTTCATGGTGACAAGCAACGTCTTGCTTCCAAGGTTTGCGGCGGCAGCGGCGGCTTCACATCCGGCGTGTCCTGCGCCAACAACTATAACATCGTAATTGTCAAAAATCATATTATTTGTTTCACGTGTAACATCAAAATAAATTGCAGAATCACAATTCGTTAGGTCTCATTCCCAGACAAAAATCCTCCTGCTTTCTCATCATGGCAGCGTCTTCGTCTGTCTTGTCTTTATAACCGATGAGATGTAAGACACCGTGTGCAAGGACGCGATGAAATTCGTCCTTGAACAGCTTTCTCATTTGTTCAGCGTTATCACGAATCCTGTCGATGCTGATATAAAACTCACCGGAAAGATATTCGCTGCAGTCGTTCAACGGAAAGGTGATGATGTCTGTGTAAAAATCATGATTCATTCGCTTGACATTGAAATCGTACAGACATTCATCTGAACAGAACATATAATAGAGTTCGCCGACTTTCTTTCCGTATTCAGCCACGAAATTTTGAATCCATTCTTTTGCCAGACGCTCATTGAACTCTGGTTTTTCGATGTCGATTGTCTGAAATTTTATCATTATACTAATTGTTGTTTTTCAAAAAATATTCGTTAATCTTTTCTTTAAAGAAAGGCTCGTATTCTATTGGATTTGAACGTAAAAAGTCCTGTTGTTTCCTTATGTTTTCTTCGTATTTCAATTCATCAATGTTATGGCTTTTTTGCGTTCCTTTAAATTCATTCGATTTGCGTTTTTCGTCTTTCTCGCGTTCTTGCTGTGCCTTTTCTGCCTTTAGCATTCGTGACATGATGTCCCTGTGACGGTTCATTGTCTGGTTGGTGATCCGTTTGTTTACCAAGTCTTCTTCAAGTTTCTCCATGTCTTTTATTATTTGGTTTAGACCGTCGTCGCCAAGCATCCCGTCTTTCTTCATCTGTTCGAGCATTTTCTGCATGCCTTCGCGAATCATTTCCTGCTGCGCCGCCATGCGTGCCATTTCTTCGCTCATCTGTGGCATTGGCTGCCCGTTTTGTTGCATCTGTTGCATCTTTTGTTGCATTTCCTTCAGCTGCTGTCCGAGTTGCTGTTGCAGATCTTTCATGTTTTTAATGTCTTTTGGCTTGCCTTTGCTGTTTTTGGATTTTCCCGGTTTCGAGCAGGAACCGCTCATCCCGTCCATTTGCTGCTCCATCTGATTCAACGATTCAGCAAGCATCAAAGCGAGATTGTTCATCGACATCATGGCTTTCTGCTGCTTGCTCGATGCCATCCCGAAATGCAGCTCCAGAATATCTTGCATCGCTCCTTGTAATTGATTGTCAATTATTTGCAATTCATTAAAGACAAAATTCTTGATGGAAGTCTGACGTAACGCCATTTTTTTCAACGAGTCGTCAACCATCACGAAGTTCTCCGAAATCTCTTTCTGGCGACTGATTTTTTCTGAAACGCTTGGGTCGTCGGTTTTCATTTTCCCGATCTCCTGGAGAAGCGACTCCTCGGCGTGAGAGGAACGAACCACGTTTTCGAGTAATATTCTTACAAGGTGTGCGTCTTCGGCGAGCTGCTCCATGCCGGAACCCGCCATCATCATATTCAGGCCTTCCGCCATCTCTTTCATCTTTTTTCCGGCATCGCCTTTCTTTTGCTGCGAGCCGTTTTCATCGCCGCTGTCTTCAGATTCCGCCGCATCGTCCAAGTCATTGTTGATTTCCTCAGATGCCTCCTCGTCTTTGGAAATGTCAAACGGATCCTGCAAATTCTTGTTCTGTTCCATAACCGAATCCATTTTTTGCTCCAACGTATTGAATTGATTTTTAGCATCTTGAGCCGAAATAGATTCAGTGTTACTTTCAAGTTTTTCGCCAAGTTCGTTAAGCTTTTCTATCAGCTCGTTGACTTCTTTTTCGACCTTAAGCTGCTGAAGAAGCGAGAGGTTTCTGTCCATCATCTGCGAGAATTCCTCATTGTTTTTCTTCATCTCTTTCATCAGTTCCTGCATCTTCTCGCGGGGCATTTCGCCCAGCATCTTGTCAATTTCGTCCATCAGTTTTTTCAAATCCTCAGGAATCACATCTTCAAACAGTTTGTTGATCTCTTCTTGTTTTTTCAAAAGTTCTTCAGGAGTCAACTCGTTGTTTTTCAAGAAGTCTGACAATTCTTTCTGCTCCTCCTGCACTTTCTGCCATTCTTCCTGAAGCTGCTTCTGTTTTTCCAAAAGGTTTTTCATCTTCTCCTTGTCGCTCCAGTCGAGTTCTTTTTTCGCCATCAGGTCGCGAAGCATGTCTTCAATGTCGCGTTTTAGGTTTTCGAGTTCTTTTGAATCTTGGGATAACTTGTCAATGATTTGATTTTCAGAGTTTTCGGCGATGGAATCAAGCTGTTCGGTCGTCGGCAGACTGAGATAAAAAAACTCTGAACGGCGCGATTTCGGGCCGTTGATGCCGTCATTGTCAAAAATCTCGAAATATGTTTTTATCTCGTCGCCGCGGAAAACGTTAAGTGTGTCTAAATCAACACTATAATAAAAAGAGGTGCGTGCTTGACGTTTGTCAATCGCAATGTTTTTGACAAATGACTGCTCCGGTTTCCCGTCAATTTCAAAATGATAAAGCAATTTCGTGAAGCCGTAATCGTCGGCTATCAGGCCGGAATAATACGTCTGTTTCGCAAAATCCTCGTGGAAATTCTGAACCTGAATGTCTGGGAAAGCGTCAGGAACGACCTCTATAATAAAAGGTATCGGTTCAAGTTCTCCGTTCCATTCATTCGAAATTGTGACATCTAACCTGCTTGATTTCAACGCTTTAACATAAAAAATGAAAATGTCTGATTCTTTTGAGGCGATGAATCTTGTTCCTTCGTTCATTGAATCAGAAATGATTGATTTATAATCTTTTACATTGATAATAAGAGAATCGACATCGCGTGTGTGAAACATGAATTTCAGCTTGGTTCCTTGCGGGACAACGATTCTCGTTTTTCCGGCGACGGTCTCGTTCCTCCTTTGAATATATTTCGGAAAACACAATTCCGTTTCATAAAACAGCAGTGTCGGATTCGGGCGGACAATCAGTTCAATGTCACGGCTTCGGTAGTCGCCGCCTTCAATGTGGAAAGTCTCGTTCTGGTAATTGTTTTTGAAAATGAAACGGAAGTCGTTGGTATTCAGCTTGTTCATGAGACGGATTCCGTTTTCGCCCTTGATGTAGAAAGCATCGGGGATGCGCTCGCCAGTGACGTGAATGTTAAACTCGACATCGTTGCCCTGTGTCGTCTCAAGCCTTGAAGATGAAAAAATTACGTCAAAAGGCAGCGGTTTTTCAAAAGTCTGAGAAAATTTGATGATTCTTTCGGCGGGTTTCTTTGTGAAGTCAGGGACGAAAATTATAAGAACCGACAAGATGACAAACGTCAAACCGAAGATTTTCAGATATTTATAATTTTCCTTAAGGTTTATGGCATCAGAAAAATTGATCGGCTTCAGATTTTCGGTGCGCTGCTCGATCGTTGCGGCAAGCAGCTCGTCGTCTGAATTTCCGGAAAGATTTTCCGAAAGTTGCAGCGTGTTCAGGAGTTTGTCGCTGACTTCCGGGAAGAATTTTCCAATCAAAACCGCAGCCTCACGGTCGGTCATTTTCTTCCGGAAACGAATGAGATTAATTATCGGTATTGCAAAAAAAGTAACAATGACAAAGGCTGAAACGCAGACAAACAAAATCAAAAGCACGAGCCTTCCTTTTTGCGGAAGCCAGGAAAAATATTCTATCCCATTGAAAATCAAATAAAAGACAATCATCAAGATAGAACCTACCAACACACCTTGAATGAGCCGGTTCAAGTAGAACTTCCTGATGAAGCGTTCGATTTTTTCAAAAAGAATATTTTTACCCATAATAATAATTAAAACCTGCAAAGATATGGAATTTTTTCAAGCGACAGGAAATGATTTTTAGGTTATAAACAACCAAATAAAATTCGTGCAACTTGTGTTATCAAACTCGTGCAACTTATGTTAAATTTATGCCACCGTGTGCAATTTTTTCCTACTTTTGCAAAAATTTAATTGAGAACAAAAATGAAGGAAGTACGTGTACGTTTCGCACCGAGTCCGACCGGACCGTTGCACATCGGCGGCGTGAGAACCGCATTATACAATTATCTTTTCGCCAAGAAAAACGGCGGCAAGATGCTGCTCCGTATTGAAGACACCGACCAGACACGTTTCGTGCCGGGCGCGGAGGAATATATCATCAAGTCGCTCGATTGGTGCGGCATCAAGTTCGATGAAAGCGACATCGTCGGAGGTCCCTACGGCCCTTACAAACAGAGCAACCGCAAGCATCTTTACAAGCAGTACAGCGACGAACTTATTGCGAAAGGCTGTGCGTACTACGCTTTCGACACCGCCGGGGAACTCGACAAATACCGCGCGGAAGCCGAAGCCCAGAAGAAAACCTTCATCTATAACGCAGAAAGCAGGAAAAATCTTCGTAACTCACTGACGATGAGTAAGGAAGAAGTCGATACTTTAATCAATGCTGGAACTCCATACACGGTTCGTTTCAAGATGCCGGAGAACCATATCGTCGAGATGCACGACATCATCCGCGGCGACATAAAGGTGAACACCAACACCTTGGATGACAAGGTTCTTTTCAAGTCGGACGGAATGCCGACATATCATCTCGCAAACATCGTCGATGACCACCTGATGCTCATCTCGCACGTCATCCGCGGCGAGGAATGGCTGCCTTCAATGCCATTGCACGTCCTTCTGTATCAGGCTTTCGGCTGGGAGGCTCCGGAGTTCGCGCATCTTCCGCTCCTGCTGAAACCCGACGGTAACGGCAAACTCAGCAAACGCGATGGTGACCGTCTCGGATTCCCGGTCTTCCCGATGCAGTGGGAGAACCAGGAGACACACGAGATTTCGTCAGGTTACAAACAGTCGGGTTACTATGCGGAGGCTTTCATCAACATGCTCGCACTCCTCGGCTGGAATCCTGGAACAGAACAGGAGATTTTCTCGATGGACGAACTCATCGAGGCGTTCTCCTTCGACCATTGCAGCAAGTCGGGCGCACGTTTCAATGTCGAAAAGGCGAAATGGTTCAACCACGAATATCTGATGAAGAAGTCAAGCGAGGAAGTAGGCAGGGACTATCAGGCGTGGCTCAAAGCCGAAAAGAACATCGACGCTGATTTACAATACGTTACGAAAGTGGCGGCGTTGGTGAAAGACCGCGTCAACTTCGTGAAGGAACTGTGGGATCAGAGCTTCTTCTTCTTTGAAGAGCCTGTGACATACGACGAAGTCACCGTCAAGAAACGCTGGAAGGAAAATTCAGCCGAGATGATGAGAAAGGCCGCTGAGGTCATCAACGGAATCGATGACTTCTCCGCCGAGAACATCGACAAGACCTTGAACGACTGGATTACGAGCAACGAACTCGGCATGGGCTTGGTAATGAACGGCTTGCGCCTGATGCTCGTCGGTGCCGGCAAAGGCCCGCACATTCACGAGATCCTCGCGCTCCTCGGCAAGGAAGAAGCCTTGAAACGTATTGAAAAAGGAATAAAGGCATTAGGAAATTAAGGAGTTTGAGGAGTTTAGGATTCCTAAATACCTAATCACCTAAACTAACTGACTATGGCACTTATATCAATAGAGAAAATGGAGTTTTACGCCTATCACGGCTGCTTCGAGGAGGAGCAGAAGATAGGCACGTGGTTCAACGTTGACCTCAGTCTGGAAGTTGACACCTCGAAAGCAGAGAAGTCGGATAATATTGAAGACACTGTCAATTATCAGGCTGTCTATCAAGTTGTCAAAGAGCAGATGATGATTCCGTCGCACCTTCTCGAAAACGTGGCGCGTCGTATCTTGGATGCTGTCGGTAAGAGTTTCCCGGCGGTGTCGTATGCCTGGGTTAAAGTCAAAAAAATGAATCCGCCGCTCGGAGGCGTGATGGAGAGCGTCTCTGTGGAAATTGAAATGTAACATTTAAAAATAATTGAAATGGGAAATGTATCAGCAAAGCTTGTAGAACGTAAGTATTTGGTAACGTTTATCTTAATCACCACATTGTTTGCCTTGTGGGGATTTGCCAACGACATCACGAACCCGATGGTGGCGGTTTTCAAGACCACGCTTGAGATTTCGAACTTCAAAGCTGCGCTGGTACAGTTCGCGTTCTACGGCGGCTACGCCACGATGGCGATACCGGCGGCGTTTTTCATCAGGCGGTTCAGTTACAAGAGCAGCATCCTGCTCGGTCTCGGACTTTATGCCGTCGGCGCGTTCATGTTCATCCCGTCGGCCTCCACGCAGAGCTTCCTGCTTTTCTGTCTCTCACTTTACATCCTGACATTCGGACTCGCGTTTTTGGAGACGACGGCGAATCCTTACATTTTATCTCTCGGCTCGCCGGAGACGGCAACTCGACGCCTGAACCTCGCACAGGCCTTCAACCCCGTCGGCTCCCTGACGGGAATGATAATCGCGAGTCAGATTGTCCTTTCAAACCTTTACAGCAACAACGATGCTGTCAGCGCGACGTACGGAGTCGGCGACTTCAGCCAGCTCGACGTGGCGACGAAGACGATGATTCGCGAACACGACCTCAACACAATCAGAAACCCATACGTTGCAATCGGTGTCGTGGTGGTTCTGATGTTCATCATCATCGCGATTTTTGTGAACAAGAACGTGGCGAAAGGCGAGCAGAAAGAGCAGCCGAAAGCCAAGGATTCGCTCCGCAGGCTGTGGAAGAACAAGATTTACCGTGGAGGCGTCGTCTCGCAGATGTTTTACGTCGCCGCACAGATCATGTGCTGGACGTTCATCATCCAATACGCCGGTCGGCTCGGCATCGAGAAAGACGTGGCGCAGTGGTGGAACATCGGCGCGATGGCACTTTGTCTCTCGGGACGTTTCATCGGCACTTTCTTGATGAAGTTTATTAATACACGTAAGTTATTGATGTTGTTCGGGATAGGAGCGATGTGCTGCACTGCCGGAGCTATATTGATTGACGGGATGGCCGGTTTGGTTTGCCTCGTCGCCATTTCAATCTTCATGAGCATCATGTTCCCTACGATTTACGGCATCGCGCTTGAAGACGTGCGTGAAGACACGACGCTCGGAGCCGCGTTCCTCGTGATGGCCATCGTGGGCGGCGCCATCATGCCGCCGCTTCAGGGCGCGATCATCGACCTCGACGATACCGCACCCGGCATATTCGGAAGTATCTCGGCGACGAACTTCTCGTTCATCCTTCCTTTCATCTGCTTCCTGATTGTTACGATCTACGGCTGGAGGGCGATGAAGATGGGGAAAAAGGCAGACTCAATATGATGTGAATTTTCCTCTTGACAAAATTTTCATTCTGTTGTATCTTTGCACCTTATTTACGGAAAAATCAGTAAAACATATTCGAGACAATGAAACTATCTCAGTTCAAATTCAACCTGCCATCAAGCCTTATCGCGAGCTATCCGCCGAAGGAGCGTGAAGACGCGCGCATGATGGTGCTTCACCGTGACACACAGACGATAGAACACAGGACATTCCGCGACATCCTTGAATACTGCGGTGCCGGCGACCTTTTCGTCATCAACAACACCAAGGTCTTCCCGGCGCGTCTTTACGGCGAGAAGGAGAAGACGGGTGCGAGAATAGAGGTCATGCTGCTCCGCGAGCTCAACCACGAGAGCCGTCTGTGGGACGTCCTCGTTGACCCTGCGCGCAAGATACGTATCGGCAACAAACTCTATTTCGGCGAGAACGACGAGCTCGTGGCCGAGGTCATCGACAACACCACGTCGCGTGGCCGTACGCTGCGTTTCCTCTTCGACGGCACGCACGAAGAGTTCAAGAAGGTCATCACGGGACTCGGCGAGACACCGCTCCCGAAGGTGCATAACCGCCCCGTCGAACCCGACGACGAGTTCAACTACCAGACCGTCTATGCGAAAATGGAAGGCTCCGTCGCCGCCCCGACAGCCGGCCTGCACTTCAGCAAAATCCTCATGAAACGCATGGAACTACAGGACGTGAACTTCGCCGAACTGACGCTACACACCGGCATGGGTAATTTCCGTGAAATCGAGGTTGAAGACCTCACCAAACACAAGACCGACTCCGAGGAGATGTGCATCTCGCAGGAGACATGCGACGCCGTCAACAACACAAAAGAAGCCGGACACAAAGTGTTCGCCGTCGGCACCACGACACTGAAAGTCATGGAAACAGTGGTGAGCATCACCGGAAAACTCAAGCCGCTCGACGGCTGGACCAATAAGTTCATCTTCCCGCCGTACGACTTCACCACCGCCGACGCACTCGTCACCAACTTCCATCTGCCGAAGTCGCCGATGATGATGGAGACCGCCGCGTTCGCCGGATACGAATTTCTCATGAAAGCATACAAGGAAGCCGTTGCTGAAAAATACAATTTCTTCACCTACGGCGACGCAATGCTAATATTGTAGTGTGGAGTTTTGAGAGTTAAGAGTGAAGTTTTGAGAGTTAAGAGTGGAGTTTTTAGATAAAAGTTAAATAATAATTAATAAAGGAGGGTAGAAGTGGTGATTCCACTCTTAACTCTCCAAACTTAAAACTGAAAAAAGTGAATCAAGAAGAATTTTTCAAGAAGATAACGTCACACGCCAAGGAATACGGCTTCATCTTTCCTTCGAGTGACATTTACGACGGACTGGCTGCCGTTTACGACTACGGCCAGAATGGTGTCGAACTGAAGAAGAACATCCGCGAATATTGGTGGAAAGCCATGGTGCAGATGCATGAGAACATCGTCGGCCTCGACGCCGCCATCTTCATGCACCCGACGGTGTGGAAGGCCTCCGGCCACGTCGATGCCTTCAACGACCCGATGATCGACAACAAAGACAGCAAGAAACGCTACCGCGCCGATGTCCTCGTTGAGGATTACATGGCGAAGATTGAGGAGAAAATCAACAAGGAGGTCGAGAAGGCCGCGAAACGCTTCGGCGATGCCTTCAACAAGGAGCAGTTTGTAAGCACCAACCCGCGCGTCGTCGAATGGAAGAAGGAGATTGAGGAAATCAGCCACCGTCTCTACGGCGCGATGGAACGCAACGACCTCGATGACATCAAGAAACTCATCGAAGACCTCGGCATCGTCTGCCCGATCAGCGGCACCCGCAACTGGACCGATGTCCGTCAGTTCAACCTGATGTTCGCCACGCAGATCGGCTCGTTGGCGGAAGGCGCGAACACCGTCTATCTCCGTCCCGAGACGGCGCAGGGCATCTTCGTGAACTATCTGAACGTGCAGAAGACTGGCCGCATGAAGATCCCGTTCGGCATCGCGCAGACCGGCAAGGCGTTCAGAAACGAGATCGTCGCGCGTCAGTTCATCTTCAGGATGAGGGAGTTCGAGCAGATGGAGATGCAGTTCTTCGTGCGCCCCGGCACCGAGCTTGAATGGTTCAAGAGATGGAAAGAGGAACGCCTCAACTGGCACCTCTCACTCGGCATCCCGGCTGAGAACTACCGTTTCCACGACCACGAGAAACTCGCGCATTACGCCAACGCCGCCACCGACATAGAGTTCAACTTCCCGTTCGGCTTCAAGGAGTTGGAAGGCGTCCACAGCCGCACCGACTTCGACCTCAGCCGTCACGCCGAGTTCTCGGGCAAGAAACTGCAATATTTCGACCCGGAGACGAACGAGAGCTACACACCTTACGTCATCGAGACGTCAATCGGCCTCGACAGAATGTTCCTCGCCATGTTCAGCTACGCCTACACCGAAGAGAAACTCGAAGACGGCAGCGAGCGCGTCGTGATGAAGTTCCCTCCGATGCTCGCGCCTTACAAGGTCGCTGTCTTGCCGTTGGTGAAGAAAGACGGCCTTCCGGAGAAAGCCCGCGAGATCATGGACTCGCTGCAGTACGACTACATGTGCCAGTACGAGGAGAAAGACTCAATCGGAAAGCGTTACAGAAGACAGGATGCCATCGGCACGCCGCTCTGCGTCACCATTGACAATCAGACACTTGAAGACAACACCGTCACCGTCCGCGACCGCGACACCATGGAACAGATCCGCGTGAACGCCGACGAGCTTCTCGGGATTATCAGAAAGAAGATGATGCCGAAGAAGTAGTTGAGAGAAGAGAGATAAGAGAGGGGCTGGCGCGAGGCGTCGGCCCTTTTTTTTGATAATGATTTGTAATAAATCCCTCAATGAAGTAAAAATTCCTTGTTTTTTTTCCTCAATGAGGGATTTTTTGGCGTATAGGTCAATTTGCAGGATTTTTTGTATAGGTATGTCGCTATAGGTCAAA
>JAKSMX010000013.1 GCA_024400305.1 Bacteroidales bacterium | reverse complement strand
GGCTCGCTCACCATACCGAATTCCGTAACAAGCATTGGAAATGAGGCTTTTTATCAATGTTCAGGCTTCACCGGCTCGCTCACCATCGGCAATTCCGTGACACGCATTGGATATCTGGCTTTTTATCAATGTTCAGGCTTCACCGGCTTGCTCACCATTCCAAATTCCGTGACAAACATTGGAGATGGGGCTTTTTACGGCTGTACACGCTTCACCGGCTCGCTCACCATACCGAATTCCGTAACAAGCATTGGAAATGATGCTTTTAAGGAATGTACAGGCTTCACCGGCTCGCTCACCATACCGAATTCCGTGAAAAGCATTGGAAATCAGGCTTTTTATCAATGTTCAGGCTTCACCGGCTCGCTCACCATCGGCAATTCCGTGACGCA
Source organism: Bacteroidales bacterium (assembly GCA_024400305.1). Classification (GTDB taxonomy): domain Bacteria; phylum Bacteroidota; class Bacteroidia; order Bacteroidales; family F082; genus Limimorpha. Next base: position 66,588 of record JAKSMX010000013.1, on the reverse strand, counting down.
CATCAATGACGAGACTTTTCGTGAATGTTCAGGCTTCAACGGCTCGCTCACCATTGGCAGTTCTGTGACAAGAATTGGAGACTATGCTTTTGGAGATAACCAATTTGCACAAATCATTTCCAGACCTGTCGCGCCGCCTGAGACGGGCATCTCTCCTTTTTATCATACGTCGGGATTGCAATCCATCACCTCCATCACCGTACCTTGCAACAGTAGTAGCAATTATAAATCCGCGTTCCATTGGTGCAATTTTGCCAAGATAATAAAGGAGGATTATGTCCAATTCGAACTTACGGTGGCATCAGCCAACCCGGATTTCGGCTCGGCAAAAATAGACCAACCCGCCACCTGCCAGAACAACGGACAAGTCACCGTTAGCGCCACACCGCTTGCCATAGACTGCATGTTCACATGCTGGACGGAAAACGGCGAGGTGGTCTCAACCGACAACCCATACACCTTCACCTTGGAAAGCGACCGCAACCTTGTGGCCAACTTTTGGGAAAAGAAATACATTTACGAGCCTATCGAGTCCTTGCCTTCGCACATCAGCTCTAATGACATTTATGTGCTCGGCTATCAGGATGGCAACAATTACTACCTGCACTCTTCGGGAACGGCAGCCGGAAAAATGAAGCTGTCATTATATCCTGCAAATCCTGTCGAATACAAATTCAAAGATTTTGTTTATATCTACAATCTTGTTTATGCATATTGCAATAACGGAGATTTGTCCATCACCACGCAGGGAGTGTCTCTCTCAACATTCAGCCCATATTCACAGACAGATCCTTATCCTTTTGCTTTGGTCATAACGAATGGCGACATTTCCTCGGCTGGTTCATCTGGCTACACCGTCTGCCACAACGGCAACATCATTACGACACATACGGGAACAAGCGAAGGCAACCTGCGCTTCTTCAAACGCATACCATTGCACTACATCACATTGTCGGTCAGCCCGGAAGAAACCGGCACGGCTACGGCAACCAGCGGCGGCGAAACTGTGCAATCGGCAGTTGAAGGAACGGAAATCACCGTTTCGGCAACGCCCACGGAAGGCTACAGGTTCAAGAATTGGACTGAAAACGGCGAGGTGGCATCCACTGAAAACCCATACACCTTTACCTTGACTGCCGACCGCAACCTTGTGGCCAACTTCTATAAGCCATACGATTTCTCCGCCATTTGCGAAACCGGCCAGACCCTCTATTACAGAATCATCGATGCAGAGCAGCATTGGGTGAGCATTGTGGCACCGAATAGCGACAACTATTTGGAATGTTACGAAGGTTACACCATACCTGCAGGGAATATCAGCCTGCCCGCAACCGTCAGCCACAATGAAATAAGCTACACTGTGAAGGCTATCGGCGACTGTGCCTTTTACTCTTGTTCAGGCTTAACCGGCTTTCTCACCATTCCAAATTCCGTGACAAACATTGGAGAAGCGGCTTTTGGGTACTGTTCAGGCTTCAATGGCTCGCTCACCATTCCAAATTCCGTGACAAACATTGGAGAAGCGGCTTTTGGGTACTGTTCAGGCTTCAATGGCTCACTCACCATCGGCAGTTCCGTGACAAACATTGGAAAAGAGGCTTTTGTATGGTGTCAAGGCTTCAAAGGCTCCCTCACCATTCCAAATTCCGTGACAAACATTGGAGAAGCGGCTTTTTATCATTGTTCAGGCTTCAATGGCTCACTCACCATCGGCAGTTCCGTGACAAACATTGGAAAAGAGGCTTTTGTATGGTGTCAAGGCTTCAAAGGCTCCCTCACCATTCCAAATTCCGTGACAAACATTGGAGAAGCGGCTTTTTTTGAATGTTCAGGCTTCAATGGCTCCCTCACCATTCCCAATTCCGTGACAAGCATTGGAAAAGAGGCTTTTGATGGTTGTTCAGGTTTCAACGGCTCGCTCACCATCGGCAGTTCCGTGACAAGCATTGGAAATTCTGCTTTTGCATACTGTTCGGGCTTCACCGGCTCGCTCACCATTGGCAATTCCGTGACAAACATTGGAGAAACGGCTTTTTATCGTTGTTCAGGTCTCAACGGCTCGCTCACCATCGGCTGTTCCGTGACAAGCATTGAGCAATATGCTTTTTATGGATGCTCTTTCACCAACATCATTTCCAAAGCCCAAACCGCACCAAGCCTGGCTTCAATAATCCCAGATGCCTCAAACAAGGTTTACATTCCGATAAACACAACGAATTTATACGAAAGCGCTTGGAGCGGACACAACTACATTTTCATTGAATACAACCATGAAGATTACCACTTCAACGGCACGGGCAGCAACGCATGGAATGTTGCAAGCAACTGGACGGAAAACGAAGTGCCAGCCCAAAACAGTCCTATTGTGTTCATCAACGCCGACTGTCAAGTAGATGTTAATGCCGAAGTTGGAGCAGTAACCGTTGCCGCAGGTAAGACGTTCTCCATCGCCGAAGACAAAACTCTGACGGCAGACCTCATCACCCTTGAAGACGGTGCGCAACTGATAGACAACGGAAGCGTGAATTGCAGCGATTACACGGTGAAAAAGGAAATCGCCGCCAACGGCAGGGCAAGCGACGTGAACTGGTTTACGATAAGCTCGCCGCTCACGGCCAGCACCGCGCTCACAAATGTCAAAGGCCTCATCCCGACAACAGTCACGGCGACCGACTACGACCTCTACCGCCTCGACGAGAAAAACGGCATCTGGGTGAACTCAAAAGTCAATGACAATTCAAACGTCATCGCGAACCCCGACTTCAAGACAATAGACAAAGGCGTCGGATACATATACCATATAGAAAACGGCACGACACTTGAATTCAATGGCAAAATCAATGTCGGAGACGTTGAATGCAACCTCACAATCGGTGCGGCGCACGGCTTCAACCTCATCGGCAACCCGTTCACACAGAACATCAAGCTGACAGACGTCAGAAAAGGAAGTGCCGACTTTGCGGACGGCTTCTATGTTCTCTCCAACGAGAACACATGGGGGACAAGACTCACAGACGGCGAAATCAAACCACTCCAGGGTTTCCTCGTGCAGGCTACCGTGGCCGGCGGTGTCACCATCAGCAAGCCGGGTTCGGGGAGCAAGGTCGAGCGTTCAGACAAAAAGAACGACAACATCGAAATCGTAGTGTCAAACGACAACTATAAAGACAACGCTTTCGCGGTGCTCGGCGAAGGCACCGGCCTCAACAAGGTCAGCCACCGCAACGCCGAAGCCCCGATGCTCTACATCCCGCAGGACGGCGAGGACTTCGCAATCGCGTTCATGAACGAGGGCGTGAGAGTGTTCCCGCTCAACTTCAAGGCCATGACGACAGGCAGATACGACATCAGCGTCAAAGCCACCGACGACATCAACCATCTGATTCTCATCGACAACATGACAGGCGAAGAGACCAACATGCTGCTTGAAGACAACTATTCGTTCGTCGGCTCGCCCGCCGACAACGAAAACCGCTTCACGGTGAAGCTCGGCGTCAGCAACGGCAGCGACGATGACGAACAGTTCGTCTATCAGTACGGCAATGAGCTTATCATCGATGGCGAGGGCTTGCTTCAGGTGTTCGACATCCTCGGAAGAGTGGTCATCAGCGAGGAGTTTCACGGACAGAGAGTCGATGTCAGCAAGCTCACCACCGGCGCATACATCGTGAGATTGACGGGAAATGAAGTCAAGACGCAGAAGATAATAGTAAGATAAAAGGTTGATAAAAAAGAGGAAGAAGACGTCATTGACAACATCAGAATCATGCGGGCCTTTATCGAGATGATATATTCCATCAATGATGAAATATATCATCTCGGTGTGTCGTTGAAAGACCTTGGCAAAAAATGGTTCGCGTTTTCAATCTTACATTGCAGTAAAGAATTACTGCTGAATAATATAATATGAAAGAACCTCTATTTCTCAACAAATTCAAGAACTGAATCTGTCACATATTTCAAATCCTCGTCGCTGAATTCGGTGTGAATCGGGAGTGCCACTACGTGATCGCAGAGATACTCGCAGACCGGGAAGTCGCCCTGTTTGTAGCGCGGGTCGGCGTAGGCCTTCTGCATGTGGAGCGGCACCGGATAGTAAATCGCACTCGCGATGCCCTTCGACTGAAGATGAGCCATGAGGCCGGCGCGGTCAACGTCTTTCAAGACAACGACATACTGATGATACACGTGGTCGGTGAAAGCAGGATGCTTCGGCGTGACAATGTGTTCAGTCTGTGCGAAAGCCTCGTCGTAACATGCCGCGACATACCGGCGGGCGTGGATATATTCATCGAGATGTCTCAACTTGATGTCAAGAACAGCGGCCTGGATCGCGTCGAGGCGAGAGTTGACACCGACGTAGTCGTGGTAATAACGCACCTTCATGCCGTGGTTCACGACGCAGCGCAGCATCTCGGCGAGAGCGTCGTCATCGGTGAACAGTGCGCCGCCGTCGCCGTAGCAGCCGAGGTTCTTCGACGGGAAGAACGAGGTGCAGCCGACATTGCCGATAGTGCCAGACTTCTTCACCGTGCCGTCCTTGAAGGTGTAATGCGCACCGATAGCCTGCGCGTTGTCTTCAACGACATAGAGGTTATGACGTTTCGCGATGTCCATGATGGCATCCATATTGGCGCATTGTCCGAAAAGATGCACCGGCACGATGGCTTTGGTGCGCGGAGTGATGGCGCGTTCAACCGCCGCGGGGTCAATGCAATACGTATCAGGTTCAACGTCAACGACAACGGGTTTCAGGCGAAGGAGCGCTATTATCTCGGCCGACGCGATGAAAGTGAACGATGTCGTAATCACTTCGTCGCCGGGTTCAAGGCCGAGGCCCATCATGGCAACCTGAAGGGCGTCAGTGCCGTTCGCACACGGTATCACGTGTTTCACACCCAGATATTCCTGTAAATCTTCCTGAAATTTCTTCACAAAAGGACCGCCGATGAAGCCGGCTGTCATAAGAATCTGCTGTATCGAGGCGTCAACCTCTGACTTAATCTTTTTATATTGACCGACAAGGTCAACCATTGGAATCTGTTGCATCTTACAATTATTAATTACGCTGCAAAGATAGAAAAAAATATTTTATCAAAACATTTGTACAAATCAAAAAATGTTGTATTTTTGCACCTCGTTTTAAGTGGAATAAATTGAACAATAAATAAGTCAGAGTTATGTCAAGAATTTGTCAGATAACAGGAAAGAAAGTCATCAGTGGGAACAACGTTTCACACTCAAACAAGAAGACTAAGAGAACGTTCAAACCGAACTTGAAGATCAAGAAATTCTATGTTCCGGAATTGGACGAGTGGGTAGTATTGAAAGTTTCAGCGGCAGGTCTCCGCACCATTGACAAGAAGGGTGTTTACAAGGCAATGTGCGACGCACAGGACGCCGGCTATCTGAACCGCTGGTAATATATACCTTAAAAAGATTAATGCCGTCTGTATCAAGGCGGCTTTTTTTTTAAGTCTCGCAGGGAGTCCCGTCAATTTTTTTCACTTCCGACTGTAATTTTTGAAATGAAATGCCGTTAATTGGTTTATGAAGTCTAAACTATTGGTTATCATATTGATTTTGCTTCCGTTTTTTGCTTTCGGGCAGAAAAAGGAGGGCGTTTTGTACGGCAGGATAACCGATGGTGACGGCAAGGCTCTCGAATACGTCAACGTTGCGGTCATAGACTCCCCTTACGGCGTTGTCTCCGACAGCCGCGGCGAATATTCGCTGACGCTTCCGGCCGACATCACGCTGGAAGTCGTCTATTCGTTTGTGGGATACGAACAGAAAAGCGTCAGCGTCAGATTGAAAAGCAAAGAGAGACGCAAACAGGACATGAGGCTCTCGGTCACTTCGACGATGCTCGAAGAGGCCACCGTCAGCGACCAGGCGGTGAAGTCCGAGACGGTGACACGTCTCGACGCGCGTGAGACGGTGCTGCTTCCGTCGTCGGGCTCCGGCGGCATCGAAGACCTGGTGAAGACGCTTCCGGGCGTGTCTTCGACCAACGAACTCAGTTCTCAATATAACGTCCGCGGCGGCAACTTCGACGAAAACCTCATCTACGTCAACGGGATAGAAATATACAAACCATTCCTCGTCGGCTCCGGACAGCAGGAAGGCCTCAGCTTCATCAACTCCCGGCTCATTTCAAACATCGAGTTCTCAGCCGGCGGATACGCCGCCGAATACGGCGACAAGATGTCATCAGTGCTTGACATCACCTACAAGAAACCGACAAAGACGGCAGGCTCGGTGACGCTCAGCATGCTCGGCGCCGACATACACGCCGAAGGACGCACGGCACACAACAAATTGAGCTACCTCATCGGAACACGTTACAAAAACACGAAATACATCCTCGGAAAAATGGAGACAAAAGGCGTTTATCAGCCAAACTTCACTGATGTACAAGGACTTCTGACATATAACGTCACACCGAAATTTGAGATCTCGGCTCTCGGATATTATTCGAGAAACAGCTACACCATGGTTCCGGAGACACGTGAGACCGACTTCGGAAACCTTCAGGCCTCATATCGCCTCAAAGTCTATTTCGACGGCAAAGAAGCCAGCCGTTATAACACCGGCCTCGGTGCCGTGACATTCAACTACAGCCCCAATGAAGACCTCAACCTGAAACTCATCGGCTCGATGTATTCGGCTTCGGAATCGGAAACATTTGACATTCAAGGCCAATACTGGATCGGACTTTTGGAAACGACCAACAGCACCGAGCAGGAAGGCGACGTAGTGACGAACCAAGGTGTAGGCACGTACATCGAACACGCACGGAATTATTTCTATTCGAGAGTCGCCAACATCGACCACAAAGGCGCATACAATCACAACGGAAGCACCCTGAAATGGGGCGTCCGCTATCAGCACCAAGCCATCGACGACATCATCAGGGAATGGGAGATGGTCGATTCAACGGGGTTCACGCTCCCCCACTCCACCGATTCCATCTTGAACCCGTCGAACCCGATGCAGACGCCGCTTGAGCTGAAAAACGTAGCCAACGGACATAACATCCTGCATGTCAACAATGTTGACGCCTTCATCCAAAACTCGTGGCAGATTGAAAACAAGAAGGACGACATCTTCGTCATCACGGCCGGACTTCGCGCCAACTACTGGGGTTACAACAAAAAAGCGGATGTGAGCCCGCGTGTCGGATTCGCCGTGAAGCCGCACTGGAACCACGACATGGTGTTCAGGCTTTCCGGCGGAGTCTATGTGCAACAGCCGTTCTATCGGGAAATCAGGATGTTCGACGGCTCGCTCGTTGACCCCGACAACGCCTCGTCACAGAAATCTTATCAGGTTGTCCTCGGCCACGAATTCAACTTCATGGCTTGGGACAGACCTTTCGTCCTGACAAGTGAGATCTATTACAAATATCTCAAAGACATCGTGCCTTACGAAGTCGATAACATCAGGATAAGATATTTCGCCGACCAGAAAGCGACCGGCTACGCAACCGGCATCGATTTGAAAGTCAACGGGGAATTTGTGAAAGGCATCGACAGCTGGGCATCGCTTTCGGTGATGAAGACGGCGGAGAACATCAAATATCATGTCGCCGCCGACGGAAGCATACTGTCGCAGACCGACATCAACAACGGTGCCGAATTCGACCACGACACCATCATCAACGGCATCCCGCGCCCGTCGGACCAGCGCGTCAACTTCGCGATTTTCTTCCAGGACTACATCCCGTTCATCCCGTCGTTCAGGGTGAACCTGAAACTGATCTTCGGCACTGGGCTTCCGTTCGGGGCTTCAAATTCAGAACGTTACCGACAGACAATGAGGATGTCGCCTTACCGCCGCGTTGACATCGGTTTCAGCAAACAGCTCATCGGCGAAGGCACCAAATTCAAAAACCCGAACAACCCGTTGAGATACATCAGCAACTGCTGGCTGAGCCTCGAGGTCTTCAACCTGCTCGGCGTGAACAACGTAAGCTCTTACATGTGGGTCACCGACGTTTACAACATCCAGTACGCCGTCCCCAACTATCTGACCGGCAGACAGTTGAACCTGAAACTGATTGTTGAGTTTTAAAATTCTCCAACCAAATCACTTCCCCCAGTTCTCCCTGTCCAAACTCCGATATTGTATCGCCTCCGACAAATGTCCGGCGTTGATTTCCAACGAATTGTCAAGGTCGGCGATGGTGCGAGAAACCTTTAAAATTCTGTCGTAAGCGCGTGCAGAAAGGTTAAGTCTTTCCATCGCGTTCTTCAGCAAAGCACTGCATTCCTTGTCGAGTCGGCAATATTGCTGTATGAGCTTCGTTGTCATCTGCGAGTTGCAATGAACGCCCGGCACGTCGGCGAAACGCTGTGTCTGAATCATGCGCGCCTTCACCACGCGTTCGCGGACAACGGAGCTTTTCTCGCCGGTTTTGATTTTCGTGAGGTCTTCAAAAGGCACAGGTGTCACCTCTACATGAAGGTCGATTCTATCTAAAATCGGCCCCGAAATGCGGTTAAGATACTGCTCGACAACACCCGGTTTGCAGGTGCATTCCATTGTCGGGTGGTTGTAGTAGCCGCACGGGCACGGGTTCATCGCGGCGACAAGCATGAAGCTCGCCGGGAACTCGACAGTCTGTTTCGCCCGCGCTATCGTCACGACACGGTCCTCCATCGGCTGACGGAGAACTTCAAGGACGTTTCTTTTGAATTCTCCGAACTCGTCTAAAAACAACACGCCGTTATGCGCAAGGCTCACCTCGCCGGGCTGCGGGTAAGTGCCGCCGCCGACAAGCCCGACATACGACGTCGTGTGATGAGGGCTGCGGAAAGGGCGCGTCCTCAACAACGACACATCATGCGCCAGCAGTCCGACGACAGAATGTATCTTCGTGGTTTCCAACGCCTCCTTCAACGTCATCGGCGGCAAGATACTCGGCAGACGTTTCGCCAGCATCGTCTTCCCGGAACCGGGAGAACCGATCAATATCACATTGTGCGAGCCGGCGGAAGCCACTTCCAACGCACGTTTTATGTTCTCCTGCCCCTTCACGTCGGCGAAATCGAAATCGTAAAAGTCGCCGTTAGGTTCGTCCTCAATGCTGAGTTTCGTCGGCTCAACGTGTTGAAAACCATTGAAAAAGTTTATCACATCCATTATCGTCTCAACGCCGCAAACCTCAATGTCTTCAACGACGGCGGCTTCCTTTGCGTTAGCTTTAGGAACTATAATTCCTTTGAACCCGTCCTCCGCCGCTTTGATTGCGATAGGCAACGCGCCTTTAATCGGGTTGATGCTGCCGTCAAGTGAAAGCTCGCCCATCAGTATGTATTTGTCAAGCATGTCGTCTTTCACCTGTTCCGACGCGGCGAGGATGGCGATCGCCAACGGCAGGTCGTAGTGCGAGCCTTCCTTCCTGATGTCGGCCGGTGCCATGTTGATTGTGATTTTCCGTTTAGGATACTTCAACCCATTGTTACTCAATGCTGATTCAATACGTTGCTGGCTTTCTTTCACCGCGCTGTCTGGCAGTCCGACAAGGAAAAACTGCACACCGCGGTCGATGTTCACTTCAATAGTCACTGTGATTGCGTCAATGCCGTTCAAGGCACTTCCATAAGTTTTTACTAACATTATTTGTTTTCTAAAAATAAAATGACAACAATAACCATGCTCAGACAATTGTGCGGTTGTCTGTGCAATGTTCAAAATACCAACAATCAAGGCATCGGCCCCGATTGTGTAATGCGGCGGCGTTCTCCGTCACGCAACCGCAGCAGTCATTTCATCCTTATCTTTTCGACGGTTTATATTGCGACATCTGGAAAATCTCCTGTTCATCACTGATATTCAACAGCTTGGTCAGTGTGACATCATTTGACGACATGAACGAACGCACGATCTGAAGTCCGAGGAAATCGCCGAGACGCGCCGGCGCATTCTCCGAAAACGCCGCCGTGAACGGTCCCTCATTGAAAAGCATTCGTTTTATTTCCAAATTGTTGCTATACAACATCTTGTTTCCAACAACAGAAGCCCAGACCTGACCCTCATTATCGCCAACCCACTTCATCTGTTTTTCAGAATATCCGAGCAAAACCGAATCAGCCACCGACGGTGTCATCGCTTCAATAAAATAATACATCCTTCCTCTCTCAATCATTTCTGAAAGAACATCCTTTGAAATGACATTCTGACGTAAATACTTGAAATACAACGCTTGCGCCAAATCTCTCTCCAGATTTTCGGGCTTGCAGCGCACCGACATGAAACGCGGCATCCCAACATAATCGTAAATCAGGTTTTTATTTCCAAGATAATAATCGAGACTTATCATCACATAATTGTCAGCAAGCATGACCGGACCACTTGACATGTCAATTCCGGAAACGTATGTGTATGTCGGAAGCACCGGAATCTCAGGGAAATAATAATTCAAATGCTGATAAACCGACTTCACGTCATCCTCAACAAAAGCGATGTCAGGAAACGCCTGCTCCACCATCTTATTGATTCTCATACAGAAAGTGTCAGACACGAATAATTTCAGATAATTAATCTGTTCATCGTCAAGATCTGAAGGAATCAATTCCGGGAAATCGTCATGCAAGCCTGAAATTTCATTTGCAAAATCAGCAGTGTCGAGGCTGAAAAGTGCCTTGCTGTATTGTTTGACCACCAATTCCCGAGGCTCCTTATCGCTGCAATTCACGTCTAATTTCTTTTTATATCCACTTGATTTTGAACATGATACAAAAACGACTGCAAACAAGACCAACAAAATCCTTCTCATATCAACTCAATTTTTTCAGTTCCTGCCTTAACATTTCCAAAGCGGTGATGGAAGCTCGTTCAATATTATTGCCTCTGTCCTTGCCAAAATTATTGATTTTCGAGACAACGCCATCAGGTGTTGCGACGGCGATCCACACGGTCCCGACGGGTGTCAATTCCGTCCCGCCGTCAGGACCGGCGATGCCGGTAGTCGCGACGGCATAATCCGTTTTCAATAAATTCCTCACTCCGACAGCCATCTGCTCGACGACCTGCTGGCTCACAACTGAATATTTTTCAACATCCAAATGATTGACATTCAATACATTTTCTTTCACTTCGGTGGCGTATGAGACGACTGTTCCCTTGAACACCGCCGAGCTTCCAGGTATCGCCGTTATCATTTTAGCAATAGTGCCGCCTGTACAACTTTCGGCCGAAGCGACGGTTTTACCTTTTGCCTTTAAAAGTTTGAAGACAGCCTCCGCAATTGAGATTTCATCATATCCGAAGACATGGTCGCCAATCAGTGAAACAAGCTTATCTATTTCATTATCAAGTGTCTCACGAAGCAATTTTTCATCAGGATGACGGCCATCCAAACGCAGTTTCACCATTCCGTACTGCGGCAGATACGCCAATGAAAGGAAGTCGGGCAACGACTCTTCCCAGTCTTTGATTTTATCAGCAAGAAACGACTCGCCGACACCCGTCGTCATAACCACCTTGCTTAAATAAGGTGTCACCTTGAAATGTTCCAGAAGCATCGGCAGAATCTCTTTTTCAAAAACATTTTTCATCTCAAATGGCACTCCGGGCATTGAGACATAAACCGTCTTGTCTTTCTCAAACCACATGCAAGGTGCTGTGCCATAACGATTTGGAATATATTTGCACGCTTTAGGGATATACGCCTGACCTTCGTTGCGCTTGCTCATCGGATAACCGCGCAACTTAAAGATACTCATGACGTTATCATACGCATCCTGACAAAACACCAGCTCCGTGTTGAAAAATTTACACATCACAGGTTTCGTAATATCATCGGCAGTAGGTCCGAGACCGCCCGTAATCGCCACGATATCAACATCCGAACATGCTGTCAGCGCATCCATTATATCCTTCTCACCATCGCCTATAGTCAATGTCGAAACAACCTGTATTCCATTGGTTGTCAATTTATTGCCAAGCCAAGAAGCATTGGTGTTCACCACTTGGCCAATCAGCAGTTCATCACCAATTGAAATTATTTTCGCTTTTACAAAGTCGTTATTTGTCTTCATGATAAAGTCTAAACTTAAAATTCAGGCTGCAAAGTTACACATTAAAATTTTAATTTTCACAAATTTTACAATTTTTAACATTTGTGGACTTTTTAGCATAAAAAAGCATTATTTTTGCAAAAATTTTTTAACAAATGAACGTTCAACCCATACCAAATTCGCAATTGGTCTTCAACGAAGAAGGTGCGATATATCATCTGAATTTGTTTCCGGAAATGTTGGCCGACAATGTGATTTTAGTCGGCGACCCAAATCGCGTTTCGATGGTTTCAAAATATTTTGACAACATAGAATACAGAAGAAGCAACCGCGAAATAATCACACACACAGGCACTTACAAAGGAAAACGCGTCACAGCGATGTCAACCGGAATGGGGACAGACAACATTGACATCGTGGTAAACGAACTCGATGCCGTGGCAAACATCGACTTCAAAAACCGCGTTCCAAACGCCACTCACAGGACTTTGAATCTAATACGCATCGGGACGAGTGGCGCACTTCAACCCGAAATTGACGTTGACACCTGCGTCGCTTCACGTTATGCCGTCGGATTTGACGGTCTCGCATATTTCTACAAAGATTATAAGTCGGTGATTAACAATGAGATGACGAATACCTTCATCAGAGACATGAACTACCCCACCGATTTGCCAAAACCATACATGGTCGAATCGTCACCAAGTCTTTTCAACAGGGTTGCCGAAGGTTTTCATAAAGGCATAACCGCCACATCTCCAGGCTTTTACGGTCCGCAAGGACGTTGCGTCCGCGCCGAACTCAATTATCCGAATCTTAACAAAGACATTGAAAACTTCAGATTCAACGAATGGAAAATCACCAACTTCGAAATGGAGTCGTCAGCATTGTTTTTGTTAGCCAAGATATTGGGACACAACGCATTGACAGTATGCGCAATAGCGGCGAACCGCGTTTTGGAGAAATTCTCGCCAAACTATCACCCGACAATGGAAAAACTGATTGTCACGGTTTTAGACAGAATATAAATTGGTGTTAAAACCTAAAAAGGTTTTCAACTTTACAGTTTACTGATTAAGTTCTCCAATTCCTTTTCCGATGGAATATCCTGAATATCAGATTGTTTCATTGAAATAAGGCAAACCAAATCAACATCGTTGACTTTCTCTTCAAAAAAAGGATTCGATGCCACGACATAGCCTTCGTAACCGAAAATCATCGAATGGCCGTCAAAGACCTTCCCGTCTTTTTTGCCGACATTGTTCACATAAACCAACGGACGTTCTGTTTTCAGAACATTCTGCCGCAATTGGTCGCGATGTCTTGTAATCTTCTGATAATCATATTCTTCAGAAGCGATGTTGACAATCACATCAGGTGCGAGAGGCATCAGTTCATCGACCCTGTTTTGAATCAGAAATTCGTCTTCACCTATATTATATAGGTCGCTTCCGATTGTGACGGCGAATTTATGGCAACCGACTTGCAGTATCTCATTCACATCCGAAGGCTCGAAAAAGTCGAACTCGCGTTTGTCAGCGAGTCCTATCTGTTTCTTTTTGAATATCTTACGTTGTCCTTGAAACATATACACCGCCGCATTGTAAAACGGTTTCCCATTGCCGGAAGTGTTTCTTACCGGACAACCGACCAACACCGCAACATGTTCGCATTCGGCAGCGATTCTGTCGAGCGCTTTCTCGCATTTTTCAACAAAACCTTCATCAGAAAGATGGTCGTATGGATTGACACCACAAACTGAAAATTCCGGAAAAATCACAAGACTCGAAGCCTTCGCCTCGTGTGCTGACTCAATTATCTTGTTGACATTCAAGTCAATATCACACGAGGTAAAACCTTTCTGAGCTAAAGTTATCTTCATGCTTTTTTAGAAAATGAAGCCGATTTGCAAATAAAGACAGGTGGTCTTCATTGCGGAATCATAATAATCTTCGGTTTCGTCTGTTTTTCTGATGACATTTGCGAAGCCTTTGTCTAACACAAGCTCCAACAGCACAGAACTTGATTTGTAAATGTTTATCTCCGTTCCGAGTCCAATCATCAAAGTCGGGCAGAAAGTGCGGTACTTAAGTTTCAGATGCTCATCCGGCCCACTGATGTTCGAGAAAGATTCGTTGTTGCTGACGAGGAAGTCAAAGCCGACACCGAACTCGCCAAGCACCCTGAATCTTGAAAACTGGTCGGTCCTGCCTTTGAAAAGAACCGGGATTTCCAAATACGTGTTTTTGAAATCATGACGATATTGTGTCACAGACGCTTCAGTGGCATAGTTGAAATCATAGCGTGCGCCTGTGTTTTTAATGACTATTCCTGAAGTAAAACCGTAGTTTTCAGTCATATAATAAGAACCAAAAACCCCATATTTTGAGGTGAACTTGTTCTTGACATTAGAGATGTTGTCGTTTGAAACCTTGAACCAGCTGCAACCTGGCTGTACCATCAAACCGAATTGAAATTCCTTATATTGTGCCGATACATTGATACTCAACACAATAACACATACAAACAGTAAAAATTTAGCTTTCATTTGACTTTTTATTTTAGTTCCGTAAAAATACAATTTTTTTAAATCTAAAATTAAAAAATTATTCCAAAAAATTTCACTACTTTTGTACGTATTAAAAAAGCACAGGACAAAATTTTAGAAATCATTGTCCACATAAAAAATTAATATAATCTAAAAAACGCAACATAATGTCAATCAACAATATACCAAATTCTCTTTTTGTCAGGAACAGAAAGAATTTCGCTTCGGCGATGAAAAAAAACTCCATTGCTGTCTTCACGGCGAACGAAGAAATGCCGAGAAACGGCGACCAGTGCTACCCTTTCCGTCAGAATTCCGACTTCTTTTACCTCACCGGAATTGACCGCGAAGGCGCATTTCTGATTTTGTATCCCGACCATCCGAATCCGGCATTGCGCGAGATTCTTTTCGTTGAGCCATACAGCGAGATGAAAGCCATCTGGCGCGGGGAAATGCTTGACGCAAATCAAGCAAAAGAAATCTCCGGATGCGAGAACGTAATGTATGCCGACAATTTCAATGACACTCTTAAAGAATTGATTCTCAATGCTGAAACAGTTTATCTGAATCTTTACGAATATTCACGTTTCGAGACGAAAGTCGTGACAATCCAAGAACGTTTCGTGAAAGAAATCATGAATCAGTACCCGCTTCATAAATTCGAACGCTCGGCACCTATATTAAATACGCTGCGAAAAATCAAATCGGAAGAGGAAATCGAAATTATGAAACAGGCCTGCGACATCACGGGAAAAGCGTTCATGCATTGCGTAAAGACCGTAAAACCAGGACGTTACGAATATGAAATGCAAGCCGAGATGGAATACATTTTCAAAATGAACAACGCATCAGGCCACGCTTTCCATCCAATTATAGCAGGAGGCAGAAACGCCTGTTGCCTGCATTACTCCAAAAACGACAGCATATTGAATGACAACGACTTGCTGCTTTTCGACATGGGTTGCGAATATAAGAACTACGCCTCCGATTTAAGCAGGACGATTCCGGTAAACGGCAAGTTCACGCCACGTCAGAAAGAATGCTACGAAGCCGTCATGAGGGTGAAGAAAGAAATCACGAAACTTTACAAGATCGGTCACACTATTGATGAAATCAACCGCACGACATACGCCTTGATGGAGAAAGAGATGATAAAACTCGGACTTTTCACGCAGCAAGACGTTGACAATCAAGAGCCTGACAAACCGATGTACAAGAAATACCTCATGCACGGCATGGCTCACCACGTCGGTTTGGACTGCCACGACAACCTCGACAAATATGAACCTTTCAGGGCGGGCATGGTGCTTTCGTGCGAACCGGGCATTTACATCCGCGAGGAAGGCATCGGAATCAGACTTGAAGACGACATCTTAATCACTGAAAATGAACCGGTCAATCTTTTCGGCGATTTGCCGATTGAGATTGAAGATTTGGCAAGATTATAAACATTTAACCGAGATATGCGTAAAAAAGCACTCATAATCATCTGTATATTATTGGCAACCAATATTTTATGGGCGCAAGACACCATCAATGTTTTATTTCTTGGAAATTCATATACCAATGTCAATAACCTGCCACAGTTATGCGCTTCTCTTGCGGAAAGCAGCCGGAAAGTCATGAATACGGCAGCCAACACTCCTGGAGGTTATCTCCTCAAGCAACATGTCGAAAACACGCAGAGTATCAACCTCATACGTAATGGAAAATGGGATTATGTTGTGTTGCAAGAACAAAGTCAGCTGCCGAGCATCGACTTTTACCGTTATGAGTTCATGCACAGCGGTTACCAGCAGCTACGCGACTCCGTCCTTTTGTACAACCCCGACGCCCAGATTGTCGGATACATGACATGGGGGAGGCGTCATGGCGGACAACAATGCGAAAACTACGGTTTGGGAATGTATTGCAGCGCAGACTTCCGCGACTTCGACCACATGCAGGACTCATTGTCAAGTGCTTACAATGAATGCCGTGAACTTTTCGGCGGACTGACAGCACCTGTCGGGGAGGCATGGAGGAAGGTCTTGACAGAATCGGAAATCGTGCTGCACAGCGGCGACGACAGTCACCCGACAATCGAAGGCAGTTACCTTGCCGCCTGCACGTTCCACGCTCTGTTATGGAATGAAAGTCCAAACGGACTGTGGTTTCCAGAAAACATGAGCGAGAAAACGGCAGGCTACCTTCAAAAAGTCGCAACCGAGACAGTACTCGAACCTTCCGCGATTTCAGAAACAACTGATAATGAAGATGATTTCGAGTTCGTTCATTCCAATGGCAAGATAATAATCATGTCAAAAAAAGAGATTAACGCATCAATCTTTGTATATGATTTCTGTGGGAATGAAATTAATAAAACATTTGTGAAAGGCTCAAATCGTTGTGAATTAAGCAATTATCGTGCCAACACGCCAGTCATCATCAGGATTAAAGACGATGTTACAAACAAGGAATCACATTACAAAATACTTTTCAAATGAATCGCTCTGAAAACAAATCATCAAATTTATGTGAAAAGACACCTTTGTTTAACGTCTTTTTTATAACTTTGCGAAATAATTTTTGAATCATAAAAAATAAAATATCATGTTTACCAAAGAATTTTACGCCGGTCACAGAGAGGCGTTGAAGAAGCTGATGAACAAGGGTTTGGCTTTCTTCGTAGCCAACGACGAGGCTTCCATGAATTACCCTGACAACA
This sequence comes from Bacteroidales bacterium, assembly GCA_024400305.1. Lineage (GTDB taxonomy): Bacteria > Bacteroidota > Bacteroidia > Bacteroidales > F082 > Limimorpha. Next base: position 49,307 of record JAKSMX010000013.1, on the reverse strand, counting down.
CTTATCATTATCGTCAAGACAGCAATTTCGCCTATTTCTTCGGTCTCAATCACCCTGATTTAGTTGGAGTTATAGATTTTGAAAGCGGTGAGGAGATCCTTTTCGGGCAGGAGGTCACCATTGATGACGTCATCTGGTGCGGGCCGCTTCCGTCATTGCAGGAGCAAGGCGACAAAATCGGCATCAAAGACTGCCGCGACATCAACCGTTTCCCGGAATACATCCGCGAGGCCGTGGAGAAAGGCCGTCAGATTCACATCACCCCGACATATCGCGGCGACATGACCATCAAGATAGCGAACTTCATGGACATCTGCACATGCGAGGTCGAGAAATACGTGAGCCAGCAGCTCATCGAAGCTATCGTGAGCCTCCGCGAAATCAAGAGCCAAATTGAAATCGACGAGATGGAATATGCAGCAAACACTGCCTATTACATGCACACCACGGCGATGAAAATGTGTAAGCCGGGTGTCATCGAGCAGGAGATCAGCGGCACCATCGAAGGCATCGCCATAGCACGCGGCGGTGTCGTCTCGTTCCCGAACATCGTCAGCATGGACGGGCAGACATTGCACAACCACAACCACGGCAACGTTCTCGTTGAAGGCCGCATGATGGTCTGCGACTGCGGTGCCGAAACCGGCAACTACCTTGACAGCGACTTCACACGCACCACACCTGTCGGCGGCAAGTTCAACGCCCGTCAGCGTGATGTCTATGAGATAGTGTTGAAAGCCAACACCGAAGTGGCGAAGAACACACGTCCGGGCATAGAATACATGGAGATGCACAGACTCGCGGCACGCACCCTCATCGACGGTCTCAAAGGCATCGGACTTATGAAAGGCAACACCGACGACGCCCTCGAAGCAGGCGCACATTATCTGTTCCAGCCTCACGGACTCGGCCACATGCTCGGAATGGACGTTCACGACATGGAAGGACTCGGTGAAGTCAACGTGGGCTACAACAAGCAGACGCCGCGCTCAACGAAACAGGGATTCAGCTGCCTCCGCTGCGGGAAAACGCTGAAACCAGGTTTCGTAGTCACCGACGAACCAGGCATCTATTTCATTCCGACACTCATTGACATCTTCAAGGCAGAAGGCAAGCACAAAGACTTCATCAACTACGACAAACTCGAGACATTCAAGGATTTCGGCGGAATACGCATCGAAGACGACCTGCTCATCACCGAGACAGGCAACCGCATCCTCGGCCGCCCGATTCCGAAGACAGTGGCGGAAGTCGAAGCCACCTGCGCCGAAGCACGCGAATGGATAAGAATTCCCGGATTGTTTTAGTTAAAAGTGGAAAGTTAAAAGTTAAAAGAGACGAGGCCACGCTGAATTCTCTTTTAACTTTTAATTTTTGAATTTCATTCGATGAAAAAAATCATTTTCATAATAACATTGTTCTTTCTCGCTGCCTGTTCAAAATCCGACTCCGTCATCGGAAAATGGACGGTCGAAAAGGTGACTTTTGATTTCGACGAGAGGCGGAACACACCCGATATGATTCACCAGGCTGGCGAGCAGGAAATGCACAACTCATTGATTTTCAAAAATGACAGTATTGTCAACATAATAATGTCCGACATGAACGGCGACTACATTTATCATATTGATGGCAATGGCATTTTTGTTGAAGACATGAAAATCGGGACGTTGGAAAACGAGAGGATAACATCAAAAATCAAGACTCCGATTGGCTGGATGACGGTGGTTTACAAGAAAAAATGAATCAAATCACCATTTCGTCATATCTGAAAAACGTCGTCAGGCCTTTTTCTTCAAAATATTTTCTGACTTCTGTTTCAGGAAGTTTCGTTGCCGCAAGGAAAAAATCGCCGCCCCAGGCACCAAGTGATTTTATAACGCCTTGAAAATCCGCAAATTGGGTCTTCAACGGATTTTGACAAATGCAACTTCCGATGATTTCTTCGTGACGTTCCATGATGGCGCAGAAGTCATCGAAGCCGGCAAGACACGGGCCTGACAAAACATCAGACATGACCGAAATTTCCCTTATTTCTCTTGCAAAATCGTTGGTTTTCAGTCTTTCCTTGAACGACTTCACTTCCTTGCCAGAACTTTGCTTGTGGTTCCGGTAAATAAAATACAGTTTATCTAAAAATCCTGGTTTGAAGTCGGCTTCCTCAACGATAGGATTGCCGTTTTCCAAACGATAAAGTATTGGTTTTAAAGCTGTTGCGCAAGCGATGTCGTAGCCTGAACCGCCCATGGTGCGTTTCAGCACCTCGTATGGATTGACACCTGCCCATTGTGATAGGCACGAAATCAAAGTCGAGCTGCTTCCAAGGCCCCATTCCTTGTCAAACTCCAGATGTGTCGTGAAAGAATAATCGTTATTCTCTTGTAAAATATTTGGATTCAATGATTTGATGGTCTGGAATATTTTACTCAGCATCCCGGCTTTCTCCATGTCATCGGAAGCACGGACAGTAAGGTCACTTTTATTGAGCATCGCCGAAAACCAGAAACCTTTCGGTGTGAAAGCGTCCCAGTGAAGCACTCCGTTGTTGATTTCCAACGTATTTACTTCCAAAGTCTGCCCTAACTTCAGCGGCAACGCCAAAGCCGAAGCGCCTTGAAGCACAAGATATTCGCCGGTAAGCAAGAATTTTCCGTTAGCTCTGAATTTATCCATATTTTAACACGAGTTGCACAAGTTTTTGACACAAGTTACGCGAGTTTCTTATAATTTTCTTCCTAAAACTCCTAATTATCTAATCACCTGATTTCCTGATCTCCTTCAGAAACTCCTCCACGCCAGCGTATGTCACGGTGACATCTTTGAAGTGAACCAGAGCCGCAGCTTTTTCTTCATCGGTGGCGTTCATCTGATTGAGGATATTGGCGAGGTGCATTTTCATGTGACCTTGTTGTATTCCTTTGGTTGTCAGTGACTTGACGGCGGCGTAGTTATTTGCGAGACCCATTGTGGCGGCAATCATCATCAGTTCCGGAGCCGAAGGATTTCCAAGAAGTTCGAGTGATTCCTTTGCCAAAGGATGAAGCGATGTCAAACCGCCGACAGTGCCGAGAGCCATCGGGACTTCGAGGATGAACTTGAACTTTCCGTCATTAATTTCGACCGATGACAGCGATTCGTACTGTCCGTTGCGGGCGGCGTAAGAATGACCGGCAGCTTCGGTGGCACGGAAATCGTTGCCGGTGGCTATGACGACCGCATCGATGCCGTTGTATATACCTTTATTATGTGTGGTGGCGCGATACACATCGATATGTGCGATGTCAACAGCTTTCTTGAATTTCTCCGCAAATGCCTGTCCGTCAAGGTGTTCGTCAACACCGTCGAGGTCATAGACCGGACATTCGACCCAGACTTTGACACGACATTGAGGCGTATAGTTTGACAAAATTGACATCACAATCTCAACCTGACGTTCGTTTTGCGGAAGCTGGTTCTGACGGAGGAAGAAGTCCTGAAGTGTGTGTGCGAAAGTCTCGAGGCAGGTGTTGATGAAGTTTGCGCCCATCGAGTCACAGGTGTAAAAAGTGACACGTAGCTGGTAATAATCAGGAATCTTGTCGGTGAAGTCAACTAATTGAATATCAACAATTCCGCCGCCGCGTTTCTCCATCTTTGCGGTTATTGGCTTCGTGGCATCGCACAGAGCCTGTTTTATCTCCGGGAAGAGAGACAGCAGGACATCTTTTTTCCCTTTATAACAGAAATGCACTTGTCCGACCTTCTGTGTGTCAATCACTTCGGCATGGAATCCGCCGCGGTCGCCCCAGAATTTCGCGGCGGCCGAGGCCGCCGCGACAACACTGCTCTCCTCAATCACCATCGGCACGACATATCGCTTACCATTAATTAATACATTTGGCGACACGCCGTACGGGATGTGGAAATTGGAAATGGTGTTCTCACTGAACTCGTCGAACTGCTTCTGCTTCTCGGCATCAGAATACCAGAAACTCTTCAAAAGCGCAATGAACTCACCCGGATTCTCGATGTATTCTGAAACAGCCTTCAACTTGTCCTCTTTCAGAAGCTTCGAAAACCCCTTGATGATGCGGTCGCGCTTTCTTGTCGGTCTCTCCTCTCCCATGTTACGGATATGTAACCGCTGATACGGTTATGTTTGTTTTTATTCGTTTAATATCAAATCGGCTGCAAAAATACGAAATTTTGATTTTCATAATAAAAACATTTGCAATATTGATTTTTTTTATAATTTTACGACCTGAAATTTATAACTGATTTATTAATTAAATTCTTTACTGTATGAAAAAAATTTTTACATTTGTTTTAGCTACATTATTGAGCATCAATGTATTTGCTCAATGTCCACTTTCAACAGCCGTTGATTTCACGGCGACAGACTGCCACGGCACGGAGGTACATCTCTTCGACATTCTCGACGGCGGACAGTATGTTCTCATTGATTTCTTCTACACAACATGCGGCCCTTGCAACTCGGCGTGCCCGAAAGTTGTTGAAGCCTACCAGATCTTGGGATGCAACATGCACGATGTCTTTTTCATGGAAATCAGTCCATCAGACAATGATACACAGTGCCAAAACTGGTGCCAGCAGTACGGTGTTGAATATCCGACCATCGGAACTTCGAGCGGAGGCGGTTCTATCTGCAACACATACGGAATTTCCGCATATCCGACAGTGATATTAATCAAGCCGGACCGTTCCATCGTCATCAACGACCTTTGGCCAATAAGCAACGCACAATCAATCACCACAGCACTCGCAAACCACGGCATTCAGGAATATGACTGCACCAGCCCGGCGAGCGCGAGCGTCGAGATTTCGGACATCACAACGACAAACACAACAGTGACCGCGACCTTCACGCCTAACGAAGACTGCGCCTCATATTATTACATGATCGGCATAGAAGCTGAAATGGCGATGTGGATGCAGTGGATGCAGATGTCATTGGAACAACTCGTCATGATGTGGGGCATCCAAGCCACATCATCAACAACATACACATGGGATGACCAGGCACCGGCAACAGAATACACCATCTATGTCGTCCCTGTAAACGCCGACACCACTCTCGGCGAAATGGTGACTGCAACAGCCACGACACAAACAGCCGGCGGCACAGGACTTTCTGAAATCGAAATGACTGTAGAAGTGCTTTCCGCAACGGAAGTAAAGACATTCACCACACCTAACGACCAGACAGCAGAATACCACTACGGACTTATCGAAAAGGCATATTACGAAGAAATCGGCGAAGAAGGACTTATCCAGATAATCCAGGAGGACATGTATCCTTACTACGAATACAGCGAATGGAAATGGATCGACCTTTCACCTGAAACAGAATATTATGGCTTCGCACAGGGCTTTAACACAAACGGCGAATGGGGAACAATAACACTCGTTCCGTTCGTCACAATGCCTGACGCTATCGGCGATGAAAACGCATTGTCATTCAACATCTTCCCTAATCCGGCCAACGACTTCGTGAAGATTGAAGGCAACGACCTCAAGACTGTCGAAATCTTCAACATGACAGGACAGACCATCATTAGACAGGAAGTCAGTGGCAACGAAACGACAATCCCGACGAAAGACCTCGAATCTGGCATCTATTTCGTGAAAGTCAACGGAACAAGCACACAGAAACTTATCGTAAGATAATTAAAAGTTGAAAGATTTAAGTTAAAGAGGAGAGAGTGCGACGTCTCTCCTCTTTTTTAAACAAAACAATATGAAAAAATTAGCATCAATATTGTTGGTTCTCGCAATCAGCTTGATTTTCTGTTCGTGCGAACAGGCACGAACAATTATAGTCACATTCAACTGCGAACTCACCCATTTTTACTCTAAACACACCGCCGACCTCGACAATGTCAGAAATTACATCTCAAAAAAGGGCGCACAGAAAGTCGGCACATCTTTCAGCCTATCCATCTATGGCAAAAACGATGCGGTGTGCATCGAGGAGGCCGACAGACAGGCGAAGGTGTATTTCGACAACTGTACCGTATTTTTCAGAGAATCAGACCTTGACGAGCTGCTCGGCGATGAGACCGAGTTCGAGTATTCGTTCTGCCGCATAAAAGACAACGGTGACACGCTGAAAGTCGTTAGTTATCAATATAATATGGAATAATTTTCCCTGAAGACTTTGCAAATTTAACGCAGATTTCTCCACATAATTTTAACTAAAAAAGGCTGGCACACAAGGAATACGATCCATCGTGCGCCAGCCTCTCTTAACTTTACTCTATAATCTCTTAACCGAAGACTACATCATTCCTGGCATTCCGCCGCCCATCTGTGGCATTGCGGGTGCCGGGTTTTCTTCTTTATGGTTGGAGACAACGCATTCTGTCGTGAGCAGCATGCCGGCGATTGATGCTGCGTTTTCGAGAGCAACTCTTGAAACCTTGACTGGGTCGATGACACCTGTCTTGAGCATGTTCTCGTATGTCTCGGTGCGGGCGTTGAAACCGTAGTCGCCTCTGCCTTCTCTGACTTTATTGACGACGACTGAGCCTTCGAGACCTGCGTTCTCGACGATCTGGCGGAGCGGTTCCTCCAAGGCGCGTTTGATGATGCAGATGCCTGTCGTCTCGTCTTCGTTGTCACCTTTCATCTTCTCGAGTGACTTGATGGCGCGGATGAAGCCGACGCCGCCGCCAGGGATGATGCCTTCCTCGATGGCCGCGCGTGTCGCGTTCAAAGCGTCTTCAACACGGTCTTTCTTCTCCTTCATCTCGACCTCAGAAGCTGCGCCAACGTGGATGACTGCCACGCCACCGGCTATCTTGGCGAGTCTCTCCTGTAGTTTCTCGCGGTCGTAGTCAGATGTCGTTGTCGCAATCTGAGCCTTGATCTGTGCCGCGCGAGCCTGGATGTTCTCCTTGTCGCCCTGACCGTTGACGATGGTTGTGTTGTCTTTTGTGATGGTGATCTTGTCGCAAGAGCCAAGTTCGGCTAATGTAGCGTCTTCAAGCTTGTAGCCTTTCTCCTCGCTGATGACCGTGCCGCCTGTGAGGATGGCGATGTCTTCGAGCATCTCTTTTCTTCTGTCGCCGAAGCCAGGAGCTTTCACTGCAACAACTTTCAACGAACCGCGTAAACGGTTGACAACCAATGTCGCGAGAGCCTCGCTGTCGATGTCTTCAGCGATGATCAACAAGGCGCGGCCTGTCTGGAGAGTCTTCTCAAGAACCGGAAGGAGGTCTTTCATCACGCTGACTTTCTTGTCGTAGATGAGGATGAACGGGTTGTCATAGACGGCTTCCATCTTCTCCGTGTCGGTCACGAAATAAGGCGAGATGTAACCGCGGTCAAACTGCATTCCTTCGACGACATCAACGTATGTCTCGATGCCTTTTGAGTCTTCAACGGTAATGACGCCCTCTTTCTTCACCTTGCTCATCGCATCGGCGATGAGCGTGCCGATTGTCGAGTCGTTATTAGCTGAGATTGTGGCGACCTGCTGGATCTTCTCGACGTTTTCACCGACGATCTCCGACTGTTCCTTCAATGAGGCGACGACTTTGGCGACAGCCTTGTCGATACCACGTTTGAGATCCATCGGGTTGGCGCCTGCGATGACGTTCTTCAAGCCTGTCGCGACGATTGCCTGAGCCAGCACTGTGGCTGTTGTGGTGCCGTCACCGGCGAGGTCGTTAGTCTTTGAGGCGACTTCCTTCACGAGCTGCGCACCCATGTTCTCTATCGGGTCGGCAAGTTCGATTTCCTTAGCCACTGTCACGCCGTCCTTCGTGATATGAGGTGCGCCGTATGATTTCTCGATGATGACATTGCGGCCTTTAGGTCCGAGTGTCACTTTAACTGCGTTTGCCAAAGCATCGACGCCTTTCTTCAGGCCGTCGCGTGCGTCAAGATTGAATAATATGTCTTTTGCCATAACTTATTAACTTTGAAAATTTAAACTTAAATAATTGCGATGATGTCGTTTTCGCGCATGATCATATAATCCTTGCCATCGAAATGGAACTCTGTGCCAGCGTATTTGCCATAAATGACTGTATCGCCGACCTTCACTGTCATCTGTACGTCTTTCGTGCCAGGACCGACAGCTACGACTGTGCCCTTCTGTGGTTTTTCTTTTGCTGTGTCAGGGATGATGATTCCGCTGGCTGTTTTCTGCTCTGCGGCTGCCGGTTCGATGACCACGCGGTCCGCCAAAGGTTTGATTGTCAATTGTGTCATGATTTTATATTTAATTTATCGTTAATATTCTTTAATATTTTGAATTTTTCGGCTTCCGCTTAACAAAATTCATTCCAAAAAAGTTTTTATGACAAAACAAAAAAAAATGTCAGAACGTATGACATTCTGACATTTTTCTGTTTTTGCCGATAGATTATTCCGCTATTGGCGCTTCAGGAGCGGCCGGAATAGTATTTTCAATCTGGCTGCGCATCTGTGAATCAACCTGGTTGGCTTTCTGTGCGCCACCCTTTGGAATCGCCACGCTTGAAACGAGACAGAACACTACCAAAAGAACTGCGAGTGTCCATGTTGTCTTTTCAAGAAAGTCGGTTGTCTTGCGCACGCCGAGAATCTGATTCTGTGATGAGAAATTTGAAACCAACCCGCCACCTTTTGAATTCTGAACCAAAACGACCAACATCATCAAGAAACTGACGATAAGGATTAATACTGAAATTGTTACGTACATCGTCTTTAATATTAATTGTTTAACTTATTTTTTAACTCATTAATTTGACCTGCAAAATAAACACTTTTTTCTGGATTTTTCAAGATTAATTTTTCATAAATTGAAATTGCTTTTTCAATGTATCCTTGCTTTGCGTAAATCATTGCTAATGTTTCACTTACAATCTTCTCTTGATCGACGACAGAGTCTTGTGCAGCCGAAATCGGGTTGAAAAATTCCTGTTTCGGACGTGAAATCGACGGATTTTCCGCTATAAATTTGTCAATAATTTCCGATTTTGTCAATTTTTTCTCTTCTTTTTTCGGTTTGGATCTCTCCTTTTCCAGCTCCGCGATTTTGTTCTCGATTATCGCCATGAGTTCGTCAAGGGTCTTCTTTTTCTCTTCGAGAACCGCGAACTCCCTGTTGAGTTCCTCGGTGTCTTTCCCCAAATCTATCTCAGGTATGACAAATGTCTTTTCCGGAATGACCTTCGACGTTTTTTCCATAACCACGACAGCTTCGTCATGAACCGGCTCCGTTTCTTCCACATATTCATCAGGCAACTGCGTGCAAAGTCTGCGCAGCACATTCCTGTCAGGCGACATCGACGACGCCAATCTCAACTGCTGAATTGATTTCGCATGTCCGTTTCTGTACATGCCGACGGCCAGCAATGTCTGTCCGACCGTGAAGTACGGATACCTGACAAGCATCACTTCAAGGTCATCAACATCCTGATTTCCAATAATTTCAGGATGTTCAACCAATTCTATAAATCTTATCTGATCCAAATCCCGATGCTTTTTAAGTTACCAATTGACAACCGCCTTGTTGAAAATGTCCTCACACAACTTCTCTACAATTGTATTCGACAGCGTTTCCTGCACGGAATTCAGATCCTGACTGCTCGGATAATCCTCGTATTGTGAAAATTTCTGCTCGAAATTCTTCGTCTCGTCAAATCTGTTGAAGAATCTCACATTCACCGTTATTGTCAGGCGGTTCAATGCGGCGGTCTGGTCGCCAGTGATGGCCGTCGGAGCCGTTTCATAACCGACAATTTCGCCTTCGACAGCCAAATCCCCGTTGTTACCAACTTCCGACAAGGTCGTTTGATTCATGAAATAGTCACGCAAAGTGTTGGTCAGCATTGAACTTAACATCGGATAAACCAGATTCGCATTGTTAGGGAAATACTGCACCGACACCGTTTTTGCCTCCGGCGGGACGCTCGCTCCAGTGAATGAATACACCCCGCAGCCGGTCAGCATAAACGTCACTATTAATATTAATAAGGTGTGAATCTTATTCATCAAATATCAATTTCGTAGTCGTTAATTTTTCTGTAAAGTGTCCTTTCGCTTATTCCAAGTTCATTGGCGGCCGCCCTGCGTTTTCCGTTATATTTACGCAACGCCTTGATAATCACTTCTTTCTCTTTATCCTGAAGCGATAAGCTGTCGATTATAGGCTTTGCCGAAACAAACTCCACCTCCGCATCCTGAGCTGATTCATAGTCAAGTGCTTCGTCATCCTCAGCAGGATTCAGCACCGTCCCTCGAATCTGTGTTATCGACGACGGCTCTGATGTAACATTATGAGAAACAACGACTTTACCGTTCGTAAGGTCATTGACAGTCTTGCGAAGCTCCATGATGTCTTTCTTCATGTCGAACAACACCTTATATAGTATGTCACGTTCAGAAATTGATTCCTGCTCCTTTGCGCCAGCCAGAACCGGCAGCGATGTCTGTTTCGGAAGATAATTCATTAAAATTTCAGGAGTGATGACCTTGGTCTCCTCGATGATTGAGATCTGATCTGTGACATTCTTCAGCTGACGGATGTTGCCTTCCCAACGGTAATTCTCAAACATAACGAGGGCTTCAGGTGTCAGGCGGATCGGATCGACATGATACCTGTCGGCGAAATCCGAAGCGAACTTCCTGAACAGCAGGCTGATATCTCCTTTTCTCTCACGGAGAGGCGGAATGGTGATCGGGATTGTGTTGAGACGGTAATAAAGGTCTTCACGGAAACGGCCTTTCTTTATCGCATCAGGAATATCGACATTTGTAGCCGCCACGACACGCACATTGGTCTTCTGGATTGTTGACGAGCCGACCTTGATGAACTCGCCGTTCTCAAGAACCCTCAACAGCCTCGCCTGTGTCGCCAACGGCAGTTCGCCGACCTCGTCGAGAAACAACGTTCCTCCATTGGCAACTTCAAAATAGCCTTTACGGGAATCGACAGCTCCGGTAAAAGCACCTTTCTCATGTCCAAACAGTTCAGAATCAATGGTTCCTTCCGGAATGGCGCCGCAGTTGATGGCAAAATACTGTCCGTGCTTGCGCGAACTGTTATCGTGAATGATTTTCGGAATGATGTCCTTGCCGGTGCCACTTTCCCCATTGATAAGCACCGTCAGATCAGAATCCGCCACCTGAACCGCCACCTCGATGGCGCGATTCAGATGGGGGTCGTTGCCTATAATCTTGTATCTTTGTTTTATTGTCTGAATATCCATTATCTCAATGTTGCCTGTAATTGTTGCTCAATCGATGACTGAATCCTGGCCATCGTCTTTTCAATAACCTTGTCAGTCAATGTCTTCTGAGTGTCCTGCAATGTGAAGCTGACAGCATATTGTTTCTTTCCGGCCGGAATCTTGTCACCTTCGTAGATGTCGAACAAATTGACAGACTTCAAAATATTCTTTTCGGCGGCCATCGCCACTTTCTTCACCATTTCGAATGTCACGTTCTTGTCCATGACGAGAGCGAGGTCACGACGGACGCTCGGGAATTTCGGCAACGCCTTGAAACTGATTGTCTTCAAACCCTTGACGACTTTTAAAATCATGTTCCAGTCGAAAGTTGCGTGATAGACCTCCTTCTTCACGTCGAAAATCTTCAAAGTCTTCTGACTGATTTTTCCGATAGTGACCAAATCATTGTTATTCAATGAATAAACAATTGAATAGTCGTAATGCGACACCGTTCCTTCTCTCATTTCAAGTTCATCGGCGTTGATGCCCAACTTGTGAATGACAGCGAGGACATATTTCTTAATGTCGTAGAAACCAAGGCTTTGCGGTTTCGCATTCCATGATTCGGCGGTGTCATTGCCGGTAAGGAGCATGTCCATACGGAAATTCTCGCTGTACGGATTCAACGGTTTCTCATCAGTCTGCTGGTTCTCCTTATTGTATAAATATGTGTTTCCGAATTCAAAGAACTTCATGTCGAAAGTCTTGAAGTTCTGGTTTCTCGCTATGCTTTCGAGGCCGCCGAACATCAGCGACTGGCGCATGACATCGAGGTCGCTGCTCAACGGATTCATGATTTTCACGTTCTTCTCCTCGTCGAAGCTGTCGAGTTCGCGGGTGTAAGCCGATTTCGTCAATGAGTTGTTCATGATTTCATAGAAGCCATTGGCAGCCAGCATGATAGAAATCTCTTTCTGCAGTTTCTCTGCATCCGGCTTGTTGTTGACGTTCAGGCTCGCATTGATTTTTGAAGGTATAACTATATTGTCGTAACCGTAGATACGGAGAATCTCCTCAACCAAGTCAGCGGGGCGATAGACATCAACCTTGCATGTCGGTACATCGACCGTGACATAAGCATCTGTAAGTTCAACAACCTGACAATCAAGGTCTTTCAAGATATTCACTGCGATTTCCTTTTCTATAGGCTGACCTGCAATCTTGTTAAGGTAATCGAATTTCAGCTGTACGCGGACTGGCGTGAAGTCGCCGTTGACCACGTCTTTTATTTCCGAAGAAACAGTTCCGCCGGCGAGTTCCTTGATCAAGAGTGCGGCTCGTTTCAAGGCGTAAACCGTGATGTTCGGGTCGCAGCCGCGTTCATAGCGGAAGCTCGCGTCGGTCTGAAGTCCGTGGAAACGTGCCGTCTTGCGGATTGAAGTCGGGTTGAAATATGCGCTTTCGATGAATACATTGGTTGTCGTCTCGGTGACGCCGGAGTCGAGGCCGCCGAATACACCGGCGATACACATCGGCTCTTCAGCGTTGCAAATCATCAGGTTGGTATCGTTGAGTTTGCGCTGGATTCCGTCCAAAGTGGTGAAAGGAGTATCCTTCGCCAAACATTTGACAACGACTTTCCCGCCTTTAATCTTGTCGGCGTCGAAGATATGGAGCGGTTGTCCGACTTCCATCAGGACGTAATTTGAAATGTCAACGATGTTGTTTATCGAGCGGAGGCCAATGGCTTCGAGACGGTGTTTGAGCCACGCCGGAGAAGGCCCGACTTTCACTCCACTGACGGTGACGCCGGAGTAGCGTGGACACGCCTTCGTGTCAACGACTTCAACTTCAATGTTGTTGCTTGTGTTTTCAACTTTGAAATCATCGACTGAAGGGCGGGTGATGTGATATTCGTGAGTGTTATTCTTGTGGTTAAGAGCCGCCACGATGTCGCGGTCGCAGCCGATGTGCGATGTGGCATCAGAACGGTTGGCGGTAAGTCCGATTTCGTATGTAAAATCTTCTTCCACAGGGAAATAGAACGAAGCAGGTCTGCCGGCTTCATAGCTGTCGGGCAGCACCATGATGCCGTCGTGCGACTCACCGAGCTGGAGTTCGTCCTCGGCGCAGATCATGCCCTCCGACACCTCGCCGCGAATCTTGCCTTTCTTGATTGTGAACGACTCGTCGCCTTTCCAAAGTTCGCAGCCTATTGTGGCAACCAAAACAGTCTGACCGGCAGCGACATTCGGGGCGCCGCACACGATGTGCAAAGGCTCCGCCGCACCGACATCAACCGTAGTGATGTGAAGATGATCGGAGTTCGGATGGTCGATGCATGTCAGGACTTTTCCGACAACGACGCCCTTGAGACCGCCTTTGACAGACTCGTAACGTTCCAAATCTTCAACTTCAAGACCTGTTCCGGTCAATGTTTTACCCAATTCTTCAGCAGATAACTCGCACTGAATGTACTGTTTAAGCCAATTGTATGATATTTTCATATTCTAAAAAATTAATTTCTTTTTTACGAAATGCAAAAATACATAATTCTGACAAAATGTCAGTCATTTTTTTTTATTTTTTTTGTTAAATATTGAAAAATATTTTGTAAACTTGCAAAATCAAATATTTTAGAGTTTTTAACTAAAATGAAAAATAGCAAATTAATCATAAGTATCTCATTCTTAATGTGTTTCATTTTTGGAATCCACACATATTCACACGCAAATGAAACGAAAAATGAGACAGAACAAACTGAAACGAAAGAAAAATTCAATGCCGGTGAGATGATTTTCGAGCATATTCTCGATTCATATCAATGGCACATATTCACATGGAAAGGCCATCACGTGGCCATAAACCTCCCGATAATCGTTTTCAACGAGGGCAAATGTTATTCCTTTTCTTCGAAGCACCTGATGCATGGAACTTATGAAGTTCCTGACAAAAACACAGGCAATCCCATCACCTTCAGCATTCCATCCGAGGGTGACTACAAAGGCAAAGTCGTGATTCTAAAAGGAGAAGACAGAATCAGACCTTTTGATATTTCAATCACAAAGAACGTCTTCGGGCTTTTTATTTCATGCACGTTGCTTGTCACGTTGTTCCTGATTGTCGCGAATGCCTACAAGAAACGCGGCGAAAAGGCACCGAAAGGACTACAGTCGTTGTTTGAGATGCTCATAGTATATGTGAGGGACGACATCGCGAAGAAATCCATTGATGAAAAACATGTTGACAGATACACACCTTATTTAATAACGGTGTTCTTCTTCATATTCTTCAACAATCTTTTAGGTTTGATTCCGTTCTTCCCGTTTGGCGCGAACCTCACGGGAAACATTGCAATCACAGCTGTCCTGGCGATTTTCACGTTTATCATCACGAATATTTTCGGAAACAAGGAATATTACAAAGACATCTTCAACACGCCGGGCGTCCCGGTTTTCCTGAAGCTCCCGCTACCGTTGATGCCGCTGATTGAATTTGTGGGTTGCCTGACGAAACCGTTGGTCCTTGCGATACGTCTTTTCGCGAACATCACGGCGGGGCACATTGTTGTTTTAGGATTCATCAGCATGATTTTCATCCTCGGAGAGATGAGCGCCGCGGCCGGCGGAGCGATGTCGGTGCTGTCGTTGCTCCTCGCCATCTTCGTTGACGTGCTTGAACTTTTGGTCGCGTACATCCAGGCCTACGTCTTCACCTTGCTTTCAGCATTGTATTTCGGAATGGCCAGCAAAGAGGAGCATCATGGTTAAAAGATGAGAGATGAGAGTGTGACGAAAACTTTAAAAACATTTGAACTTTTAAACTTTAAAAACTATAAATTATGTCATTATTAGTCATGTTACAAGAAGTAGCAAAAGCAGCAGTTGACTTGGCGCCATTGGCAAAATTGGGCGCAGGTCTCGCAGCAGGTATCGCAACAATCGGTGCGGCAATGGGCATCGGGAAAATCGGCAGCAGCGCATTGGAATCAATGGCACGCCAGCCGGAAGCAGCCGGAAGCATCCAGACCAGCATGATCATCGCAGCCGCCCTTATCGAAGGTGTGTCATTCTTCGCTTTGGTCGTCTGTCTGCTCATCGCACTTTAACAAGCGAACAGTCTCAGGTCGCAACGGTTGGTTGCGACCTGGGATTTTAAAAATGAAAACACAAACAAAAAATAAAAGAAATGGAACTTATAACTCCTGATTTTGGGTTGATTTTCTGGATGACATTGGCATTCGGCATAGTGTTTTTAGTTTTGGCTAAAGTCGCTTTCCCAATCATCGGCAAGGCTTTGAAGAAACGCGAGGAAAAAATCACCGAAGCTCTTGAACTGGCGGAACGCACACATGAAGAGATGAAACAACTTCAGGCCGACAACGAGAAAGTCCTCCAGGAAGCACGCGAGGAACGCGACAAAATCTTGACCGACGCGCGTTCGACACGTGACAGAATCATCGAGGAAGCAAAGGCTAAGGCGACGGAAGAGACAAACCACATCGTGGAAACCGCAAAGGAAACCATTGAGAATGAACGCAAAGCCGCGCTGACCGACATCAAGAATGAAATCGCCAACATCTCAATAAAGGTGGCGGAGAAAATCCTTGAGAAACAACTCGACAGCAACCAGGCACAAATGGATTACATAGAGAGAATCATCAAGGAAACGGAAAACAACAATTAATTAAGGTAGTATGAAAGACACTCTTTTGACACGCCGATACGCCAAGGCATTCCTCGATTTCGCCATAAAAAACAACATGACGGAAGAAGGACTGTCGGACCTCGAGACTGTTTGCGATACAATCAACGAGAGTCACGAATTGCGTGGACTACTATCCAGACCGTTTGTCTCCGACAAAAAGAAATCAGAGATACTCGTACGCATCTTCAAAGACAGCATCTCGGCCAATACTTTGAATTTCATCTCGATGATGGTTGAAAAGAACCGCGGCGAGATAATTGGAGACATATACGAACAGTATCGCGATTTATACAACGAGTACAATAATATCGAGGTTGTGACAATAACCACCGCCGTTGAAATCGACGAGGCCACAAGACAGAAATTCCTCACTTTCGTGAAAGATATCATCAAAGGCCACATTCAGATCGTCAACAAGATTGATGAAAAAATCATCGGAGGTTTCATCATCCGCCGTGGCGACTACGAATACGACGCAAGTATCAGGACGAAGCTGAAACGGCTTTCGAAGATATTCACCGAGAACCTTTATGTTAAAGGATATTGATAATTAACAGTTTGATAATCAGACAAAAAATAAAATATGGGAAAAATAAAACCCGCTGAAGTATCAGCAATATTACTTGACGAGTTGACCAATTTCGAAAACAAGGCCACTCTCGATGTCAAGGGCACGGTGCTAAACGTCGGTGACGGCGTGGCCCGCGTGTATGGCATGGGGAACGCCGAGTCAGGCGAGCTTGTCGAGTTTGAGAAAAACGGTGTGATGGGCATCGTCCAGAACCTCGAAGAGGACAACGTGGGCGTGGTGCTTCTCAACGACGCCGGTGACATTCAGGAGGGCGACACTGTCGTATGCACCCACCGCATCGCATCAGTCAACGTCGGCGAAGGCATGCTCGGACGTGTCATCAACACGTTAGGCGACCCAATCGACGGCAAGGGCGAAATCAAAGGCGAGACAGTGGAGATGCCACTTGAACGCAAAGCTCCGGGCGTCATCTTCCGCAAACCTGTCGATGAACCTCTCCAGACTGGCATCAAGGCCATCGACGCAATGATCCCGATCGGACGCGGACAGCGCGAGCTTATCATCGGCGACCGCCAGACAGGCAAGACGGCAATCGCAATCGACACCATCATCAACCAGAAGGAATTCTACGACAAAGGCGAACCGGTCTATTGCATCTACGTGGCCATCGGACAGAAAGGTTCGACAATCGCCAACATCGTGCAGAACCTTGAAGACCACGGCGCACTTCCATACACAATCGTGGTGGCCGCGACTGCATCCGACACAGCCGCAATGCAATATTACGCACCGTTCGCCGGAGCAGCCATCGGTGAATATTTCCGCGACACGGGCCGTTCAGCCCTCATCATCTACGATGACCTCTCGAAACAGGCCGTGGCTTATCGCGAAGTCTCCTTGCTTCTCCGCAGACCACCAGGACGTGAAGCATATCCGGGCGACGTGTTCTATCTTCACTCACGTCTTCTCGAAAGAGCAGCGAAGATTATCAACAACGATGAGATTGCGGCAAAAATGAACGACCTCCCGGAAAGCCTTAAAGGAAAGGTCAAAGGCGGCGGTTCATTGACGGCACTTCCTATTATCGAGACACAGGCCGGCGACGTGTCGGCGTACATCCCGACAAACGTCATCTCAATCACTGACGGACAGATATTCCTGGAGACCAACCTCTTCAACGCGGGTATCCGTCCCGCCATCAACGTCGGTATCTCGGTGTCGCGCGTCGGCGGCAAGGCGCAAATCAAGTCAATGAAGAAAGTCGCAGGCACCTTGAAACTCGATCAGGCGCAGTTCCGTGAACTGGAAGCATTCTCGAAATTCGGCTCCGACCTCGATGCAGCAACACAGGCAGTCCTCGACAAAGGCCGCCGCAACGTGCAGATGCTAATCCAGCCGCAGTCGTCACCTTTGAGAGTCGAAGAGGAAGTCGCTATCATCTACTGCGGCGTCAACAACCTGCTCAGGAAAATCCAGCCGAATCAGGTGGCAGACTTCGAGAAGAGATACCTCGCGCTGCTCAACAGCTCACATCAAGACACAATGGCCGAACTCAAAGCCGGCAAATATACAGATGAAATCACAAACGTGCTGAAAAACGCCGCCAATGAAATCATCGAACTGATGAATAAGAAATAAAGATTATTATGGCGAACCTCAAAGAAGTCAGAATACGAATCGCTTCTGTAAATTCAACGATGCAGATCACGTCCGCCATGAAGATGGTGTCGGCGTCAAAACTGCGCAAGTCGCAGAACGCGATTCTGGCACTCCGCCCTTACGCCTCCAAGCTCAGCGAGATAATGCAGGATCTTTCGTCATCGTTGCAGACATCCAACGAAGGAGTCTATGCAAAAATCCACAGAGAACATCCGGAAGACGAGAAAATACTCATCATACCGGTGGCGTCAAACAAAGGACTGTGCGGTGTCTTCAACGCGACAGTGATCCGTGAAACAATGAGTTTCATCAAGGATAACTATCAGACACATTTCGACAAAGGCAACGTTGACATTTTATGTATAAGCAAGAAGGTCTATGAGACACTCAAATTCAAGAAAGTTCCGAATCTGGAACCGAGATTTGAGATTCTCGACAACCTTACTTACGACAACACCCTGCCTTTCGCCGAAGAACTGATGAATGACTTCGTGAACGAGAAATACGACCGTATCATATTCATTTACAACCAGTTCAAAAACGCCGGGAGCCAGATTCTCGTGAAAGAGCAGTTCCTTCCCATCGTCAACAAGGAGGAAACTGCAACCGAAAAGAAGATGCAAAGCGATGTTGAATATATCTTCCAGCCTTCAAAAAGTGAAATTCTTGAGACATTGGTTCCGAAATCACTTAAATTGCAGGTTTTCAAGGTGTTACTCGACAGCATAACATCCGAACACGGTGCGAGAATGGTCTCCATGACCAAGGCGACGGACAACGCAGCCGAACTGCTGAAAGAACTCAACCTTTCATACAACAAGGCACGTCAGACCGCCATCACAAACGAAATCATCGAAATCGTCGGCGGCGCGAATGCGCTTTAAGTTGAAAATCATAAAGTTGAAAGTTAAAAGGGCGCGAAGCGAGTTCAGACTTGTTTCGCGCTTTTATATAATCTTAAACAATATTTTGCAAAAGTTGATTAAATAATAATATTTGATTAACCTTTTTAAAATATTTGTATCTTTGTAAAATTTTTGAAATATGAATACAATTAAAAAATCAATCACAATCATGGCCTTGGCCATCATCGCATTTTCATGCGGAAACAAGAACACAAACAAATACGTCGTCAACGGACAAGTCCAAGATGTCGAAGACGGAACAGAAATCTATCTTTACGACTTCTACAATTACAAAACACGTAATGCAAAACCGATTGACACTGCGATAGTTACAAACGGAACATTCACATTCACTGACACAATCACCACACCAATGATGGCCTACGCAAGCGCAAGTCCAAGAAAAGGCGGTCTGGAATTCATCCTTGAAGCCGGTAACATTAGTATTAATATTGAAGAAAACACCGTCACCGGCACTCCACTCAACGAGCGTCTTACACAATACTTCAACGAATGCAACGTGACAGATTATCAGAAAGAATCGGCTGAAATCATTAAATTGTATTACAGCATCGATGACGAAAACGTCAAAGACAGCCTGTCAAATCGCTTTGAGGAAATTCATGAACAATACATTGTAAATTCCAATGAAGCCGCCGACAGACTTTTCAATGAAAACAAGAGCAACATTCTCGGCAGGTACGCCGTTTCAGAACTTCTTGAAGCAGTGCCGACAGTGGAACAGCTCCTTTCAGTACGCGACGCCGAAGGTTCGATTGTAAAAGATGATGAAAGACTCAACAAGGAAATCGAGAGACTACAGGCTGCTGAAGCGACTTCAGACGGCAAACAATATGTTGATTTTGAATGTATCAATTTCAGTACCAATGAATTAGGAAAGTTAAGTGATGTCATAGGCGGGAAATTAGCCATCGTTGATTTCTGGGCTTCATGGTGCAGCCCGTGCAGAGATGAAATCAAGGAAAACCTTATCAGGATTTCCGAGAAATATGCTAAACAAGGCCTTGTAGTTGTCGGTGTTGATGTCTGGGATCAGATTGACAAACACGCAGCAATGGTTGAAAAACTTGGAATTACATATCCACAAGTCATTGACACAGCGAACATTGCATCAAAGATTTACGGATTCAACGGCATTCCGGAAATCATGCTGGTCGGAAAAGACGGCATCATCATCAACCGTGGAATCCGCGGAGAAGAAATTGAAAACGCAGTCGTGAATGCGTTGAACAAATAAAAAAGCATAAACTTCCGATAACGAAAGCATTTTTAAGACTGTAATCGCCAAGGCTAAAAGTGTTGAAACACAACACATCAGCCTTGTCGCATTGCAGAGTGGCTTTTTGCGCGATACACTCCGGAAATAATACAGAAATATTGGGATTACATCGCAAAAGGCAGTATCGCTGAAAACGATAGTAAAACATTGATAATCAACAATATTGATTATTTCAGTATGTTTGATTTCGATTTCGAAGCATTACAAATGAACGTCAAGGAATTGAATGCCGACATGAAGTTGTTCCCTGTTTCAGCAAAAAACGGAGTCAGCATGGAGCAGTTCGGTTAATTTTTAAAAGAAATTGTAAATAAAAAATTACAATTATGAGTTCAACAATTCATGATAGAATGTCACTAATTTTTTGCTTTCTTTCTCCCAGTTAAACTCATCAACGACAGCCTTTCTGCCGTTTTTTCCCATTGCGACTGCTTCTTCAGGATGACACTTCAGCCAAGTGATAGCATCTGCTATTTCATTAACATTTGATGGGTCAACACAGATGCCAAAATAATGTATTTTATTCATTTTCAATGCGTAAGGCGTATTTGAAATAATCACTGGAAGTTCCATCGCCATATAGTCATAAACCTTTGTCGGAAAAGTGTCGATTAGGTTATATTGCCCGACATGAAGCAATGTCGAAGCTCCGATTGACGAGTTCTCCAAAACATTTAACATTCCTTTTTTATCAAGGAAGCCTTTATATTCAACACATTGATATGCAGGCATTTGCTTTAATTCATGCTCGTATGATTCCGGCATGAAGTTTCCCGCAAGCTGCAATCTTGCCCCTGCATTGTAAGAAGCTTTCGTTAATTGTGTAATGCCACGTTCTTTTGTGATTCCGCCAATCATGGCAACAAGCGGATTATCAGAAAATCTGACTTCTGTTTTTCGGGTATAATCAGCAATATTCGGTAAATTTCTGACAAACAATGACTTACGACAACGTTTTTCAAAATAGTCTTTGCCATTCAAGGTGCAGACCTGAATCACTCCGTCAATCCTTTCGCAAACAAATTTCTCATATTTCATATAAAGATTCCCGATGAGTTTCATCAACAAAGCCGGAACCTTTATCACCTTGATTTTATGTATGTTATCGTGCAACTGCCATCCATAAAATTCATGACTGTCGAAAATAACGATTTTACCTTTCCTTTTCAATTTCAATCCGATTGAAAGAAGTTCCGGCTCATGCAGATGATAGATGTCAGCGTCAACTTCAAGAGCTGTCAAATAGCTCATTCTGTTGCGTTTACGAAGCAGTTCAATGTTGTTCTTTATTGGGCAGAATTGTGTTATGCAATTTACTCCGTCAATGATTTTTGTCTCCGGCTTTTCGCCAAAACCAACCAAAGTGACATCAAATCCATTGTCAACCAACGACTTACATTCCTTATGGAAAACACGCATGTCATCCATTTTATGTTTGCTGATAAGATGGCACACTTTTATTTTTCCGTTGAAACAATCGTCATTCATTTTTTTTATTTGATTATATTATCAAGTATTTTTGAAAATTCTTTTGTCAGATTACGTCTTGAGAATTTTCCCACAACGTCATTCTTATTCGTAACCAATTGATTTTCTTGATATTTAACAAACAAATCCATAATAATTGATTTCATTTTCTCTTTATCGTTGAAATCAACAGTGAAACCGCACGCAGTCTCCTTCAAGACTCTTGCGACATCACCGTTTTCAGGGGCGATGGCCAAGACTGGCCGACCGGAAGCAAGATATTCAAAAAGCTTGCCTGTCAAAATACACTCCGCTTTCTTCGCTATCGGGACCAACAAAAGTAGCAAATCCGATTTTCGTTGATATTCAAGTACTTGCGCATGTTGCATATATTCAACATTCTCGACTTTTGATTCAAGATTCTTCTCTGCGATATAACTTCTGACCTTCCCGTCAATATGACCGATAAGTTTGATTTTCAAATTGTTGGCAAATTCTGAATTTTCCCCGCAAAGTTCATTTAGCGCATCCCATATCACAAACGACTCATTTGGAAGAAGAACTCCTGTATATGTTATCGTAAACTTTTCGTTCCTTTCAAACCGAATTTCAGAATTAACACATTCATTATCAAAGCCATTTGTCACAACTTGAACGTTTTTTGCACCGAGATTTTCAAGATCAGCGGCTTCGTGCCACCCGACGGCAACAACTTTGTCAGCTTCAGTAAGCACTTGTTTTTCAAGATTTTTATGTTTCCGCAGGCTACGTTTTGACAATTTTAGCGAGTCGAAATAGAATATCTCCGTCCACGGGTCACGGAAATCAGCGACCCAAGGAATACTCAATTTTTTATGTAACACCTTGGCAATCAAGTGTATTGAATGCGGCGGACCTGTAGAAATAATCGCATCAACGGAATTTTCCTTAAGATATTTTGACAGAAACCTAACCGATGGCCTGATCCACCAGCAACGGGCGTCGGGAATGAATAAATTACCTCTGATCCAAACACTCAGGTTTTCTTTCCAGGTGGATTTCTGCCTTCCTTCGTTGACAAAACCAGCTTTTACCTTCTCCTCCTTCTTGATTCCAAGAAGTTTTTTGTAAATGGTGTACGGTTCAACTATCGGCCTTCTGATAACCTCCGTTTCTGGTGCGACATCTTTTTCCAACGATGAATCTTCAACAGGATATTCGGCATCTTCGGCGGTGTAAATCACTGGTTGCCAGCCGTTTTCAGGCAGATACTTTGACATTTTCAGCCAACGCTGCACACCGGAACCTCCCGATGGCGGCCAGTAATATGTAATTATCAGAACACGTTTCATACTATATAAATCAAGCAAATCTTACAAACTTGCTGATTTTCTCTTCCTATATGTCATGTAAACAGCGAAAATCAACCCTGCAATGAGAATGAACGAAGTAATCAACTGTATTGTATTCCCGACCTTCCAAATCCTTGGTTCATAACGCATTACGACTTCATGCTGACCGGCCGGAATGATTGCCGAGCGCAAGATATAATCAGAGCGGAACAACTGGCTTTCGACTCCGTCTATCCACATTATCCAACCTTTCTTTGTCCAAATTTCGGAGAAGACAACGAGTTCGTCTTTTGACGAATCGAAGTTATACGTCAACTGATTCGGCTTATAATCAACAAGTTTGATGGTGCCTTCAGCCGGAGTTGCAGCAAAATCACCAAGAATATCCTTAAATTCCTCATTGACAATCGCAACATTTTTCACATCCGTCGTCGCAATGGCATCTATCTCGTCATTTGGTGTCGTAACCCATTGAATATCAGAAACTATCCATGCATTTCCGAAAGCTTCAAAATTAGGATAATAAGACAGTTTGTTATCTCTCGGATATATTATATATTTGGTATTCAACATGTCGAGCACCTTGAAATAATTCGCATCCGTCTTGCCGGAAAGGTAATGGTCGATAATATCCTGATAACGGCGGAGTTTTGCACCGTGGTATCCACCGACAGATTTATGGAAATAAGATGTGCTTGCATCGTTAAAAGTGCTCGTCGAAAGGTTGATAACACGATAATCGAGCGAATTGTCGTTCATAATTGTCTTATCTATGTCACTGATTACGAATGGTTTATCAAATTTACGCTTATCAATGAAATTGTCGTTGTTCAGATAACGCCTGTCGATTGTGAACATATCAGCCACAACCAAAACCGCCAATGTCGCAAACATGACATTTGATTTCATTTTACCTTTAATATTCAATAAGATAATCGCAGCTGCGGCAACGATGAAGAGCAGGCTTCTCATTGCGTCCTTCTTGAATATTTCGACACGGACATTTTCCAATTGCGCAGCGAAAGTCTGGTACATCGCGCCATCTTTTCCAGACATAAGTTGCTGGAACTGAACAGTTTCGTTTTTACTTAAGAAATTAAAGAATGTCTGCGGCATTACATAGAAAATCAGGCAAATACCGCCTGTCAAGCCCAACGAGATCCAGAAATATTTCATATTGTTTTTCAACACTTCAGGATTCTTGAAAATTTCCGCCAAGGCAAGGAACGCCAGCAACGGCATACATACTTCCGCGATCACCAAAGTCATTGAGACTGCGCGGAACTTATTGTAACCAGGCACGAAATCTAGGAAGAAATCCGTGAATCCCATGAAATTCTTGCCCCAGCTGAGCAAAATCGAGAGAACCGTTGCGGCAAGAAGTGCCCATTTGTATTTTCCTTTCACAACAAAAAGTCCGAGGATGAAAAGGAAACAGACTATTGCGCCGACATAGACGGGGCCGCTTGTACCGGGCTGATCGCCCCAGTAAGCGTTCTGCTGCGCTATCGTCGAACGGAAACGAGAATCGGCACAGTCAAGAGCGGCATTTCTGTTTCCGATATAACCCGACGCACCGCCTTTCACATTCGGAATCATCAGGCTCCACGTCTCCCCTATCCCGTAGCTCCATTGAGTGATATAATCACGATCGAGGCCTTTTGTCTGATTCTCAACGTTTTTCGTCAGGACCGGTTTGCCGCGCATCGTTTCTTTTCCAAATTCGTAATTTGCGTAAAGCGTTGTGGTACAAGTCATTATGGCAAGAATCGCAACACCTGCCAAGATTCCGCTCGCCTTGAAAAATTCCGAATATTTTTTTTCTTTTACGACAGAAACAAATTCCGCAATGACAATGCAAAAAACAGTCAGCAGCAGATAATACGTAATCTGAAGATGTCCGGCACGGATTTCGAGTGCCAACGCTATAGCGGTAAGTACTGCGCCCCAGAAACATTTCCCCTTGTAAGTCAACAAGATACCGGCGATTACGGGAGCCATGTAAGCCATCGCCATCGCTTTTGAATTATGTCCGGCACCTATTATTATAAACATATACGACGTAAATCCATACGCCAGTGCGCCGATGAAACTCACCCATATCTTGCAATCCATCACGAGAAGCAGGATGAAAAACCCCAACATACTGATGAAAACGGCTCCGACAGGGTGCGGGAAACCTGCATTAAGCAACCGATGTATGTAGGTCATCAAGTTACTGTTCTGCGGCACACTGATGTTCCAGGCCGGCATTCCGCCAAACATCGAATTCGTCCAAAGACTCTGTTCACCTGTCTGCGCCTTAAAATCAACGATTTCCTTCGACATCCCCTTATACATTTCGATGTCGTGCTGCTTGATGCGTTTTCCTTGAATTATCGGATAAAAATAAACCAGCGTTATCAATGCGAAGGCAACGATGCAAAGAACGATGCCGAGAGATTTCTTGTTTTCCGTGAAAAACTTGTTCATTTTAATAAATCACTTTTTTGCAATAGTTAATTTCTTGAGTATCAATAATTAACAGATACATTTTATTGCTTCTTCCAACATTTTCAATCAATTCGCCAAGCTGGATTTTATTCTCTCCCGCCTGAAGTTTTACGCAATCTTTTTTGAAAATCTCTTTTCCGTCAAGGGAAATCAAACGCAGAGTCGCATCTTGTGGCTTTTCAGAGGTGAGATAACAAACACTATTGGCATTCAATGGATTAGGAGCAATTTCCATTTCAGAAACATTGGAATTGATCTCATTCAGGCCGATGTTGTTCCATTCATAACAGCCCATGTCGATTCTGTTATTGAAGACACGCGGCTGGCCATTCAGGTCTAATTCAGGAATAAACATTCCTTCAATATTCTCAACTCCCTTGTCGATGCAGGGGCTTTCACCTGAAAGTCTAAAGTCAAATGCTTCACTATCAACAAACAAAGGATCATCTTTTATCATGTCGATATAATAATCTTCGGTATATAAATCGGGATTATGAAAAATCGAGTCGAGACCATATTGAATATCACCATTTCTGAACATCGGCCAGTTGCCGTCGCCCCAAAGCCATACCTGCGAGCCGTAGTAATACTCGTAGATACTGCCTGAAAGATCGAAATAAAGCGCATGGTTTCCGTAAATGATTGAGTTATTGATAATTGGGTCTGACTCGAAAGATATTTGCATACCTGCGCCGCCGCCGCCACCGCAGAAATTATTGACCAACGTGAAATTGTTGAGTTCCGGACTTGCCGTCGCCATCGCCATTCCGCCGCCGTAATGCACCACTTCGTTGTTGTAAGCCAAGACGTTAGACATTTTCACGTCAAGGTGTTTGCTTCGCTGGAGACCGAGACCGCCGCCGTTGGTCGCATAATTGTTATAAAATATTGCGTTATTCAAGACCACGTTGCAACTGTCGAAACTGCAGCCGCCGCCGTAGCCGGAAGGGATGTAATTGTCGTGCGAAATCATGTCTTCGACAACGACATCGCAGTTGATGAAGAAGAAACCGCCGCCGTAAGTATAACTGCCTTCATAACCGAAACCTTTGTTGTTAAACGCCTCACAGCCAACGACTTCAATCTTTGAATGCGATGCAAATATCCCGCCGCCTTTCGCACGGAAAATATTGTCGTGGAACACGCAGTCGTGGACTTTTGCGTCATTTACATTATAGAAACGTAGGTCAGCCCCATTGCCGTCGAGAGGAGTCTTTCCGTATGAGAAGTCACAATATTTCAAAACGACATCGTTGCATTTTCTGAATTCAATGCCACCCCAACCGCCGTTAACCGTTTGATAATCAGCAAACCCGGTCGTGTCGGCAACGGAAAATGTGATCATATTCTCCTTTGTGCCTTCCGCCTTGAAAGCACCTGACACGTTGATAGTGAAATTCTTTGCCGAAACAACCGTCGTTCCCGGCTCAACAGTCAGATTATCAGTGACATATACATCGCCCATAAGCATAACCGTACCATTCCACGTACCATTCTGTTCGCCCGACACCTCTGTAATCTGGGCATTGACATTATTAACCAACAAGGCAAAAAACGCCACAATAAAAAAGTAAAGATTCTTTCGCATATTTTTAATATTTTAATCGCCAAAATTACATAATTTTAGCTTACGGAAGTTCGTTTTTTTTTACTATTTTTGCAGCATGAAAAAAATATTGAACTATATATTATTTGCATTTATAGCATTGATTATCAACGGATGTGCCAATGCCGTATCTCCGACTGGCGGTCCGAAGGACGAAATCCCGCCTGTGGTTTTAGGCACATCTCCGGATAATTTCTCAAAAAATTTTTCAGGCAAGACCATCAACGTCACCTTCGACGAGTTCGTCATGCTCGACAATGCAAGCAAAAACATCCTGATTTCGCCGCCGCAGAAAAAATCTCCGACATACCGTCTGAACGGCAAAACTCTTCTGATAAGATTCGAGGATAACTTGAAACCAGAGACGACATATTCAATCAATTTCGGGAATGCGATAAAAGACCTGCACGAAGGTAACATATTGAAAGACTATGTGTTTGTGTTTTCGACCGGAGAAAATATCGATACCCTCTCGCTCGCCGGGAAAGCGATTTCAGCGCAGACTTTAAAACCCGCGGAGGATTTCTTTGTCTTCCTTTATTCTGACGACAACGACACCGTCAAACTCGATTCGTTGCCTTACTGCGTCGTCCCGAACTACATGACAAAGACCAATAAAAAAGGCGAGTTCGCATTTTCAGGCCTCGCCGACAAGGAATACCTCCTTTTCGCAATCAAAGATGTCAATTCAAACATGCTTTTCGACCTTCCAAATGAAGAAATCGGTTACTATCCGGAAATGGTAAAACCTCAATATATTCCTGTAAATCAATTTGTTATCGACACAGCAATAAAAGACTCCATCGTGATGAAACCAGCTCCTTTCGACACGACAAAATATAATCTCAACACTTTTGTCCAAGAGGATTCCATTCAAAAAATCCTTAAAAAAGAGACTTTTGACGACGGGGTGCTTCGTTTTGCCTTCCGCTATTCAACTGATAACGTGAGCATTGGGCCTAAAGACGAGCTTCCCGACAGCATAAAAATCATGAAAGTGTTCTCTGAAAAAAGAGATACCGTTTCTCTGTATGTGATGCCAGAAATCGACAGCCTTTGGATTTGCATCAATTACGATACGATAATAAAAGACACCACACATTACAGCCTGAAAATGCGCAAGGCCGTGAAGCCTAACAAACGCAAGAAAAACGAAGAAGAGGTCGTCGTCAAACGGCTGAATATCAAAGACAACGCAGCAGGCAACAAACTGAAACCGAATCAACAACTGATTCTTTCATTCAACGACCCCGTTGTTGACGTTGCGATGCGCGACACAATGTGGTTCATTACTGCTAAAGATACCATTTACAATGACTTACGTTTTACGAAAGTTGACGAATACGGTTTTAAATATAAGGTCGAAAAAAATTTCAAGCCCGAAGAAAAATACCAGATCATCATTCCTGATTCGGTGTTTTTCGGTTTCCGCGGCTTGACCAACGACACCTTGAAACTGAACTTTTCAGTACCTGAACTTGCACAATACGGCAACATTTATCTTACCGTCGAAGTGCCTGAAAACGTTCCGCAAATCATTGTGGATTTACTTGACACAAAAGACAAACTTATTGACAAACAAATAATTACAAAGACACAAGAGGTCGTTTTTGAATATCTTGACGCCGGGAAATACAAATTGAGAGCCACCTACGACATGGATGCCAACGGCGAATGGAGTCCAGGCAATTTCAAGCACAAAATTCAACCGGAAAAGATTGTCTTCTACAAAACAGAACTTGATGTAAAAGCCAACTGGGACATTGATTTGGATGAACCTTGGGAACTTTAAAATGTTTAAAATCTAAAATTCAAGAATATGAAAATTTCAGGTCAAATAATTGATGTTGCCGGAAGAAGGATGTTTCCTGGCACAGTGACGGTGGAAAACGGCAAGATCGCCGACATCATTGAAGAAAAAAACAACGAAACCCGTATCATCATGCCGGGCTTGGTTGACGCGCACATTCACATCGAGAGTTCGATGCTTGTGCCGTCGGAGTTTGCGAGAATGGCCGTCGTCCACGGCAGCGTAGGTGCAGTCTGCGACCCGCATGAAATCGCCAACGTATTGGGCATCAACGGAATACGTTTTATGATTGACAACGGAAAACGCACCCCTTTCAAATTCTATTTCGGCGCGCCGAGCTGTGTTCCGGCAACGACTTTCGAGACGTCGGGTGCGGTCATCGACCACAACGACATCGAAAAATTGATGGCGATGGACGACATTCATTTCCTCGGCGAGATGATGAATTATCCGGGAGTCATCTTCAATGACGATGAGGTTCACAAAAAACTCGAAGCCGCGAAACGTCACCACAAGCCCATCGACGGACACGCACCAGGCATGGTTGGAGACGACGCGAGAAAATACGCATCGGCTGGCATCACAACCGACCACGAATGCTTCACTTTGGAGGAGGCACTCGAAAAAGTGAAACTCGGCATGAAAATCTTGATCCGTGAAGGCAGCGCAGCAAAAAACTTCGACGCACTCGTGCCGCTTTTCAAAATCTGCCCCGACAAAGTGATGTTCTGCACCGACGACTGTCATCCCGACGACTTGGTCAAAAATCATGTCAACCGCTCGGTAAAACGCGCAATATCATTGGGTTACAACAAATTCGATGTAATCAGAGCGGCCACCGCAAATCCCGTCGAACATTACAAGATGAACATCGGTCTTCTGCAAAAAAACGACCCCGCCGACTTTATCGTCATTGATAACTTCGAGAATTTTAATGTCTTGCAAACTTTCATCAACGGCGAACTCGTCGCTGAAAACGGAGAAAGCAGACTTGAGCATCTTGCGACAACTCCAGTCAACAACTTCGATGCGGAACCTGTCACAGCCGAAGATTTTCAAGTTGAGGAAAACGGAAAGAAAATCAATGCGATAGAAATCATTCCCGGACAATTAGTGACAAACAAAGTCGTTGTTGACCGCCACGATCCTGATGTCTTGAAAATCGCCGTCATCAACAGATACCAAAAGTCAAAGCCAGCTGTCGGATATGTCAAGAATTTCGGTCTGAAAAGAGGCGCATTGGCATCAAGCATCGCCCATGACAGTCACAATATTGTTGTGATCGGATGCAGCGATGAAGAGATGGCTGCCGCTGTAAATCAGATCGTTACATGTAAAGGCGGTATCACTGCATATTCAAAGGAGATGTGTGTCACCATGCCTATGCCTGTCGCCGGCCTGATGAACAACGGCGATGGTTACATGGTCGCGGAGGCATACAAAAATGTTGATAAATTTGCAAAGAGTCTCGGCACGACACTCAACGCTCCGTTCATGACGATGGGTTTCATGGCGTTGTTGGTCATCCCGTCGTTGAAACTCAGCGACAAAGGACTTTTCAACGGCGACAAGTTCCAGTTTGAGAATCTGATGGCGGAGTAAAATTTCAACATGACAAGACAAAAAATCTGTATCTTTGCAGGATTTTAAATTTTGAATATTATGAGTCCATTATACCCTGTTATCAAACTTCACAAAGGCAAGGACGATGCCGTGAGGCGTTTCCATCCATGGATTTTTTCAGGCGCAATAGAATCAGGTCCCGAAGGCCTTCAAGCTGGTGATATTGTGACAGTTACAGACAATAACGATGAAATTATCGGCACCGGTTTCTGCGAGGCCGGCAACATCGCCGTGAAACTTCTGTCGTTCGACAACACGAAAATCGGCGCGATGTTCTGGCAGCAACGCCTCAATGCAGCATTTGAGATGCGTAAGGCTCTCGGATTTGTTGATAATCAACATACAAACTGCTACCGTCTCGTTCATTCCGAAGGCGACGGGCTTCCGGGACTTATCATCGACATCTACGGAAAGACCGCTGTCATTCAGGCCCAGACTGAAGGAATGGCGTTGAACATCAAGGCGATAGCTCTCGCACTTGAAGCCATTCCCGATTTGAAACTCGAAGCCATTTACAACAAGAGTTCCGAAGCCATGCAACGAATGGGGAAAGACGCTGTCAATGACGGCTACCTCCTTGGCGGAAAATCCGAAGATTTCGTCCTCGAAAACGACTCCAAGTTCCTGATTGACTGGGAGGAAGGTCAGAAAACCGGTTTCTTCCTCGACCAGCGTTGCAACCGCGATTTAGTGAGGAGACTTGCGAAAGGCCGCACCGTCTTGAATACGTTCTGCTACACCGGCGGCTTTTCCGTGACGGCGTTGCGGGGCGGCGCGACACAGGTCGTCTCCGTTGACAGCTCGAAAAAGGCTATAGCGATATGCGAAAAGAACATCGAATTGAACGGATTTTCAAAAGAAACGAATCCGACAATCGATGAAGATGCCAAGCTTTATCTTCAGAATATGCCTGAAAATCAATTTGATATGATTATCCTCGACCCGCCGGCGTTTGCAAAGAACCACAAATCGCTGCATCGCGGGCTGCTCGGATATAAATTCATCAACAAAGAGGCTATCATGAAGATAAAAGAAGGCGGACTGCTGTTCACATTCAGCTGCTCGCAGGCCGTTGACAAGGCCCAGTTCCAAAGCATCGTGATGGCGGCGGCAATTGAAACCGGCAGAAAAGTCAGGATTCTGCATCAGCTCTCGCAACCGGAAGACCATCCGATAAACATTTACCACCCGGAAGGCGCTTATCTTAAAGGACTGGTTCTTCAGATAGGATAAAAATATATGTCACGCAGATTTCGCAGATTAATCGCATATTCGTCTGTGCGATCTGCGTGACCAAATATTATTTGCAGGAAAGTTTTTCTATTGTTTTCGTTGTGGAGAACCCTTCCACGAGGTCGATTGTTTCGACACGACCACCTTTCGCCATCACGATGTCGTAGCCCACAATGTCTTCAGGTTTGTAGTCGCTGCCTTTCACGAGGACATCAGGCTGCACCTTATTAATTAATTGGTAAGGCGTGTCTTCATCGAAAAGCGTCACCGCACTGACAAAACCGAGTGCCGCGAGTACGAAGGCGCGGGCTTTCTCATCGTTGACGGGACGCGACGAACCTTTCAACCGTTTCACTGAAGCATCGGTGTTCAAGCCGATTATCAAAACATCACCTTTCGCGGCGGCTTTCGAGAGATATTCAACGTGACCGCGGTGCAGGATGTCGAAACAACCGTTGGAAAACACGATTTTCTTTCCGCTTCGGCGACATTCCCCGAGCCAGTTTTCGAGATTATTTCCGTCAAGGATTTTGTTGTTTATATCTTCAAAGTAGTTCATAATCAAATTTTTATAATTTATTCTTTCTGAATTTTTAACACAAGTTGCACGAGTTTATTTCACAAGTTGCACAAGTTTTTAATTTGAAGGTTTTCTTTTGTCAAAAAACATCATTACGATGTAAGCGATTATTCCGGTGATGATGTAAAAAATCATCTGCGAGCCGTGATTTAACGCTGCAAAGGAGCCGGCGGTCTGTTCGGAAATCCCGTAAAAACCGC
Source organism: Bacteroidales bacterium (assembly GCA_024400305.1). Lineage (GTDB taxonomy): Bacteria > Bacteroidota > Bacteroidia > Bacteroidales > F082 > Limimorpha. The sequence continues at coordinate 16,699 of JAKSMX010000013.1, read as the reverse complement.
TCAGCAACGTTATGCAGATGAAATGATATGTGCCGATGCCGCCCGGGACCGGTGCGACTACACCCAATGTCGCGATTCCGAGAAGCGTGACAGCCTCGACAAAACCGAGTTGCGACGTCTCACTCAGCATGTAAAACGGCAGCCATGTCATGACGACATAAAAGCCCCAGACACCAAACGTATAGAGGATAAAACGCCACTTCCTTTTCATCGTGATGACGCTCCTGATGCCATCGATGAAGCCGTGCCAGATTTTGGCGAGCCTGCTGCTTTTCCTGCAAAGTCTAATGATGACAATTACAAAAACGATAACTGCCGCCACTGCAACAACACCAAGCAGGATGTTATCTCTCACCTTATTAATTAATGGTATCATCCATGAAGTAATCAGACTCCCGAGCAGCTGCCATTGGAATACGATGACCAAAAACGCGAGCAGGAACAGCACGCACAGGTCGATGATGCGTTCGGAGACGACGCTGCCGAGGTTCTTGTCGAACGGTATGTTTTCCTTGCGTTTGAGGACGGAGCAGCGCACCACCTCGCCGAGGCGCGGGAAGATGCAGTTGGCGAGATATGCGATCAAGACGGCACCGTAGGTTGAAGACGCGCGCGTCTTGCAGCCCATCGCCTCAATCTGGATGTTCCAGCGCAACGCCCTAAAAAATAATGAGGCGGCGAGACACACCAGACTCAACAAAAGCCACGAGATTTTAGCGGTTTTCACGTCATTCCAAAGCCCGTGCAGGTTCACATTGCGGAAACTGAACCACAGCAGCGCAAGTCCGAGAGCGAGGAATGCCATGTAAGACAACGACTTAGAAATTTTTTTATTCATAATTCAAAAAACTTTGCAAAATTACATAATTAGAAAATATAAATGACAACAGATTGAAAAAATTAGTATCTTTGCAGCCTGAAAGTCGCCCCGGTAGTTCAACGGATAGAATGGAAGTTTCCTAAACTTTAGATTTGGGTTCGATTCCCAGCTGGGGTACTAACATTTAGAGGTAATTTATTATTATTCAATAAGTTACCTTTTTGATTTTTTAAACCACGTGCAAATTACGTGCAAATACTTTTCACTCTATTTCCGCCTTTTTCACCCCTCTTTTCCAAAAATTTTCTGTAAATTTGACAAGAAGTGAATTTTTGATAGCATTATAAGCGACTGAAGCCGCAAATTTTCACGCTGATTTTGTAAAATTCACGGAAAAATTACGCATTTCATATTGCCAAATTGCCAAATCTCCATTTTGGCAATTCGTGTTTCTTTGGCAATTTGGCGTGGAAATTTTTCGCCATTTTGTAAAAAACGAGTAAATTTGTTGTAACGTCCTCGTTGAAATATGTGAAAACAGGGTGAACTTATATTGGTATTTTGAAGGCATCAGAGAGTATTAAAAACCACTGAAAAACGGCGTAATACACTGAAAGAAAATGAGATACAAAAAATTAGATACAAAAAATGAGAAAATTTTGAATTTTGCCGGTAATTTGCCATTCGATATAAAAACAAAAGAGGTCAAGCGATTTAATTTCAACCACTTAACCTCTTGAATCAGTACCCAGGGCCGAACTTAAACCTATTAGACCCATTGTTTTTAATTACAGGGTTTTGCATTGTTTTTCAATTAGTTAAGTGTATTTTTTATTTTAATACTATGCAAAGTAATGCAAAATAATGAAATAAAATACAGACTTTTTGCATGTAATTTGCATGTAGTTTTGAAATATTTTGTATCTTTGCAACATGCTGATGAGAGATATATCAGCGGTTTTTTAGTTTTTAATTTTAATTTTTTAGCATTATGGAAGCACACTCTTTCAGACTGGAACTCAACAACAGACCTACAAGAAACAACAAATGGACTATCTACATCTGCATCACAGTCGGCGGTGTAAGAAAGAAGATCAAGACTCCATACGAAGTTGACAAACGCTCCGACTTCAATTCAAAATGCGTCAACAACAACTGGATCAAGAAAAGTCTCCCCTATTCAAAGAAATGGAACGACGAACTCGCAAGAATGATTGAAGAGAGCCGAAACAAGTATCTTGAACTTGACAAAGAAACCACCGTTTCATCGGGAAAGGTCGCGGACGCTATCAAGGCAAAGAATGTTTCCGAATCGTTCATCGAGTTTGCGGCGGCGAAGATTCAAAGCATACTCGACAGCGGCGGCATAAGAAACTGGAAAAAACACAGCAATTTCCTTAACAAACTCAAAAAATACCAGAAAGGCAAAGACCTGCTCTTCAGTGAAATCGACTACGAATATATCACCAACTTCAAGGCTTATCTCGATAAACTGCCGAATGAACGACACCCAGAAAAACGAATCCACCCTAATACCGTGCAGGAGGTGCTTAACGAGTTCCGCTCAAACATCAACAAAGCCATCAAGGAAGGAAAGATGGCTCCGGAAAAGAACCCTTTCATGGTGTTCCAAATCAAAGGCGTGAAGACCGTGAAAGACAAACTGACAGCTGACGAGATTGAAAGCATCAAGGCTCTCGAACTCAAAGAGGGTTCGCTGCTCTGGCACTGCCGAAACTACTTCCTGTTCAGCTTTTACTGCGCCGGAATTAGAGCAGGTGACCTGATTCAGATGCGGTGGCGCAACATCGTGGGGGAACGCCTCAACTATCAGATGGGAAAGAACCACAAGGTGAGGGATTTGGTGCTCGTTGAACCTGCATTGAAAATCCTCGACTATTACAGGCCGGAGAAATTCAAAGGCTCAGATTACATCTTCCCTCTGCTCGACCCATCAAAACCTTACGCAAAATGTGTGACCGAAATGGACTACGATTCAATGAATGTGGCAACCAAACAAGAGCTTTTCAAAGACATTTCAGCGAAAAACGCGCTCATCAACAAGGAACTGAACAAAATTGCGGAACTCGCCGGAATAGACAAAAGGGTCTCAATGCACATCAGCCGACACTCTTTCGCCAAGATAGCCAAAGACGAAGGCACTGACAACAGCGCAATACAGAAAATGCTCGCCCACTCCTCCCTGAAAATAACCGAAGGCTATATGGGCAACTTCGACACCAACGCAACAGACGAGGCTCTGAAAAACGTTTTCAAGAAGAAAGTCGGCGGCATCGAACTCTGGATTAACAAGATCAGCGACCTTATCCGCGACACAAACAACGAAGAGTTTGCAAAAACCATGTTCAAGGAAATCAGACTCAGAATCGCAAGCGAGAACATTGACGGCATCTAATGCCGCCGATGTCCTATTGTTTGAAACAAAATATTAACCTAAAATTTGACACCATGATACTACTCGCCTACACAAAAATCAGCGAGCCGGAAACGATACACTTCAACAACGTGACGCGGACGGCATTCGACAGGATGGTCGTGAAGACACGCTTCGAGGATTATTCGGAATACCTCTGGACCGCGCTCAACCTGCTGAGACGGACTTCCGTCCACGACATTAAGACTGACTTGTCATTCGTGACGAGATACAGGATTTTCCAGAAAAGACAGATCGCCGAATCGCTGCTTGTCAGTATTGAATCAGCGATTAAACTCTCACAGGAAATCGACATCGTGAACAAAAAAGCCAGCTACAGTGAAAAAAGAAAACTGACTCTGACAAGCGAAGATTTGCTTTCGGGCGTGTTCAACTTCCTGAAGCACAAGTACGCCACTGAAGTTGACCCAAGTTTTGACATCAGATTCAACCCTGTGAACTACGATTTGGCGTATCTGAAATACCCGAACCATGATGAGAAAAAAGCATCGCAGGAAAAGACCATCGAAAGCGTCAGATCAACTATCGAGAGACTTGAAACGGAATACAACGAAACCGCCACGAAGGGCGCACCGCCAAAGAACATCTGGCTTCACGCAGCCATCATCATTATGCTCTCGGTGTGTGAACCCCGGTATGACAGCAAGAAGATTTTGGACGCCATCGAGACGGTGACTTCACATTGCGAGGTCACGCCTGACATGTACAGGTTCTTCCTGATGGACGGTGTTGTCTTCCCCAATGACGTTGAACTATCAAACCAGGATAAGAGGGATGCTTACGACATCTTGCGGCTGTTCGGATTCATCGACAAGGATGAGGAATGCGCCACGAGAGACAATGCGAGGTTTATGAAGTCGGCTTTGACGGAAGCCAAAAAGATTGGCGCACTGTGTTTCTTAGGCGTGAGACAGCCCGACGACACATCGGACATCGTGCAGGAGATGGTGGAACTTGCGGAGCCGTACATCGGGAATGAGGTCACTTTGCAGTCGTCGAAAAGAAACAGCGTCACCAACAAACATCATTGAAACAAGGCGGAACAAAAATGTTTCAAAAACAGAGGCGTTTCTGTTCCGATTTGGGAACACAAACACCTTGTAAAATAGTGCATTAATGTTCCGATTGGGCTTGTTTTTGTGGCGGAAAATCTATATACTTTTGCTGCCTGAACAGACGTGAGCCGCAATGTCGCGGTTCATTTTCACTGTTCGATTACAATTATGGAAGATTGCAAAAGACAGCGACAGGCAGTGGTACAGGGCGCAATGACCGTGCTCATGATTCCGGAACAGGAATGGGACAGCCTCAAAAAACAGATTGACGACATCAGGGATTTCGTCACAAGGAAAGAGAAGAAGGAAGAAAAGAAGCCCGGCAATGAATGGATTGACTCTGGAGAGGTGATGAAGACTCTCCACATCAGTTCAAGGACCTGGTCGTCGTGGCGGAAGGCCGGCTACATTCCTTTCTCTCAGTTCGGAAACAAGATTTATGTCCTGAAGAAAGACCTCCAGACATTCATGGAATCGAACCACATCAAGGCTAAAATCGGCTACATAGACTATGGCGGCGGGGAGGACAGTGAGTGATGGAAGACATAGTAAGATTTGAACCATCGGATGACAACGGCAAGATGGTTGAATGCCCATGCCCTTTCGTCGCCGAGCTGATGAAGAAATTGACGGTGCTTGACGACATGGCGAAGAAGCCGAAAGACAAGTTCAGCGACATCGGCGGCTGGGTTGACAACCAGGACGTGATGCTGTCGTTCAACATCAGCAGGAACGCCTTGCAGAACATGCGTTCCAACCACAAAATCCCTTACACCAAGTTCGGGTCGAAAATAGTTTACAGCACAGAGGACATCGCCAAGATGCTGAAACGCAACTACAAGGAGGGAAAGAAATGAATAACGCCACAGTACCCTCAAAAAGCCAGATTCTCGCGAAGACGAACTATGGCATAAACATCTACGCCTACATCCTCCACAAGTGTTTCCCGAATGACAATGTTGTCTTCAGCCTTTCGGGGCGTGACTGCGGCACCTGCCGGAACCCCTTCAACGGCGGAAGGAAAACCCTGAAGATATGGATCGAGAAGAGCGCGATGCCGGAAGCCATCTATGACGAGTATGCAGTCCATGAGGATTCGAGCGGAACGATACCGCACGGCGACGTGTTCGTGTTCGCAAAACTATACTACGGTCTGGACGGCGACGAGCTGATGTTTGCCATCGACAGGGATTTGAACCTTAACATCTCTGATTCAAAGGGGTTCTACAGCAAAATGGATTCTGATGGCCGTGAGATTGTACCGGCTGTGAAACCAATTCCGATGTTCTCTTTCTACCGTGCGCCGATAAGCAACATAACACCTTACAGGTCAGTGACTTTGCTTGATATTTACACTTACATAAAAGGTCATTACGCCAAGGAAAGGACGTGGAAGCTGAGAAGTATAGCCGATGCGAAGCGGCGGCGGCTTTACAAGGCTGCCAACTTCGACTACTGCACGTTTTCGGGCGTGTTCGTGTCGCGGAGCGACAGGAACATCATCAGGCATTCGGGGCTGATGTGCCTTGACTTCGACCATATCGCGAACCTTGAAGACGTGTTCAACTCGCTGCTCGCTGACGAATACTTCGAGACGCAGATGCTTTTCAGAAGTCCGTCGGGCGACGGCTTGAAATGGGTGGTGGCAATTGATGACATCGGCCAGACTCCACACGGAGAGTATTTCAACGCCATTTCATGCTACATCAGGAAGACTTACGGCATCGGGATTGATTCGTCTGGCAAGGATGTGTCGAGGGCCTGCTTCCTGCCATACGACCCCGACGCGTTCATCAACCCGAAATATCTGTGATTATGGCAAAGAAAAAATTCAACCCCGATGAATGGAAATCGGAGGTTTCAGAGGTTTCAAGGGTTGACGGCGTTGAGAAAGACATTGAGGATGTGACCAAACGCATTGAGGCAGCTTCGGTGGATATTACCGGCGGTTACGCCGAATGGCGTGACCTCGGCTTCGCCCTGACTGACGCGCTCGGCGAAGCCGGGCGGCAATACTACCACAGAATCAGCAGGTTCTATCGGGAATATTCGTTCAACGAAACAGAGGTTCAATATAACAGATGCCTTAAAGCCAAGGGTCATGGGGTGACGATAGCGACGTTCTTTCACAGGGCGAAGGAAGCAGGTGTTGAGGTGGGTAGGAAATTAGGAGTTTTAGGTGATTTAGGAGTTTCAGGAGTTTCAAGGGTTTCAGAGGGTGATGGCGAGATTGGGGATTTTGACAACTCTGACATTTCATCGAGTACGACCGACGAAATAGACGACAACGATAATTCGTCGGTTGCAACCGACGAATTTGCCGAGCTGATGCCGACGTTCTCGCAGGATGTTGAGGGTTTGCTGCCTCAGATGCTGCGGAACGTGATGGCGGTGGCGACATCGGCTGAAGATGCCGATATGTTGGTTCTCGGTGCAATAACGGCTCTGTCGGCGTGTCTGCCGAATGTGTATGGCAACTATGCCCGGCGCGAGGTGTTCCCGAACCTGTTTCTTTTCATCACGGCACAGGCTTCGTCGGGGAAAGGCAGGCTGACGCTCTGCCGACATCTGGTGATGCCAGTGCATAACTATCTGAAAAAGCAGTACCACAGCTCAATGGAGGAATACAAAAACCTTTTGAATGAATATGTGCTTGACAGGAAAAACAACCAGCAGCCGACGGAGCCGCCATTGAAAACCCTGCTTATTCCGGCTAACAGCAGCGCGACATCTGTCTATCAAGTATTGAACGACAACGGCGGCGTTGGGCTGATGTTTGAGACGGAAGGCGACACGTTGGCCAACACTTTCAAGTCGGACTACGGCAACTTCTCTGACGGTTTCCGGAAAGCGTTTCACCATGAAATGATTTCCTACACCAGGCGCAAGGACAGGGAGTTTGTGGAACTGTCGAAACCTAAACTTTCCGCCTTGCTGTCGGGGACTCCGAAACAGGTTCTCGCCTTGATTCCAGACGCCGAGAACGGACTCTTCAGCAGATTCATATTCTACTGGATGAACACGAGGCTTGAATGGAATGACGTTTTCGCCGAATCGGATAAACCTTTGGACGGCTATTTCCAGCAGCTCGGATACGACTTCTATGAGCTTTACAAGATTCTTGAAAAATCAACACCCAAAAGATTCACCTACACGGAGTTGCAGCAAAAACAGTTCAACGATTTCTTCGAGGTGGTGCAGGTGGAATATTCAAAGCTGTTCGGGCTTGACATTGTGGCATCGGTGCGGCGGCTTGGTCTGATAACGTTTCGGATCGGGATGATTCTGTCGTCGTTGAGGATGGTTGACAACGGCTGTTTCCCTGACATTATCGAGTGCGACGACGATGATTTCAAGGCTTCAATAATCATGGCCAGGGTGCTTCTCGAACATACCGCAAAGGTGTTCGGCTCGCTGCCATTGACTGACTGTGAGGCGTTGTCCAACGGACTGACGAACATCAAGCAGACATTCTTGGACAACCTGCCGCAGAGTTTTTCGAGGAGGGATTACTTGGCGGTGGCGGAGAAGTTGAAGATAGCATCAAAGACAGCTGAGCGGTACATCAGTAAGTTTTGCAGCACTGGACGGCTGAAGCATTCGGCACACGACAGCTATGAAAAAACATAATATCCTCATTTCCGCTGGGTGAGGATTTAAGGATTCTGAGGATTTGAGGATTTTGAAAAACAAGTGTGAAAGAGGCTGCAAAATGGTGCAAAATGATGAAAAAGGCTGCAAATGGATGAAGATGTGGCGAAAAAACAGGTGATTTCCTCAAATCCTCATTTCCTCAATGTGAGGATTTGAGGATTTCGCTTTTTCCGGCATTCGAAAATTGGGATTTTAACGAAACTGATTGATGAATTTTGAAAAAGGTCAAGGCGGCTGGGTGATATAACCATTTGTGACATTTGGCAGTGTGAAAAAACTGTTTGGGATGAACTCCGGCTGAGTGCCGGAGCATAGCCACCTTGACCAATCGAGCTATGGAAGCAGCTCTTAAAAAATTTTTTAGCAGTGCAAAGATAGTGAATTTTATTGACGTGATGCAAGGTGGGAGAGAAAAGTGGTCGGAATGGGCTGAAAGGTGTCAATTAGGGTGTTAGGAGATTAAGGTGATTAATGTGATTAAGGTCATTAGAGTGATTAATGTTTTAGTTTGACAATGGCATAAACCACTGCGGCGGCGAGCAAAACAAGCAACGCCCTGCCGAGATGGATTTGGGTCTGCTGCCACCATGTAAGTTTGCGCTCAACTTCGATGTATTGTGTGGTCTGGGATTGTTGAAGATGCCGGATGGTTCTTTCCTTCAGACGGATGACCATTTCAAGGCTGTCGGTTTTGCAATCGAGAGAGAGGATTGCGCCGGATGGCGTAATGTATTCCAGACGTGCCATCGGCATCACGAAATTTGAGGATTTCAATTCCAGCTGCTGCATGAGGATGTTGCCAGTGCTGTCGCACTGGAGCCAGGCTTTAAGCCAGGCGGAATCCGGCGGAATTATTATGGTGGTGTCTCTCATCTTCTCGATAATGATTGTGCTGTCATTTCTCTGGGTTGTTGTCGTCAGCGGCTTGCTGCTTCTGCAACTCTGCGCGGACAGGGCAATTATCGCGGTGAGAACAATCGTTGACACGATCGATTGCTTTGTGTAACTTTTTGACTTCATTTTTCAGTCCTTTCATTTCGGTTTGGAGCGGTTTGACAATGTTTTCCTTGAACTCGCCGATGTACTGCTTGCCGAGTTCAAATTCTTTCTGCTTGTTGTCGGCATCGATGGCTTCGGTCTCCTTACGATGCTTGCGTCCGTTGACGAACCAGCCGCAAAGGGAAAGCAAAGTGGTGATGGCGAGGATTATTTGGGTAAGGTCGAAGGTCATAGGTGTTTGAGGTGTTTAGGTGTTTAAGGTATTTAGTTTTTCGGTATCTCGATATTAGGAGATTTCAGTATTGAAATAAAGATTGGATTCCGCATGACGGCGGTTTTGCAAGCCTTTTGAAACCTGCTTTTTGCCTTTGACGGTGATGTAAATCCAGCGGAGGAACTCCTGACGGATGGCAGGGTCATTCGGATTGGCGAGGACGTAGCGGCGGAGCCGCGAGGACGAGAAGGCTCTGTTTCCGACGTTGAAGACAAACGAGACCAAGGCATCATATTGGTTCTGTGTGAGTTTGCCGAGCATGTCAACTGCGAGTTCGGCGAAATAGATGTCCTGCTTCAGGAGTTTTTCGGCTTGCTGTTCTGTTATTGTCATACCTTCATGGACGTTTGACGTATGACCGTAGCCGATGGTGAGGTGTCCAGCCGGACAGCGGTACGCTGACAGGCGTAGGCCTTCAAATGACTTGATTAGCGTGATTCCGTTTTGAGAGGTTTTCATGAGGTGGTTAGGTGATTAGGAGTTTGAGGAATTTGAGGTGTTTGAGGTAATTGAGGGATTTGAGGGATTTGAGGTGTTTAAAAAGCCGTCCGCCGGGGCGGACGGCTTGGGTGTTCCAAATGTGGATTTGTGGATTGTTACGCTGTCGCTGTCCCGGCGTAGAACGAGTCGGACACATCCCTGCCGTCGGCTGACTTGAAGAAGACGTAGCAGGCGACCTGTGCGCCGCTCCATGACGCGGGGGTCGTGAGGGTCGTGGAGGCATTTCCCCTTATGTTCTCCGCGTCTTCACAGACCACAACTTCGTTTGTCGTCTTGTTGATGCCGACCGCCACGGCGATGTCCGTGTCAGCGCCGGTGACATACTCGAAGTCGATTGTTATCGCGCTGGAGCCTCCCGAAGCCTCGGCTGCAACAACTGACGGGAGTCTGCCGCTGCTGAACACGAATTTCTGGTAGTCGAGCATAAAGCTCGGGTTGGTGCCAGCCACCGCATTTCTGATGTTGTACGATACGGCTGCGTTCATCGGTGAGATGTTGGCGTATTTGAAGCCGAGGTTGATGATGTTCTCGAACGGCTTGAGGGCCTTGACGATGAATTTCAGCTTCTCGCGCTGCGCCACCTGTCTTTCGCTGCGTGGGTTCTTGATTGACTGCGCCTGTCCGCGCATGTAGGCGATGCCCTTCCAGCTTCCGCCCACGACTGTCCCAACCTTGCCGGAGAAACCTCCGAGGATGCCTTTCTTGATTGTTCCCATGATTTCTGGTTTTTAGTTGTTAGTGATTACTTTTCAGTGACTTACTCTGACGGGAGCGTTACCGTTCCGGCATAGACTGAATCAGATACGGCGGAGTCGTCGGCCTTCCGGAATGCGAGGTGGCAGGCGACAGAGTCGCCGGCCCAGGCATCGGCGATGCTCGTCGAATACGAGCCGTTGGAGCGTGTCTTACCCGTGTTGGCGAATGCCACGACCTGGTCTTTCGTGATGTTGTAGAACACAAGGAGAGCCTTGTCGGTTGCGGATGCGTCGCCCTCGCCGGAGTTGTCGGCCCAGGAAATCTTCGCCATGCCGCCGCTGATTTCTGCCGTCGCCGAAGGGACACCAGTGAGCGAGCCGCGGGCGACCACCATCTTTGACGGGTCAATGGTGAGGCTCGGATAGGTGCCGCTGATGATGCCGTTGTTGTAGTTGATCTGGAAAGCCGCGTTGAACTCAGACATCTTTTTTGCATATTCTTTGAAGGAGATTGCGATGAAGTCTGAGAACTGCTTGAGCAGGTCGATGAGCATCGCGAACTTGGCGCGGTGCGCCACCTGACGTGACGAACGTCTGTCCTTGACTGACTGCGCCATGGAGCGCATGTAGGCGATCCCTTTCCAGGACGCGCCGACGACGGTTCCGACCTTGCCGGAGAAGCCGCCGAGAATACCTTGTTTGATTGTACCCATGGTAATTTTGGTTTTTGAGTGTTTATAAAAATTTTGGTTTTTGGTGGATATTCAGCAGGATTGGACTTGTCTGGCTTTGACCGGTGCGCCATCGGGTCGGTACCTACCTGAAACCGAATGCAAAGATACAGCGAAACTTAAACCTATACTTTAAGTTTCGGTGTAATGTGGTCGGAATGTGCAAGAATGTGCAAGAATGTGCTTGTGATGATGTGTTACCACTCGGAGAAATCAAAGGTTGCTTCGATGCGGTTCTCGATGTGGTCGGGTAGCTTTGGAAAGAAGTCGATTCCAGTGATGTCCTCCACACAGTCAACCGATTTTGCGTAAAACGACGTGGGGTAATTGCATTTCATATTCGGGTAGATAAAGCCGATGGCGGCAACATCACAGCCGTCAACCAGCAGCAAGACTTTGAAGAAATAGTTCGGGACGGTGACATGATTCTGTCCTATTGTCTTGTGGTCGTCATCAACTATTGGGCCACAGACGACAAAAACACGTCCATATTCCTGTGCGATGCGGCGGACTTTTTCTTCGAGTGACTTCCATGCTCCACGGTTCAAGGCTGGATTCTGTGGGCAGATGTTGGTGGTGTAGAATGATTCTCTCATCGCTTCTGCACTCCATGACATATCTGCGGCAGGTGCCATGTGTCCGCGGTCGAATCCGGAGTTGGTGTAGTCGGCGGCGGTGGCTGACTGAAAGGAAGCCAAACCCGGGTCGATGGTGAAGGTTGTCGAGCGTGGTTCAGTTCCTTCGGCTTCTTCAGCTGTCAGCTCGTAGGCGACCCAGTTTGGAATAAGCCAGTCGGAGTTATACGACAAGGTGAAGCCTTTGTGTCGGATGACGGTCTCGGATCGGTCTTGGATGGCGGCAGGTATCTCCAGCATATCGGTCGGGAACGCTCCGACGGTCTGGCCATGAAGCGGCGAAGCCGCGAATATGAAAAGGAGAAAAAAGATGCCTATTAGGGGTGAAATTTTCGTCATTTTGGAGTGCGACATTTGGTGTCTGTTTGGTGTTTTGAGCCAGTGGCGAATCCGGGAGGAGAACACTGGAGTTGGTATATAGTTGGTATATGGTTGGTATGGGGAAAACATATCGGAAGTATTGCGTGGAATCCGGGTTAGAAATGTGCGAAAAACACGTCTGAAAAGCGTGTCGGCCGCTGGAGTGAAATTCTGATGAAAAACGGCATCCATATTTGTTGAATTTTTGTGTTTCGGTGACAAAGTTAGTCAACATAACCGTGGCACATTCTGACACCGACAAAGGCGGTGTCGGAATGTGCTTGGACGTGCTGGAATGTGCATCAGAAGCTGACCACCAGGCAAGGCTTGCCCATCTTCTCGCAAAGAGCGATATCGGCTTTGGTGCCTTTGGACTGACCGTCCCAAAAGGCGATGCACAGGTCACACAGGCTGATGATTTGCTTGTTGCGGACAAGCCCTGCGCCTCTGCCATAGTGCCTCCAGTCGGGAAGAAGCTCAATGCACTCAATGGAATGCCCAGCCGCAAACCTTGCAGCCAATGAGTCTGCGCCTTTTGCGCCGCCAGTGATGATGTTTTCAATCAGGTCGAAGTCCTGAAGGTTCTTGATTGATTCAGACAACAAAGTGTAGTTGTCAAAGGTTCTGCTGCCTACGATAGCTAAATTCATGATATTCAATTTTTTATTGTTAAACTTAAATTATACAAACCCAGAGGTGCAAGCCCTCGATGGCGCGAAGCCACAGAGACGCGAAGCGACTGCGACGCGAAGCCACAGCAACGCGAATGCCCCCCAAAAATTTTTTTGAAACGAAACCAAAAGAAAAAGCAAAAATAAAATGATAATGCTTTTTCAGCGAAGTAAAGTGCAGACAGTCAAGGCTTTTTGAAAAAAAATACTACCCTGTAGCTTGCGGAAGGGTGGAGATTTTTTTTCAAAAACCCGTAGGGCTTGGCCTTGACAGGCAAACTTTACGAGCTAACTTTGCATTATGATTTTATTTGTTATTTTTTTCCTGAAGAAGCGTTTTTGCTTTTTTTTGTTTTGCCGATAACATTCTTTTTTTTCGATATTCCGATATTAGGAAACTTCATGGCAGCAGATACTTCGTGGGGGTGGGTTGGGTGGGACGTAACACCTTAAATTTCAAGTAATTAAAAAGCGTTTATAGAAGCAGGTGCTTAATGCAAGTGCCTGACGGAGTGAAGCCGGAATCAGTCGTCAGCCGTGGAGCGCAGCGTAACAGCTGGCGGCGATGGAGGCGGAACGCAGGATGGCTCTTGCCAACGATAACCATCAAAAGAAGCATGAACTTTCAAAAAAGTCCGTCATGTCACGATTGAACTGCAAGTGCTTCTGCGAGTGAGGCGAAACGCAGCTTGCGGAGTGAAGCCCCTCGAAGCAGAAGGTCTTGCAGTGTGCGTTGTTGAGAGACGGAAACCTAAAAATCACGATAGCCGTAAAATACCGTCAATAGAAGAAGATGCTTGATGCAAGTGCCTGACGGAGTGAAGCCGTAATACGCCGTAAGCCGTGGAGCGTAGCGGAACAGCGTCGGCGATATGAAGGCGGAACGCAGGAAGGCTCTTGCTCACCGAGAACCTTGAACAGAAACGGAAACTTCAAAAAAACAACCGTCAAGTAAGGAGAAACCGTCAAGGGCAAGTGCCTGACGCAGTGGAGACGAATGAAGCCGTCCGAAATGGAGCTTTGCGGAATGCAGGACAGCGTAATGAAGTCGTAACGAAGTCTGGCACTTGCCACCGAAAACCATTAAAAATCAACCGTAATGTAAGCAGGTGCGTTTTGGGAATGACGTAAACGTAAGTCTGGGAACTGATTGATACCGAAAACTGATGACAAGACCGTACACTTTCCGTTTCCGTCGGGGCTTTTGGTGATAGAGTGAACCGTAATGTCACTGAAGACGTTGAAAACCGACTTTCACCGAGGGCACTTTCCTTTCACGGAGTTGCGGTGAAAATGGCGCGCGCTTCCTAATAAACACGAGAAGCCGACAAGCGGGGTGAGAGCGTCATGTTCAGATGTGCCTGAATGCGGGTGGCGCGCGCCGCGCGCGGAGCCTCGCTCTGCCAGGAAAAGCCCGGAATGCAGCCCGATGAAAACCATTGTTTGGAAACGGCTGCGTTTTGTTACCATGGTGCGTTGAGAGAAGACGTAAGCGTCAAGGGCTGCATGAGGGCGTCTGGCAGTAAGGTGGCAAAGGCAAATGCGGCGAACAACCTTCATAAGAGACGGGAGCTTCATTGCCGCTTTGCCTGCAGCCACCAGCGAGGCGACACGGCGGCGCGCTATAACTAAAGCGGCGGCTGGCACCCTTTGAAAAGATGCGCGTAGCGCACCGCTGAAATGGGTCAAGGGTGCCAGGGGAAGCCGCGAGTGACGAACGATGGAGCGTGCTGGCGGCGGTTCCAAGCGCCATAGCGCGGTGGCTGGCAAGGGCGGCGCATAAAAAATACTACCCCGTAGGGGTGGAGATTTTTTTTGCAGCCGCTCGCGAAGCCCTTGCCAGCCATGGAACGCCGACAAAGCGGAAGAGTGAGGAACACCGCTTCACCGCCTGGACCGTTTTGCTACGAGGGGCTTGGTTGAGAGACGTAAACTTCCTTTTTAACCTTTATAAAAAACTATAACACTCTGATTTAAAGTGATTTCTTTTTTATTTTTTTCCGATATTTCATTTTTAAGAGTGAGCGTTTTTAGACAAGTTGCTTACAGGCGAGTCTTTCCTCAAACTAATCAGTTTTTTTCAGTACCAACCAAGGACTCTTATTATCTTTGCCCGACTTTTCAATATATCCATTGCTGCGCAAGACAGATATTTCGGTTGAAACTGTTCTGACGCTTATATGCAAGGCTTCTGCAATTTGACTTGCAGTAATATGATTGTTGGTATCTATAAAATCCAATATTTTACATTGTCTATCAGATAGTTGACTTCTGCAATCACTTACGCAACTTTCGCTTGCAGAAGCACCCTTTTTGAATATAATAGTCACGAAACCCTGACCAATCTCATAATATGGCTCTGGAATTTTGTATTTCAAGCATTCATCACACATTCTCCGAACTCCTGTGCCCCAACTCTCAAGCCATGATGTCTTGTACAAGACTTCTGCAATAAGTTGGTTGTAAGGTAATGACTTGTGTGATTCCTTGATGTTTTCTGTGGTAAGACCTTCGGGGAAACGGCCGGGATTTTCTATCTCCACTCTGTCATCGTAGATGGCAAAACCAACACTTGCACCAAGATTGTCGTAAACTCTGTGACACAAAGCGTTGACAAGGGCTTCTCTCAGTGCAGGAATGGGGATTTCCAGTCTATCTTCTCTGTGTAATCCAACAATTTTGCCGCTGATATTCAGATGTCTGTATGCAAACTCCATACTTGCATCGAGCAAATCGAAGAAATTGCCTTTTACACGTTTATTGTCAATAAATTCAAGTTTGTCAGTTCCTTTGAAACGTGCCAGCCTAATCAACAATTGAGGATAGTCGCTTGTGTTTTTAGCAAACAACATCACTGCTGCATTAGTCAGCATACCCTGTTTCATGAGATTCAACTTTTCCAAAATGGTTTCGATGGTCGCACCTTGTGCTGTTGGGGAAATACGCCCGTTCTCTACGCCAAACTTCACTGCTGCCCTGATACGATTCTCATCCAAATCATCTACAGTATAGTCATCAGCCACCTGCTTTTCCCATCCGAACTTGTGCGGCTTTGCGGCTTTCAGACGTTCCTCAAACATCTGACGCAGCATCTGCTTCGTCGTGCTTTCAACTCGGATATATGGACAGCCATGATATGTGTATGGTTCTTTCCCCCACACCCAGCCGTCGAAATTTATTGCAATGACTTTGTTGCCGGGATGTTCCGGCACATCGACATACTCCACGCGGACATTAACAGCTGGCTCGAATCCGCTCAGTGCATTGGCCATCTCACGCTGGGTGTTATCGGTGACTTCCTGACCAACAATATTGAGTGATGTCGGAGCAATTCCGAAAATCAGCCAGCCGCCGTCGGTGTTCAGAAATGCGCAAGCCGAATGCATGGCGTCTTTCAACTCGCCAGTGGTCTTTTTAAGTTCAAGTTCGCGATGCTCATTGGGAGCGATAATTTTGCGTATGTCGTCGATTGTCATGTGACCTAATGTGTTAGGATTGCAAAAGTAGTGAATTTTTTTGACAGACGGTTGGGAAAAATTATTTGTGGTGTGTTTTTGTTGTTGAGCGTTATGTTTTCCCCGATTTTCCGATTTTTCATTTTAAGCGTGAGTGTTTTTCAATGCCGTGAACGTTGGCAGGGTGCTTCAGGCAAGTGCTTTTGCCACATGCTCTACCGCTGAACGTCAATTGAAGTTGAGGCGTTTTGTTACCGAAAACGTTTTGAGAAAGAGAAGGCAAAAGCTCTTGCAGACCTGTTGCGTTTTTTGAAGACGGAAATAACGGCAGCGAAATGAGTTGAGGGGACTTCTATAAATTAAACATCTGACAATCAAAGAAATATATCGATAA